>NZ_JBFAHR010000012.1:140386-232955 GCF_040654275.1 Nocardia sp. NPDC050717
TGGTTGCCGTTCCCGCTGCCAGGGTTCTGGTTGCCGTTGTTGCTTTGGTTGCCGCCGCCGTTGCCTTGGTTGCCGTTCCCGCTGCCAGGGTTCGAGTTGCCGTTGTTCCCGCCGTTGCCGTGATCCCCCGGCGCCGCGACGAACCTAGGGACACCGCCGTATCCGGGGCGATCGGGAACCTCGGTAGCGCTGTCTGCGCCGGCGACGGCGACCTCGTCGCCGCTCACGACGCTCGGCTGCGCGGCCGCGAACCCGCCGTAGCCGAGGAGACCGAGGACACCCGCGGCCCCGGCGACCACGGCGGTGCGTCTCATCCGACCGGCTGTCACGCGCCCTCCGTCCTGTCCTCGCTCGCCGCGCTCACACCATTGCGGTCGGATCCGGTGCCGCCCGCGTTACGCCCGCGCGGGGAGTCAGCGGCTGAGCGCCTTCGCGGCGAGCTGCCGTAACCCGTCGGCGTCCGCGATCTCGATGCCATCGGCATCGGTCCTGATCAGGCCGTGCCGTTCGAACTCCTCGAGCACTTTGTGCAGCTCCGGGCGTCGTGCGCCGAGCATGGCCGCGAGGGCGCGCCGCGTCGGCCGCACCGACCCCGACTCGTCGTCGGCTTCGTCGAGCAGCAGCCGAGCCACCTGCACGGGCAGCGGACTGCCGAGGCCCGCGATCAGGCGGTCCCGGCCGAGGGAAAGTCGCTGCGCGACGCTGGTCAGCCAGCGGCGCGCGACAGCGGGGTGGCTGGTCAGGAGGGTGTCGAAGTCGCGCGGTGAGAGGAACAGGCACTCCGCGTCGGTGCGCGTGCGCGCGGTGTAGGGCGGCGGTGTCGCCAGCAGCAGCGCGATGTCACCGTCCACGTCACCGGGGCGCAGCACCCCGACCACCACGCACTCCCGGTCGGACCCGACGGAGAGTTCGAGCTGTCCCCGGCGCACGATCCACACCCCGTCGGACGGCGTCTCCGCCGAGAACACCACGGATCCGGCCGGTAGCACGTGCGGGGTGAGCCACTCGGACAGCGCGGGAAGGTCGCCGGGCACCAGGGGAGCGGTGGCGCCGCGGCCGACGCACCGCGCGGCCCAGGCCGCGTGCCGCACGCGGTCGTCGTCGAAGGACTCCTCGCCCATCGCCTGCAGCAAGTGTGAGAACGTGCGGTGACTGTGCATGTCGCCTGCTCCTCGTGGTGCGTGCGCTCCCGCCCTCCCGACGTCGATTATCCCCGGTTCGGCAAGTCCGCGCCCCGCCCGCGTCGGGTGGTCGCCGCGGCGCGGTGGCCGGGCCGGCTCACGGGGCAGGCGCGGCCTCGGCGGGCACGACCGGCGTCAACTGCGGGCGCTTGGCGACCCGGCCGTCGCCGGAGGACCTGCCGGTGAGGCGGCGAAGCAGCCACGGCCCGAGAAACCCTCGCGCCCATTGCCATTCCGTCGCGAAGGCGGTCATCGGACCGGGTGCGGGCGTGCGCGTCGGCAGTTCCGCCGCCCAGTCGCTGCTCGATCCCGGCAGCCCCAACGCCTCGGCGAGCGCCTCGGCGATGCGCTGGTGACCCAACGGGCCGCAGTGCAGCCGATCAGGGGCCCACAGCCGGGGATCGGCGGACACCGGGTGGTCACCGACGCGAGCGACCAGCACCCCGTGGCGTCCGGCCCGGTGACGGATCACCTCGTTGAGCGCGGCGATGCGCGCGCTCAGCGGTCGAGCCGCCGGAATCACCCGGCCCAGGTCCGGCACGGTCACCGTCGCCACGACGGTGCCCTGCTCGGTCAGCGCCGCGAACATCGCGTCGAGGTGGGCGCCCACCGAAGCCGGGTCGAACCGGGGGCGCAGCAGGTCGTTGACGCCGGCGATCACCGTGGCGACATCGGGTCGCAGGGTCAACGCGGCCGCGAGCTGCTCCTCGCGCACCTGCGCGGCGAGCTTCCCGCGCACGGCCAGGTTCGCGTACAGCAGCCCCGATGGGTCCGCGCCATGGTTTCGGCGAGGCGATCGGCCAGCCCGATCAGTCCGGTGCTGTCGTCGCCGTCCCCGACGCCCTCGGTCTGGCTGTCGCCGAGCGCGACATAGCGGGAGAACCGCGGGTGCGGAGCATCGAGATCGCCGGGATCCGCCGCGGTACGGAACGGTTGACGCACCCTGCCTCCTAGGCAATTAATTGAGTAATTCACTTGAGGCTAGACCGCTGCCACCAGGAATGTCCAGGCGGTGATAAGTGGTGAACTTGACTACCTGTTTTCTTGGTGTTCCTGGATGTGGGGAAGTGGGCTGGAGGTGATCCCTGGCGACGGCGACGGAGTGGGAATCTTAACGCAAGTATTTCTTGCGTTAATGGCGTACAGTAACGCTCGCCGAAGCGATGAGGAGAGGCAGGGCTGGTCATGATCGAGGCGAACGACATCCGGGCGACCGTGGGGGACCGCGAGGTCTCGCGGGCGCAAGTGCTCGCGTGGGAATCCCGGCGGGCGGATGCCGTACTCGCCAAGTTCGCCCGACGACTCGGGGGTCTCGGGGTCGGGGAGGCGCTGTCCGGCGTACCCGGTGTCCGGGCGCGAGGCGGATCACTGGATGAACGGCGTGCCGCGCTGGGCGCTCTGAAAGCCCGACTGGGGCATGCCGGAACGTACGCCGTGCTCAAACACGAGCTGGCCGTGTCGGAGCGCATCACCCGCCTGGGGGTGGCGGTGAGCCGGGGCCGGGTCGCGTTCGCGGTCACCCGGCTCCGTGTCCCCGGTCTGTCCGCGGAACGGTTCGCCGAGTGGTTCGGCAATCTGGTCGTCGTCGACGACGAGATCGCGATGAACGCCGCCTGCCCGGATCACTACCTGGTGCGCGGTCTGCCGGACGGACGGCAGGAAGTCGTCGAGACCACCGGCGGCTCCCCGGCCGCCTCGCGGTTCCTCATCGACTACACGCGGACCGACCACGTCCGGGTGCCGGTCGATCCCGGTTATCCGTTCCAGGTCACCGGAACCGCGCTGCTCGACGACGGACTGGCCATCGGCGGCGTGCGACACCAGTTCCGCGACCGCGACGGCGCGCTCGACGCCCTGCTGACAGTGCAGTTCCCCGCGGCGGTTCCCCGCCGGAACATCCAGCAGCACCAGTGGCACCTGGCGTGCGAATTCAGCAACTGGCTGATCGCGTCCGTCGAGTAGAAAGGAGACCATGGGCCAGCGTGCGGGCGAGGACAGCGAGCAAACCGAGGATGTCCCCGGGCCGCGCAGGCGTACCGGGGGGCGCTCGGCGCGAGTGCGGACGGCGGTGCTGACGGCCACCCTCGACCAGGTGACCGAGCACGGAATCGAGGGTTTGACCATCGGTGACGTGGCCGCGCGGGCCGGCGTCGCGGAGACGACGATCTACCGGCGCTGGGGCACCAGGACGGCCCTGATCGCCGCGGCGATCACCGAGCTGGCCGCGGCGGGAAACCCCGTGCCCGACACGGGCGCCCTCCGATCCGATCTGCGAGTGCTCGCCGAACAGGTCTCGCGGTTGATCTCGACCCCGGGCATCGCCCGGCTGGTCGGTACGAGCATCGCACTCTCGGCGGACCCCGAGGTGGACGCCGCCCGCCGCCGGTTCTGGCACGACCGGTTCGAGGTGAGCGCGCGGATCATCACCGCGGCGATCGAGCGCGGCGAGCTGCCCGCGGCCGCCGACCCCCGCGCGGTTCTCGAAACCCTCTCCGCGCCTTTGTATTTCCGGCTGCTGGTCGGTGAGAAGCCGATCGATGACGCGTTCATCGCGCGCTGCATCGACGACACCCTCGTCCTGCACGGTCACGTGTGATCCGGCCCGCCGTCGGCGACCCGGGATCACCCGCGAGGAACCGCTGACCGACTCGTTCGTATAGTGCACGTGTGTTCGTATGCCGAACGGGTGCGAGAAGGAGTCGCGGATGACAGAACCGTCGCCGGATCACGTCCAGTCCCTCGCGCGCGGCCTTGCCGTCCTCCGGTCCTTCGACGCCGAGCATCCGAGCCGCACCCTCAGCGAGGTCGCCCACGCCACCGACCTGACGCGCGCCACCGCACGGCGCTTCCTGCGCACGCTGGTCGAACTCGGCTACATGCGCAGCGACGGCACGCGGTTCTGGCTCACCCCGCGCGTCCTCGAGCTCGGCTACAGCTTCCTGTCGAGCCTGACCCTGCCCGACCTGGCAGGCCCGCACCTCGAGGCGCTGGCCGAGAAGGTCCGCGAGTCGACCTCGGTCTCCATCCTGGACGGCGCCGACATCGTCTACGTCGCCCGAGTTCCGGTGAGCCGCATCATGACCGTCTCGATCAACATCGGCACCCGGTTCCCCGCGTTCGCCACCTCGATGGGCCGTGTCCTGCTCGCCGACCTCGACGCCGACGCGCTGTCGGAATACCTGGACTCGATCGAGCTGACCCCGCTGACCGACACCACCGTCACGACGAAGCGGCAGCTGCGCGCGGAGCTGGCCCAGGTCCGTATCGACGGCTACAGCGTCGTCGACCAGGAACTCGAACAGGGACTCCGCTCGATGGCCGCGCCCGTCCGCGACCAGCACGGCGCCGTCGTCGCCGCGGTGAACATCTCGACCCACGCCGCCCGCTACACCCTGCGCGAAGTCCACGACTCGCTGATCCCCGCCCTGCTCGAGACCAGCGCCGCGATCGAGCACGACCTGAGCCAGATCCGATCCAACACCTGACGCCCAGAGGAACACCCATGCCCGAAGCTGTCATCTGCGAACCCCTGCGAACCCCGGTCGGCCGGTTCGGTGGGGTCTTCAAAGACCTCACACCCCAGGAACTCGCCGCGACCGTGATCACCGAACTCGTCGCCCGGACCGGCCTCGCCGCCGCGGCGGTCGACGACGTGATCCTCGGGCAGTCCTCGCCCAACGGCGAGGCGCCCGCGATCGGTCGCGTCGCGGCGCTGGACGCGGGACTGGGGATCGGCGTGCCGGGCGTCCAGGTGGACCGGCGATGCGGCTCAGGCCTGCAGGCCGTGCTGCAGGCCTGCATGCAGGTGCAGTCCGGGGGCAGCGACCTCGTCCTGGCCGGCGGCGTGGAATCCATGAGCCGCGCCGAGTTCTACACCGACGACATCCGCTGGGGTGTCCGCGGCGCGGGACCCGTCCTGCACGACCGTCTGGCCCGTGCGCGGATCACCGCGGGCGGCAAGGCCTTTCCGGTCGAGGGCGGCATGATCGAGACCGCGGAGAATCTGCGTGCCGAGTTCCGCATCAGCCGCGCAGACCAGGACGCGCTCGCCGTGCAGTCCCACCGGCGGGCGGTCGCCGCGCAACGCGAAGGCCGATTCGCCGACGAGATGGTGAACGTCGCCGTGCCGCAGCGCACCGGGGATCCGGTGACGGTGGCCGTCGACGAGCATCCGCGCGCCGACACCGACCTCGCCTCGCTGGCGCGGCTGCGCCCCCTGCGGGGAAAGATCGATCCGGAATCCACCGTGACCGCGGGCAATTCCAGCGGGCAGAACGACGGTGCCGCGCTCTGCGTCGTCACGACACCGGAGCGCGCGCGTGCGCTCGGACTGCGCCCCCTCGCGCGGCTGGCGTCGTGGGCGGTCGCCGGTGTGGCGCCGGCGACCATGGGCATCGGGCCGGTGCCCGCCACCGACAAGGCGCTGGCCCGACTCGATCTCACGCTCGACGACATGGCGGTGATCGAACTCAACGAAGCCTTCGCCGCGCAGACCCTCGCTGTGTTGCGCACCTGGAAGATCGAACCCGACGACGCGCGGGTCAACCCGAACGGCTCGGGAATCTCCCTCGGTCATCCGGTCGGCGCCACCGGCGCCCGGATCCTCGCCACGCTGCTGCGCGAACTCTCGCGCCGAGAAGGCCGCTACGGCCTCGAAACGATGTGCATCGGCGGCGGACAGGGACTGGCGGCCGTCTTCGAACGCCTCTGACGCCCGGCCGGCTCCGGCCTGCGGCCTCGGAAGTCGCGGATCCGGGCGGGTCTCAGGTAGTCGCCCGCACGACGAGTTCGACCGGCAGGCGGACGGATTCGGCCTCGCGGCCGTCGATCAGCGCGAGCAGGTGACGCACCGCGGTCGCGCCGATGTCGCGGGCGGGGGAGGCGACGGTGGTCAGGGCGACGGGCAACTGCGCGGCGACGGGGATGTCGTTGTAGCCGACGAGGGCCACCTCGCCGGGGACGGACAGGCCGAGATCCCGCGCGACACCGAGAACGCCGATCGCGAGGGTGTCGCTCACCGCGAACAGCGCTCGGGGCCGATCGGGCCGGTCGAGCAGCGTCCGCGCGGCCTGGACACCGCCGTCGACCTCGAAGCTCGACGCCACGACCCGCTCCGGCGCGATCGCCACGCCCGCGACCGTCAGCGCGTCGAGGAATCCGCGCACGCGGTCGCCCGCCGTGGTGGCGTGGGCTGGCCCGGCGATCACCGCGAGATCGGTGTAACCGCGTTCGAGCAGGTGCCGAGCCGCCAGTGCGCCGCCGAGCCGGTCGTCCCCGACGACGAAGGGGAGTCCGGCATCGGCGTGCCGGGTGACGGTGAGGACCGGAACCCCGCCGAGCGGAAGGGAATCGACGAACGCGTGCCCCGGTGCGTGCACGCTGCTCAGCAACAGGCCGTCGACCTGCCTGCCGAGGAGCAGCTCCGTGGCCCGGCGCTGCGCGTCCGGATCATCCGGCGGGCTCGAGAGCAGGACCGAATAGCCTGCCCGGGTCGCCGCCTCCTCGATGCCCTGATACGTCATGGCCACCACACCGTCGATCAGGCGCGGCATCACGACGCCGAGGGTCGTGGTCTTGCGCGTGCGCAGACTCGCCGCCCAGACATTGCGCTGATAGCCCAGCTCCGCGGCCACCTCGAGCACGCGCCGCGCCGACTCGGACCAACCGTCGACGGGCTCGTCCTGGCGCAGCACCCGCGAGGCGGTCGAGATGTGGACCCCGGCTCGCTCGGCGATCTCCTTGAGCGTGGGAGCACGGGCGGGTCGGGGCACGGTGTCGTCCTTTCGGCTTGACGCCCCGGCGGGGCGCCACCTAGCGTAGTCGACGCAATCGATAGTGCAAACGTTTGCACAAACGTTCTCGCGTAGCGCGGCGTCGCGATTCCACGGAGGTACCATGACTCGGCCCCAGACCCTGACCACGCTGTTCGCGCTCGACTCCCTGCTGTCCCCGGACGAGATCGAGATCCGCGACACCGTCCGGAAATTCGCCGCGACACGGCTGCGTCCGCACATCGCGCAGTGGTTCGAATCGGCCCGGATCCCCGTGCGTGAACTGGCCGAGGAACTGGGCGAGCTGGGTGTGCTCGGCATGCACCTCGACGGGCACGGCTGCGCGGGCACCAGCGCCACCGCCTACGGTCTGGCCTGCCTCGAACTCGAGGCCGTCGATTCGGGCATTCGCAGCCTGGTCTCGGTGCAGGGATCACTGGCGATGTTCTCGATCCACCACTGGGGCAGCGAGGAACAGAAGCGACAGTGGCTGCCGAGTATGGCCGCGGGCAAGGCGATCGGGTGCTTCGGGCTCACCGAACCCGATTTCGGCTCCAACCCCGGCGGCATGCGGACCAGGGCAAGGCGCGACGGCGGTGACTGGATCCTCGACGGCACCAAGATGTGGATCACCAACGGCTCCGTCGCCGACGTCGCGGTGGTGTGGGCGCGGACCGACGAGGGCATCCGCGGTTTCGTCGTCCCCACCGACACCCCGGGATTCTCCGCGCCCGAGATCCACGCGAAACTGTCGCTGCGCGCCTCGGTGACCTCCGAACTCGTGCTCGACGGCGTCCGGCTGCCCGCCTCGGCGATGCTGCCCGGAGCCGAGGGCTTGCGCGGACCGCTGGCCGCCCTCGGTGAAGCGCGCTTCGGCATCGTCTTCGGCGCCATGGGCGCCGCCAGGGACTGCTTCGAGACCGCCGTGGACTACGCGCGCTCGCGCACCGTGTTCGACAAGCCGCTGGCCGGCTACCAGCTCACCCAGGCCAAGCTCGCCGACATGGCGCTGGAACTGGGCAAGGGGCACCTGCTCGCCTATCACCTCGGCCGTCTCAAAGACCGCGGGCAGCTCACTCCCGAGCAGATCAGCACCGGCAAGCTGAACAACGTGCGCGAGGCCATCGCCATCGCGCGGGAATGCCGAACCATTCTGGGCGCCAACGGCATCACGCTCGAGTATCCAGTGCTGCGGCACGCCAACAACCTCGAATCCGTGCTCACCTACGAGGGCACGTCGGAGGTGCATCAGCTCACCCTCGGCAAGGCGCTGACCGGGGAAGCGGCGTTCCGGTGACCGGGGCGCTCGACGGATTGCTCATCGCGGACTTCGGCCGCGTCCTGGCGGGCCCGTACGCGACGATGCTGCTGGCCGACCTCGGCGCGGAGGTGATCAAGATCGAACGCCCCGGCACCGGCGACGACACCCGCCGATGGGGGCCGCCGTGGGGTGTCACCGACTCCACCTATTTCCAGAGCGTCAACCGCAACAAGCGGTCCGTCGCACTGGATCTCACCGATGCCGAGGACCTGGCCGCCGCGCGACGCCTGGTCGCCCGCGCCGACGTCGTCGTGGAGAACTTCCTGCCCGGCGGCATGGACCGGCTCGGCCTCGGCTACGACCAGGTCGTCGCGGCCAACCCGGACATCGTCTACTGCTCGATCACCGGCTTCGGCCGCGACAACGACCTGCCCGGCTACGACCTGCTGATCCAGGCCGTCGGTGGCTTGATGAGCGTGACCGGACCGGATCCGGCGACGCCGACCAAGGTCGGGGTCGCGATGGTCGATGTCATCACCGGATTGCACGCGGCCCTGGGCATTCTCGCCGCGCTGCGGCACCGTGACCGCACCGGCGAGGGGCAGCGGGTGGAGGTGAACCTGCTGTCCTCACTGCTGTCGGCCCTGACGAATCAGAGCGCGGCCTATGTCGGTGCCGGTGTGATCCCCCGGGCGATGGGCAACGCGCACCCGAGCATCGTGCCGTACGACGTGTTCGACAGCAAGGACCAGCCCCTGGTGCTCGCCGTCGGCAACGACCGCCAATTCGCCCGTCTCACCGAGGTTCTCGGTCTCCCCGCGCTGGCCACCGACAGCCGGTTCGCCACCAACAGCGCCAGGGTCACCCACCGTGACGACCTGCGCACGATCCTCGAGACGGCCCTGCGCACCGACACCGCCGCGGCGTGGTGCGCCGCGCTCACCGCCGCGAAAGTCCCCTGCGGCCCGGTCAACGACCTCGCGCAGGCAGTGGCCATGGCCGAAAACCTCGGCCTCACACCGGTTGTCGCCCTGGGCGACCCCCCACAGCCGACCGTCGCCAACCCGATCGCCCTCAGCGCGACCCCGCCCACCTACCGCACCGCACCACCACAACTGGGCCGACACACCCTGGACTGACGCGATCCGCACCGCCCAACCCCGACGAGGCGGTGGCGGTGCGCACTCGTCAGCGGGTGGCCAAGGTGTGGGGCCGCAGGTCATGGTCGTCGCTCGGGGTGGGGGATCGGTCGAGGAACTCGGCGATCGCGGCCCAGCTGCCGGTGCGGGCGGTGGGGCCGGCGATGATGCCCAGGTGGCTGCCCTCGACCTCGACGAAGGTGGTCGGCGCGCCGGTGAGGACCTCGGCTCCCGCTGCCACCGAGGCGGCGGAGGCCAGCGTGTCGCGGGTGCCGCCGACGAGCAGGACGGGGGCGGTGATCGTGGTCAGGTCGATGGCGTGGTCCGGGTTGAGATGGACTGTGCCCGTCCACATCTCGTTGCGGATGATCAGCTGGCGGTAGACCTGCCGGTAGAACCGGCCGGGGTAGCCGGGCATCTGGTCCATGAAGCGGTCGACGGCCTGCATCCTGGCGAGCGACTCGGTGTCGCCGGCGTGGCGCGCGATGTACCACGGCTTGGTCAGCTCACGCTCCAGCGACTGCGCCCGGAAACCCATCCGCACGGCCTGTTTCGGGATGCCGCCGAGAAGGCGAACCGGTTCGGTGACGATCCGGGTGGGCGCGAGCCTGCCGAGTGATCTGGCCACCGACATCGGTCCGTTGCGCCGTTGATCGAACGGCGAGCCGACCGCGGTCACCGACGCGACCGGTAGCGCCGGGTCGGCCGCGGTGGTCAACAGACTGATGGTGCCGCCGAACGACCAGCCGATCACCTCGACGGGGGCGTAGGCGTGCTCGGCGCTGACCCGGCGGATCGCGTCGGGCACGATGTCGTCGACCCACTCCTCGAAACCCAGGTCGCGGTCGGCGTACCCGATCTCGCCGTAGTCGATGACATACACCTCACGGCCCAGCGCGAGGAGGTACTCGACCAGGCTCTGCCCCGGTCGCAGGTCGTAGCACGAGATGGTGACCGCCAGCGGCGGCACCAGCAGGATCGGAGTGCCGCGACCCGGTGTCGCGCGGCGGTAGTGCCGCAGCCGCCGGTGCGGATGGTCGTACACGTCGACCGACGGGGTCGGTGCGTACGGTTCGATGCCCTCCCCGAACAGCGCGCCGATATTGCGCACGGCGGTGTCCCACCTGACCATCAATTTCCTCCATCGCACCGTAAAGCACATCGTGGCTTGGACAACGTGTCCCACTTAGTTTAAGCGCTCCGGTTTCCAGAGCTCTCCGGGCGTCGGGTGTCGAGGCCCCTAACGCACGCCACGGGCAGTCCGGTCGCCAGGTCGAGGAATTTCTTTCGGATCGACCATTGACTTGGACGCCGTGTCCCACATACATTACCGGTTACACGGTGTCTCACATAATCGGGCACGCGGCACACAGGAGTGCGTACATGACACAGAAGGTGTTCGTCGTCGGCGTCGGCATGACGAAGTTCGAGAAGCCGGGCGCGCTGGAGTGGGACTATCCCGACATGGCCAGGGAGGCGGGCACCAAGGCGCTCGCCGATGCGGGCATCGACTACGACCGCGTCGAACAGGCCTATGTCGGCTATGTGTACGGCGAGTCGACGTCGGGTCAACGCGCGGTGTACGAGCTGGGCATGACCGGCATCCCGGTCGTCAACGTCAACAACAACTGTTCGACCGGGTCGACCGCGCTCTACCTCGCGGCCCAGGCGATCCGGGGCGGGCTCGCCGAGTGCACGCTGGCGCTGGGCTTCGAGAAGATGCAGAAGGGCTCGCTGGGCTCGACCTTCGACGACCGTGAGCAGCCGATGATGCGGCACCTGCTCGCGCTGGCCGAACTGCAGGAGTTCGCCATGCCGCCCGCGCCGTACATGTTCGGCGCCGCGGGCAAGGAGCACATGGAGCGCTACGGCACCACGGCCGAACAGTTCGCCAAGATCGGCTTGAAGAACCACCGGCACTCGGTGAACAACCCGTACGCGCAGTTCCAGAAGGAATACAGCCTCGAGGAAGTGCTGGCCGCCAAGCAGATCTACGGCCCGCTCACCAAGCTGCAGTGCTCGCCGACCTCCGACGGCGCCGGCGCGGTGATCCTGGCCGGTGAGGCGTTCGTCGACCGGCACGGGCTGGCCGATCGCGCGGTCGAGATGGTCGGACAGGCGATGGTCACCGATCTGTCGTCCACCTTCACCGACCCGACCGCGATCAACCTCGTCGGCGCCGACATGTCGCGCACGGCGGCGCTGAAGGTCTACGAGCAGGCCGGGATCGGGCCCGAGGACGTCGACGTCATCGAACTGCACGACTGCTTCTCCACCAACGAACTGCTGACCTACGAGGCGCTGGGCCTGTGCGCGCCCGGTGAAGGCGGACGCCTGGTCGACGACAACGCCACCACCTACGGCGGCACCTGGGTCGTCAACCCCTCGGGCGGGCTGATCTCGAAGGGCCATCCGCTCGGCGCGACCGGCCTGGCCCAGTGCAGCGAGCTCACCTGGCAGCTGCGCGGCACTGCCGACGCCCGCCAGGTCGAGGGCGCCCGCATCGCCCTGCAGCACAACATCGGACTGGGTGGCGCGGTCGTGGTGACCGCCTACCGTCCCGCGAACCGCTGACCCTTTTTCGACCACACCTCTCTCCAAGGAGTAATCCCATGGCCTCTGTGACCGTGTCCACCGACCTGCCCGTGACCCCCGAAGCCGCCTGGGCGCGCCTGAGCGATCTGGCGAACTGGGAGGACTGGCTGACCATCCACCAGGGCTGGCGTTCGGAACTGCCCGCCGAGCTGGCCGCGGGCGCGCGCTTCATCGAGGTCGTCTCGGTGATGAATATGGCCAACAAGATCGAGTGGACCGTGGCCGAGGTCGACCCCACCCGGTACCTCAAGATCACCGGCACCGGCATGGCCGGTGTCACCGTCGAATTCGTGCTGAAGGTGGAACCCACGGCCACCGGTTCCTCCGCCGCCTTCGATGCCTCCTTCAAGGGCACCATGATCGTCGGCCCGATCGGCAAGGCCGTCGCCAAGCACGCCGAGGCCGACCTGAAGGAGTCGATGGCCAAGTTCACCGAGCTCGTCGGGTCCGCCGCGTGACCAGCGAAGTCGCCTCGGCCGGAGTCGTGTTCGACGGCTCCGGCCTGGGGGAGTGGACCGACCCGGAGCACTTTTCGGTCACCGCGGAGCGCATCGCCGAATACGCCGCCGCGACCAATGATCCGATCGCGGCCCATCGCGCAGGCGATGTGGCGCCGCCGGTGTTCGCGGTGGTGCCGGTGTTCACCTCGATGGCCCCTGCCGCGTTGTCGGTGGCCCCGGTGGAGCTGCTGATGAAGCTGGTCCACGGGGAACAGGACTTCGTGTTCCACCGGCCGATCCGGCCCGGCGACGACCTGGTCGTGCGGGCCAAGCCGATCGGCTACGCGGGCAAGCCCAACGGGTCGACCGTGGTCGTCTACGCCGAAACACGGGACGCGGCAGGTGAACTCGTGAACGAGCAGTGGATGACGGCGTTCTTCCGCAAGGTCGACGCCGGGCCCGGCGAAGGCGAGGCCGCCCCGGAGCATCGCCTCACCGACACCGAGCGCGCGGGGGAACCGGCCGCGCGGGTGATCGCCCGGATCGACGAGGATCAGACCTTCCGCTACTCGCCTGCCTCCGGCGATCCGATGCCGATCCACCTCGACGACGAGATCGCCAGGATGGCCGGGCTGCCCGGCATCATCAACCACGGTCTGTGCACCATGGCGTTCACCTCCTGGGCCGCACTGACCGAACTCGCCGACAGCGAGACCGCACGCCTGCGCCGACTGGCCGTGCGCTTCGCCAAGCCCGTCCTGCCGGGGCAGCAGATCACCACCACCTTCTGGCCCGCCGAGTCCGCGGGCTCGGGGGTGCGCGCCTACGCCTTCGAGACCGAGTCCGCGGGCCAGATCGCCATCACCGACGGCCGCGCCGAATTCAACTAGGAGACAAGACTCATGGGAAAACTCGACGGTCGCGTCGCGGTGATCACCGGCGCCGGTCGCGGCATCGGTCGTGAACACGCGCTGCTGTTCGCCGCTGAGGGTGCCAAGGTCGTGGTCAACGACCTCGGCGGGGCCAACGACGGCACCGGCGCCGACGCCGGTCCTGCTCAGCAGGTGGTCGACGAGATCGTCGCCGCCGGCGGTCAGGCCGTGGCCAACACCGACAACATCGCCACCTGGGACGGCGCGAAAGCCCTTGTCGATCAAGCCGTCAGCGAGTACGGCTCGCTCGATGTGCTGGTGAACAACGCGGGCATCCTGCGCGACGCGTTCATCGCGGGCATGGCCGAGTCGCAGTGGGACGCGGTGATCGCCGTGCACCTCAAGGGCCACGCCGCCACCCTGCACCACGCCGCCGCGTACTGGAAGGCGCGGACCAAAGCCGGCCACCCGGTCGCGGCGTCGGTGATCAACACCGCGTCGGCCTCCGGCACCTTCATGCCCAATGCCGGACAGGGCAATTACGGCGCCGCCAAGGCGGGCATCGCCGCGCTGACCCTGGTCGCCGCCGACGAGCTCGAGCGCTACGGCGTGCGCGTCAACGCGATCGCGCCGATCGCCCGCACCCGCCTGACCCTGGCCACCCCCGGCATGGGCGCGCTGTTCGCCGCCGAGGTGCCCGAGGGCGAGTTCGACCCGTTCTCCCCGGCCAACATCTCCCCGCTGGTCGCCCATCTGGCCGAAGCCGACTGCGCGCTCACCGGCAAGGTGTTCGCGGTGCAGGGCGGGGCCATCATCGAGCTCGGCGGCTGGCACGACGTGCGCACGGTGGAGACCGACGGCCCGTGGACCATCGACGGTGTCGCCGCCCAGCTGAAGGAGACCAGCTAGTCATGGCACGCACCAGCTACGAACTCGGCGTCGGCGTCCGCGAGGACCACGCGGCGCTCGCCGACGCGGTGCGCGGTTTCGTCGAGCGCACCATCACCGGCGAAACCGTCCGCGCGGCGGTGGAATCCGGCGACGCGGGCAAGCTGCCCCACTGGGACGCCCTCGTCGCCCAGGAGCTGCTGAGCCTGCACGTCGCCGAGGACCTGGGCGGACAGGGCGCGGGCCTGCTCACGCTGGCCGTCGCCCTCGAGCCGCTCGGGCGCGGCCTGCACACCGGTCCGTTCGTGCCGACGGCACTGGCGAGCGCGGTGCTCGCCCAGGCGGGCGGCGCGTGGGCGCGGACGCAACTACCCGGGCTCACCGACGGCTCGCGCACCGGCGCCGTCGCGCTGTCGTCGGGGTTGACCGGCGTGCGCCGCGACGGTGCGCTGATCGTCGACGGTCCTGCCGACGGCGTGATCGGCGCGCTGGGCGCGGACATCGTCATCGCGCCCGTCGAGATCGACGGGGACCGGCGGTGGGTGGCGTTCGAGCACGCCGACCTGACGGTCACCGCCCAGGACAATGTCGACGTGCTGCGCGGAACCGCACGCCTGCAGGCGGATTCGGTGTCGGTGCCGGAGGACCGGGTGCTGGACGTGACCCCGGCGCGGGTGCGTTCGCTGGCGGCGGTGATCTTCGGCGCCGAGGCCGTGGGCGTGATGTCGTGGTGCGTCTCGACCGCCGCGGAATACGCCAAGACCCGCGTGCAGTTCGGTCGCCCGATCGGGCAGTTCCAGGGTGTGAAGCACAAGTGCGCGCACATGGGTATCGCCCTCGAGAAGGCGCGCGCGGTGCTGTGGGACGCCGCCTATGCCCTCGACCGCGACGACGACACCGCCGATTACGCGGCCGCGATCGCCGCGCTGATCATTCCCGACGCCGCGGTCGAGGTGGCCCAGGACTGCATCCAGGTGCACGGTGGCATCGGCTTCACCTGGGAACACGACGCCCACCTGTATTACCGGCGCGCGCTCGCACTGCGCGGTCAGCTGGGCGCGCGCGACGAGCGGGCCGACGCGGTTGCCGAGTACGCGCTGGCGGGAGTCACCCTCTCGAACGACCTGGAACTGCCCCACGAAGCCGACCGGATCCGGGACGGCATCCGGGCCGAGCTCGCCGAGATCGCGGCGATCGACGACGAGGACGACCAGCTCGTCGCCCTCGGCGACGGCGGCTGGAACCTGCCGCACCTGCCCCGCCCGTACGGCCGCTCCGCCTCCCCGCTCGAGCAGGTGGTGATCTCACAGGAGATCAAGGCCTCCGGGATCCCGATGCCGCAGCTGCTGATGGGCACCTGGGCGGTCGGCGCGCTCGTCCCGCACGGGGACGAACGGCAGAAGCGCGAACTGGTGGTGCCGACGCTGCGCGGCGAGGTCGTGTGGTGTCAGCTGTTCAGCGAGCCGGGCGCCGGGTCGGACCTGGCGAGCCTGACCACGAGGGCCACCAAGGTCGACGGCGGCTGGCGGGTGACCGGACAGAAGATCTGGACGACGGTCGCGCAGTTCGCGCAGTGGGCGATGCTGATCGCGCGCACCGATCCCGACAAGCCCAAGCACGAGGGCATCACCTACTTCGTGCTCGACATGTCGAGCCCGGGCATCACGGTGCGTCCGCTGCGCGAGATGACGGGATCGGCGCTGTTCAACGAGGTGTTCCTCGACGAGGTGTTCATCCCCGACGAGAACGTGGTCGGTGCCGTCGACGACGGGTGGCACGTGGCCAGGACGACGCTGGCCGGTGAGCGGGTGGCGCTGAGCCAGAAGATGGAGGCCTACGCCACCGACACCGACCTGCTGCGGTTCGCGATCGGCCGTGCTCTGTCCCCGGTGGCCCGGTACCGGATCGGTGAGCTGATGGCCGAGAGCCGAGCGGTGGACGTGATCGGTTCCCGCGTGGTGCTCAAGCAGCTGTCCGGCATCGATGTCTCCACCACCTCGAGTGTCGGCAAGCTGCTCGGGATGGCGCTGGGACAGGCGATCTCGGAGTTCGTCGTCGCCGAGCTCGGCGTCGCGGGCGTGGTCTCGGTGCCGGGTGAGCGCAGCGATCACGCGATGGAACAGCTCATCGCCGGTCGTGCCACCACCATCTACGGCGGCACGACCGAGGTACAGCTCAATGTCATCGGCGAGCGCATGCTCGGGCTGCCGCGCGACGCGGCCGCGAGCGCGTGAGCACCGGTGACGGCTCCGCCTCGACCTCGCGCCGCGGCGGCGCCGGTGACCGTCCGGCACCGCCCGCCGGCGCGAGGCTGATGAACGATTCAGCGGTGTAGGGTCCGAACGTGTCGAACCCCGAACCCGCCGCCGCGCCCGAAACCACCGACGGTCGATCGCAGCGGTGGAGCGGGCACAAGGCCGAACGCCGCGACCAGATCCTGGCCGCGGCGATCTCGGCCATCCGGCAGCACGGCGTCGACGTGGGCGTCAAGGATATCGCCGAGCGCGCCGGCGTTCCCCGATCGGTCGTGTACCGGCTGTTCGGTGACCGCGACGACCTCGACGAACAGGTGCGCGACCGCATCATCGCCGAGCTGATGACGCGGCTGTCACCCGTGCTCAACCCCGAGGGCACGGTCGGCGACGCGATCACCCGCGCGGTCGACACCTACATCGGCTGGATCGTCACCAACCCCCACCTGCACCACTTCCTGGCCGCGGGTTCCACCAAGCGGTCCCCGGGCGGTTCGCAATCGGTCACGGGCGCCCGCACGGCGATCGCGGTGCAGGTGACACGGCTGTTCGCCGCCGCTCTGGCGCGCCGGGAACAGCCGGTCGACGTCGCGGAATCGCTGGCGTTCGCGCTTGTCGGCATGGTCGACAACGCCGTGAACCGCTGGCTCAGCCGGGGAATGCAGCCCTTGACGGCCGACGAGCTCTCCGACCTGCTGCAACGGCTGATCCTCAACGCCATCGCGGTGACGTTGGCGGCGGCCGATCTCGACATCCGCGCGGAAACCCCGGTGACCGAGTTGTTCTGACATAGAGTGGGCGCCCGGCAGGCTTTTCCGTGTGGAAGCAAAGACGGAGGTCCGACATGGCAACCAGGACTTGGCGCGTTCTCGGTACTTCGACGTTGATCGCGAGCGCGGCACTGTTGTCGACGATCGCGGCGGGCTCGGCGCAGGCGGAGCCACAGGGGTGCACCCTGGATCGACGGTGGGACGGCGCGTCCGCGCACTGCGGTGGGGACGGCACCTACATTCTGGAGGTCGACTGCTTCGGCGTCAGTGTGTCCGGTGGGCAGCCGTTCGGGCCGTACTACAAGTCGGTCACCGGGCACACCGACCCGACGATGGACCCGATCTTCACCCACCCGCAGCGCAACTGCATGAACCCGCTCACGCTGGGGCAGATCGGAATCGCGACCGACGCGCGCATCACGCTGGTGCCCACCCGGCCGGCCCCGTCGAACGCCTACGAATAGCGGCGCAGCGCCATCGGCCAGATTGAGGGACCGGAGCGCGGGTAGAGCGTCGATGAGGCCGCCGTGAGCGGTCGAACCGATCGTTCGCCGAGGAGGTGTGGACCATGGCTTCCATGGACCCTGATCCCACGCGCATTCCCGACCTGGAGCCGGGCGGCGGGGTGCCGCCGGGGTCGACACCGCCCGAGTCGGGACAGATGTCCGGGCTGTCCGCGCCCGAACCGCGGACCCGGCGGCGGTTTCCGCCGACCGGGATCGCCGCGGTCGCGGTCACGGCGGTGATCGTCGCGGTGTTCCTCGTCGTGGCGGTCACCCTGCTGCTGAGCTTGTAGCGACGCGCCGTCAGTCGGGATTCGGGGGCTGCGGCCCGGCGGGGGCGGTGCGCCCGCGGCGCGGGGTCGTCTGCTCGATGCGCGGATCCTCTACCACCGCATAGTGTTTCAGATACTCGGAGAGGAAGGCCTGCACGGTGGCGGTGGCCGGGATGGCCAGCAGGGCGCCGACCGGGCCGAGCAGTGCCCCGCCGGCGAGGACCGACAGCAGCGCGATCGCGGCGTTGACGTCGACGGTGCGCGCGGTGATCCGGGGTTGCAGCAGGTAGTCCTGGAACCACTGGTAGATCACGGCGAACACGATGATCCACACCGCGTCCATCGGATCGACCGTCAAAGCGACGAACACCGGAACGATCGCCGCGATATAGGTGCCGACGGTCGGGATGAACGCGGAGATCACCCCGAACCAGACGCCGAGGGCGATCGGGTTGGGCAGGTGCAGCAGCGCCAGGAACCCCGCGTGCACGACCGCGGAGACGATCGCCAGCAGCACCCGCGAGAACAGGTAGCCGCCGGTCTTGTCGATGGCGAGGTCCCAGGCGTGCAGGAACGTCTGCTGGCGGGCGGGCGGCAGCAGGGCGCACACGGTGCGGCGGACCCGCGGACCGCCCGCGGTGAGATAGATGCTGAACAGCGCGATGGTCAGGACCTGGGCCAGGCCGCCGAGCACTGTCGTCGACACGCCCCAGACGTTGTCGGCGGCCGCGCGCGCGTAGCCCTCGAGCAGGTCGGACTCGCGCAGCAGGCGCTGACTCAGATCGTGGGTCGTGAAGTGCTGGCCGAAGGTGCGATTGACCCGGTCGACGCCCTCGTCCAGCAGCCGGGGTGATTCGTGGGCCAGGTTCGTGGCGGTCTCCACCAGCAGCGTCACCAGCGCGGCGAGAAAGGCCAGCACACAGGCGAAGGCGCCGACGAAGACGAGCCCGGTCGCGAGCCCGCGCGGCACACCCCGCCGCACCAGGGCCGCGACGGCGGGCTCCATCGCCAGCGAGATGAAGAACGCCACGAACAGGATGATCAGGATGCCGGTGAGCCGGTGGAAGGCCCAGTCGGCGAGCAGGAACAGCCCGAAGAACACCAGTGCCAGCACCATCGCCCTGGGTAGCCAGGACGGCATCCTGGAGCGCGCCTTCGGGACGCTGTCCTCGGAGTCGGTATCCACGGATCCCAGTGTCGCCCCGCGACTCCCCGTTTCCCGGCACCCACGCGGCAGCAGGCGGCCGCGATGAAGGTTGCAGTTTCTGAAATATTGCAGTTTGTGCTAATTTGACGACCGTGCCCCAGGAGCCGGTCGGACTGCGCGAACAGAAGAAGCAACGGACCCTGCTCGATCTGTGCCTCGCCGCACGGCGACTGGCGGTCGAGCGCGGGCTGGACGCGACCAACGTCGACGACATCGCCAAGGCGGTCGGCGTCTCCCCGCGCACCTTCTTCAACTACTACGACACCAAACTCGACGCGGTGGTCGGCCCGGTCGGGGAGATCGGAACACCCGAAGCGCGCCGGGAATTCGTCGCGGGCGGGCCGACGGGTGTGCTCATCGAGGACCTCACCTGGCTGCACGCCGCCGGCTTCCAGCCGGAGAACGAAGTGCGCGAGGGGATCTCGCTCGTCACCGAACTGGTGATCGCGGAGCCCCGCGTGCTCTCCGCGTTCATCGCCTCCGGCGCGAGGTTGGAATCGGCCACCGCCGAACTCCTCTCGGCCCGGCTCGGGACCGAGGTCGCGCCCGAATTCGCCTCGCTCACCGCGGGAATCATGACCACCATCACCACGCGGGCGGCGACGTCGCTGGCCGCGGACCCGAACGGGTCGCTGGCCGCAGCACTGCACGAGCACTGCGCCATGGCCGCCCGGCTGTTCGATCGGCCGGACGACAGCACGAGGGAGACGCTCCGATGACCACGACGGCAGATTCGCCGCCCACCCCGATCGTCTTGACCCAGAAGCGGATCTGGCTGATCTTCTCCGCGCTGATCGCGGGCATGTTCCTGGCCAGCCTCGATCAGATGATCGTCGGCACCGCGATGCCGACGATCGTCGGCGAGCTGGGCGGCGTCTCGCACATGGCCTGGACCGCCACCTCCTACCTGCTCGCCACCACGATCGTGATGCCGATCTACGGAAAGCTCGGCGACATGTTCGGCAGGCGGTGGCTGTTCCTGTTCGCGATCACCGTCTTCACCGCCGCCTCGGTGGGGGCCGCCGCCTCGACCGGGTTCTGGGAGTTCATCGCCTTCCGCGGGCTGCAGGGCGTCGGTGGCGGTGGCCTGATGATCCTGGCGCAGGCCATCATCGCCGACGTGGTGCCCGCCAAGGATCGCGGCAAGTACATGGCGCCGATGGGCGCGGTCTTCGGCATCACCTCGGTCGCCGGGCCCCTGCTCGGCGGGCTGTTCGCCGATCACCTCGACTGGCGCTGGTGCTTCTGGATCAACGTGCCGATCGGCATCGCCGCGCTGTTCATCGCCTTCCGCTACCTGAGCATCCCCAGCCATCGGCCCAAGACCCGGCCCGACTACCTCGGCATCGTGCTCATGTCGACCGCGACCACCCTGCTGATCCTGATCACCGACTGGGGTGGCAAGCAGTACGCGTGGGGCTCGACGACCATGCTGACGATGATCGCCGCGCTGATCCTCGTGGTCGCCGCCTTCGTGTTCGTGGAGTCGCGGGCCGAGGAACCGATGCTGCCGCTGTGGCTGTTCCGCAATCGCACGTTCGTGCTCACCTCGCTGATCGGCTTCCTCGTCGGCCTGGTGATGTTCGCCGCGATCGGCTTCATCCCGACCTACCTGCAGATGGCCACCGGGACCTCCGCGTCGGTGTCGGGGCTGCTGCTGATCCCGATGATGATCGGCATGATGCTCACGTTGATCACCTCGATGAACGTCATCACCAAGACCGGCCGCTACCGGGTGTATCCGCCGATCGGCGCCGCCCTCATCGGGATCGACATGCTGTGGCTGACGCGCCTGGACGCGCACACCTCGATGTGGCTGGTCTCGGCCATGCTGTTCGTCATGGGCGCGGGCCTGGGCCTGATCATGCAGATCATCGTGCTCGTGGTGCAGAACGCGGTGGCGCCCGACCAGATCGGCACGGCGACCAGCGCGAACAACTACTTCCGGGAAATGGGCGGCGCGCTCGGCATCGCGATCTTCGGCTCCATCTTCACCGGCAGGCTGACCGAGAATCTCACCACCGCGTTCCAGGCGAACTGGCAGGAGGTGGCGGCGGCGAAGCTGGACCCGAGCGCCCTGATTCCCTCGGTGGTCAAGAACCTGCCGGACACCCTGCACGACGCCATCGTCGGCGCCTACGTCGACGCGCTGGTCCCCGGCTTCTGGTACCTGATCCCCGGCGCGATCCTGGCTTTCGGCCTCGCGCTGTTCATCCCGCACCTGACATTGTCGGACGAGGCGGGTATGGTCGCCCGCGGCGAAGCGGTCATGGCCGACGAGGAACCGCGGCTGGTCAAGGAGGGGTGATGCCGGGGAGTGTCCGCGCGGCGCAGGTCGTGATCTTGGTGATGGCCGCGATCGGACTGGTCGGCACCAGCGTGCTGATCGGCATCGGGCACCCCCGTGCGGCGGGCGCGAACGCCTACGGATACCTGTTCTTCTGGGCGCTGGCGATCACCGCGTGCTTCTTCGGGCGGCGTCGGCGCCGGGTGCGCGTCACCGCGACCGTGTTCGCCGTGCTCGAAGGAATCGTCGCGCTCGGATCGACTGCGTTCAGCAGTGGCGGCGCGCAGGCGGACGGCACCGGCGGGTCCGCGTTCGTGCGCTTGTCGCCGGGCCCCCTCGGCGTGGTCGCGGTGATCGCCGTCCTCGTGCTGCTGTACCAGCGGTCGGCCGGCGAGTGGTTCACCGGAGCGGCCGTGGCGCGGCGGCGGCGCGTCACGGCGGTCGCGCTGATCCCGCTCGGGATCGTGGTCGCCCTGGCGCTGGGCGCCGGGGTCTGGACGGCCGTCCGTGGCGGCGATGCCGAGCCTGCCGTCGGCGACTGTGTCTCCACCGCGGACGAGATGAGGATCAGCTCCTCCGACGCGAAGCTGGTGAAGGTGGGCTGTTCGGAGTCGAACGCCCAGGCGAAGATCGTCGCCCGCCTGGACGACACCGGGAAGACCGGGCTGTGCAGGGAGTACGAGGACGGTGTCCGGCTCGACGAGTACGACGGCATCGAGGGCGTCATCCTCTGCCTGCGCCCGTTCAGCTGAGGGCTAGGCCGTCTTGACGGTGACCAGGGTGTCGGGGCTGGGGAAGTCGAGGACGCGCAGGCGGCCGGTGACCAGATCGACCGTGTCGGCGACCACTCGGCCCGCGCGGCGCGCGTCACCGGCGAAGCTGGTGCTGACCACGCGATAGCTGCGCTTGGTGGTGAGCACGATGTCGCCTGGGCGCAGCGACCCGGCGGGGGTCGGCGGCTCGGTCGAGTCGACGGGCTGTGCCGGTCTGCGGATGAGCTCGATCAGTTTCAGCAATCTTTTCTCCACCCTGGTGAACGTCTGTCGAGACGTCCCGCTCGCCGGATTTCGCGAACGGTGTCGAGCACTTCTTTACCCAGCCTCATCCGGTTTCAACCCCTCGATGCGGGGCACACTGCGTCGCCGCGTGGCCGCGAATATCACTCCGCGGTCCGATCACCTCTCATACCAAGGGATTACGAGCGACGAGATCTCCGCCGATAACTTCGGGGAATGACGACATCTGCCCTGGTCCCCGACTCTTCCGCCCGGCCACCGCGGCGCGGCGCCGACGGCGACTACGCCCGGCTGCTACGCCGCGTTTCCGACGCGGGGCTGATGCGCCGCCGTCCCGGCTACTACGCGCTGCGGCTCAGCCTGGTCGGCACCGCGTTCGTGGGTGGTTGGGCGGCGTTCGTGCTGGTCGGCGACTCGTGGTGGACCCTGCTTGTCGCGGCGTTCCTGGCCGTGGCCTTCGCCCAGGTCGCCCTGGTGATGCACGACGTGGCGCATCGCCAGGTCTTCCGGCTGCGCAGGCCGACCGAGCTGGTGGGACGGATCGTCGGCAACGCGGGGATCGGCCTCGGCTACGGCTGGTGGCAGGACAAGCACACCCGCCATCACGCCAACCCCAACCACGAGGACCTCGACCCCGACGTCGCACCCGACGTGCTGGTCTGGTCGCGGGACCAGGCCAGAGCCAGCCGTGGGCTGCCGCGGCTGCTCGGGCGGGCGCAGGCGTACCTGTTCTTCCCGCTCCTGCTGCTGGAGGGGCTCAATCTGCATGTGGCGGGCGTGCGGGCGCTCGGGAATCGCGCGGTCAAGCATCGTGGCTGGGAGGGTGCGCTGCTGCTCGGCCACTTCGTCGTCTACCTGACCGCGCTGTTCCTGGTCCTGCCCGTGGACAAGGCGCTGGTCTTCTTCGCCCTCCATCAGGGGCTGTTCGGCCTGTACATGGGGTGCATCTTCGCGCCGAACCACAAGGGCATGCCGACGCTCACCGGCGACGATCGTCCCGATTATCTGCGCCGTCAGGTGCTCACGTCGCGCAATGTGCGTGGCGGCGTGGTGACCGACCTCGCCCTCGGCGGACTCAACTACCAGATCGAACACCACCTCTTCCCGAGCATGCCCACGCCGCACCTGCGGCACGCGCAGCCGATCGTGCGCGCGTACTGCGCCGAGATCGGGGTGCCGTACCACGAGACCGGCCTGCTCGCCTCCTACCGCGAGGCGCTGACACACCTGCACCACGTCGGCGCCCCGCTCCGCGGCACCGGCGACTGACGAGGCGGATTCATCCTCGCGAAACCCGCTGGTGCTGGGTAGCATTGGGCCAGCGCGTCACCGCTGTCGAGGGGGAGCGGGCGTGGTGTTCGACAACTGGGGGAGCGCACATGAAGTCGAGGCTGATCGCCGCTGTGGTGGCGGTGTTCGCGGGGGCCGCCGTCCTGGCCGGGTGTTCGAGCGACGCCGATGTGGTGTCGGAGAACCTGTCCAAGGAATCGGACCAGTTCAAGATCGACCGCCGGGTCGTGTTCTTCAACGGCATCACCGACAAGTACCTGCTGTCCATCGAGGGCAAGTGCTCGATCAAGGACGAGAACAACCAGCTCGAGGTGACGTGCAAGACCGGGGAGGACGAGTACAAGAAGCACTTCCTCGGGCTCTCGGACAACGTGAGCTACTTCGTGGAACAGCTCGAGGCCGTCGAGGTGAGCCGCTACCACTACAAGGTGATCTTCAAGCCCGAGGCCATCATTCCCGACGTCGACCGGCCCTGAGTTCGACGTCGGGAAGGCGGGGTCGCGGTCGTCAGACCGTCGCCGCGGCGGTGCGTCCGGCGGCGCGGCCCGAGAAGACGCAGCCGCCCAGGAAGGTGCCCTCGAGCGAGTTGTAGCCGTGGACGCCGCCGCCACCGAAGCCCGCCGCCTCGCCGGCAGCGAACAGACCGGGAATCGGCACACCGTCGGCGTCGAGGGCTCGTGAGCCCAGATCGGTCTGGATGCCGCCGAGCGACTTGCGCGTCAGCACATGGAGTTTGACGCCGATGAGCGGCCCGGCGGCGGGGTCGAGGATGCGGTGCGGCGCGGTGGTGCGCATGAGGCGGTCGCCGAGATAGCGGCGTGAGTTGTGGATGCCCTGGAGCTGGGCGTCCTTGCTGTACGGGTTGTCCACCTGGAGATCGCGGGCGTGAATCTGTGCGCGGAGGTCCGCGGGATCGAGCAGCGGCCGCTCGGTGAGGTCGTTCATCTTCGCCACGAGGTCGTCGAGGGTGTCGGCGACGACGAAGTCCGCGCCGTGGCGCTTGAACGCCTCGACCGGGGCGGGCGCGTGCTTGCCGAACAGGCGTTCTCTCACGAGCGCCTTGCGGTTGCGATCGGTGATGTCGGGATTCTGTTCCGAGCCCGACAGGGCGAATTCCTTGGCGACGATGCGCTGGGTGGTGATGAACCACGAGTGGTCGTACGGCGCGAGTTCCGGTGTGGTGCGCAGGTATCGGAGGGTGCCGAGCGTGTCGTAGCCGGGGAGGTACGGTGCGGGCAGCCGCCGGCCCAGCGCGTCGAACCACATGGATGAGGGGCCGGGCAGGATACGGATGGCGTGACCGGGCCACACGGGATTCCAGTTCTGGATGCCCTCGGTGTAGTGCCACATGCGGTCGCGATTGACCAGGCGGACGCCCGCCGTCGCGGCGATGTCGAGCATGCGGCCGTCGACGTGGGCGGGGACGCCGGTGATCATCCGCGCCGGGGGCGTGCCCATGCGCGCGGGCCAGTGGCGCCGGACCATCTCGTGGTTGCCGCCGATCCCGCCGGTCGCCAGTACCACGGCGGACGCCGAGAGCGTGAACTCGCCGACGATCTCCCGGGTGGAGGGCGCGCCGCGTTCGGCGTCGTCGTCGGCCAGGACGGCGCCGCGGATGCCCGTGACGGCGCCGTCGGTGACGATCAGCTCGTCGACGCGGTGCCGATGGCGGAAGGTGACCGACCCGCTCTCGGCGGCCCGCAGCGCCGAGGCGGCGAACGGGGCGACGACGCCGGTCCCGGTGCCCCAGGCGATGTGGAAGCGCGGCACGGAGTTGCCGTGACCGCGCGCGGTCAGGTCGCCGCGTTCGGCCCACCCGACCGAGGGCAGGAAGCTGATGCCGAGCTCGGCGAGGTAGGACCGCTTCTCGCCGGCGGCGAACTCGACATAGGCGCGTGCCCATTTCTCGGCCCAGCTGTCCTCGTCGGCGAGGCGGTCGAATCCGGCGCTGCCCGACCAGTCGTTCCAGGCCAGCTCCACCGAGTCGCGCACGCCGAGTCGGCGCTGCTCCGGGCTGTCGACGAGGAACAGGCCGCCGAAGGACCAGAACGCCTGCCCGCCCAGGTTCGCGGCGTTCTCCTGATCGACCACGAGCACGCGCTTGCCCGCGCGGGTGAGCTCGTGGGTCGCGACGAGTCCGGCCAGGCCTGCTCCGACCACGATCACCTCGGCATCCATGCGCCACCTGCTCTTTCCACTCGGCAGCCCGCGCTGCGATCCTGTTCGGATACGTTAGCGCATCGAATACGTTGATGTATCTAACGCGGCGGATCGGCGCTGCCACCAGTCCACGATGCGGTCGACCACCGGGCCGGGTGAGCGCACCCACTGGATGTGATCGTTGCTGGCGCCGGGAGGGACCGCCGACCGCTCGTAGTCCCAGCGGGTGACGGCGTCCGGGGCGAAGAGCCGGCGGGCGAAGGCGTCGATACCGCGGCGCGGGGCGAGCCGGTCGCCGCCGAGCGCGATCACCAGGGCCGGGGCGTCGATGGCGGGTTCGGTGGGGAACGGGGGCGTGTCCGTCAGGACCATCCGGGCCCACTCGCGCATCATGGTGCGCGCGCCCGGAGCGCCGAAGGCGGGCTTGGGGAGGTAGCCGTACGCGGCGGTGAGGACGGGGACGAGAACGGCCGCGGTCGCCACGGGCAGTCCACCGTGCGGGAAATGCCGAAAGTGGGGGAGCGAACCGCCGACGGTGACCAGCCCGTCGGCGGGCGCGGACGTCAGTTGGCAGCCGACCGCCAGCTGGGCACCGAGGCTGTGTCCCAGGACGATCACCGGCCGGCCGGCATCCTCGGCGCGCGCCGCGGTCACCGCCGTGGCGATGGTGGCGATCTCGTCGCCGTAGGACCAGTCCACGGCCCGTGACGCCGCGGGCTCGCCCGGCTCGAATCCGCGGCGTGGCAGCGCACGCGCAGTCCATCCGCCGGCTTCGAACGCTCTGGTGAGGGGCGTGTAGAACCGGGAGCCGATCGCCATGGCGGGCGCGATCAGCACGATCGGTGCGGTTCCGGCGCCGTCACGATCCGTGCCGGGTGCGCCCGGTTCGCTGTCTGTTGCCACGACTCTCCTCCGATGTGTTCCGCGAGACCTTCGGCGTCCACCCTAATGTAAGCGGTGAATACATGCGGTCGCGGCGAGGTCGGGTCGGTGGTGACGGCGGTGGGTCAGCCGCGGGCGCCGTCCACCGTGCGCGCGGGCAGCTCGAGGATCGCGACCACCGTCGCGCGGACGCGGTCCTCGAGGCCGCCCGGCTCGTTCGCGTCGAATTTTCCGTGCAGGTAGAGGAACGCGAGCCCGTGCACCATCGACCACAGCGCGGTGGCCAGCGCTTCCTCGTCGGACCCCGGAAAAGCTTCCCGCACAATGGATCTGACGTATTCGTGGATCGCGGTGGTGGCTGCCAGGCGTTCCGGGTCGGACGGGTCGCACGGCTCGGCGAACATGGTGCGGAAGAGTCCGGGGCGGTTCAGCGCGAACCGGATGTAGGCGATGGCGACAGCCGTGAAGTCCTCGGCGGTTGTCGGTGCGGGGCAGGCCGCGACCAGGTCGGCGGCGAGCTCGCGGTAGCCGACGGCGGCCACCGCCGACAGCAGCGCGTCCTTGTCGGCGAAATGCCGATAGGGTGCGGCGGTCGACACCCCGGCACGGCGGGCCGCGGCGCGCAGGGACAACTCGGCGGCGCCGTCCTCTTCGAGCAGCTCGATGGCCGCGCGGACCAGCGCGGTGGGGAGGTCACCGTGGTGGTACGGGGTGTTCGACGTCGCCATACCCTCAATCTAACAATTGTTGGCAGTGCTTACTTTGCCGCTCGGTCGTCGGTGCCCACGAAAGCGGTCGCGATCGCCGCCACCACGGCGATCACCACGCCGACGAGGATCGTGGCCGCACCCGCGGTGCTGAGCTCGGCCCAGGCGAGCAGCAACAGGCTGACGCCGGCCACGGTGAGGGCGGAATCGGCGAGTACCGCCAGCGTGCCGATCGAGGCGCGGGTGACGATCGGACGCGGCCTGCTCGCCGTGGCCACGCCGAGCAACAGGAATGCCGCGCCCAGTACGGCTATGGCGACCGGTGCCGGGCCGGTCGACGACCCGGCGATTCCGGCGAACAGCAGGGCCACGCCCAGCGCGCTCTGCCCGGCGCCCACGGCTTGCAGCGACCGGACGGCGGCGACATCTCGACGCGACGAGCCGGGGAAGGCCGCGGTCGTCGTCGTGGAAGCCGGGACCCGCGGAGTCGTCGCGGACAGTGTGGTCGTCATGATGCCCATCCCTTCGAAAAGTGCAACGCTTCGTATAATTACTTCCTACTGTAAAAATACTCGAAGTACGCAGGTGGGCAACGGGGTAGGGGCGTGAACGCACTCACATTCGAGGGCGTCAGGTGGCGCGGAACGGCGTGAATACGCGGCGCGGAGCAGAGGGAGGCCGGTGGTAGCCTTCGGCGATGACCGTCGGCGGCCTGAGAGAACGCAGTAAGGCGAGGCGCCGCGTGGCGATCCAGACCGCTGCATATCAGTTGTTCGCCGAGCGGGGTTTCGACGCGACGAGCATCGCCGAGATCGCCGAACTGGCCGAGGTTTCGCCGCGCACGGTCACGCTGTACTTCCCGACCAAGCTGGAACTGGCGCTGGCGCATTTCACGGCGCAGGTCGACGAGCTGGCGGGCACACTGCAGAACCGGCCCGAGGGGCAGGGCATTCTCGACACGGTGGAGCGATGGCTGCGACACCGTGAGGCCACCCGGGACGGTTTCGACGAACTGTACAACCGGATGCTGCACGCCAATCCGCAGCTCGAAGCCCTGGGCCGCGGCCGTCTCACCGATGTGATCCATGAGGGCGCGCGACTGCTCGCCGAAGAGCAGGGCTGGAACCCCGACGACCTGGCCCCGCGCATGCTGGCGGCCACGGTCGCGAGCGTGATCAGCGAGCTGGCGCATCGGTCCGAGCCGGGGGATCTGGAACGGGCCATGGCCTTCATCCGCGCCGCGGCCGCCACGCTGCCGTCCGCCTGACCGGGAGCGCGGCGGGCGGGTCGGGTTGTCAGGCGGATCGCGCCGCGCCGCCGAGTCTTTCGGTCAGGTGGACGGTCACCTCGTCGCCGTCGGTCTTGCCGAGGCGACGCCGGATCGCGGCGGCGACGGGCAGTTTGTGCGTGCCGTCGCCGAGGGCCATGAACGACGAGGTGAACGGCACGCCGTCGACGGTGCCCTTCACCTTGACCAGGCCTCTCGTGCCGAAGATCCGTGCCGAGTCGGGGAGTTGCACGCACGTCCACGTGTCGCCCGCCCTGACCTTGCCGAGGACGGCGGTGAAGGTGATGTCGATCGGTCCTGCGGTGGTGGCCATGAGAGCTCCTGTCGGGGTAGCGGATTCAGGCGAACGCGCCGACGATGGCACCGCTGACGACCAGCTTCGCGACCCAGTCGGACATGTGCACCAGCGCGGTCGGGATCGGCACGTTCTCGTGGACGACCGCACCGGCGAGGATGGTCACCGGGATGATCGCCAGGACCAGGCCGAGTATCGTCCCGGCGCCGAGGCCTTGTCGATCGCCGAGGGTCAGCAGGATGGCCGGTACCGCCGCCGCGAGCAGGCCGCGCAGCAGCACGAACAGCATCTGTACCCCCATGCCGATTCCGGGACGCGGGGTACTGGTCCGCGCCACCAGCGCGGCGACCGGGGGAGTCGCGTACAGCGCCGCGCTGAGGGCGAACGAGACGACCGCCGCGACGACGACACCTGCAACAATCATGGCCAGCTCCTTGAGTACGAGTCAGTACTTAATCTAGGGACGTGACTGAGTACTGTCAAGTACTAAAGTGGTGCGCATGAGTGCTGCTGGAAGTCGTCGTGGCAGGCCGCCCGGTAAGACCGGTGCCGAGCTACTGGCGGTGGCGCGGGAGGTGTTCCTGGAACGCGGGTTCGCCGGCTCGACGATGGACGAAGTCGCCGCGCGGGCGGGGATCTCGAAAACCTCGCTGTATCGCGAACATCCGTCGAAGTCCGGCCTGTTCGCCGCGGTCGTCGAGCAGTGGGCCGGCGCGGGCCGCGACGCACTGCGCCCCGCCCTCGCCGCCCTCGCCGCGGCCGAGGATGTGCGCGAGGGGCTGCTCGCCTGGGCGCGAATCCTGCGGGCGGGCATCCTGTCGCCTGCCGTGCTGGAGATGCGCCGCCTGGTCACGGCCGAGGCGGGCAGGCAGCCCGAGGTCGGAGCGACGTATCTGCACAAGAGCTGGATCCGCAACATCGGCGACCTCGCGACCGCGCTGGCGGCGCTCGACGCACGCGGCCTGCTGCGCGTCCCCGACGCCGCGATCGCCGCGGAACAGCTCACCTGGCTGGTGATCGGCGCGCCGCTCAACGCCCGCATGCTCGACGCCACCGCCCCCGTCCCGGACGCGCCGGAGGCGGCGATCGACACCTTCCTCGCGGCCTTCGGCCCGCGGTGACTGTGGCGCGGAGCTAATCCGTGTGGCGGAGCAGGGCTTCGACGGCGCGTTCGGCGCTCTGCGCGGCGCTCTCCATCGTGGCCGACCAGTCCGTGCGGGTCCAGTCGCCGGCCAGCACGAGGTTCGGGACCGACGTGCGCTGGTCGGGGCGCAGGTTGTCGGTGCCGAGGACCTGGGAGAAGGTCGCCTTCGGCATCTTCACCACGTGACCCGCCACGACCCGGGCGTCGGCGGCTTCGGGGTAGTAGCGGCGCAGCAGATCGAGCTGCTCGGCGACGATCTCGTCGTTGCTCCGGTGGATCTGCTGGTAGGCGCCGCTGGTGGTCAGGCAGTACAGCCAGGTGCCGTCGGGGGTGCGGCCGTGCATGCGTTGCCGGTCGAAGACCTCGTCGATGACGCCGGTGCCGCCGATCAGTGCCTCCATGGCCGACAGGGTCCGCAGCGGTCGATCCAGATACAGGTTCGTGCTCACGATCGGCGTGACACCGAGTTTGTCGGCGGCGGCGTAGATCTCGGGATGTTCGGGCAGGTCGTCGAGGAGTCCGCCGATGTTGGTGTTCGGCACCGCGCAGATCACCGCGTCGGCCGCGAGCACCGAACCGTCGGCCAGTTGGACGCCGGTCGCCCTGCCGTCGGTGACGATGATCTTGCGGGCGACCGCGCGGTAGCGCACGTCGACGCCGTGCCGCTCGAAGACCCGTTCCGCCCCGCGGATGTAGAGGGTGTCGAGGTCGACGGTGGGGTAGCCGATCGTGACGGCCTCGCGATCCCGCACGCCGATGCGGATACCGGTGGCCAGCACGTCGGCGAACACCTTCGCCGACTCCCGGTCCACGGGCTCGGCCGCGATGCCGAGCGCGAGCCAATCCCACAGCGCCTCACGTGCTTTCGCCGGCATGCCGACACGCCGGAACCACTGGTCGGTGGTGATGTCCGCGAGATCCCGCGGCTGCCACAGCGCCTGCCGGACCAGCAGCAGCGTGGCGCGCAGCGCGCGCAGCCGGTCCAGCGTGCTGGCGTCCGGGTGTGCGCCGAGCAGTGTGCGCAGTGCGCGGAAACCCTTGGTGTGCAGCATGACCGCGCGTCCACCCGGCCAGCGGAGGCTTCCGGCCCCGGGGAACGTCACGTACTGCCTGGTGCCGACGCTGTCCAGGTACCGCCACAGGCTGCGGTATCCGCTGGCGACGACATGCTGGCCGTTGTCCGGGATGTCGTCCACCTCGGGGACTCGCATCGCGTGCGTCCGGCCGCCCAGTCGGGCGCGGCGCTCGAGCAGGGTCACCTGTTTTCCGGCCTCCGCCAGCCACACCGCGGCGGCCAGGCCCGCCAGTCCGCCGCCGATCACGACGAAACTGCGCGCGTCGCTTGCCTTCTCCACCATTGAGGCAATGTAAATCAGACTCTCTCTTTCTATCGGTGAAACCGTCTGATCGGTCAGTCTGCGGCGAAAAGTGCTGGATTTGTGTATGGACAGGTGTACAGACGTGCAAGATTCGGAGTGAGATCGTGCCGCCGAGAGGGGGAGCCCACAGATGGAGATCATCGCCGCGGTGTCGGCCGGGGCCCACACACCGCTGACCGTGCGGACGCTGACGTTGCGTGCGCCGCGCCCGGACGAGGTGCTGGTGCGCGTGCTCGCCTGCGGCATCTGCCACACAGACCTCACCACCAGGGCCGCCGTCCCCGCGACCATGCCCATCGTGCTCGGGCACGAGGGCGCCGGTGTCGTGGAGGCCGTGGGCGGCGACGTGGCGGGCGTCGCGGTCGGCGACCGGGTATTGCTCACCTACCAGAGCTGCGGAACCTGCCTCGAGTGCGCTCGTGGTCTGCCCGGCTACTGCGCGCAGTGGGCCGTGCGCAACGCCGGACGAGTCGGTGCCGATTCTCCGCTGACCGGCGAGAGCGGGCCGGTGATCGGGGCGTTCTTCGGGCAGTCGAGCTTCGCTTCCCATGTCCTGGCGACACCACGCAACCTCGTGGTCGTCGATCCCGACCTGGATCCGGTGCGGATCGCGGCGTTCGGCTGTTCGGTGCAGACCGGGGCGGGCGTGGTCGCCGAGGTGCTCGCCCCGGACGAGACCTCGGTGCTGGCGATCTTCGGTGTCGGCGCTGTCGGGATGTCGGCGCTCATGGCGGCCCGTGCGCTCGGGGTCGGCATCGTCGTCGCCGTCGACCTGTCGCCGGATCGTCGCGCCCTCGCCGCCGAACTGGGCGCCGACCTGGTCCTCGACGGCGGGGCCCGCGATGTCGCCGCGCGGATCGCGGCGTTGCCCGGTGGGGGCGCCACGCACGCGCTCGACACCACCGGCGCCGCGCCGGTGCTCGCGACGGCCCTCGACTCGCTGACCGCGCGCGGTGTACTGGCGGTGGTCGGACTCGGATCCTCGCCCGTGCCCGTCGACGTCGCCGGGCTCATCGGCCGGGGGAAGACGCTGCGCGGCAGCATCGAGGGTGACGTGGACCCGCGGGTGTTCCTGCCCCGCCTGACCGAGTGGTACCGCCGGGGCCTGCTGCCGATGGACAAGCTCGTGCGTGCCTATCCGGTGGACCGGATCAACGACGCCGTGGCCGACATGGCGGCCGGAACCGTGATCAAGGCGGTGGTGACCTTCCCCTGAATCGGATCGGGGTCGCGCGCGTAATCGAGCAGGTCGGGGGTATGCGCTGCGTACTTCTGTTGTCGATGATGGGAGGCGTCATGGACGTCGACGAGAAAGTCTCGACGGGGCACGGCGGTCGGCTGCGGATGCCGCGCAGCCGGGGCGCGGTCGGTGGGTTGGCGGTGCTCCTGCTCGGCCTGTGGGGCGCGCTGATCCCGTTCGTCGGTCCGTACTTCGATTTCGCGTACACCCCCGACGAGCCCTGGGTCTGGACGACGGCGCGCGGCTGGCTGCAGGTGCTGCCGGGGGTGGTGGCGATCATCGGTGGGCTGCTCATGCTGATGAGCCGCAACCGGCTGGTCGCGAGTTTCGGCGGTTGGCTCGGCGTCGCCGCGGGCGCGTGGTTCGTCGTCGGGCCGTTCCTGGCCGCGCTGCTGCGCCTGGGCGACCTCGGTGAACCCGTCGCCACCTCGGATCTGCGGCGCGCGCTGATCCAGCTCACGTTCTTCTACGGACTCGGCGCGCTGATCCTGTTCTTCGCGGCGACCTCGCTGGGACGCCTGTCGGTCCGCAGTGCCCGCGACATCGCCTTCGCCGAACAGGCCAGGGTCGGCGCCGACCGCGGCCGCGTGGTCGAGGAGAAGGTGCCGACCGAGGTCGAGCAGTCGGCCACACGCCGTTTCCCGCCGACCGGCGTCCGGCATCGTCCGGTCTGAGCCGGCCGACTTCCGGTTACGACCGCGAAAGCCACTCTGTCGGCTCGAGGCCCTCGGTCCGGCGCAGTGTCTCCGCCGCGGCCTCCAGGCACAGCAACGACTGGGTGGACAGCCCGGCGGCGCTGGCCGGCAGCGTCTGACACGTCCGCGCGCCGGTCGACTGAGTGGGTGATGTTTCAGTCCATGGGGGCGGGTGCGGGCGGGGGTGGGGGTTTTGGTGCAGAATGCGAAGGTGAACGAAGACCTGAAACGAGATGCGGGGTGCTGGCCGCTGTGAGATCGATGCGTGGCGCGACGCCTGTCCGCGGTTAGTTCGATGTCGGATCAGGAAACCGGAGCGGGGTCCGGCGGGAGCCGATTCGACGCGGTCGAGCGGCTGCGCCGGAAGTGGGAAGAGTCCAAGGCCGCCGAGACGGGCGAGAGCGGCGCGTCGAACGTGGTCCGGCTGCCCAGGCTGCCGCGCCGCGGGCGCACCGAGGCCAGCGAGGCCAGGCGCAGGCCGTGGTACCCGGAGCCCGTCTACGATCCGGCGCCGACCCGCCCGGTGACCAGGGCGGAGCTGCAGCAGGAAACCGGTGCGTGGCCGGCCGGCAACCCGGCGCGCCGTCCGGCGGCGCCGAGCGCGAGTGCCGAGCACGACGCGGACGTGATCGACCTCGGCGCCTCCCGCCGACGGCGAGCGGGCGCGGATTCCGCGCCCGGGGTCACCCGGCCGCGGGTGACCCCGCGCCGCGTCGGTCCAGGGGACCGCACCCCGGGTGGCGACGGCGAGAGCTGATCCGGCTCACCGCAGGGTCGAGGGCGGCCGCGCCTCGGCCCGATCGAGTTCCTCGTCGAGTGCGAGCGCGGCGGCGATCAGGGCCAGATGGGTGAACGCCTGCGGGAAATTGCCCAACTGCTCGCCGGACGGACCGATCTCCTCGGCGAACAGTCCGACGTGATTGGCGTAGGTGAGCATCTTGTCGAAGGCATAGCGTGCCTGCTGCAACCGGCCGGACCTGGCGAGCGCTTCGACGTAGAGGAAACTGCACAGGTTGAAGGTGCCCTCGGTGCCGCGCAGACCGTCGGGCGAGGCCTCGGGGTCGTACCGATAGACCAGGCTGTCGCTGACGAGTTCGCGATCCATCGCCGCCAGCGTGCTCGTCCACATTGGGTCGGTGGGGGACAGGAACCGCATCCGGGGCATGAGCAACAGCGAGGCGTCGAGCACGTCGGTCGCGTAGTGCTGGACGAACGCCTGCCGCTGAGGATTCCATCCCCGCTCGACGATCTGCTGGAAGACGGCGTCGCGTTCGGCGGTCCAGCGGGCCACATCGGCGGGCCTGGCCTGCTCGGTGGCCATCCGGATGGCGTGGTCGAACGCCACCCAGGTCATCAGCCTGCTGTAGGTGAAGTCCTGACGGCCGCCGCGGGTTTCCCAGATGCCCTCGTCGGGCCGGTCCCAGTGGTCGGCGAGCCAGTCGATGAGGTCGGTGAAGGTCCGCCACCCGGTGATGCCCGCCATGTCGGTCGCCTGCGCCAGCGCGTCGGTGGCCTCGCCGTAGATGTCGAGCTGGATCTGGTCGGCCGCGCCGTTGCCGACCCGCACCGGCGCCGAGCCACGGTAGCCCTCCAGGTGGGGCAGCACGATCTCGTCGAGTTCCGGGTCGCCGTCGACCCGGTACATGATCTGCAGCGGCTCACCCGAGGCGGTGCCGCCCGCCTCGACCCGGGCGCGCAACCAGCGGCGGAAGGCGAGGGCCTCCTCGGTGAAGCCGAGGTCGATCAGGGCGCGCACCGACAGTGAGGCGTCCCGGATCCAGGTGTAGCGATAGTCCCAATTGCGTTCGCCGCCGATCTGTTCGGGCAGTCCCATCGTGGCCGCGGCGATCGGGGCGCCGGTCGGGGCGTAGGTCAGCAGTTTGAGGGTGATCGCCGAGCGGTTGACCATGTCGCGCCATCGCCCGCGATAGGTCGACGAGCGCAGCCAGGTCTGCCAGAAGTGACGGCACCGGTCGAACTCGTCGACCATGTCGGACCAGGTCGGCGCCGGCGAGACCGGCGCGCCCGCGGGGACGGTGGTCAGCACGACGGCGGCCCGCTCGCCGGCGGACAGCGTGAACCGCGCGGCGACGTCCACCCCGTCGGCGTCGAGGACGATCGGGTCGGTGGCCTGCAGGTGGAGATCGGCGATCGGGGAGCCGAAGACCGCGGTCCGCTCGTCGACGGTGGTGAGGGTGTGCTCGGCCCGGGCGTAGTCGAACCGGGGACGGCACGTCAGTGTGAAGGTGAGACGGCCGCGCACCACCCGGGCGACCCGCACCAGCCGATGCCGCTCGGCCGGCTCGGTGCCGGTGATCGGCGCCATGAAGTCGGCGACCTCGCCCACGCCGTCCGGCCCGGAGAACCGGGTCAGCAGGATGGCGGTGTCGGGCAGGTAGAGCTGCCGGACCGCCATCGCGGCGGCGGTCGTGTCGACCGCGAGCGAACAGTGCCCGCCCTTGTCGCTGTCGAGCAGCGAGCCGAACACGCTCGGCGAATCGAATCGCGGCGCGCACCACCAGTCGATCGTTCCCGCGGTCGACACGAGTGCGGCGGTCTGCAGATCACCGACGATGCCGTGGTCGTCGATCGCGGGATATGCGTCCACCGCGGTTCCTCAGCGGACCTTCTGGACCGGCGGCGGCGTCCAGGTGCGGTCGAGTGCCGCGGCGTGCGGCGCGTACAGGCGCAGGGTGATACCGAGGGGGCCGATCGGGGCGGGCAGCCAGTTCGACTCGCGGTCCGGCCCGGGGTTGGTGTGCGAGATGTGGATGTCGAGGGAGCCGTCGGGGTTGAACCGGAGGTCGTCGCGGTCGCCGATGGCGAAGCGGTCGAGCTCGTTGGGTGCCTGGAAGCCCTCCGCGTCGTACATTGTGACCGACCAGAAGGCGTCGACCGGGGGCAGGGCGCCCGCGTCGAAGTGGAGGACGTAGTCGGAATCGCCCACGGGCGGTTTGCCTTCGGAGTCGGCGAGCAGCAGCGGGTAGAGGGCGTCTTCGGGTGGGTTGGCGCCGAGTCCGGCCTTGGCGATCGTCGCGCGGGCGAGATAGTCGTTGCCGTAGACGCCGGTGGGCAGGGTGACCCAGCCGTCGACGGGCTGGACGAGGGTCCGCGGCGCCTCGGTGACGGCCGCGCGCGCGTCGGCCACGCCCGCGTCGATCTGGGCGAGGTCGGCGGCCGTGAACCGCGTCGCGTCGAAGGCCCGGCCGGGCACGATGCCCAGCGGAGCGATCCGCGCCAGCTGGGAGAAGTCGGTCTGGTGCGGTGGATCGACGGCGAGCGCGTCGGTGGCCCGCCGGAAGAACTCGGTGGCGGACAGGGACTCGATCACGTGCAGCGGTTCCACCTCGGTGTCGACCGTCGGATCGGGCGTGAACGGGGCGCGTTCGCCGACCTCGCTGATCCGGAACCCGTCCTGGAACGCGTTGACGGCCGCGTAGTCGGCGGGACCGTTCGTCTGCGCCCGAGCGATGATCCAGACGTGGTGCGTCGGCGCGCGCAGGACCGGGATGTCCGCGGGTGGCTGCCCGGTGTAGCCGGGACCGACGAGCAGGTAGTCCTGGGGTTCGGTGCCGGTCGTCCGTTTCCCGGGACTGGCGAACACGTCGGTCCACGCGTCGAGCATCGGCAGCATGTAGTAGCGGTCGTCGCTGTCGGGTGTGTGCACGCGGACCGGGCCCCCGGTGAGATCGATCCAGGCGCTGGAGTACAGCGTGTCGAAGTTGGGTCGCACGACCGTCCGGAACGCGGCGTCGGGGAACTCCCGGATGTGGTGGAACCGGTTCGGTGGGCCGAAGCTCGGTTTCGACCCGGCCGCACCGTTGATCTGCTGACGCCGGGTTTCGGCGGTCGTCACCAGCGGGTACAGGTAGATGTACGCCTCCCGGCTCAGGGTGCGCAGATCGGAAGCCAAGACACTCATCGACCCCTCCATCGTCGGCAGTGGTGACCGATCTGGCCGACCATAAGCGGCGCGGCGGCGAGCTCACCTCATCCGTTCAGGATGAGGTTCGGGGCAGGCGGGCGGGGTCGGCCAGACCCGTGCCGGTGACGAGGGGCAGATCGAGGGTGGTGCGGATACCCGGCGGCGCGGCGACGACCGCGGGGATGGCGTTGACCAGGCGCATCGCGGTGCCGACGAGGCTGGCGTGGTTGTGGTCGCCGTGATCGCTGAACATGGCCAGGTCGAGGGTGTAGTGCGGTTCGCCGGTGACCTCGACCCGGTAGGACCCGCCCGCGCGGGCGGGCTGTGGCCAGTCGGGGGCGAGATCGGCGCGCAACCGGGTGACGTGTTCGAGGACGGTCACGGCCCGGTCGCCGACCATGCCGCGGACCTCGAACCGCAGGGCTGCCGCCGTGCCCTGGGCGATGGTGCCGGAGTCGATGTCGAAGGTCTCCGGCGCGGGCAGCCGCTCGAAATCCTGGGTCACGGCATCGAGTTCGACGCCGAGTCCCGCCGCGAGCTGGCGCACCACACTGCCCCAGGCCAGCGACAGCACCCCCGGCTGCAGCAGCAGCGGAGTCTCGGTCATCGGACGGCCGAAGCCCATGATGTCGAACATGACCGCGGCGTTGTCGTAGGTCGAATAGTCGACGATCTCGAGGCAGCGCACCTGCTCGACCGCGCGACAGGTGCCGAGCAGCGCGAGCGGCAGCAGGTCGTTGGCGAAGCCGGGATCGATGCCGTTGACGAACAGCGACGAACCACCCTGCGCGGCAGCCTGTTCCACGGGTTCCAGCAGGTCGGCGGGCAGCACGTCCCACGGGTACTGGAGGAACACCGGTGCGCTGGCCACCACGTTGATCCCGGCCGCGAGCAGCATGCGCAGGTCGGCCAGCGCGTCCATCAGCCGGTTGTCGGTCATGGCCGTGTACACCACACAGTCGGGGCGCGCCGCCAGGACCCGCGCGGTGTCGGTGGTGGCGAGAATGCCGGAGGGAGTGGGTGTTCCGGCGAGTTCGGCGGCGTCGCGCCCCGCCTTCGCCGGTCCGGAGACGTGCACGCCGACCAGTTCGAGCCGGGGATCGGCCAGCACGCCCGCCAGCGCGTGCCGCCCGACATTGCCTGTGCCCCAATGCACTACACGATGCGTCATGGTCGTCCTCACAGATCGGGAAGGGGGATGGTGAGATTGGGCGCGATGAGCCCGCCGTCGACCTCGAGGACCTTCCCGGTGAGGAACGAGCCCGCGGGCGAGGCGAGGAACAGGGCGGCCGCGGCGATGTCGTCGGGCCTGCCGAGGCGGCGCAGGGGAGTGGCCTGTTCCATCTGCCCGCGCATCTCGTCGTTGCCCGCGACGACCGCCAGCGCCGAGGTCAGGATCGAGCCCGGCGCGATGGCGTTGACCCGCACGCGCGGGCTCAGATCCATGGCGGCGGAACGGGTGTAGTGCGCGAGCGCGGCCTTGGCGGTCGCGTACGCGGCGAAGGCTCGTCCGGGCAGCCTGCCCATGGTCGAGGTGATGTTGATGATCGAGCCGCCGTCGGCGGTGTCGAGCATCTTCGGCACCGCGGCCCGCACCAGCGCGTGCGCGGTGCCCACATTGAAGGCGAACGCCTCGGCGAGATCCTCGGGCGCGGTGTCCAGCAGCGGCCTCGGCAGCGCGCCGCCCACATTGTTGACGACGATGTCCAAGCGGCCGAACCGCGCCACCGCGGCCTCGGCCAACCCGGCGACGGCGTCGTGATCGGCCAGGTCGGCGACGACGACGTGCGCCTGCCGCCCCGCGGCTTCGACCTGGCCGGCGATCTCGCGGAGATCGGATTCGGTGCGCGCGGCGATCACCACGTCGGCGCCGGCCTGCGCGAAACCGAGGGCGACGGCGGCGCCGAGCCCGCGGCCCGCACCGGTGACGACGGCGACCCGGCCGTCCAGTCGGAAGTGGTCGAGAATCATGAGCCCACCTTATGTGTCGAATATTCGACTAATCTGTGGCGAATAGTCGAGGCAGTGTAGGGCGGGCGCTGCCGCTGAACAAGGGGTTGTCATGCCGGAATCCGCGTCGCCGCCGACCCGCCGGGTCATCGAGGTGATGGAGTTGCTGACGCGTGCCGAGCGCGCGCTGACCGCGTCCGAGATCGCCGCGGCGCTCGGGCACGCCCGCGCCACCGTCATCGCGATACTGACCGAACTGGCCGAAGCCGGCTGGGTGCGCCGCGACCGTCGTCGTCGCTTCACGCCCGGTCCCGCGCTGGCCGCGCTGCGTCCGGTGGCGCTCGAGGTGCCGAACGCGGCGGTCGGCGCGGAGCTGAAGGCCCTGGCGGCCGCCGCGCACTGCGGGGTGACGCTGAGCCGGATCGCCGACGGCAGGCTCACCGTGGTGGCGAAGGAGTACGCGACCGGGGCGCGCATTCTGCCCGGACTCGCGGTGGGGCAATCGATTCCACTCGGCTATCCGGCCGGCGCCGCCGTGATGCCGTGGCGGGCCGAGGCCGAACGGCGCGCCTGGCTCGCGAGCGCGAGCGGCCCGGCGCGGCGGGGCGCACCGGCGCTGCTGCGGTTCGTCACCACCCACGGGTGCGCGATGTTCCGTCCCGACTCCGACGACGCCGGGCTGGTCGACGTGCTCGCGGAGTTGCTCGGGGCGGTCGGCGCGGAGGTGATGCAGCCGCAACTGCGCACGCGTGTCCTGCGTCAGCTGTCCCGGCTCACCGCGCGCCCCTATCGCGACGCCGACCTCGACAGCGCCGAGGCGCTGCCGGTGAGCTATTTGTCCGCGCCGGTGTTCGGCAGTGCCGAGGCGCCGTACGAGGTGCAGATCGGCCCCCTGCGCGCCACGGTCAGCAGGGCGGAGCGGGCGGACTACGTCGCCGCGATCCGCGCGGGCGCCGAGGCGCTGTCGGCGGCCCTCGGCGGATCGGGGCCGCCCGACGGCGACGGGCATCCCGCACCCGCAGCCGCCGATCGGGCGGTTGTGGACGACCTCGGTTGACGGGCTCCCGGCCGGTCCGATCCAGCCGCCGCCTGCCGGGGAAACCGAATTCCGTACTTTCGGGTACGGACAACTATTCGGCATAGTACGGTCGACCTGACACGCAGCGACCGTCAGGAGGTCATCGGTGAAGTGCCCCACCGCCTTTCGCTATTGGGAAGCGCGCAGCACCCCGACCGTGCGCCGCGTCGAGCGACTCTTCACGCGGGTGACCGGGCAGCGGCTGTTCCCCACCGACGAGCAGGCCGCGGACCTCTGCGCCGACCTGTTCACCGGTGACCCGGTGGCCGAACGCTTCGTCGCCGAGGTGATGCGGGGCGCGATCGGCCCGACGGTGGGACGCCGGATGCTGGAGACCGCGCTGGCCGAGGGGATCGACGCGGTCCCCGACGCACCGGAATCGATGCGCGCGTTGTTCGCCGAGTTCGAGACCGTGCCCGACTGGGTGGTGCCCGCACTGGTGGAACAGGGTGCGGCGATCTGGCGACGCTGGGGCACCATGCTGTTCAGCTTCGCCGGCGCCGAGACGCTCGAGATGTACACCGAGGCCGCCGTCGCGACGCCGCTGTCGCTGGCGGGCGGCTACGCCGGCGACAGCGCGCTGCGCCGGTTCCTCGAGACGACCCGCTTCTGGATGGACGTCTCGGCCGAAGGCGCGCTGCTCACCCCGGGTTCGGCAGGCCGGGCGACCGCGCTCAAGGTGCGGGTCATGCATGTCTTCGTGCGGGCCAAGGTCGCCGAACATCCCGAATGGGACATCGAGCGGTGGGGTCTGCCGATCAGTCAGACCTATCAGATGCTCACGCTGCTCGCCGGGAGCGTGACGCCGGGCCTGGGCCTGTGGGCCCTGGGCTACCAGACCACGCCCTCGGAAATCCGTGCGCTGCTGCATTTCCAGAAGTACATGGGCCATCTGCTCGGCGTCCGGGTGCGCTGGTATCCGGAGACGGTCGGCGACGGGCTGCGGGTCCTGGCGATGACGATCGCCTCGCGCTCCTACGACTCCGGCGAGCACGGCCGCGAACTGATCGAGTCCTACCCCGCGGCCTTCGCGCCCCGCGACGGCCACCGCGGCCTCACCCGGCTGCGCGAAAAGTACAACTACCGCATCAATTCCGTGTACTCGGCGATGTACATGGCGCCGGGCACCCGCCGCCGGTACACCATGCCGCCCGCCTTTCCGTGGATTCTCGTCCCGATCCTGCGCTTTCCGCTGATCACGGTGCAGGAAATCGTCCGCCGGGTCTGTCCGCCGTTCGCGCGGGCGCACGAGAAACTCATGCTCGCCCATCGCGAGAACTGGTATCGCGCCCAGATGCGCGGTCGCGAAGCGGCCTTCGAGGCCGACGGCGCCCTGCGCCGATGAACCCACCGAAAGCAGCCATGACAGACATCGTCGAAGTGTGGAACGGGCCAGGCCGCCGCGACGCGGTCCTCACCGAGGTCCGCCCCCACCACAACGGATTCCATCCCGCCGCGAGCAGACTCGCCTTCGAACACTGGTATTTCGACGCCCACCTCGACACCGGCCACGTGGTGATCGGCTTCCTGATCCGGCGCAGGCCGGAGGATCCGCCGTGGTCGCGGCCCTGGGTGGAGCTGATCGTCTATGCCCCCGACGGCACCCGGCGGCAGGTGTCGCGCCGCTACCCGCACGCGGCCACCGCCTTCTCGCCCGACGCCTGCGATGTCCGCATCGGCGAGAACACCGCGCGTACCGAGCACACCGACGGCCTGCCGATCCACCATCTGCGCATGCGCGAGGACGGCATCGCCTTCGATCTGCGCTTCCACAACGAGGTCCCCAGCTGGATGCCCGGCAAGGGCGAAACCCGGTTCGGCGCAGCGGATTCCTTCGGCTGGATGGTCGGTGCGCCGCGCGCCGAGGTGTGCGGGTCGATCGAGCTCGACGGCGTGCGGCACGAGGTCACCGGGCGTGGGTATCACGACCACAACTGGGGCGTCGGCGACATGAAGAAGATCGTCGAGCGCTGGCACTGGGGCAGGCTGTACGTCGCGGACTACTCCCTGCTGTACGCCTCGGTGCTCACCCAGCCGCGTGCGGGTGGACACGAGATCAGCCCGCTCATGCTCGCGCACGACGGCGACATCGTGCTGTCCACCGGCGAGACCGAACTCGTCGAGGGCCCCGCGCGATTCGACGCGACCGCGGGCCGTACCCACCCCGAGTGGATCGAGCTGCGCGTCCCCGGTGAAGTGGAGCTGCGGCTGGAGGTCTCGCGGGTCATCCACGCCCACGACCTGCTCGACGATCTGCCCGTGGTGCGCTCGCGGCTGATCAAACCGCTGGTGCACCGGCTGGTCGGGCATCCCGGCTACTTCCGCTTCGAATCCGCCTTCGAGCTGACCGTGCGCACCGGCACCGGCACCCGGACACGCTCGGGCACGACGCTGCACGAACTCGTCGCGCTGACCTGAGCGCGGTTCACCCGGGTGCTTGCCTGCTGGTGATGAGCCGGAAGAACTCGCGGCGCTGCGCCTCGGTCGGCACCGGCAGGTTCTGATTGCCGTGGACGAAACCGATTCCGGCGAAACACATCACGCCCGCGCGCAGCTCCGCCTGTTCCGCGGAGAACCCCATGTCGACCAGCGTGTCGGCCAGGGTGTGGAAGATGCGCTGGTCGAGCGCTTTCACCGCCTCGGCCACCTTGTCGTTGGTACGCGCCCAGTCGCGCACCGCCAGCTCGACCTGCCACACCCGCTCCCCGGTGAGCAACTCGCCCATCCTTGTGAGCCGCTCTCGCGGGGGCAGCTCGTCGAGATCCTGGAAGCCGCGGGCCGCGTCGTTGTGATCCGCGCACCAGAACTGCGCGGTGGTTTCCAGCAGCTGGTCGACGCCGTCGAAATGCCAGTAGAAGCTGCCTTTGGTGACGCCGAGCTCCTCGCACAGCTTGGCGATGGTGATCGCGGCGACGCCCTCGCGCAGCAGGATGTTCAGGCCCGCGGCGGTCCAGTCCTCGACGCCGAGCCTGCGTGCCCCGCCGCGCGCCGAGGCCGCTTTGCGCTTGGACACCGGCGCCGGAGGCCGTGCGTTCTCGGTCATGCCCACCTTCCTCCCTGCCGCGTCGACCGTACTTGGACGTACAGTCGAACCTACCAAAGGGTATGGGTGTGTCCCGGAATAAGTCGCGCGGTGGCCCGAGTTGCCTTCGGCATGACCAGAGATGATCTCGGAAAATTCGGTGTGTGGCGCCATTTCCAGGGGTTCACGCCCGAAGCGGCTCGGGAGCTCGAAGAGCTCGGATACCGCGCGCTGTGGCTCGGCGGATCGCCGCCCGCTGACCTCGGCGTCGCCGAATCGCTGGTGGCGGCGACCGAGTCGCTGACCATCGGCACGAGCATCGTGAACATCTGGACCGCGCCCGCCGCCGAGGTCGCCGAGTCCTTCCACCGCATCGACCAGCGGTTCCCCGGCCGTTTCCTGCTCGGTATCGGCGCGGGTCACCGCGAGGCCGACGGGCCGGGCGCGGTCAAACCGTACGACGCACTGGTGGCCTATCTCGACGAGCTCGACGCGGCGGGCGTGCCGAAGGCGGGCAGGGCGCTCGCGGCCCTCGGCCCGCGCGTCCTCGACCTCGCCCGTGACCGCACCGCGGGCGCGCTGCCCTACCTCGCCCCGCCGGAACACACCGAGATCGCGCGCACGACCCTGGGCGCGGACGCGCTGCTGGTCGCCGAGCAGAAGGTCGTCGTCGACGACGACCCGGAGCGTGCCCGCGAGATCGCCCGGCGCATGGTGCCGATGTATCTGGGACTGGTGAACTACGTCAGCAATCTGCGCCGCCTCGGCTTCTCCGAGGAGGACCTCACCACGCCGGGCAGCGACCGGCTGATCGACATCCTCGCGCTGCACGGCACACCCGCCGAGATCGCCGCCGGACTGGTGGCACATCTGGACGCGGGCGCCGATCACGTCGCGATCCAGGCGCTGAACCAGGACTATCTCGCGGCACTGCGCGCACTGGCGCCGGAGCTGCCGTTCACGCGGTGACGCACGGGGTCACTGGCTCGGTTCCGGCAGTTGACAGTCCGACACCTTCGGGTTGACGCCCAGATAGTTGAGCGGGCCCGCCACGACGGTCAGCGCGATCGTGCCCCAGGCCCCGCATTCGACCGGTGGGCTCGTGAAATGGTCTCGCTGGTGTGCCGCGAGCAATCCGGCACCCAGCCAGACCAGCATGAGCAGCGAGAGCACCCGTTTGGTGGCTTGATGCGGGGGCTGAGCGTGGACTACTTCGCGGATCTCACGAGAACGTCTCCGTCGGTCGCGCATTGTCATCGCATCCTTCCCGTGTGCGATCATCACGCTCATACCTGGGGTGAACTACGCCGACTTCGTGGATACCTCTGACCGTGCGCGGTCTGTCCATCCACTGTGCGGCCCCGCGCGCACGCCGTCAACTCGCCTCAGCTCTCCGCCGAGACCACACAGAACTCGTTGCCGTGCGGATCCCGCAGCACGGTCCAGGTGAAGCCCGGCAGCGCGTGCTCGCCCGCCACCTCGGCTCCGAGTGCCGTCAACCGGGCCACCTCCGCGGCCCGCGTCGAGGTCTGGAAATCGAGGTGTACCCGATTCTTCGCCACCTTGAACTCGGGCACCCGCTGAAACGCGACATAACGCCCCTCCCCGATCCCCACCCCCGGCGGCGCGATCATCACGTACTCCCCGGTGTCGGCGAGCGTGACGTACCCGAGCGCCGCCCGCCAGAACCCGGCCAGCTCGCCGGGATCATTGCTGTCGATGGTCACACCCGCGAAAACGATGCCGTCGCCCACCCTCGTGACGCTAGCCCACCTCGGCCGTCCCGCGCCGCACGTTCCGGTCGCGGTGTCATCGGGTGAGGGTCACCGTGGCTCGGAGGCCGCCGTCGGGGCGCGGGGTCAGGGTGAGGGTGCCGCCGTGGGCGCGGACGATGCTGTCGACGATCGCCAGGCCGAGGCCGACGCCCGCGTCGTGGCTGCGTATGCGCGCGGCGCCGCGCTGGAACGGCTCGAGCAGGGTGGACACCATCGCCGCGGGCAGGATGTCGCCGGTGTTCTCGACGGTGAGTTCCGCGGTGGCCGAGTCGACCCCGGTGGTGATCCACACGCTGCCACGACCCGGCAGGTTGTGGACGATCGCGTTGTGCACGAGGTTCGTGGTCATCTGCAGCAGCAGTGCCTGCGAGCCGAGAGCCCGCGCCTGCGGACCGGCGATCTCCATGGTGACACCGTGGCTTTCCGCCAGGGGGAGAAGGGTTTCGGTGGCTTCCTCGGCCAGCAGCGACAGGTCGACGGGTTCGCGGGCGAAGGACCGCTGGTCGGCCCGGCTCAGGACGAGCAGCGCCTCGGTCAGATCGATCGCGCGGGTGTTGACGGCGGCGAGGCGGTCGAGCAACTGGGTGATGTCGCGGTCGGGATCGCCGCGGGCCACGTCGAGCAGGGTGCGCGTGATCGCCAGCGGGGTGCGCAGTTCGTGGGAGGCGTTGGCGGCGAAGCGCTGTTCCTCGGCCACGTGCGCGTGCAGCCGGGCCAGCATGTCGTCGAAAGCGTCGGCGAGTTCCCGGAATTCGTCGCTGCGCCCGGGCAGCCCGATCCGATGCGTGAGCGACCCGGTCGCGGCCAGGCGCGTCGCGGCGGTGATCTGCGCCAGCGGGCGCAGCATCCAGCCTGCGAGGAACCAGCCGCCGACGAGCCCGACCGCGAGCAGCCCGGCCAGCACGGCGGCGACGAACGGGACGAAGGCCTTGACCAGGCGGGTGCGGTCGATGTCGAGCGAGCCGGTGGTGTTTATGACGTCGATGCGGGGCAGCACCACGACATAGAAGGCGAAGACGGCCGCGATCAGCATGATCCCGACCACCATGATCACGGCGGCGTAGCTGAGGGCGAGCTTGAGCCGGACACTCGGCCCCGGCTCTCTAGTCATGCGCACCGTCCGCGGCGCTGATGCGGTAGCCCACGCCGGGCACCGTCGCGATGATCCAGGGCTGCCCGAGTCGCTTGCGCAGCGCGGAGACGGTGATGCGGACCGCGTTGGTGAACGGGTCGGCGTTCTCGTCCCAGGCCCGCTCCAGCAGTTCCTCGGCGCTGACCACGCCCCCTTCGGCGGCCACGAGCACCTCGAGTACCGCGAACTGCTTGCGCGTCAGCGCGATGTAGCGGCCGTCGCGGTAGACCTCGCGACGGAACGCGTCGACTCTCAGGCCCGCGATCTCCCGCACCGGCGGTCGATGGTGGCCGCGCCGCCGGTCCAGTGCGCGCAGCCGCAGGACGAGCTCGCGCAGGTCGAAGGGTTTGGTGAGATAGTCGTCCGCGCCGAGCGCGAAGCCGGACTCCTTGTCGTCGAGCCGGGCGGCGGCGGTGAGCATCAGGATCGCCGTACCCGCGCCCGCGGCGACGATGCGTTCGGCGACCTCGTCCCCGGACGGGCCGGGGATGTCGCGGTCGAGCACCGCGATGTCGTAGCTGTTGACGCTGAGCAGTTCCAGCGCCGCGTCACCGTCGCCGGCGATGTCGGCGGCGATCGCCTCCAGGCGCAGGCCATCACGGATGGCCTCGGCCATCAGGGGTTCGTCCTCGACGATCAGTACGCGCATAACACCTCGATTCTTCCCGTCCGGCCATATCGCCGGCGTATCGAAAACCGCATACGCCCCGGCAACGCCACAGTGCCTTGACTGAGGGCATGCATACCAGCCGACCAGCACGAACCGTGCGTTCCCGCCGCCGATCGTCCAGTCTGACCGCCGCCGCGCTCGTCAGCGCCGCGGCCGTCGGTGTCCTCGTCCTCCAGTCGCAGGCGCCCCTGTCCTTCTCGACCGCCCGCTCGCTCGGCGACCTCGTCGACCGCACGCCGCCCGGCACCACCGTCTTCGACGACGTGCCCGCCGTCACCAACCTCGATCCCGACCTGCGCGCTGCGCTGCGCAGCGCGGCCGGCGACGCCGCGGCGGACGGCGTGGAGTTCGTCGTCAACAGCGGCTGGCGGTCGGCGAGTCAGCAGGAACGGCTGCTGCGCGAGGCCGTCGAGCAGTACGGCTCGTACGCCGAGGCCGCGCGGTGGGTGGCCACGCCGACGACGTCGGCGCATGTGTCGGGCGAAGCGGTCGACATCGGGCCGACCGAGGCGGCGGCGTGGCTGTCGGCCTACGGCGCCGCGTACGGCCTGTGCCAGATCTACGCCAATGAGCCCTGGCATTTCGAACTGCGTTCCGACGCCGCCGAACAGGGATGCCCGGCGCTCTATGCCGACCCCACGCAGGACCCGAGGATGCAGCAGTGATCGCCACGGTCCAGGCTCCGGCGGCGGTGACCACGGCACCCGGATGGTCGCCGCTCACCCGCATCGCGTTCCGATTCTGCGTGGTCTACTGCACCCTCCACTGCCTGCTCGTCACCTACATCCCGTTCCCACTGCTCGGACCGCTCGGCCGCTGGGTCCGCGAGTATCCGGGGCCGTGGAACACCCCGTTCACCGACCCCGTCACCGGGTGGGTGGGCCGCACGGTCTTCGGGGTCGACGCGGTGCTGCGCACCGACTCCGGCGCGGGCGATCAACAGGCCATGTGGGTGCTGTCGTTCTGCCTGCTCGTCGTCGCCGGTGTCGCCACGGCTGTCTGGACGGCGGTGGACCGTCGCACCGCCTACCCTCGGCTGTTGGCCTGGTTCACGCTGGTGCTGCGGCTGTGCCTGGGCGCGATGATGCTGAGTTTCGGTTTCGCCAAGCTGTTCCCCACCCAGATGCCGCCGCCGAGCCTGGCCCAGCTGCTGCAGCCCTACGGTGACCTGAGCCCGGCTTCGGTGCTGTGGTTGCAGGTCGGCAGCTCGCCCGTCTACGAGATGGCGCTGGGCGCGGTGGAAGTGGTGGCGGGACTGCTGCTGTTCGCGCCACGGACCTCGGTGCTCGGCGCGGTGCTGAGCTGCGCGAGCATGGCCCAGGTCCTGCTGCTGAACATGACCTTCGACATCCCGGAGAAGCTGCTGGCCGGGCACCTGCTGGTGTTCAGCCTGATCCTGCTCGCCCCGTATCTGCGACGGCTGGTCGAGGTGTTCGTGCTCGAACGCGCGTGCGCACCGCTGACCGCACCCGCACTGTTCACCGCCGAACGGAAGAACCGGATCGCGGCATGGCTCCAGCTCGCCCTCGGGCTGTGGGTCGCCCTCGGCTGCGGCTACGATCGCGGGATCGTGTGGCAGGAGCAATACAGTGCCCACAGCCCGAAATCGGAGCTGTACGGAATCTGGGACGTCGTGGAGTTCACCAGCGGTGGACAGCCGCGCCCGCCACTGACCACCGACGAGAACCGCTGGCAGCGAGTGGTCTTCGATCGCCCCGGCACCGCGACCTATCAGCGGATGAACGGGGAACTGGTCCAGGTGGGCGCCGAATTCCGGTCGACCCGACAGCTCGAACTCACCACGGCCGACGCGCGACCGTTGGCCACCCTGTCTCCCGAACAACCCGCCGCCGACCGGCTCCTGCTGCGTGGAACACTGAACGGCGACCAGGTGGTGATCACCCTGCAGCGCCGGGATCCCGACAGCTTCACCCTGCGTAACCGGGGGTTCCACTGGGTACAGGATTATCCGTACTTCCGCTGAACAACGGAGCTTTCTCCGTCGTTATCCCCGGCGGTACCGGAACGAATCTTGTACTGTCACAACCGATCAGATGAACCGCTGCTGGTGGATGCTGTTCCGGGGCGGTGATGCTGTCCCCACCCGTGAAGGAGCGAGCCCCATGGCAGACGTGCAAACACCGGTCATCCGCACCGACATCCCGCACTCGGCGCGGATCTGGAACTACTGGATGGGCGGGAAGGACCACTACGAGATCGACAAGGTCGCCGGCGACGCGGGCCTGGCCGTCGATCCCGAGATCTCCACCATGGCCGTGCAGTCGCGGCAGTTCCTCATCCGCGCGGTGGGCCACCTGTCGCGCGAGCACGGCATCCGCCAGTTCCTCGACATCGGCACCGGCCTGCCCACCATGCAGAACACCCACGAGGTCGCGCAGAGCATCAACGCCGACGCGCGCGTGGTGTACGTGGACAACGACCCGCTGGTCCTCACCCACGCCCGTGCCCTGCTCACCAGCACCACCCCCGAGGGCGTCACCACCTACATCGACGCCGATTTCCACGATCCCGAACAGATCGTGGCCGACGCCCGCAACGTGCTGAACTTCAACGAGCCGATCGCGGTGATGTTCATGGGCGTCCTCGGCCACGCCCGCACCTACGACGACCTGCTGCGCATCGTGCGCACCGTGGTCGGCGCCGTGCCCTCGGGCAGCTACCTGATCATGTGGGACGGCACCGACGACAGCCAGGCCTACGTCACGCTGTGCGAGAACTACACCGGCACCGGCGGCACCCCCTACATCCCGCGGCCGCAGGCCCAGATCCGCGCCGTCTTCGACGGACTGGAACTGGTGGAGCCCGGCTTCACCTCGATCACCCAGTGGCGCGCCGACCCGACCGAAGTCGGTTCGGTGCAGCCGATCTCGGCCTATGGGGCCGTCGGCCGCAAGCCCTGATCGCGGGATCTGAAAGGCATGTCACCGCACGGGTGTTCGACGTTCGGTGACATCGCCGGGAGGTCATCGCGAGACCGGGTTCGGCTGTGCTCGACCGGTACCGGGGCTGACGCCCGCGACCAGCAGCAGCACCGCGCCGCATCCGGCCACGACCAGCCAGCCGGGGAGCGCGGCGCTCGCGAAACCGTCGGCGGTGACCTCGGCGACGAGACCTGCGGCCAGGGCGACACCGAGCGCCGTACCGAGTTGCCGTGCCGTGGACGCGGTTCCGGCGGCGACGCCGGCGCGCTCCGGCGGCAGTCCGCTCACGGCCGTGTCGGTGATCGGCGCGTTGGCGAAACCCACCCCGATGCCGACGAGCGCGAGCGCGGTCAGCAGCAGCGGCAGGTTCATGCCCGCGGCGGCGAGCAGCGCGCCGCCGAGCGTCACGCACCCGCCCGCCAGCAGCAGCGGGACCCGCGGGCCGACCCTGCCGACGAGATGGCCCGACACCGGCGCGCAGACGGTGGCGCCCACGGCCATCGGCAGGGTCGCCGCCCCCGCCGCGACGGCCGACCAGCCCGTAACCCGTTGCAGCAGTAGCGTGGTCATGAGCAACGTCATGCTGAAGGCGACGAAGACGGCGATCGCGCCGAGCACCGCCCCGGCGAAACGGGGGACCAGGAACAGCCGAGGCTCGAGCAGCGGCTCCGCACGCCCCGTCTCGACCCGGACGAGAACCGCGGTCAGCCCGGCCACCGCGACGGCGCCGGCAACCGTGCCGGGCGCGGTCCAGCCGATCCGCGGCCCCTCGATCAGCACCGTGACCGCGAGCCACAGCAGCGCGACCAGCAGCAGTTGACCGCGCACGTCGAGCCTGCGGACGCGTGCGCCACGCGATTCCGGGACGACGGCGCCCACGAGCAGGAGCGCCACCACGACCAGCGGCACATTGATCCAGAACACCGCGCGCCAGTCGAACAGGGCGAGCAGCGCGCCGCCCGTCACCGGACCCGCGGCCATGCTCAGCCCGAATATCGCGCCCCAGACGCCGATGGCCTGGGCGCGTTCCCTCGGGTCCGGCATCGCGCTGACCACGATGGCCAGCGCCACGGGCGTCATCATGGACGCGCCGACCCCCTGCCCGACGCGCGCGGCGACGAGGAACGCCAGCGACGGGGCCGCGGCGCAGGCCAGCGACGAGACCGCGAAAACCACGAGACCCGTGCGGAACACCCGCCGCCGGCCGAATCGGTCGGCCACCGCCCCCGCGGTGATCAACAGCCCGGCGAAGGTCACCGTGTACGCGTCGATCACCCAGGCCAGGCGGTCCGCGCTCGTGCCGAGACCGCGGCCGATCTCGGCGAGGCCGACCGTCACGATCGTCGTGTCCAAACCGACCAGGAACAGCGCCGAGGCGCAGATCGCCAGCACCGTCCATCGTCGCCGCGCGGACAGCGCGGGCGTTCCAGGGGTGATCGTCGCGGTCACACCACACCAGCCTTTCGATTCCGCCGGCCCCTGCGCCGGATGCGGTCGATCGTGCTCGGCGACAGCCGCGCCACCCCAGCGGTTTTGCGGAATCTGCAAACATGGACCGATGGACATCGAGACGGCCGAGATCCTGGCGGCGATCGGCCCCCGGCTGCGCGCGGTGCGCCGGGAGCGCGGACTCTCGCTGACCGTGGTCGCCGAGCGCGCGGGACTGTCGGTGAGCACGCTGTCGCGGGTGGAGACCGGGCACCGCCAGCCCACGCTCGACCTGCTCATCCCGCTGGCCCGCGTCTACCGGGTGTCGCTGGACCGGCTGGTCGAGGCGCCTGCCACCGGCGACCCGCGCATGCACCTGCAACCCCACCGCCGCGCCAACGGCGGCGTCGTCGTGCCGCTGACCGGGTACCCGGGCCGCGTCCAGGTGTTCAAGCACGTGCTCGGACCGCGCGAACCCCGGCTGGTCTCGCACAGCGGACACGCCTGGCTCTACGTCCTCGCGGGCACCCTGCGACTGTTGCTCGGCGAGGACGAGCATCTGCTCGCGCCCGGCGAGACCGCGGAGTTCGACGCCACCGTGCCGCACTGGTTCGGCCCGGTCGAGGACACGCCCGTGGAGATCCTGCACCTCTTCGGGCCGCACGGCGACAAGGCCGTTCCGCGCGTGACCCCGGCGGCGGATTGACGCACGGCGGGGGTCTCCCGGTGCGGCACGATGGACCGGTGGACGACGTGGCCGCACTCCTCGACCGGATCTGGCGCACCGACGCGATCGGCATGCTGGGCGCACTCAGCGGGCGGCTCGGCGACTTCGATCTCGCCGAGGAGGCCCTGTCCGACGCGCTGGCCGTGGCGCTCGAGCGCTGGCCCGTCGACGGTGTGCCGGACAGTCCCGCGGGCTGGCTGGTCACTACCGGGTGGCGCAAGGCCCTTGACCGGGAGCGCCGCGCTGTGGTCGGCCGGGCGAAGCTGGCCAGGATCGCCGCGGAACCCGTGCCGGAACCCGGCGCGGACGACCGGCTGGCCATGATCTTCGCGTGCTGCCACCCGGACCTGCCCGAGCAGTCCAGGATCGCACTCACGCTCTATGCCGCCGCCGGGCTCACCACCGCCGAGATCGCCGCCGCCTTCCTGGTTCCGCTGCCGACCATGGCGCAGCGGCTGACCAGAGCCAAACGGCACTGGCGCGACCGTGGCATCGGATTCGAGCCGCCGCGGCCGGACGAGTACGCCGAGCGGCTGCCCGCCGTGCTGTCGGTGATCTACCTGGTGTTCAACGAGGGCTATCTGTCGAGCGGGCGGTCGGCGCAGCGCCGGGAGCTGGCGGGCGAGGGCGTCGAGCTGGCGCGGCAACTGGCCGCCTTGCTGCCCGGCGAACCGGAGGTCGCCGGCCTCACCGCGCTGCTCGAAGTGCACCACGCCCGCGCCGCGACGCGATTCGACTCCCTCGGCCGCCTCGTGCTGCTCGAGCGGCAGGACCGGCGACAGCCCCCAGCTACGCGCGGACTCCCTGGACCGAGGTCCGCGCGCTCTACGACCGGCTGTCCGACCTGGATCCGTCGCCCGTGGTGCTGCTGAACCGGGCCGTCGCCACCCGTTTCGTCCTGGGCCCTGCCCCGGCGCTGGACGAGGTCGAACGCCTCGGGGACCGGCTGGCCGGCTACCACCTCTGGCATGCCACGCGCGCCGACCTGCTCGCCGCTCTCGACCGCAGGTCCGAAGCGGTGGCGGCGGCCGAGCGCGCCCTCGATCTCGCCACGAATCCCGCCGAACGCGAACTGATGTCGCGCCGGGTGGGGGAGTTGCGGCGCCGGGAACGCCCTCGGCGCCCCGGTGCCTAGTCGCGCGTCAGCAGCGGACGCACCTCGACCGCGCTCACTCCGGGCGCGAGCGGCCACGTCGAAGCGATGCGCACCGCCTCGTCCATGTCGTCGCAGTCGAGCACGATGACCGACCCGATCACCTCCTTGACCTCCAGGTACGGCCCGTCGGTGACCACCGGTTCGCCGTTCGCCCCGGCGCGCACCGTCTTCGCGGTCTCCCTCGGTTGCAGCTCGATGCCGCCCTCGGCCACCTTGCCGGTCGGCTGCCACCGCTCGAACCAGCCGTAGACCTCGGTCATCACGTTCTCCTCGGCCGCCGGGGACAACGCGGCCCACTCGCGGTCGTCGCCACAGATCAACATCGCGTATTTCATGATCACTCCTGAAAGGGGAAGGGTTCTGTCCTACACATGACGAACGGGCGGGATCATTTCTCGACAGCTGCCGCCATCCTCGCCGACCCGGACCGGTGCTGTCGGTGGACACGGCTAGGCTCGACGCAAACGCGCGGCCCGCGCGACCTATCTCAGGGGGAACCCGCCGTGACCGCTCCACACCCGCATTCCGCCGATCAGCCGGAGCCGGCCTTCCGTCGCGGTGAGTCCCCCGCCGTCCCCACCCCGGTGTTCAGCGCCGACCGGCCCGGCGAGCCCGCGCCGCCCTTCCCCGAATCCGGCACCGCCACCGCACTACCGACATTCCTGGCTCCGACGGCACACCCGGGGCGCGACGAGTTCGCCTAGCGCCCAACCTCATTCGCCGGCACGCTCGGCCGCTCTCGGTGCCGAGCTGTTCCGATTCGGCAGCTCCCGCACGCGATGGAACCATGGGCGCATGCTCGACGAGATCGACTGGGGTTCGCTCGACCACGCCTACGGTCGCGCGACCGACACCCCGGCCCACCTGGCGGCCCTCACCTCGGCGGACCCGTCCGCGCGTGAGGCCGCCCTCGACCATCTCGACGGCGCCCTGCTGCACCAGGGATTTCCCGCGTCGGCGACCGCGCCGGCGGTGCGCGTCCTCGCCGGCCTGCTCGCGTTCGAGGAGCTCGCTCCGGACGTCCGTCTCGCGCTCCTCGAGTTTCTCGGCTGGGTCGCCGACGCGACCACGTCCGCCGCGCGGGCAAGGCAATTCGCCGACCTCGTCGACGCGCTGCAGCAGGCGGTCGCGGAGTCCTATCCTGTCGTGGTCGGCTTCCTCGACCACGCCGAGCCGGCCGTGCGCGAGCGGGCCGTCTACGCGGCGGTCTCGTCCGTCAAGACCCCGGCGCCGGCCCAGCAGCGGCCGGTTCTCGCCGCACGCCTGCACACGCGGGCGAAGGCCGACACGGCCGAACGTGCCTGGTGGGTGCGGCGTCTCAGCGATCTCGACGACGCCACCGAGCAGTACCTCACCGATCCGGATCCGGCGGTTCGAGTCTGCGCGGCGCTCGCGGCGTGCCTCGCGGACAACGCGGCGGCCACCGAGACCATCGTCGCCGCGCTGACCCACGCGGCCGATCACGGCCTCGACCATCGCGCGCCCTATCGCCTCGGCGAGCTGATCGGCGCCGCCCTCGTCCGGGTGGACAGGTTCGAGCGCATCGCCGCACCGGCACAGGCGATCATTCGCGACGCGGACTGGACGGGCTTCGGTAGCACGTGGGGCCCCTTGCTCCTCGCGCCCTTCGACCCGCCCTGTGACCACCGCGGGCACCTGTCCCGCACGCAACGCGACATCCTCGCCGCCGCAGTCGCCAACCCGCGCCTCTGGAACCCGCGAAACGGCAGCTGCTCCTTGGTGTTCCAGCGCGCCGGCCTACCGTTCCACCGCGAATCCTGCGCCCGGATCGTGGCAGAGCCCTAGCGTCCCGTGCTCCGAACGCGGCCGGTCACCGCCGCGGGGACTCAGGTGAGGTCGTCGTTCCGTGGTGCGCAGCCGCAGGATTCGCCGGGGTGCAGGGTGACGGGTAGCGGCGTGGGCGGGGTGGGGTCCGGTGACGTGGTCAGCAGACGGTCGAGGGCGAGGCGGGTGATCGTGTCGATCGGCTGCTGGATCGAGGTCAGCGTGATCTGGGCGAAGAGCTGGGCGGGACCGGTGTCGAACCCGACGACCCGGATCCGGTGGGGGATGTCGAGGCCGGCGTCGGTGAGGGCCCGGACGGTGGCGGCGGCTTGGGCATTGGTGCCGACGACCATGCCGTCGGGCGGCTCGGTGCGGCCCCGGAGGTGCTCGCGCACCGCGCCGTAGGCGCCCGCGGCGGACAGATCGGTGCGGACGACCGCGGCATCGGTGCCGGCGACGGCGGCGAACCCGCGGTAGCGCTGCTCGACGGTCTCCCGGTCGCCGTAGCGCACGTCCTCGGCGGTGAAGCCACCGACGAAAACGATGTCGCGGCATCCGTGCGCCTCGCGCAGGTGCCGCGCGGCGAGCGCGCCCGCGGCGACATGATCGGCCCCGACGATCGGGGAATCCACGGGACTTCTGGTGTTGTGCACCCACACCACCGGCATCCGCGCCCGCGCGCACACCGCGCCCGTCTCGACGGGATCGACGGCGCCGACCACGATCAGCCCGTCGATGCCGACATCGGTGAAGGCGGTGGCGAATTCGCGTTCGCGCTCGGGGTCGTAGCCGCTGTTGCCGATCATGGTGAGGTGGTCGCGCGCCCGCGCCTCGACCTCGGCGCGCCCGACCAGCGCCGCGTACAGCGGCATCGTCAGATCGGGGACGAGCAGCCCGATCTGACGCCAGCGCCGCGGCCGCCGCAGCGCGCGGGCCAGCCGATCCGGACGGTAGTTCAACTGGTCGGCGGCGGCGAGCACCTTGGCGCGCAGTGCGTCCGATACGGGTCGCGGACCGTTGTTGAGCACATAGCTGACAACGGCGGTGGAGACGCCGGCGCGATCGGCGACGTCGGCGAGGGTGGGGCGTTTAGCGGTCACAATCGGGTCCAGTCTGCTGGTCCGCCGGTCCGTGCCGGAGGCTTTCGTTCATCGTGATTCCTACCCTGTCCTCTGCCGTGATCATCTCTACGCTAATCGATTAGATCCTTAACTCTCACGACCCACACCCGCAACAACCGACAGGTGAAGTAGACGCCATGGCCTACGCACGACTCACGGGAGTCACCCACTACGTCCCCGAGAACGCCCACGACAGCCTCGTGCTGTTCACCGGAGCGGATTCGATCACCCGCCTCATCGCGCTCGACGGGACCGTGGTGCGCGAGTGGCCGCACGCGGGTGTGCCGCCGCGGCTGCTCGATCCGGCTCTCACCGGCAGACGCGGGGACGTCGGTGTGCAGCTCAGCGAGAGCGGTGACGGTCGTGGCGGCATCTACGCCAACGGTACTGTCGGACAGCTGGATTGGTCGGGCGAGGAGGTGTGGGAGTGGGGCCGCCAGGCGCCCGGCGGTGCGGCCCGCCAGAACCACGACTGGCAGCTGCTGCCCAACGGCAACCGGCTGCTGCTGGTCACCGTGCCACGGGTGGTGGCCCAGCTCGGCATCGCCGCCGAGGTCGGCGATCAGGGCCTCTACGAGGTGGACCCGGAGGGCGCGATCGTCTGGCAGTGGCTGGCCGGTGACCACCTCGACGAGTTCGGCTTCTCCGAGGCGGGGTGGGAGGCGTTGCGGGCGACCGCCGCGCGCGACCCCGAGGACCCCTGGGGCTACCTGGAGATGAACAGCGCGACGCCGCTGGGCCCCAATCGCTGGCACGACGCGGATCCCGACGGCGTGTTCCACCCCGACAACATCCTGGTCAGCTTCCGCAAGGCGAACGTGATCGCGGTGATCGACAAGCGCTCCGGCGCCGTCGCGTGGCGGCTGGGGCCCTACTTCGAGGAGGCCCCCGGCGCTCAGCACCAGCGCGTCAACGCGCACAAGGTGCCCCGCCCGGTGGACCAGATCTCCGGACAGCACAATCCGCACCTGATCCCGGCCGGACTGCCCGGCGCGGGCAACATCCTGGTCTTCGACAACCAGGGCGGCGCGGGGTATCCGCCCGCGCCACTGGGCATCTACGCGGGCTCGCGTGTGCTCGAGATCGACCCGACGACCCGCCAGATCGTCTGGCAGTACACCGCGGAGGACTCCGGCAGGCCGTCGTGGACGTTCTTCAGCTCCTTCGTGAGCAATGCCCAGCGGCTGCCCAATGGCAACACCCTCGTCACCGAGGGCATGCAGGGCAGGCTCTTCCAGGTCACGCCGCAGGGCGAGGTGGTCTGGGAGTACCACAGCCCGTATGAGGGCTATGGCGTCGCGGGCGAGCCGGAGGTGCGCGAGCCGCGGGTGCCCGGTGTCGACCGGCTCACGCTGACGCCCCTGGTCTATCGCGCCCAGGCGGTGCCCTTCGAGTGGGTTCCCGGCGGCGCCGCCGACGACGAGTGAGCGGGAAGGGCTGACCATCATGACAAGTATCGTGCGCACCACCGACCCGCCCGCCGCACCAGGCGGCGAGCGCACCCCGACTGTGCCGGGTCGCCGGGTCCCGGCGTGGATCTCCCGCGCGGGCTCGCTCGGCTGGACGCTCGCCGGGCTCGCGCTCGCCGCGCTGGCCTGGACACTGCTCGCCGCCTCCGGCCGGTTCCCCGACGCGCTGCTGCCGGGTCTGCCGGAAATCGTCGGCGCCGCAGGCGATCTCTGGCGCGCAGGCCTGCTCGCCGAGGACGTCCTCGCCAGCCTGCGCCGGGCGCTCGGTGGTTTCGTGCTCGGCGCGGTCGCGGGCCTCGGCGCCGCGATCATCACCGCGACCACCACCCTCGGGCGCCGTCTGCTGCGCCCGGTGCTGCGGCTGCTCGCGCCCGTTCCCACCATCGGGCTCGTCCCGCTGGCCATCCTGTGGTTCGGGCTCGGTGAGGGCAGCAAGGCGCTGGTCATCGCGCTCGGGGTGTTCGTGCCCGTGTGGATCAACAGCCACGTCGGCTTGGCGAGCACGCCGCGCGACTACCTGCAGGCGGCGCGCTGCCTCGGTGCGGGCCGTGCGCAGACCCTGCGCGAGATCGTCCTGCCGGAGGCCGCTCCCGACATCGTGGCGGGCCTGCGTGTCGGCGCCGCGATGGCGTTCGTGCTCATCGTCGTCGCCGAGATGTCGGGCACCACCGCCGGTCTCGGCTACCGCCTCTACCAGGCACAGCTGTTCTCGCAGGCCGACCGGCTGATCGCCTGCCTGATCGTGCTCGGCGTCCTCGGCGCGCTCGTCGACACGGCCATCGCCGCCGCCACCACCCCGATCACGCGCTGGGCCGCGGAGGAGCACTGACATGACGATCCACGCGCAAGACCTGGTCGTGCACTATCCAGGGAACCCGGCGCCGACGCTGCACGGCATCGATCTCACCATCGAGGACGGCTCGTTCACGGTCCTGGTCGGTGCGTCGGGGTCCGGGAAGTCCACGCTGCTGCACTGCCTGGCCGGCCTGATCATCCCGACCTCGGGACTGGTGCGCGACAACGGAATTCCGGTGACGGCGCCCGACCCGCGCCGCGGCGTCGCCTTCCAGCGCGACGTGCTCTTCCCGTGGATGAGCGTGGCCGACAACATCGGCTTCGCGTTGCGCGCCCGCGGCATCGCCTCCGCCGAGCGGCCACGGCGCGTCGCCGAGCTGCTCGACGACGTCGAGCTCGCGCCCTCGGTGCGCGACCGGAGACCCAGCGAGCTGTCCGGCGGCATGCGGCAACGCGTCAGCATCGCCCGGCTGCTGGCGGGCGAACCCGCGGTGCTGCTGATGGACGAGCCCTTCGCCGCCCTGGACGCCCTGACCAGGCTCAAGATGCAGGACCTGCTCACCGGCCTGTGGGCCCGCACCCGCCGCACCGTCGTCTTCGTCACCCACGACATCGACGAAGCGATCCGGCTCGCCGACACCGTCGAGGTGCTCGACAACGGCCGCATCGCCGAACACCTCACCAATCCACTCCACCGACCGCGGCCCGCGGACACCCTCGCCGATCAACCCGGCTACAGCGAGATCCGCAAACAGCTGCACCATCGGCTCGGGATCACCCACGCCACCGTCTGATCCACCCCACCCGAGGACCACCCAGTGAAGACATCTCTCCTTCGGAGCATCGCCGCGGCGCTCACCGCGACCACCCTGGCCGTCACCGGAGCCGCCTGCGGCGCCGCCGACGCCGACGACCCCACCACCTTGACCGTCGGCTTCGTCGTCGACCCGTCCTGGGCACAGATCCCGGTCGCGGACAAGGTGGGCCACTTCGGCCGACACAACGTGACCGTGAAGGTCGTGAACTTCCCGTCCGGAATCGAGGCCCTGCAGGCCGTGGCCGCCGGTCAGCTCGACATCGCGACTGCGGCCGATGTGCCGAGCGCCGCCGTGCTCACCAAATCACCGACCCTGCGGGTCGTCGGCGACGGCGCGCGCTGGGAGGGGTCGCGGATCGTGGCACGCCGCAGCGCGGGCATCGACAGCGTCGAGGATCTCGCGGGCAAAGCGATCGGCACACCGATCGGGACGAGCGCGGCCTACTTCGTCGCGAACACCTTGGCGCACCGGGGAATCGACGCGAACCTCGTGCAGGTGGCTCCGTCGGCGACGGTGACCGCGGCGACCCAGCGCAACGTCGACGCCGTCTCGATCTTCCAGCCGTACCAGGCCCAGGTCGTGCAGGCACTCGGCGCCGACGCGATCGAGCTGACCGGCGGAACCTACCACCAGCACAGCCTGTATCTGGCCTCGCAGCACGCCGTCACCACGAAGTCCGCCGCGCTCTCGTCGTTCTTCGCGGCGCTCGACGACGCCGGGCGGGACCTGAAGAGCCTGTCCGAGCCCGCCCTGTCCGCCGTGGCCGCGGCCACCCAGCTGCAGCCGGATCTGCTGCGAACGGTGTTGCCGCAGTTCGACTTCACCCTCCAGCTCACCCCCGACCTCGCGGCCGGACTGGACGAACTGGGCCGGTGGGCCAAGACCCAGGGCAAGATCCCCGCCGAGACCGAACTCCCGAACTACGCCACGTTCCTCGACGACGGGTTCCTGCCGAAGCGATAGCGACACACAGTGAAACCGCCGGTCGCGCGCGCGACCGGCGGTTTTCGGCTGTCTGCTAACTGTCGATCCACGCCGGCCAGCCACCCGTGAGAACCAGGTCGGCCAGCCGCTGGTAGCCCTGGCTGCCGGGGTGCGCGCCGTCGCCGGCGCTGACCTCGGCGCGCCACACCGGGTCGGCGGCCAGCGCGCGGGTCGTGGCGAGGAACGGCACGTTCTCCCGCAGGCACAGCGCCGCCATCTCGTCGGCGATCGTGGTGACGCGCTCGTAATGCGCCGCGCCGGCATCGATCACCGGTGGCGGGCCGACGACGAGCACGCGGGCGGAGCGGCGCCGGCAGCCCGCGAGCAGCGTGGCCAGATTCTCCAGGCAGTGGGCGGGATCGACGCGGACCCGGCCGTTCTCCTCGACCATGTCGTTGCTACCGAACGAGACGACCACGCGGTGATCGGCGCCCGCCACCGTGCGCTCGTCGAGCTCGCGCTCGTAGCGCCGCAGCACATCCGCGGAGGTGTTTCGGCGGATGCCGAGATTGAACGCCGTGACGTCCGGGCCGGTCGCCGCCAGCACCCGCCCCACCCAGCCCCGGTACTCCGGGTCGCCGATGCCCTGGACGAACGAATCCCCGAGAAAGCACAGGCGCAGATCTCCATTCACCCCGCGATCCTAGGAGACCTGGATCGCACTCGGGGCCACGACTATCGGAAATTAACGATAATGGTTATCATTAGCGCCTGCTCGAGGCTTGGAGGCTTTGTGGGACATCTGCTGATGGTGGAGAGCTGGGTCGGCTCGATGAGCACCCTGCTCCCGGCGGGAATCAAGGACAGCGGTCACGAATTCAGCTTTCTGACCAGGAGGCTCGGGCACTACCTGCGGCCGGACAGCCCCACACCCCACCCGCTGCTCGGCGCGGCCAACGTGTTCACGGCCGACACCAACGACGAGGCGGAGCTGCTGCCCTACGTGCGAAAACTGCACGCGCTGTTCGGCTTCGACGGCGTGCTCACCTCGTGTGACTACTACCTGCCGACGGTGGCCGCGATCGCCGCCGAGCTGGGCCTGCCCGGCCCCGGCCGCGCGGCCGTCGCCGCGGCGTGCAGCAAGCACCGGACCAGGGAGATCTGCGCGGCCGCCGGGGTGGCGGGTCCGGCTTTCGCGGTGGCGACGCGGTGGGCGGAGATCGCCGATGCCGCGACCGCGCTCGGCTATCCGATGGTGGTGAAGCCGGTCGACCTGTGTGGCGGGATGTTCGTGTCCCGCGTGGACGACGAGGCACAGCTGCGGGTCGCGGTCGACCGGATCGCGGACTTCCCGGTGAACGCGCGTGGCCAGCGACGCGCGCCGCAGATCCTGCTCGAAGAGTGTGTGGACGGGCCGGAATTCAGTGTGGAGACGGTGACCGCGGGCGGGCGGACCACCGTGCTCGGCATCACCGACAAGCGGATCACCGGCGCGCCCGCGTTCATCGAGGCGGGCCACATGTTCCCGGCGGCGCTCGGCCCGGATGACTCGGCGGCGATCGCCGCACTCGCCGTCGCGGCCGTCGAGGCGCTGGAACTCGACGCCACCGTCGCGCACACCGAGATCAGGCTGGGCGCCGACGGGCCTCGCCTGATCGAGGTGAACCCCCGGCCTGCGGGCAATCGGATCACCGAGCTGGTGCGCCGCGTCACCGGGATCGACCTGGCGGCGGTGCACGCCCAGGTCGCAGCGGGCGCGACCCCCGATCTGACGCCGCGACCGACCGGAATCGGCAGCGCCGCCATCGCTTTCGCCGTCCCGGCCGAGTCGGGCGTGCTGGCCAGGCTCGACGGCGCGGACGACTGGGCGGGCGACGGCAGGATCGTCGAGCAGAAACTGGCGCGACCCGGCGCCGAGGTGCGGCGGGCCACCGACAACAACACCTACCTCGGGCACGTGATGGTCGTCGACGAAACACCGGGCACCGCAGGGGATCTCGCACAGGGATTGATCGACGATCTGCGGGTCGAGCTCGTCGCGGCCGGTGATCGCGCGTGATCGACGCCACGGTGCGGCCGGCCTCGGTCGGTGACCTCGTCGCGTGGGCCCGCGCGGGCAGGCTCGGTGTCGACCCGGCGAGCGTGCGCGCGTCGACCGCGTTCCTCACCACCTACGGCACCCGCCATCCGGGCCGGAACAGGTCCTACCGCAACGAGATTCTCAGCATCCGGCTCGGCGCCGCCGTCGGTTCCTGCGCGCTCGAGCCCGGCACCGCGACCGGCGATCTCGTCGACGACTGCGTCGCCGCGACGATCGCCGAACTGCTCGACCACCCCGCGCCCGCGGTCCGCGTCGCGGCGCTGGACGCCTACCTGATGCATGTCGAACCGCATCCGCGCGCAGGCGGGCGGCCGGGGGAGCCGGTCGTGATCGACGGGCCGACCTCACTGGCGAAGTCGCGTCGCCGTGCCGCCACCGTCGTCGACCTGCTGCCCGCCGGGGTCGGCCGGGTCCTCGTGGTCGGCGTGGTCGGGTCCTTGCTCGCGGAGCTCCGCGCACGCGAGATCGGTTACCTGCCCTGCGATCTCGCGGGTGGGGTCACCGAGTGGGGCGAGCCGGTGTTCGAGTCCGTGGCCGCCGCGCCGTCCGAATACGACGCGATCCTGGCCACCGGCATGGCGCTGGGTAACGGCGGCTTCGACGAGCTGCGCGGGATCGCGGCTCGCCGGGATGTGCCGCTGGTGCTGTTCGCCCAGACCGGCAGCGCCGTGCTGCCGTGGTTCCTCGACGCCGGGGTGCACGCGGTGTCGGCCGAGCCGTATCCGTTCTTCTCCCTCGACGGCGGGCCGAGCACGGTGTTCACCTATCGGGGGCGCTCGTGATCGCGGCCCAGCCCGCCCTGCTGCGGCTGATCGGCAACACTCCCGTCACCCGCGTCGCGGCGGGAAACAACTGGTACACGGCCAAACTGGAGTCGGCGAGCGTCGCGGGCATGAAGGCGAGGGCGGCGGTCTCGATGCTGCGCGCGGCCGCGGCCCGCGGCGACCTCGCGCCGGGCGCGACCGTGATCGAATCCACCAGCGGCACCCTGGGTCTGGGGCTGGCGCTGGCGGGCAAGGCGCTCGGGCACCCGGTGCGGCTCGTGGTCGACGACGAGCTCGAGCCCGATCTGCGCGCCCTGTTCTCGGCGTACGGCATCGGGCTCGAGGTCGTCACCGCGCCGCATCCGACCGGCGGGTGGCAGCAGGCCCGGCTGGATCGGCTCGCCGAACTGGTGGCGGCCGAGCCGGGCGCGTACTGGCCCGATCAATACGACAATCCCGACAACGCTGCCGGCTACCGGGCGATGGGCGAGGAGATCCTCGGCCAGGTCGATGCCGTGGATGTGCTGGTCGCCGCGATCGGTTCGGGCGGGCACTGCGCCGGGCTCAGCCGGGTGCTGCGGGAGCGCTGGCCCCGGCTGCGGGTGATCGGCGTGGACGCGGTGGGCTCCCGCATCTTCGGGCAGCCCGACCGGCGCAGGCTCATGCGCGGGCTCGGCAGCAGCATCCTGCCCCGCAATGTCGCCTACGCCGATTTCGACGAGGTGCACTGGGTCGGCGCGGCCGAGACCGTCGCGTCGTGCCGTCGGCTGGCGGCGACCACCGGCCTCGCGGGCGGCTGGAGCACCGGCGCGGCGGCACTGGTGGCCGGCTGGGTGGCCGAGCGGGAGCCGGGCGCGCGGGTGCTCACCGTGTTCCCCGACGGTCCGCGCCGCTACCTGCGCACCATCTACGACGACGACTGGTGTCGTGCGCACGGCCTGGAGGCCGGAGTCGCGACGACCCCCACTGTGCTGACCACCCCCGAGGAGGAGGCACACGGCTGGGCCCGCTGCGCGATCGTGCGGGACCCCGCGGCGCGGGCGTCGTCGGCGCGACAGCCCGCGACGGGTTCGTTCGCCGTGCCCGACTCCGCCGAGGAGGTCACGGCGTGAACCTCACCTGGACCATGACACGGCTGGAACTGGCTGTGCCCCTGCGCATCTCGCGGGCGGCGATGACCGGCCGCGACGCGGTGTGGGTGTGCCTGACCGACGACGGCCACGCCGGGTACGGCGAGGTGGTCACCAGTCCACGGGCCAGCCTCGACACCGCGCGGATCGATGCCACCCTGAGCGCCCTCGCCGCGGCGATCACCGAGGACGCCGATCCGGCGGCCCTGCGGGCGCGGCTGCCCCGGCTGCGGGCGGAGTTCGCGGACGCGCTCGCTGTGGTCGCAGCGGTCGACAGCGCGGTCCACGACCTGCTCGCCCGCCGCGCGGGCAGCACGGTCGCCGCGTTTCTCGGGCTGCCGCACCGGGATTCGGCGCCGACCGCGTACACGATCGGCATCATGCCGACGGCGGAGGCGGCCGAGACCGCGAAACGACTGTGCGCCGAGGGGTTCGGTGTGGTGAAGGTCAAGGCCGGGGCCGGGGATCCGGCGGCCGACATCGCCCGCGTCCGAGCGATCCGCGACGCCGCGCCCGGCGCCGAACTGCTGCTCGACCCGAACGGCGGGTGGACCGCCGAGGTCGCGATCGACGTGCTCACGGCGATGGCAAGCCTGGGCATCGCCGCGGTGGAACAGCCGGTCGCGGCCGGTGACCACCGGGCACTGGGCCGGGTGGCGCGCGCGGTGCCGATGCCGGTCGTGGCCGACGAGGACGCGGGCACGATCGAGGACCTGCGCCTGCTGCCGCCCGAGATCGCGGGCATCAACATCAAACTCGCCGAATGCGGCGGCCTCGACGCCGCCCGCGCGATGATCGGCTGGGCCGCGCGGCACGGCAAACACGTGATGCTGGGCTGTCAGGCCAGCAGCTCGCTCGGCATCGCCCCCGCCGTCCAGCTGATCGGCGCGGCCCGCTGGATCGATCTGGACGGGCATCTGCTGCTGGCCGAGGACCCGTGGACCGGGCTCGGCGGCCACGACGGAGTGCTGCGCCGACCGGCGGCTCCGGGGCTCGGCGTCGAGGTGCGCGGGTGAACACGGTGCGGACCTTTCGCACGCTGCCCCTGTCGGTGCGGCTGCTGCTGACCAACCAGCTCGTCGGCAATATCGGCTTCTACCTGCTGGTGCCCTTCCTGGCCGACTATCTGCTCGACGATCTGGCCCTGTCGGCGGCGGTCGTCGGCGTGGTCCTCGGCGTGCGCAATCTCAGCCAGCAGGGGCTGTTCCTGATCGGCGGGTCGGCGTCGGATCGGCTGGGCGCGCGCGGCGTGATCGTCGTCGGTATCGCGATCAGGGCGGTCGGATTCGGGCTCTTCGCGGTCGGCGGCTCGCTGCCCGTGGTGCTGCTCGCCTCGGTGCTCACCGGGTTCGCCGGCGCGCTGTTCAACCCGGCGGTGCGGGCCTACATCGCCCGCGACAGCGGCGAGCGGTCCGCGGAGGCGTTCGCGTTGTTCAACGTGTTCGGCAACGCGGGGTCGGCGATCGGGCCCGTGGTGGGCACCGTGCTCGTCGCGGCGGGGTTCCGGCTCACGGCGGTGGTCGCCGCGGCGATCTTCGCCGCGCTGGCCGTCACGCAGTGGCTGCTGCTCCCGGCGAAGGCGGTCGCGCCCGCGGACGGGGGAGTGCGCGCCGACTTCGCGACCGTCTTCACCGACCGGCGGTTCTGGGCGTTCGCGACGGCCCTCATGCCGATGTTCGCGCTGCAGAGCCAGATCTATTTCCTGTTCACCCTGCAGGCACAGGACAGCGCCGCGCCCGGGCACGGTCCGGCGGCGGTGGCGGCGCTGTTCGTCGTGGAGACCGTCGCGGTGGTGACCCTGCAGGTCCGGGTCACCGGGTTGCTGATGCGCCGAACCGAGCGCGGGCCCGCGATGGCGGGCGGGATGGCGATCATGGGCGCGGCCTTCCTCGTCCCGCCCGCCGCCGCCCAGCTCCTACGCGGTACCGGGACCGGTGTGGCGGACACCGCGCTGCGCGTCGCGCCGGTCCTGCTCGCCGCGGTCCTGCTGGCGATCGGGGTGACGGCGGTGCAGCCGTTCGTCAACGAGGCCATCGGCCGGTTCGCGGGCGCTCGGCTGACCGGCACCTACTTCGGGGCGTTCTATCTCGCCTCCGGCCTGTTCACCGTCACCGCGACCTCGGTGACCGGCGCGGTGCTCGACCGGGCGGGCGGCTCGCTGACCTGGCCACCCGCCCTGCTGTGCGCGGCGGCGGGCGTGGGTTCGGCGGCAGCGGTCCTGGTGCTGCACCGGCGCTCGGCGCTACCCGGCCCCGAAATCAGTTCTCCTCCACCAGTTCCGGCGTCCACAGCGCGCCCGGCGAAAGGCACCGATGACGATGGCGAATAACGGACCTGTCGTGTTGAGCGAGAACCTGCTCACCGACAACCCCGCCCTCTACGAACGCACCTTCCCCGACTCCGGGGAACGCAACGCCCCCTTCGTGCACGACCTGGTGACCCGCTTCGGGACCGGTCCGGCGACCCGGCTGCTCGATGTCGGCTGCGGCACCGGCCGCGACGCGGCCCGCCTGGCCGACCTCGGCTACCTGGTCGGCGCGGTCGACATCTCGCCGCGGATGGTCGAGTACGCGCGGCAGCGCCACCCCGGCCTCACGGTCACGGTGGGTGACGCCCGCACCGTGCGCGCCGAGGAGCCGGTCGATGTGCTCACCTGCCTCGGCAGCACTCTGCTGCACCTGCACGACAGCGCCGATCTCGTCGCCGCGCTGCGCAGCTTCCACGACTGTCTGCGGCCCGGCGGGCTCGCGGTCTTCGAGATGCGCAACGGCGCCTTCCTGCTGACCGACCGGGGACGGCGCGACTTGCTCGACGAGGAACTCGTGCGCGAGGTCGAGTGGGAAGGCGTCGCCTACACCTCACGCACCTCGCTGCGCGTCGACCTGCCAGGACAGTTGCTGCGCCGGCGGCGCGCATGGTCCTGGCCCGGCTGCCAGGACCCGGTCGTCCAGCACACGGCCTGGCGCCTGCTGTTTCCGCGCGAGCTGCGATTCCTGTTGAGCCTGGCCGGTTTCGACGTGCTGGCGCTGTTCGACGAGCCGGGACCGCTGACCGATCCCGCCTGGCCGGGTGACGGTCGGCTCTCCGAGCAGCTCACCGGTGACCGGCTCCACGTCGTCGCCCGCCGGGCCGGGGTGACCGGGTGACCGGGCAGACCAGAATCGGCGTCGGCAGCGCCTTCGGCAGCTGCGGCGAGCTGCTGCAGGGGGTGACCGCCGAGGCCGATCGGCACTTCCTGGTCACGCTGCCGATCCGCGGTGGCTCGGTCGCGCTGTTCGAACCGGGCGGCCCCGGCGTGCGCGTCGACCCGCCCCACAAGACGAAAGCGCTGCGCCTGGCGACGGGCATGATCGAGCGTTCCGCCGTGCTGCGCGGCGGACGGCTGACGCTGTTCAGCGACCTGCCCGAGGGCAAGGGCCTGGCCAGTTCCACCGCCGACCTCGTCGCCACCGCCCGCGCGATCGCCGACGCCGAGTACCGGACCGCCGCGACGGCCGAGATCGAGACCGGACTGCGCGCCATCGAACCCTCCGACGGCGTGATGTATCCGGGCTCGGTCGCCTACTGCCACCGCGAGGTGCGCTTGCTCGCGCGGCTGGGCCAGTTGCCCGCGCTCACCGTCGTCGTCGGTGACGAGGGCGGTGCGGTCGACACCGTCGAATTCAATCGCCGCCCACGGCCGTTCAGCGCGGCCGTCAAGCGTGAGTACAGCGCCCTGCTGACCCGCCTCGGGACCGCGATCGCCCGGCGCGACACAGCGGGCATCGGGGCCGTTGCGACCCGCAGCGCCGTGCTGAGCGCCGCCCTGCGTGCGCGCCCGCACCTGGACGCCACGATCGCGGCGGCGCGCGAGGTGGGTGCGCTCGGTGTCGTGGTCGCCCACAGCGGCACCACGACGGGGTTCCTGATCGACGACAACGATTCCGACTATGGGCGCAAAATGGTTGCCGCCCAGCGGATCTGTGCCGAGTTCGCGGCTTCGGTGAGCGTGCATCACACGTGGCGGCCCTCGCCCCCCGACGGTGCGCAGCCGCCGACGGTCGGGAGCACCGGCCATGATCACGCGATCCCGCCCGCCCACGACCACGTCCGGGCAGTCACGGGTGGCCGGGCCGAGACCGTGCCCGGCCGCGCTGGCCTCGCGCGATCCGTGGGCCCGGCGGCTCACCCCGAACCGGCCGAGGTGTGGGTGCGATGATCACCGTGGAACAGATCCGCTTCGGCTACGACGGCCGGATCACGCTGGACGACATCAGCTTTCACGCCGAGACGGGCGCGATCGTCGGGCTGATCGGGCCCAACGGATCCGGGAAGTCCACCCTGCTGCGCCTGATGTACCGGGCATTGCGCGCGGAGTCGGGCGACATCGCCGTCGACGGAACCGCGGTCGAGACCTTGCGGGGGCGCGAGCTGGCCGCGCGGCTCGCGGTGGTCGCGCAGGAGGCGCCCCCCGACACGCCGGTGACCGTCGCCGAGACCGTCCTGCTCGGCCGTTCGCCCTGGGTCGGCGCCTACCAGGGCTATTCGCGCGCCGACCGGATCGCCGCCGCGGCCGCGCTCACCCACGTCGGCGCCAGGGCGCTGGCCGATCGCCGCTACGCGACGCTGTCGGGTGGGGAACGCCAGCGCGTCCTCATCGCCCGCGCGCTCGCCCAGCACGCCGACCATCTGCTGCTCGACGAGCCGACGAACCATCTCGACATCCGGTACCAGCACGAATTGCTCGGACTGGTCAGGGAACTCACCGGCACCACCACCATCGTGGTGCTGCACGACCTGAATCTGGCCGCGCGCTACTGCGATCGGCTGGTGCTGCTCGACCGGGGGCGCGTAGCGGCCGCCGGGTCCGTCGACGAGGTGCTGACGCCCGAGCTGCTCGAACCGGTCTACGGCATCGCCGTACGGCGGACGAGCGCCTTCGGCGCCCCGCAACTGCTGTTCGGTCCCACCGATGCGCCCGCCGGTCCGCACAGAGGGAACGAGCGCGCCGGCAGCCCGCCCGAAGGCGGTGAATCGGTGTGCGCGACAGCATCTTCGACCGACACGGCGAGAAAGGCCACGTCTCGATGACGACGACACTGCTCGACGAACCGGTCGCCGACGACCTCGACCACGCCCGCCACCGCGGGCTGACCCTGCTGTGGGTCGGTGGTCTCGGCGCGGCACTGGGCATCGCGGTCCTGCTCGCCGCCGGCCTCGGGCCGGTCTCGGTCCCGCCGGGGACGGTCGCCCGCATCATCGGCCACCACACGCTCGGTCAGCCGGTCACGCAGGACTGGAGTGCCGCGCAGGATTCCATCGTGTGGCTGGTGCGGGTGCCCCGCGTCCTGCTCGGCGCGCTGGTCGGCGCGGCGCTGGCACTGAGTGGGGCCGTGCTGCAGACGATCGTGCGCAATGTGCTCGCCGATCCGCACATTCTCGGTGTCACCTCGGGGGCCTCGACGGGCGCCGCGGTGTACCTGCTGTTCGGTGTCACCGCCGCGACCACCGCGACCGCGCTGGCCGCGAGCGCGTTCGTCGGTGCCCTGTGCGCCACGGCGCTGCTGTTCGTCATCTCCCGGATCAACGGGCAGCTCACCTCCCTGCGCCTGCTGCTGGGCGGGGTGACGATCGGCTACATCTTCTCGGCGGCGACCAGCTTCCTGATTTTCGCCTCCGACCGGCCCGAAGGCGCGCGGACCGTGCTGTTCTGGCTGCTCGGCTCACTCGGCTCGGCCGCGTGGTCCTCGGTCGGCACCACGGTGCTCGTCGTGACGGCCGCGCTGGCGGCGCTGCTGCTGATGGCGCCCCGGCTCGACGCCCTCGCCGCCGGCGACGACACCGCCCGCACCCTGGGCGTGGCCCCCAACGGTGTGCGGCTGGCGGCGCTGGTCGTCGTCGCCCTCGCCGTGGGCGCGGTGGTCGCCGTCGCGGGCGCGATCGGCTTCGTCGGGCTGATCGTGCCGCACGTCGCGCGGCTCTGCGTCGGCGGCACCCACCGGCAGGTGCTGGTGGTGAGCGCGCTGATCGGCGCGCTGTTCCTCGTGATCGCCGACGTGTTCGCGCGCACCGTGTTCGCGCCGCGCGAGCTGCCCATCGGCATCGTCACCGCCGCCGTCGGCGCACCCCTGCTCCTGCTGCTGATCCGCCGGTTCCGGCCGGCTACCCCTGCGTGAGAATCGCACTCCCCGAAAGGAATACCGTGTCCAACGGTGTCACTCTGCTCACCCGCGTCGCCGCGCCCGCACTCGCCGTGCTCGCCGCCGCCACCCTCACCGGCTGCGGCGGACCCGCCGCGTCGACCACACCGGCGGCGGACGGCTTCCCCCTGACGATCTCGAGCTGCGGCCGCGACGTCACCTTCGCCGCGCCGCCGCGCCGGGTCGTCACCGTCGGATCCATCGGCGCGCCGATGCTCGCCGCGGCGGGCGCGGCCGATCGCGTCGTGGCCCGCACCTTCGAGACGGCGCCGTTCCCCGGGGAATACGCCGAGGATCTGCGCGGTGTCGAGATCACCGCGCCCACCGGCGAACTCGCTCGCGAGGAGATCATCAACCGTGCCCCGGACCTGGTCGTGAGCTTCGAAGGCGCCGCCGTGACCCCGGACGACCTGGCCCAGGTCGGCATCCCGCTGCTGATCACCCGCGGCTACTGCCGCGACGCCGCGGGCTCCTTCGAGGACGTGTTCGCCGACATCTCCCTCTACGGACAGCTCTTCGGCACCGCGGCCGCGGCCGACGCCGAGGTGACGGCGCTGCAGAACCGGGTCGCCGCGGTGACCGACCGTCACAAGGCCACCACGACGAAAACACCTGCGGCCGCGCTGATCATCTCCCGCGACGGCGCCAAGCTCAACGCCTACGGTGGCGAGAGCACCGTCGACGCGCAGATGAAGATCCTCGGCCTGGACAACGTCTACGGCGACATCGCCAAGCGCAGTTTCGAGGCCAACACCGAAACGCTGATCGCCCGCGATCCCGAGGTGATCATCCTGCTCACCCAGGGCGATCAGACCCCCGAGTCGGCCCGCGCCGCGTTGCGGCAGCGTCCCGAGCTCGCGGGCCTGCGGGCGATCGCCGCGGACCGGATCATCGTGGCGCCCTTCGGTTACACGGGTCCCGGACCGGTGGCGGTCGAGGGTTTGGAAGTGCTGGATCGCGAGCTGGGCGCCCTGCGATGAGCGCGCCCGCCGTCACCGGCTACGTCGTGCGCGAAGCGCGCCCGGCGGATCTGCCCGGCGCACGCAGCGTCATGCTCGACACCTTCTACCGGGTGTTCGGCATCGGCTACCTGCCCGAGTACCACCAGGATGTGATCGACCCGGACACCGCCTATCTGCGGCACCCCCGCAATCGGCTCTGGGTGGCCGAACACGAGGGGGCGATCGTCGCCACCACGGCGATCCGCGCGCAGGGGCCCGCGCATCCGCCACACCCCGCCGCCCTGGCCGCGCGCTACCCGGACGCCACCACCGCCCAGCTGTTCCGGGTCTACGTCCGCCCCGAGCATCACCGCCGCGGCCTGGCCAGCCGGCTGGTGCGGGCGGCGATCGCGCACGTCCGCGCGACTCCCGCATTCGACCACCTCTACCTGCACACCGACGCGAGAACTTCGGGCGCCCTGGACTTCTGGCTGACCTTCGGGCACATCGTGCACGACGCCCGCGGCCCGCACGAGGGGTTCCAGACCGTTCACCTCGAGATCCCGCTGCGCCGCACGGAGCCGCCCACGCCCGTCACCGACCCCGCTCCGGTGTCCGACGGCACGGCCCGCTAGCGAGGACTCCCTCCGCCGATCGGGAGCCCCGGCCGCGTCCGATGTCAGCGGTCGGGGCTCGGAGGGGCCGGGGCCGCCTCGGAGACAGCGGCCCAGGATTCGATGGTGTCGGTGAGGGCTCGCCACTCCACGGTGGCGGCGGCGCGGTAGCGGGGCTCGAGCTCGTCGAAGGCCTCGGTCGCCCGGAGCGCGGTGAGCTTCGCCATCATGAGCCCGAGTGTCCGGTAGCGGTCCATCTCGCGCAGCAGCGGGACGAACTGCCCGACCAGGCGGAGCAGGAGGGGATGGGCCGCACCGAGTTCGGTCGCCGCCAGCACTCTGCCGTAGTCGAAGTCCTCGTACGCGCGCTGAGCGGCACCCTGGGCGCGGGAGCCCAGGGTGCCGACGGACAGCCGCGCGAGGGTCGTCTGCAAGACCCCGGCTCTGGTCGCCGCCGCGACCCTGCGTTCGACGCTCTCGTCCGGAGAATGCGCCACCAGCCGGAGCAGACGGATCTCCGCCCGGATCCGCTGTGCCTCGGCCGAGGACTCGAGGGCATTGGTGTTCTCGACCATCTCCTCGAAGGTGAAGGTCCGACCGGAATCCATACCCCATCATGCCCGCGGCGCCGGACCGCGACTCAGACGGGACTCGGCTGGGTGTCGTTCGCGTAGAGCTCCTCGATCTCGGCGGCGTACTTCTCGGCGACGACCTTGCGCTTGAGCTTGAGGGTGAGGGTGACCTCGTCGCCGCCCGCTTCCCAGAACGTCGGCAGCACGCGGAACCGTTTGATCTGCTCCACCCGCGACAGCGCGGTATTGCCCTGGGCCACACCCGCTTCGATGGCCGCGAGCACGATCGGGTCGACGGCGAGGGCGGCCGGGGAGGCGTCGGTGAGTCCGTGCGTGCGGGCATACGGTTCGACCGATTCGGCGTCGAGGACGATCAGCGCGGTGTTGTAGGGCCTGCCGTCGCCGATCACCGCCATCGCGCCGATGAGCGGCGTCGCCGCCTTGACCGCGTTCTCGATATTGGTGGGCGACATGTTCTTGCCCGAGGCGTTGATGATCATCTCCTTCTTGCGGTCGACGACGGTGAGATAGCCCTCGTCGTCGATCTCGACGATGTCGCCGGTGCGCAACCAGCCGTCGGCGTCGATCGCCTCGGCGGTCTGCTCGGGTAGACCGCGGTAGCCCTTCATCACCAGCGGCCCGCGCACGTGCAGTTCGCCGTCCGCGCCGCGGCGAGCCAGCATCCCGGGCAGCAGCTTGCCCACCGACCCGAGCTTGGCCTCGCGGGGATGACTGACGCTGCAGATGCAGGCCAGTTCCGACATGCCCCAGATCTCGGCGATCGGGATACCGAGGCCGGCGAAGAAGCCCAGCGTCTGCGGCGGAATCGGGGCGGCGCCCGACAGCGCCCAGCGCACGCGGTCCAGCCCGAGCGCGGCACGCAGCGTGTTCAGGACCAACTCGTCGGCGCGCGCCCACTCGGCGGCGAGCTCGGCCGGAACCGGTTCGCCTGCCAGCTGGTGGCGGCTGCGCGCGGCGGCCACCGACAGCGCCCATTCCATGGCCTGGCGCCGGGTGGCGTCGGGTTCGCCGGCGACCCGGAACTCGATGGCCGCCTTCAGCTTCTCCCACACCCGCGGCACCGCGCCCCACACCGTGGGCCGCAGGTCGACCAGCGCCGCGGCGATCTGCTTGGCATCGCCGACGCTGGTCACCTGCGTGCCCAGCACCTCCTGCACGTACAGCGCGGTGAGCCGGTCGGCGATGTGCGCGGTGGGCATGAACGAGGTGATGGTGTCGCCGAATTCGATGCCGAGCACGTCGGCGATCCCGGCAACCTGGAACAGCAGCGCGGCGTGGGTGGTCTCCACGCCCTTGGACGCGCCGGTGGTCCCCGAGGTGTAGATGAGGGTGGCCACATCGTCGGCGCGCACCGTCCGCCAGGTGGCGTCGAAATCGAAATCGGCGGGCGCGGCGGCGCGGAGCCGCTCGACCGACAGCGTTCCGTCGGGCGCGTCGTCCACGCAGACGATGTGGTCGAGGGCGACATCGGCGGCGGTGAGTGCCGCCACGTACCGCGGTTCGCAGATCACCACGCGCGCACCGGCGTTGCCGAGCACATGGGCGAGCTGTTCTGGGGGCAGCGTGTTGTACACCGAGAACGAGGTCGCGCCGACGTGCTGGGCGCCGACCTCGAGCGGGTAGAACTCCACGCGGTTGCTCATCATCAGCGCGACGGTGTCACCGCGGCGCACCCCGAGCCCGGCGAGCCCGGCGGCGACCGCCCGCACCTGGTCGGCGTACTCGCGCCAGGTGAGGGTCACGGTGTCGCCGGGAGTGCGCAGCGCGACGGCGTCGGGATCGATCGCGGCGGTGCGCTGGAACGCGGCGGGCAGGGTGTCGACGGGAGTGCTCATGAGGCGATGGCTTTCTGGTTCGCGAGGGGGAGGTGGGCGGCGACGAAAGCCGCGGCAGCCCGGTAGGACGCCCTGGTCTCGGGGACGAGCGAGGGCATGGTCTGGAAGGCGGGCATCTGATCCCGCCGGATCCGCAACTCACAGGGCGCGCCGCCAGCCGCCCGCAGCGACCCGCGCTCGCCACTCACCCGCGGCGCTCGATCGCGCGCAGGAGCTCGTGCACGGTCGTGTCGGCGGCGAGCTTGCGGTCGAGGACCACGTTGACCGCGCCGCGCAGTAGCGCGTACGGCTCCCATCCGCTCGGGGCGATGGTGCGTGGTGCCCGCCGGGCGATGCCGTCGGCGATGATGCGCGCCGCGGTGGCGGCGCTGATGCGCACGTTGAGCGGCCACGGCAGCAGGCCGTCGAGCTCGCGGCCGAGGTCGTCGGTGTCGAGCATGTCGTGGGTCATGGCGGTGTCGACGATGCCGAAATAGGCCACGCCCGCGCTGGCTCCGCTCGCCGCGAGCTCGACGCGCAGCGCCCGGCCGAACTGCTCGACCGCGGCCTTGCTCATCATGTACGGCGACCCGCCCATCCCCGGCGCGAACGCCGCGCACGAGGAGACCACCACCACGTGTCCCCGCGCCCGCACGATGTGGTCGAGGGCGGGATGCACGGTGTTGAAGGCGCCGGTGAGATTGACGCTCAGCACCCGGTCGAAGTCCGCCGGGTCCATCGTGCGGACGGTGGCGGGCACCGGCGTCACCCCGGCATTGGCGACGACCACGTCGAGGCGGCCGAACAGGCCCGTCGCCTCGTCGACCACCGCGCGCATCCTGGCGCGATCGGCCACGTCGGCGGCGAACGCGTACGCGGCCGGCCCCAGGTCCGCCGCCGTGGCCTCGGCGGCCCGCTCGTCGATGTCGACCGCGGCCACCAGGGCCCCACGGTCGTGCAGAACGGTCGCGAGTTCGCGTCCGATACCCTGGCCCGCCCCGGTGACCAGGACCGCTTTGCCCGCCAGCTCGAAGGTCGGTCCGAACCACCGGGTGGGATCGAGCGCGGACAGGCCCATCATGCCGACACCTCGTAGGACTCGATATCGAAACGCCGTGTCCGGCGGCGGTATTCGAAACTCCAGCTCGGGTACAGTCCGGCGTTGCCGCCCTCGGCGGTGGTGTAGTAGCTCTCGCATCCGCCGGTGAGCCAGACGGTGTCGGCGCTGCGGCGGCGCATCTCGTCGACGAACGCGTCCTGCACGGTCTCCCGCACCTCCACCCGGCGCTGTCCGCTCGCGCGCAGGGTCGTCAGCGCGTCGACGATGTAGGCGATCTGGGATTCGATCATGTAGACCGCCGATTGGTTCCCGGCCGCGCCGAACGGCCCGAGGGTGCAGAAGAAGTTCGGGAAGCCGGCGACGGCGGCGCCGAGATAGGTCTGCGGGCGCCGGGCGTACAGGTCCGCGATCGACTGCCCGTGGCGGCCGACGATGCGGTCGAACGCGGTGGGAATCGTGGTGAATCCGGTGCCGAAGATGATGGTGTCGACGGGGATCTCGGCGCCGCCGCGGGTGATGATCGAGTACGGTCGCACCTCGGCGATGCCGTCGGTCACGACCTCGACATTGTCCTTGTCCAGGGCGGGCAGGTAGGCGTCGGAGAAGATCGCGCGCTTGCAGCCGATCATGTAGTCCGGTGTCAGCGTGGCGCGCAGGCGCGGATCGCGGATCTGGCGGCGCAGCTGGATCCTGCCCAGCAGCTCGTAGGGGTGGCGGAACCGGTTGTCGACGAAGCCGACGAGCCCGAACCCCTCGATCAGCGAGTACCAGGTGCCGCGAACGGCCTTCTGTGCCAACGGCAGATGCCGCAGCAGCCGCCGTTCCAGGCCGAGCGTCGGGCGGTCCAGCCGCGGGACGATCCACGGGGCCGAACGCTGGAACACGGTCAGCGCCTCGACTTTCGGCTGGATCTCGGGAATGAACTGGACCGCGGAGGCGCCGGTGCCGATCACCGCGACGCGTTCGCCGGTGAGATCGTGGTCGTGATCCCAGTGCAGGGAATGGAACGTTCTGCCCCGGAAAGTGTCCAGGCCGGGCAGCACGGGGTATTTCGCCTCCGCGAAGATGCCCGCCGCGGAGACGAAGTAGTCGGCGGTGAGTTCGCCGCGCGAGGTCTCGATCCGCCACACCGCGGCGTCCTCGTCCCAGCGGGCGTCGAGGAGTTCGGTGCGCAGGCGCAGATGGCGCAGGACGTCGTGGCGTGCGGCGACCGTGCGCAGGTACTCGAGAATCTCGGGCTGCTTGCCGTAGGTCCGTGACCACGACGGGTTCGGGGCGAAGGAGTAGCTGTAGAGCTGGGAGGGGACATCGCAGGCGCAGCCGGGATAGGTGTTGGCCTGCCAGGTGCCGCCCAGGTCGTCGGCCCGTTCCAGGACGACGATGTCGTCGAACCCGGCTTCGCGCAGTTTGATCGTGAGCCCGATCCCGCCGAATCCGGCGCCGAGCACGGCGATGTGGGTGTGTTCGGTGGGCATCGGTCAGCCGATCCTTCCGAGCGGCACCGCGATGAGGCGGTCGACGACGGTGCCACGGGTGAATGTCGTGCGGGTGAGCGGCGCGGGGTATCGCCGCCGCGTGGATCGGTCGGGCAGTGCAGATGTCATGGGGGACCGGGCCTTTCGCGGTCAGAGGTCCAGGGAGAGCGCGCCGCCGGTCGAGCGCGACACGCAGGTCAGCAGGTGATCGGCGCGCTCGCCGGCGGTCAGCAGCAGATCGCGGTGCTCGACCTCACCGGCCAGGACCCGGGTCTTGCAGGTTCCGCAGAAGCCCTGCCTGCACGAGTAGACGACCCCCGGCCGCACGCGGCGGATCGCGTCCAGCACCGTCTCGGTACTGCCGACACGGACGGTGCGCCCGCTGCGGGTGAGGGTGACGTCGAACGCGCGGCCGTCGATCACGGGCCGGGCCGAGAACAGTTCGGTGTGCAGGGAGGCTGTCGGATTCAGGGTGAACAGGGTGCGCTGGGCCACCTCGAGCACCGGGGGCGGACCGCACACGTAGACCGCGGCGCCGGGGGCGGCGGTGGCGAGCAGCGCAGGGAGGTCGGGTGTGCCGGACTCGTCGTCGGGGCGGATGTCGGTGCCCGGCGGCACCTCGGCCAGGAACGGCATGGTCGCGCGCGACCGGCCCAGATACACCAGCCGTCCGCGTGCACCGGCCGCCCACGCCATCGGCAGCAGCGGGGTGATCCCGATGCCCGCGGCGACGAACAGGTACGACGGCGCGGCCTCGACGAAGGGGAAGGCGTTGCGCGGCCCACGGAGACGGAGCGGGTCGCCGGCGCGCAGCGCGTGCATCTCCAGGGAACCGCCGTCGCCGTCGGCGATCCGGCGGACCGCGAGGCGATAGCGGTGGCGCTCGCGCGGATCGCCGCACAGGGAGTACTGGCGCTGCCGCCCCGAGGCGAGGAACACATCGAGGTGTGCGCCGGGCCGCCAGGCGGGCAGGGGCGCCCCACCGGGATGGCGTAGCGTCACACCGACCACGTCTGCCGCCTCCGCACGCACCGACTCCACCACGACATCGAGGTCGAAACCGCTGTGCCGCACCGGATGCGGCGGCGAGAGCGCGGGCTGGGTGAACACCTTCTTGTAGACGTCGACGGCCACACCGAGCGCGCGCAGGCCCGGCGTCGCGACCCCGCTCACGCGCGCGCCGCCGGCGAGTGCGCCAGGTAGCGCAGCGCGTTGTCCATCGAACCCAGCTGGGAGGGATGGAAACCCGGCCGCAGGTAGCGCGGCATCTCGGTGAGGAACGTGGTGAAGCTCGGGATCACGCCGCGCACCGTCGCGCTCACGAACTGCCGTGCCCAGGACCGCCCCTTGTCCGGGCTCGGATCCTTGCGGTACAGGTACGCCGTCGAGATCACGAACAGCGGCAACAGCGTGCCGCCGGCCAGCAGCCCGGTGCGCGCCCGGCGCAGGTACCCGCCGTCGACGTGCATGTAGGCGTCGAACACCACGCTGCGGTGCTCGACCTCCTCGGCGCCGTGCCAGCGGACCAGGTCCAGCATCGTCGGGTCCATCCCGAGGTCGGCGAGCACTTCCGACTCGAGCAGCCACTCGCCGATCACGGCCGTGAAGTGCTCCATCCCGGCGAAGAGCCCCAGGCGCTCCTTGAGCCACTGCTCCTTGGCGCGACCGGACAGCCCCTGATCACCTAGCAACCGGTCGACCAGCCAGGCCACCCCGGCCACATACGACTCGACGTCGAGACCGATCGACTGCAGGTGCCGGCGCGCACCCTCATGACTGCCTGCGTGCATGGATTCCTGCCCGATGAAGCCGGTGACCTCCTCCCGCAGCCGCTCGTCGTCGATGTGGGGGAGCGCCTCGGCCAGGCAGGCGGCCATCGCGCGTTCGCCCTCGGGCAGGACCAGGTGCATCACATTGGTGACGTGCGTGGCCAGCACCTCCCCGGGGATGTAGTGCAGGGGCACCGACGAGAAGTCGAAATGCACATCCCGGGCGTGGATCGCGTGCGCCTCTTCCTGATAGGAGCGCGCCGTTGCACTGTTATCAGCCATGCAGTGACCGTACAGTGCAACAAAAAGTATCGCAATGTTGCATTCGGATCGCCTGCTACCGTCGACACGTGCTTTCCACCGCCGCGACCTCGGGAGATTCACCCACCGCCGACTCCGTCGAAGAACGGATTCTCGACGCCGCCCTCGTCCAGTTCGAGCGCGTCGGGGTGCGGAAGACCACGATCGAGGACATCGCCAGGGCGGCCGACGTGGACCGCGCGACCGTCTACCGCCGTATCGGCTCCCGCGACGACGTGGTGCGCGCGGCGTTCGAACGGGAGGTGCGAGGGCTGCTCGACGATCTGCGCGAGATCCCGGCGCGCCACGAGGCGTTCGACGACATCGTCGTCGACGTGTTCACCACGGTGATCACCCGGTGGCGCACCCATCCGCTGGTGGAGCGCCTGCTGACGCTCGAAGCCGACCGCATCCTGCCGCAGCTCACCGTCGAGGGCGGTTCGTTCTTCCTGCTGTCGGTCGCGGCATCCACCGAGATCCTCGGAAAGGTGCTGGAGGACAACCGGTTTCCGGCCATTCCCGATCTCCCGGCCCGGGTCGAGGTGGTCTGCCGGGTGGTGCACTCGCTGATCCTGCAGCCGGTCGGCGGCATCGACACGAGCTCGCCCGCGGCGCTGGCCGCGTTCGCCAGGGCCTACGTCGTCCCGATTCTCACGCGCTAGTTGTTCCCTGCGCCGCGTGTCGGACCGCACTGTCCGCAGGTGTTGACAAGCCGCCAATAGTGTTGCGATCGTAATGTTCGCTTGGGTGTCCAACTATCGGACTCCCTCCGGCTTCGTGCGGCAAGGGTCGCCGAAGTGCTGCACCGGTCCGACCATCGAGGAAACATGAGCGAGTCATCCGTCCACGCGGCGATCCGGCCGTCGGCCCGGGGCGTGCGCGGTGACGGCAGGCGCGCGCATCGCCGGCGTGCGGTCGTGGCCGCCGCCCGCGACGTCTTCGTCGTCAGCGGCTTCCACGGTGCTCGGATGGCGGAGATCAGCGCGCACGCCGGGATCAGCAAGCCCGTGCTCTACGACCACTTCGCCACCAAGCTGGACCTGTATCTGGCTGTGCTGCAACAGTATCTGGATCGCATGGTCGCCGATGTCCGCGCGGCGGTCGTCGCGGGCGGCACCCCGAGGTCCAAGGCGCGGGCCGCGGTGGCGGTGTATTTCGACTTCGTCGACGACGACCCGGGCGGGCACGTCCTGGTCTTCGAATCGTCGGTGCCGAGTGAACCCAGCATCGAATGGCGCGTGCGCTGCGCGCTGAGCGCCTGCGCCGAGACGGTCGCCGCCGAATTCCGCGACGCGGGCGTCGCCGAGGCGTCGGCGCGGATGTACGCCTGGAGCATGGTGGGCATCAGTCGCCTGGCGGCGCGCCACTGGCTCGACGCGGGCAGGCCGATTCCCAAGCAGGAGGCCGTCGACGTCGCGGCGGCCCTGTGCTGGAGCGGGTTGTCCGGCGTCGAGCGCAAATCCCCTTCCTGACGGGTGCCGCCTACAGTAGGCGCTGTCTGCCGTGCGTCGCGAATTCCGCGGCCAGCGCCTGCTTGTCGGCCTCGGTCATCCGGTGGTATTCCGGCCGGCCTCGCCCCACCCAGCGGTGGACGGGCTCGTCGGTGCACCACGCCTGTTCCCGCAGTGCCCGTTTGAGGACCTTGTTCGATCCGGTGACGGGGAGCTCGGCCGAGACCCGCAGCAGCCGGGGCGTGCCCTTGCTGCCGAGATCGGCTTGGGTACCGAGGAATTCGGTGAATTCGGGGATGTCGAAGCCGGCCGGGTCGGCGACCTCGATCGCGGCCATCACCTGGTCGCCCGAGCGCGGGTCCGGGACGGCGAAGACCGCCGCGGCGATGACGGCCGGGTGTCTGCGCAGCACGTGCTCGATCATCAGCGCCGAGGTGTTCTCCCCGTCGACCCGGATCCAATCGCCGTGGCGCCCGGCGAAATACAGGAAGCCGTCGGTGTCGAGGTAACCCAGATCGCCGGTCCAGTACCAGCCGTGCCGGACCCGGTCGGCGTCGGCGTCCTCGTTCTTGTAGTAGCCCTCGAAGGCGAGGGCCCCGTTCTTGTCGACCATCTCGCCGATGGCCGCGTCGGGATTGCGGACCCGGCCGTGCTCGTCGAGCTCGGCCCGCGCGCACTCGGCGAGGGTGTCCGGGTCGACCACCGCCACACCGGGATGCGCGGGGCGGCCGAGCGCGGTCGCCGGCGCTGCGGGATCGGGGACGGCGAGGTTCGGGCCCTCGCTCGAACCGTAACCCTCGAACAGCTCGGCGCCGAAGCGGCGGCGGAACTCGTGCTGATCGGCCACCGACGCCTCGGTGCCGAAGCCGCGGCGGAGCTGGTTGTCCGCGTCGTCCGGGGTTTCCGGCACGGCGAGCAGGTAGCCCAGGGCCTTGCCGACATAGGTGAAGAACGTGGCGCCGAAATACCGCACATCGGGCAGGAAGCGTGAGGCGGAGAACTTCGGGGTCAGGCAGACCGTGGCGCCGACCGCGAGCGCGGGCGCCCACAGGGCCATGATGGCGTTGCCGTGGAACAGCGGCATGCAGCAGTAGTCCACGTCGTCGCGGACATGCCCGAACTTCGCCACCGCCTTGTGCGCGACCACCGTGAGCCGGCGCTGACTGCACCGCACCGCCTTCGACGTACCGGTGGTGCCCGAGGTGAACAGCAGCAGCAACAGGTCCGCGGGTCCACCCACCGCGGTGGGCGGCGCGCGGTGGGCCTCGACCCTCGCGGCGTAGCCGGGATCGTCGACCAGCAGGAACCGGTCTTCGGCGAGGCCGAGATCGAGGGTCCGCAGGCGTGCCATCCCAGCGGCGTCGGTGACGATCAGCTGACAGTCGACGTAGCGGATGTCGGCGGCGAGTTGCGCGTCGCCCCTGGTCGGATTGAGTCCGGCCACGGCGGCGCCCGCCAGCGCCGCCGCGCCCAGCCAGAACACGAAGTCGGGGACGTTGTCCAGCAGCACGCCGACGTGGAAGGGGCCGTCGCGGCGCAGCGCGTGGGCGAGCTGCGCCCGCGCCGCCGACTCGGCGACCACCTCGTCCCAGGTCCAGCGCGCCTCCCGCGTGCGCAGGCCGATCCGCTGGTCACCGACCCGGTCGAGCAGCATGGTCGCGATGTCCGCCCGGGGCGCGTCGTCGATCCGTTCCGTCATCTCCGCTGTGTTCCTCCTCCGCTCACCCTGCCACGCCCGCGACCGGTGTCGCGGGCGAGACCCCTTCTCCCGCAGCCCGCTCAGGCCCGGCCTGCCGCCGCCGCGCCCGCTCTGCGCCCGAAGAACGTGCCGTCCCCGAGGGAGGTGCCGCTGATGTAGCCCCACGAGTGCAGCCCGGAGGTGGCCCGGCCCGCGGCGAACAGGCCGGGGATCGGGGCGCCGTCGAGGTCGAGCACGTGACCGTCGACCGTGGTGTGCAGACCGCCGATGGTGAAGACCTCGGCGCCGCCACGGCCCGCGGCGCCGTATTCCGGCGGGGCGATGCCGCGCTGGACGTCGATGGCCGCGAACGGTGACCGCAGCGGCCGCAGCCAGCGGGGCGCCTTGTGGAAGTACGGGTCGCTGCCCTCGGCGGCGTGCCGGTTGTACTCGGTGATCGTGGTCTGCAGGGCGCCCGGCGGCATGCCGATCTGCTGTTCGAGGTCGTCGAGCGTCTCGGCCACGAAATGCGGCTGCACACCCCAGCGTTCGTTCTCCGGCACTTCCTCGTAGGCCTGCTCGTCCAGGATCACCCACACCTTCAGGCCGTGCTTGAACAGCGCGGCCTGGCCCACGAGCCCGGGGTAGACGTCCTCGTTGATGAAGCGGCGGCCCTTGTCGTCGACGATCATGCCGCGCACCATCATGCCGGGGATCAGCGAGATGCCGACCTGCGCGGCGGACATGTGCCGGACCGCGGCGCCCGCGGCCTGCGCCATCACCACGCCGCGACCGTCGTCGCCGCCATCGCTGTTGACCCCGAGACCGACCAGCTGCGGCGCGTGCTGCGCCACCATCTCGGCGTTGTCGGCGAACCCGCCCGTGGTCAGCACGACCCCGCGGCGGGCGCGGTAGGTGTGGAGCCTGCCGTACTGCTTGGCGACGACACCGACGACCCGGCCGCCCTCGGTGATCAGGCGGGTCGCGTTCGAATCGGTGTGCACCGCGACGGAAGTGGCGGCGACGGCCTCGCTCAGCTTCTGCATGAGCACCTTTCCGCCGAAGCCGTCGGAGGTGACCCGGTGTCCGCGCGGCGCGGGCTTCGCCAGTTCGGCGAAGGGCCACGCGTTCTCGCCCATCCACATCAGACCGTCGTCGGTCGGCGGCACCCAGGTGGGGGAGTCCCACAGCGACGGCTTGAACGGCACGCCGTGGTCGACGAGCCACCGGTAGTGGCGGGTGCTCTCGCGGCTGTAGAGCTCGACCTTCGCCCGATCGGCGTCGGGGCCGAGGGCGGCGAGCAGGAACGCCGCCATGTCCTCGGCGGTGTCCTCGAAGCCGCACGCGCGCTGGATGTCGGTGCCGCCGCCCAGGTACATCTCGCCGCCGGACAGTGCCGAGGACCCGCCGCCGCCACTGAACTTCTCCAGGACGATGACCTCGGCCCCCGTCGCGGCCGCCTCGAGCGCGGCGGCGGCGCCCGCGCAGCCGTAGCCCACGACGAGAACGTCGGTCTCGTGGTCGAATCCGCCGAGCTCGCCCGCATCGACGGGTGTCACCGAATTGTCTTTCATGCCCGCTCCCATCCGCTGTGCTGCGGCGCACGCTAGGACCTCGCGCGGGCGCCCGGCGGGGGAGTGTCCACCCAGCGGGAGGCCGTCAGTCCGCCGGCGCGGCCACCGCGGGTTCGTCGGGCTCGTCCACCGCCGGGGGTGGTCCGGTGGCCGCGTCGATCTGCTCGCCGAGGTAGCGGATGACCACCGCGATCATCGCGACGACGGGGACGGCGAGGAAGGCGCCGGTGATGCCGTACAGCGAGCCGCCCGCGGTCACCGCGAGCAGCACGATCACCGCGTGCAGCTCCATGCTGCGGCTCTGCAGGACCGGTTGCAGCACATTGCCTTCCAGCTGCTGCACGGCGATGACGATGCCGAGCACGATCAGCGCCGTGGTGAACCCGTTGCCGACCAGTGCGACGAGGACCGCCAGCGCACCGGCGACGAACGCGCCGACCATCGGCACGAAGCCGCCGATGAAGGTGATCACCGACAGCACCATCGCCAGCGGCACGTCCAGAATGAACAACCCCGCACCGATGAGCACGGCGTCGACCAGGCTGACGATCGCCTGCGTGCGGATGAACCCACCCAGCGTCGCCCACACGCGCTCGAGCACGGCCTCGACGTGCCTGCCGCTGCGGCTGCCGAACACCGCGTGCATCCAGGGCAGGAAACGGCGGCCGTCCTTCAGGAAGAAGAACACCAGCACCAGGACCAGGAACACGGTGATCAGGACCGAGGTCGCGGTGGAGACGCCGGTGAACACACCGCTGGCGATCTGCGCGCCGCTGGACTGGAGCCTGCCGACGATGGCGTCGACGGCGGAATCGAGTTGCTCGTCGCGGATCCGCAAGGGCGGTCCCTGGATCCAGTCGCGCACCTGGTTGACGCCCTCGGTCGACTTGTCCGCGAGTTCGGGCGCCTGATCGGCCACCGAGGGCACGATCAGCGCGATGACACCGGCCAGTACCCCGACGAAGCCGAGCAGGGTCACCGTCGCGGCCAGCGCGGGCGGAAAACGATGCGCGGTCAGCCACCGGGCCGGTGGCCACAGAATCGTCGTCACCACGATCGCCAGGGCGACCGGCAGGAGCACCACCCACAGCCGCGCGGCGACGGTGCCGAGCACCCAGGCGCCCAGCCCGATCGCGACGATGCACAGCGACCATTTGGCCAGCCACAGCAACCCGCCGCCGATCACGTCCCCGCGGTCGCGGCGCGGCGTGCCGGTCGATCGCGTTCCACTCGGTTCTTTCCCCTGCCCGCTCACGCCGCCAGTCTGACACGTCGGCCGCGATTCGTGGCGGCGGCCGGTCGCCGCTCAGGCGCGTCGGAGCGGGGGCGCGGGCAGGTGCGCGTCCATCCAGCGCAGCAGGAGATCGACGGATTCGGCGCAATCCCCGCCCGCGCCGGACTCCGCCCATTCGATCAGCGCGGCGAAGGTGGCCGACTGGTAGGCGGTCGCGAGGGCGCGGCAGATGGCGGCGGGGGAGTCGGGCAGGCGGCGCGCGAGATAGCCCGCGAGCGTGTCGATCCAGGGCTGGTAGACCCGGGGCGCGGTGGCGGCGAGTTCGGGTTCCGAGGAGATCAGCCGCAGCCAGTCCGGCGCGAGCTCGTGGATACGCGGATCGCGCGACACCGACTCCACGATCGCCGTGCGGACCACCACCGCGGGCGGCTCGTCGTCGCCGGCGGCGGTGAGCACGTCGCGCAGCCGCTCGGTCGCGGGCCCGACCCCGAGCCAGGCGATCTCGGCGCGGGAGGAGAAGTGCCGCAACAGGGTTCGGGTGCTGATCCCGGTGGCCTCGGCCAGATCGTTCCAGTTGGTGGTGGCGAAGCCGCGGTCGGTCCACAGGCGCAACGCCCCGGCGGACACGGCCCTGGTGTCCAGCACGGAGGGGCGGCCGGGGCGGCGGGGAGCTGGCTCTGTCACCGCGAAAGCCAACCAGTTTTGGCGAAGTGTGTCAATATTGGGCCGACCCCACCGAAACAGGAGAAAAAGTATGGATTTCGTCAACTCGTCCGCGATCGTCACCGGCGGGGCGTCGGGTCTCGGCTTGGCCACCGTGCGGGAGCTGCACGCGCAGGGCGCGAAGGTCGTCATCGTCGATCTCCCCTCGTCCGACGGCGCCACCATCGCCAAGGAGCTGGGCGAGGGCGCGGCCTTCGCGGCGGCGGACGTGACCGACGAGTCGGCGGTGTCGGCGGCGCTCGATGTCGCCGAATCGCTGGCCCCGCTGCGGATCGCCGTGAACTGCGCGGGCATCGGCAACGCGATCAAGACGGTCGGCAAGAAGGGTGCGTTCCCGCTCGCCGATTTCACCAAGGTCGTCAACGTCAACCTGATCGGCACGTTCAACGTGATCCGCCTGGCCGCCGAGCGCATGTCGGTGGTCGAGCCGGTCGGCGAGGAGCGCGGCGTCATCATCAACACCGCCTCCGTCGCCGCCTACGACGGCCAGATCGGCCAGGCCGCCTATTCCGCGTCCAAGGGCGGCATCGTCGGCCTGACCCTGCCGGTCGCGCGCGACCTCGCCGGGTTCAAGATCCGCGTCGTGACCATCGCGCCCGGCCTGTTCCGCACCCCGCTGTTCGAGACGCTGCCCGAGGAGGCGCTGCAGTCCCTCGGCGCCCAGGTGCCGCACCCCTCGCGCCTGGGTCAGCCCACCGAGTTCGCCGCCCTGGCCCGCCACATCGTGGAGAACCCGATGCTCAACGGCGAGACCATCCGCCTCGACGGCGCCATCCGGATGGCCCCGCGCTGATCATCGCGACCTCCGGCCGGGCACACGGCCGGAGGTCGACGGACCTGTCGCCGCCGGTTATTCGCTAGCGAGGCTCGGCCGCGCACCACGCCGTGAGACCCGGACCCGCCGTGTGGCGGAGGAAGTCGGAGTCGGCGAGGCGGTCGGCGGTGCCGAGAGCGACGGTCAGGTCGAGGGATTCGGCGAGCCGGTACGGACGGCTCTCCAGTGCCGAGCCGACGAGGCGGCGCAGCCTGGAGATCTCGGCGCGGACCGCGACCGCGTGCTCGGGGTCGCCGTAGAGGGCTTCGCTGAGCCCGCGCACCGTCATGCCGCGTCGGCCGTGCAGGTGCAGGAGCAGCAGGATCTCCGCGTGCCGGGCGGACAGTGAACTGCGCCAGCCGGATTCGCCACCGAGCACGCTGAGCGTCGGCGGCCCCGAGAGGTCGAGTTCCCAGCGTGTGCCGCGCGGACGCGAGTCCGGACGCAGGAGCCAGCCGTCGGCGAGTCGCTCGGCGACGCACGTGCCGAGCCCGGGGACCGAGACCGCGCGATCGGACCGCGGCACCGCGACCCGGCGGGTGGCGGCCACGCCCACCGCGTGCGCCACCCAGCCGTGCTCGTCGACGACCAGCGCCGGTCCGCTGACGGCCGCGAGCGCGGGAGCCGCCGCCGAGCGGAGCCGGTCGAGCCGGGTCTCGTGATGGCGCCACAGCTGCGACTCCGCGAGCCGGACGCCGGTGGCCACCAGCGCGGTGATCGCGGGATGCAGGGTCAGGGCGGGGCCGCTGATGTCGACGATGCCGAGCAACTCGCCGGTGCGCGGGTCGTGGATCGGCGCCGCGGTGCAGTACCAGGGATGCTGGTACTGCTCGAAGTGCTCGCCGGAGAACAGCTGCACCGGGGCGGCCTCGGTCAGCGCAGTACCGATCGCGTTCGTTCCCACGGCGTCCTCGGTCCAGCTGGCGCCCTCCCGGAAACCCAGCGAATCCGCGCGATGGCGCACCTTGGCCGAGCCGTACCGCCACAGCACCACGCCCTCGGCGTCGGCCACCACCAGCATCAGCTGGGAGGAGGTGTCGGCCAGACAGGCGACCGCCTGGGTCAGGTCCTCGATCACCGCGGTGAGCAGCGACTCGCGCCGCCGGCGTTCGACCTCGGCCACCGGGAGCACCGAGCGGGCGCGCGGTTGGTCGGGGACCAGGCCCGCGGCCAGCACCCGCGTCCACGAGCGGGCGACGAGCGGGCGCGGGCGCAGTGGTGAGTGGCTGCCCGCGATCACCGCGTCGTGCATGCGGATCAGCTCGCGCGCGTAGCCGGAGAGGTCGGTGCCGGGCTCGACCGCGCTGAAATCGCCCACGATCCACCCTTCATCCGTTGCAACGCATTGCAACGATTGTGCCACCTGCCGGTCATGACGTGTGCTCTAGGTCACAGATTGTGAAGGAGGATTCGATGACCCAGACACTCGATCCCGTCGTGCGCGGAGCGGACGCGGCCGGACCGCAGCAGCGCGTGGACGCCTGGTTGGCGGCGTTCGAAGCGGCACTGGCCGCGCGCGACATCGACACCGCGGCAGGCATGTTCGCCACCGACAGCTTCTGGCGCGATTTGATCGCGTTCACCTGGAACATCAAGACCGTCGAGGGCAGAGCGGGCGTCGCCGACCTGCTCAGCGCGCAACTCGACGAGACCGACCCGTCCGGATTCCACACCACCGAACCGCCGACCGAGGACGACGGCGTGATCAGCGCGTGGATCGGGTTCGAGACCGGGGTCGGCCGCGGCGTCGGGCATCTGCGGCTCACCGACGAGGGCGCGTGGACGCTGCTGACCACCATGCAGGAGCTCAAAGGCCACGAGGAGGGCAAAGGGCCACGACGGCCAAGGGGTGTGCGCCACGGCGCCGACCGTGCCAGGGTGACCTGGTCCGAGCAGCGCGAGCGTGAGGAGAGCGAACTCGGCTACACCCGCCAGCCGTACGTGCTCGTCGTCGGCGGCGGGCAGGGCGGCATCGCCCTCGGCGCGCGGATGCGCCAGCTCGGCGTGCCCGCGCTCGTCGTCGACAAGCACGACCGGCCCGGAGACCAGTGGCGCAAGCGGTACAAGTCGCTGTGCCTGCACGACCCGGTCTGGTACGACCACCTGCCGTATCTGCCGTTCCCCGACAACTGGCCGGTCTTCGCGCCGAAGGACAAGATCGGCGACTGGCTCGAGATGTACACGAAGGTGATGGAGGTGCCGTACTGGTCCAAGACCACGTGCACCTCGGCGCGCTACGACGAGGCGAGCGAGACCTGGACCGTCGAGGTCGAACGCGACGGCGAGCCCGTGGTGCTGCGGCCACGACACCTGGTGCTCGCGACGGGGATGTCGGGCAAGCCGAATGTTCCGGATTTCCCCGGGATGGACCGGTTCCGGGGCGACCAACACCATTCCAGTCAGCATCCGGGACCGGATCGATACGCGGGCAAACGCGCCGTGGTGATCGGGGCGAACAATTCCGCGCACGACATCTGCGCGGCGCTGTGGGAAGCCGGCGCCCAGGTCACCATGGTGCAGCGGTCCTCGACGCACATCGTCAAATCGGATTCGCTGATGGAGATCGGGCTCGGCGATCTGTACTCGGAGCGGGCGCTGGCCGCCGGAATGACCACGCAGAAGGCCGATCTCACCTTCGCCTCGCTGCCGTACCGGATCATGCCCGAGTTCCAGATCCCGGTCTACGACGCGATCCGGGAGCGCGACGCCGACTTCTACGCGCGCCTCGAACGCGCCGGTTTCGATCTCGACTGGGGCGACGACGGATCGGGGCTGTTCATGAAGTACCTGCGCCGGGGCTCGGGCTACTACATCGATGTGGGCGCCGCCGAACTCGTCGCCAACGGCGACATCGCGTTGGCGCACGGGCAGGTGCGCGAACTCACCGAGGACGGCGTGGTCCTCGCCGACGGCACCGAACTGCCCGCCGACCTCGTCGTCTACGCCACCGGCTACGGCTCGATGAACGGCTGGGCCGCCGATCTCATCGGGAGGACGTCGCCGACACGGTGGGCAAGTGCTGGGGATTCGGCTCCGGCACCACCAAGGATCCCGGGCCGTGGGAGGGCGAACTGCGCAACATGTGGAAGCCGACCCAGCAGCCCGGCCTGTGGTTCCACGGCGGCAATCTGCATCAGTCCCGGCACTACTCGCTGTACCTGGCGCTGCAGCTCAAGGCCAGATACGAAGGCGTCCCGACGCCGGTCTACGGGAAGCAGGAGGTCCATCACCTGAGCTGACCGACCGTCGGCCGAAACACTGGCCGAGGTCACATCGTCGACCGGCCCCGTGTCGTTCGGTTGCCCAGAATCCGTAGATCTTCCGTTCCGCGGCGGGGCGGGCACCGAATCATAGTTTCTGGTGCAGTGCCTGACCACGGGCGCCGCCGCGGCACGGGGGCCGGGCGATCGGGCACCACCCGGCAGCGTGGCCGGGCCGAGAAAGGCGCGCGGAGATGCCGAGCGATGTCGTCGATGTGTCGGTGGAATTCCCGGTCTCGCGGCGGGCGTTGTGGGACGTGCTGCTGGACCCGCAGAGCTACCCCCGGCTGTGGACGGGGATCGGGGCGTGCGAGCGCCTGCTGCAGCCCGACCGCAGCACCCTGTGGCAGGTGCGGATCGGCGACGCGGCCGTCGGCGTCCGGCACACCGATCTGGCGCTGACGATCGGGCGCTGGTACGAGAGCTTCGAGCTGCACAACCCGGAGTCCGGCGGCTTCGCGCTGATCCGGCTCACCGGCGACGAGCAGCGCACCCGGGTGAGCGTCACCGTGTTCGCGGCGCCGCGGCTGCACCCCGCGCTGGCGGGGACCACCAACTCCGCGGTCATCGGCTGGGTCGAACAGGGGCTTGGCCGGGCCGTCGACATCGTGCGCGGCGCGCGGACCTCGGTGGTGTCCAACGGTGCGCGCGCGCCGATCCGGCGCAAGTCGGAACTGGTGCGGTGGTGCCTGCAATCGGGCCTGATCGCGCCGCCGCTGACCTCGGCCAGGCAACTGCGCTCGCTCTACCGGTGGGGCTTCAACCTCGCCGGCGGCTACGCGGCGGGCGCCGCGCACAGCCCCGAGCAGCTCGCATTGATCGACGACGTGAGCACGGCCACCTTCCAGGAGACCGACAAGCGCACCACCGCGCTGGCAGGCGCGATGTACGAGGTGGGCCTCCGCGCGGGGGACGCGGTCGGCCTGCTGGCCGGAAACCACTGCGGCATGGTCGAAACCATGGTCGCCGCGGGTAAACTCGGCGTCGACGTGGCTCTGCTCAACGCCGGGCTCTCCGGGCGGCGGATCGAGGACATCGTGCAGCGCCACCGGCTCTCCGCGCTGTTCGTCGACACCGGGCTCACCCATCTCGTGCGCTACCTGCACGGCGGGCTGCCGCGCTTCCTCACCGACGATCAGCCCGCCGACCCGGCCCGGATCACGATCGAGGACCTGATCGCCATGGGCCGCACGACCTTTCCCGAACCCACCACCCCCGGCCGCCAGATCGTGCTGACCTCGGGCACCAGCGGCACGCCCAAGGGCGCCCGGCGCCCGCACCCGAAGGGTTTCGACACCCTGGTCGCGCTGCTGTCGCGCATCCCGATCCGGGTCGGCGCCACGATGATGATCCCGGCGCCGCTGTTCCACACCTGGGGCCTGTCGGCCCTGCAGCTGAGCACCGCGGTGCGCGCCACCGTGGTGCTCGCACAGGGCTTCGACGCCGAGGAGGCGCTGCGCCGCATCGCCGAACACCGGGTGACCACGCTCATCGCCGTGCCGACCATGGTGCAGCGTCTCGTCGACGTGCCCGCGGCTGTGCGGGACCGCTACGACCTGAGCAGTCTGCGGCAGGTGATCAGCTGCGGCGCGCCGCTGGCGGCGATCACCGTCGACCGGTTCCTGCACGACTACGGCCATATCCTCTACAACCTCTACGGTTCCACCGAGGTGTCCTGGGCGAGCGTGGCCGGGCCAGAGGACCTGCGCGCCGCGCCCACCACGGCAGGCCGCCCGCCGCTGGGCACCCGCCTCGCGATACTCGGTCCCGACCGCGCTCCGGTGCCGGTCGGAGTGGTCGGGCGGATCTTCGTCGGCAACCACATGCTGTTCGACGGCTACGTCAGCGACGCGCCGCCCGAGGAAGCCGACGGCATGCTCGACACCGGCGACCTCGGCTACCTCGATGCCGAGGGCAGGCTCTTCGTGGCCGGCCGCGACGACGAGATGATCATCTCCGGCGGCGAGAACGTCTTCCCGCGCCCGGTCGAGGAGGCGATCGCCTACCTGCCCCAGGTCACCGACGTGGCGGTGGTGGGCGTGCCCGATCGCGAGTTCGGCCAGCGGCTGGCCGCGTTCCTGGTCAAGAGCGAGAACTCCGGGCTTGACCCGGAGATGGTGCGGACCTACATCCGGAACCGGCTCAGCCGCTTCTCGGTCCCGCGCGATGTCACCTTTCTCAGCGCACTGCCGCGCGGGGAGACCGGCAAGGTGCTCAAACGTCTGCTGATCGACCAGGGCGGGCTGGCGGGGTGAGCGCCACCGCTATCCGGCATCGCTCCTGTTGACGGAGGCCGGTGACGGCGCCCCGCAAACCTACAGCTATGTTGTCTGCGGATGGTGGGTTCGATGCGGTGGTGCAGAGGGTGAAGGGGTCGGGATGGCGGCGCTGGGCACGGTGGCGGTGCGCGCGGATCGAGAACGGCGCGCGACGTTCTCGGAGCGGCGGTTCGAGCGGTTCGTGACGCTGGCCGACGGATTGTCGCCGGAGTCGCTCGAGATTCTGATCGGCTTCGCCGGGCGATTGCGCGCCGTCGAGGGCATCGGCATCGACCCGCTGGTCGAGTAGCGACCTGGTGGTATAGCTGTAACGCATGGTTGCGGTAACCTTGTGCGGTACTGCCGGTACCACTAAACTGGGGGCAGCACTGTTCTAGGAGGCATCGATGACGCTGTCCACCGCGAAGAAGCCGGGCGCACCCGGGTACACCGAGATTCTGCGCACCCTGTCCGAGGGGTCCGTCGCCAAACATTTCGATCCCTATGTCGACATCGACTGGGATTCGCCGGAGTTCGCCGTACACAGCGACGATCCGCGCTGGATCATGCCGGAGGAGGACCCGCT
>NZ_JBFAHR010000013.1:0-214293 GCF_040654275.1 Nocardia sp. NPDC050717
ACTGTGACCAGCAAAGTCACCGCCGCGATCGTGGGGTCCGGCAACATCAGCACCGACCTGCTCTACAAGCTGCTGCGCTCGGACAAGATCGAACCCCGTTGGATGATCGGCATCGACCCCGACAGCGAAGGGTTGAAGCGGGCCCGTGGACTCGGTCTGGAGACCTCGGCTGAGGGCGCGGACTGGCTACTCGCGCTCGAGGAGAAACCCGACCTGTTGTTCGAGGCCACCTCCGCCTACGTCCACCGCGAGTACGCCCCCAAATATGCGGCCGCTGGTATTCGTGCGGTCGATTTGACCCCGGCCGCGGTCGGTCCGGCGGTGATCCCGCCGGTGAATCTGGACTCGCTGCGCGATGCACCGAATGTCAACATGATCACCTGCGGTGGTCAGGCCACCATTCCGATGGTCGCGGCCGTATCCCGGGTGGTGCCGGTGGCCTACGCCGAGATCGTGGCGTCGGTGTCGTCGGTGTCGGCCGGACCGGGGACTCGCGCCAATATCGACGAGTTCACCAAGACCACCTCCAAGGGTGTGGAGACCATCGGTGGGGCGCAGCGGGGTAAGGCGATCATCATCTTGAATCCGGCCGAGCCGCCGATGATCATGCGGGACACCATTTTCTGCGCGATCCCCGAAGACGCCGATCGTGACGCGATCGCGGCGAGTATTTTCGCGATGGAGAAGTCGATCCAGGAATACGTGCCCGGTTACCGGTTGCTCAACGATCCGCAGTTCGATGATCCGTCGGTGGTTTCGGGTGGGATGGCGAAGGTGTCGATCTTCGTCGAGGTCGAAGGCGCCGGCGATTTCCTGCCCCCGTACGCGGGCAATCTCGACATCATGACCGCCGCCGCCACCCGTGTGGGTGATGTGGTGGCCGACCAGATCATCTCGGCTCGGGTGTAAGGAGATTCGACCATGACAAATATCCTGAAGCCCTTCTCGGGCGAACTCGATGTGCGCGTCACCGACACCTCGCTGCGTGACGGTTCCCATCACAAGCGGCACCAGTTCACCGTGGACGAGGTGCGCAATATCGTTGCCGCACTCGACGGTTCGGGTGTTCCCGTCATCGAGGTGACCCACGGTGACGGTCTCGGTGGTTCCTCGTTCAACTACGGGTTCTCCAAAACCCCTGAGCAGGAACTGATCAAGGCCGCCGCGGAAACCGCCAAGCAGGCCAAGATCGCCTTCCTCATGCTGCCGGGTGTGGGTGTGAAAGAAGACATCAAGATCTCCCAGGACAACGGCGCGAGCATCTGCCGCATCGCCACCCACTGCACCGAGGCCGACGTCTCGATCCAGCATTTCGGGCTCGCGCGCGAACTCGGCCTGGAGACCGTCGGTTTCCTCATGATGGCCCACTCCACCACCCCGGAGAAGTTGGCCAAGCAGGCCCGCATCATGGCCGACGCGGGCTGCCAATGCGTCTACGTCGTCGACTCGGCGGGCGCGCTCGTCCTCGAACAGGTGTCGGACCGGGTCTCGGCCCTGGTCGCCGAACTCGGCGACGACGCCCAGGTCGGTTTCCACGGCCATGAGAATCTTGGCCTGGCCGTGGCGAATTCGGTCTACGCGGTGCGCGCGGGCGCGACCCAGATCGACGGCTCGGCCCGGCGCTTCGGCGCGGGCGCGGGCAATCTTCCGGTGGAAGCGTTCATCGGCGTCTGCGACAAGCTCGGGATCAAGACCGGCGTCGACTTCTTCGCCGTGACCGACGCCGCGGAGGATGTTGTCCGCCCGGCCATGCCGACCGAATGCCTGCTCGACCGTCAGGCTCTCATGATGGGCTACGCCGGCGTCTATTCCAGCTTCCTCCGCCACGCCGAACGCCAAGCGGAGCGCTACAACGTCTCCGCCGCCGAAATGCTCGTCCGAGCAGGCCAGCGCAAACTCGTAGGCGGCCAAGAAGACCAGCTCATCGACATCGCCTTGGAACTCCAACGCGAAGCCACCACCCCAGCCTGACCTCCCCCGAACGGCGTGCCCCCGGCACGCCGTTCGCCATACCACCAGCTGGACACTCGATCACCACGCCGTGGTGGCGGACCGTTCTCGGCCGATGCCGCCACCAGAGCGTGGTGATCAACCGTCCATGATTAGGGCGCCGCGCGCGGCGAGGGCTGAGTGGATGCGGTCGAGGAAGATGTGGGGGCGGCGGTAGAGGAGGCTCGCGCTCACGCGGATTATTCGCCAGCCGAGGTCGGCGAGGATCGCCGAGCGATCTATGTCCTTCGTCCTTTGGGCCGGATCGGTCCAATGGTGGGCGCCGTCGTATTCGACGCCGACCCGCCATTGTCGCCAGCCCATGTCGAGGCGGGCGACGAAATCGCCGGCCTCGTCGCGAACCACGATCTGGGTCTCCGGTGCCGGGAGCCCGCTTCGGACGATCGACAATCTCGTCAGCGATTCCGGCGGCGATTCCGCCCCGGGGTCGACGAGCGGCATGATCTCGCGAATCCGCACGCAACCGCGCTCACCCAGGTGTTCCGCGGCGAAAGCGGTCACGGTGTCGAGAGCGAGTTTCGTTGCCCGACAAAGGGCGTCGAGTATCGGTAGCGAGTTCTCCGGCGCGAGATTTCGAGCGAGATCGAACGCGGTGCGACTCGGAGTCGTCACCGGAAATCCGTCGACAACGCATAGTTCGTGCTCGGCTATGCGGACCTGCCGAGTCCTGATCCATGCGGGCGGCCGTCGATAGGAAGGCACCGCGATCTCCGCGGGAAGATCCGGATCGATCCATCGGGTTCCGAACATCGCCGCCGCCGAATACCCGATGAGTCACCAGAGCGTGCTGATCGCTTGACCAGCGGGTTTGTGTCGGAGGGGCAGGGTGGCGGCATCGGCCGAGAACGGTCCGCCACCAGGGCGTGGTGATCAACTGTCCACCTGGGAAAACCGCTGGACGGGGAGGATATAAGTGAGGGATGAGCGAAAGCGCGATGGGCACGTTTTTCTGTGGGGGCGAGATCGGGGCTCGGATCGAGCGGGCCGAGGTCGACGCCATTGTCGGGGCGGTGCGTGCGGCGAAAACGCGCGGAGCCGGCGGGTTCGTTCGCGAGTTCGGTGGCGGGGCCGCCTGTTTCGCGGAGCCGGGATCGCCGTTGAACAAGGTCGTCGGGATCGGGTTCGGCGAAATTCCGTCTTCGACCGAGTGGGACGACGTCGAGGCGGCGTACGCGGCGGTGGGAATTCCGGTGCAGGTCGAATTGGCGCATCTGGCGGATCCGCGGATCGGAGCGGAGCTCACCGGGCGCGGATACCGGCTCATGTCGTTCGAGGACGTGCTCGGAATCGAACTCGCAGGGCGAACCTGGGCGGCCCCGGCCGGCGTCGAGGTTCGGCGGGCCGACGAGGACGGTTTCGACACGTGGCTCGATGTGGCCGTCGACGGCTTCGCCCATCCCGACGAGGACGGGCTCCCCGCGCATGAGGAATTCCCGCGCGACGCACTCGCTGCGGTCATGCGAGACATGGCTTCCGACAACGACACCCGGATCTATATCGCCTATCGCGACGGCGCACCGGCCGGCGCGGCGAACATGCGCGTCGCGGCCGGCATCGCGTCCCTCGCGGGCGCGTCGACATTGGTCGCGCACCGGCGACACGGCGTCCAGACCGCCCTCCTGTCCGCCCGATTGACCGAAGCCGCTGTAGAAGGCTGCGACCTCGCGGTCGTCACCACCCAGCCCGGCTCCAAATCCCAGCGAAACGTCCAGGGCCGAGGATTTTCACTCCTCTACACCCGCGCGGTACTCGTCAAAGAGGTGTGACCACCGGGTGGCCTCCGCTCAGCTGCCGGGACGCCATCCCCCTGGATTAATGGCGCGGCGATACGGCGTCGACCGGTTCCAGCGCCACATCGTCGCTCCATGCCGGGCGTGCGGACCTTGGTCGCTGAGCGGAAGCTTGGTCGCCGAGTACTGCGCCAGCCGTTGGTCGCTGGGTGCTGTGGTCGCTGGGTGTTGCGTGCGAGCTGTGGTCGCCGGGTGCTGCGCGGGCCTTGGACACGGAGCGTGCGCGGGCCATGGCCACGAGGCGGGTTGTGAGTGGGCAGGTTGCGTAGCAGCCACGACAGCGTCACTGGCCGTCGACGCGCTCACCGGTGCGTGGGGCAACAGCGACGGCATGCACGCCCGCTCCACGCCGCCACCGCCGGGTGGGCGGAGCTCGGTCGTCGGCGAGGCCGAACGGACCTGGACACCGGGCGACTCGCCAGGGTGTGGTCACAGGGTCTTGATCGCCTGGGTGATTCGGTTCGCGCGGGTGGTGGGGTCGGTGGCTTTGAGGATCGGGAGGAAGAGTCGGTATTGCTCGGAGCGGCTCAGGGCGTTGTAGGCGGTGCGGCGGGCGGGGGTGGCGTCGAGGGCGGCGAGGAGGTCGGGTGGGGTTTCGGCGGTGCGCTGGCGTTCGTAGGCGCCGGCCCAGCGGCCGTCGGCTATCGCTTCCTCGATCGCCGCGAAACCGGCGGGGCGCATCCGTCCTGCTGCGATGAGCGCTTCGGCTTTCTCGACATTGACCTGCGACCAGGGGCTGCGGGCTCGGCGGGGGGAGTAGCGCTGCAGGTAGTGGTGGGTGTCGAGGGTGCGGCGATGACTGTCGATCCAGCCGTAGCAGAGGGCGCCGGCGAGCGTCTCGGTGATCGTCACCGAGGGCTCGGGGGCGCCCTTCTTGGCGATTCGTACCCATACTTCGCCCGCGTCGGCGTGGTTGTCGGCCAGCCACGTCTCCCATTCGGCGGCGTCGACGCAGGTGATGAATTCGATGCTCGCGTTCATGAGAACCATCCTGCTCGCCAAAGTGCTCATCAAATGAGCAGTTTTCTCGCGACGTTGTCCGGAGAATCAGGCGATGGCGAGGGCGGTCAGCAAGGTGCGGGCACCCTGCTTGGCGTGCTCGGTGCGGTCGACGCCCTGGAGGTGGAAGGCCCAGTGGGCTTCGAAGAGGCAGGCGAGGGCGTAGGCGGTGGCGGAGACCTGTTCGGGCGATGCCGCCGGGTAGGCGGTACCGAGTTGGTGCTCCAGGCCGGGTAGCCAGCGTTCGTTCCAGAGTTCGGTGAGTCGTTGGCGGACAACCGGTTCGCGGGCGGCGAGAGCGACGAGCTCACACCACACGACCAGGTCGTCGCGTTGCGCGTAGGCGCCCGGCTCGAACATCCGCGCCACCCGATCCTCGATCGGGGAGTCGGCGCCCAGGCGCAACAGGGTGTCGCCGTACTCCGCCACGGCGTCGGTGATGAACGCCTGCATGAGTCCGTCCCTGCTGCCGAAGTAGTGCAGCACGAGGGTTCTCTGCACGCCCGCCGCCGCGGCGACGCGCGACAGCGTCGTGTTCGCGAATCCGTCGGCCGCGACCACCGAGCGCGCGGCCCGCAGGATCTGTGCGCCCCGCTCCTTGGCCTTGCTCGGGCGGCCGACTTTATTTACTGTCATGTTAGTCAATATATTCAAGGGGAGGCCGACATGCGAGTTCTGGCACTGGGTGGGGCAGGGGAGATGGGCCGGGTCGCGGCGCGGATCCTACGAGCTGACAGCGGGGTGAGCACCCTGACGATCGCCGATCGGGACGAGGCAGCGGCACGCAAGGTCGCCGCGGAGCTGGACGCCGACGCGCGCGGCCTCGACGTGACCGACGGTCCGGCGCTGACGCGGGCACTGCGCGAGGCGGACCTCGTGGTGAACACGGTCGGCCCGTACTTCCGCTTCGGCCCACCGATCCTGTCCGCCGCGATCGACGCGCGCTGCGACTACATCGACATCTGCGACGACCCGCAACCGACCGTCGACATGCTGGAACTGGACGCGCGGGCCAAGGCGGCAGGCGTGACCGCGCTACTCGGCATGGGCGCCAGCCCCGGCGTCGCCAACCTGCTCGCGGTGCGGGCCGGTGCCGAACTCGACGAAGTCGACTCCCTGGTCACCGGCTGGAACATCCACTCGGCCCACACCGAAGCGGAAACCGCGGGCCCGACGGCCGCGGTCGTCCACGGCATGCGTCAGATCAGCGGGAACATCCCGGTGACGCGCAACGGCGAGCGCACCGAACGCCCTGCGCTGGAACGTTTCCGGCTCGACTACCCCGGCCTCGGCACTGGCGAGGGCCGCAGCTTCGGGCACCCGGAGGCGATCACCTTGCCGCTGGCCTTTCCCGGCCTGCGCGCCGCGACCTCGGTGGTCGTCGCCGATCGCCCGACCACGGCCGCCTTGCGCGCGCTGCGCTGGTCCATCGATCACCGCCTGCTGACGCTCGACCGGGCGGCCCGCCTCGCCGTCCGCGTCGAGTGACTGCTCCCCGCCGACCCGGCGACGCTCGTCGCCGCTGGTGGCCTCCCGCCGCTGTTCGCGCTCGCCACCGGCCTGCGCGACGGCGCACCCGCGACGGCGGCCACCGCCCTGTGCCAGGTCCCCGGCCTGTCGATGGCCGAGAACACCGGCGTCCCACTGGCTGTCGGCGCTCTGCTCATGGCCGCCGCCCCGAATCCGGGCGTGCACGCCCCCGAGACCCTGCTCGACCCGGACCGCTTCTTCACTGCCTTCGCCCCACACTGCATCGGCCACCCCGACCCGACCGCGATGACGATCACCACCCGCAGCTGGTCGTCCCCCGAAACCAACACGGCGACACTCTCATCCGCGCTTCTCACCGCATTGCTCGCCGCCCACTGAGCCGCGCCGTGGAGGCAGGCTTCATGCGCTCGGGTCCCTCCATGCAGCGGAATCGGGCGTACCCAGGAATCGGCCGTGCTGCAACTGGGCTCGTGCTCCGCACCGGTCCATGACCCCGTTCGCCGGAAGACGAACGGGGCTACCGAGACTCACAACCAGGTGTCGAGGCTGGTCGTCGTGAGGAAGTGGTCCAGGTCCGCGCGCCAGGGTGCGGGCGTGGTCTTGTCCGGCTCGATGCCGGTGTACTGGCCGCGGTAGAACAGCAGCGGGCGGCCGTTGGTCGTCGCGGATTCCGCGAGCGACTGGACGCGGCCGATCACGATGTAGTGGTCACCGCCGTCGACCACGGAGTCGACCGTGCACTCGATGGTGGCCAGCGAATCGTCGAGCACGGGCACGCCGAGATCCGAAGTGTGCCAAGGGACTCCGGCGAACTTGTCGGCCTCGCGGGAACCGAAGCGCGCGCAGGTCGGCTGCTGTTCCTCGGCGAGCACGTTCACGCAGAACTTGCCCGCCGCCTCGATCGCCGCCCACGAGCGCGACCCCTTGGTGGGGCAGAACAGCACGAGCGGCGGATCGAGGGAGAGCGCGGCGAAGGACTGACAGGCGAACCCGATCGGCTCCCCTTCGGGATCGAGCGCGGTGATCACGGTGATGCCGGTGCAGAACTGCCCCAGCACGTTACGGAATTGCCGGCCGTCGATCGCCGGTGTCTGTTCGGTCATGTCCGTCGCCGCCATTCCCTAGTCCTGCTTGAATCCGACGGTGAAGTCGTGGCCCCACAGGCTGACCGCGGTGGATTCGCGGGCGACCCAGTCGTCATCGTCGACTTCCAGTCCCTCGCAGCCGAATTCGATGTCGAAGCCGCCCGGGGTCTTCATGTAGAAGGACAGCATCTTGTCGTTGATGTGCCTGCCGAGGGTGGCCGACATCTTCACCTTCTTGCGCAGGGCGCGGTCCAGGCAGAGGCCGACATCGTCGGAGTTCTCCACCTCGACCATGAGGTGCACGATGCCGGTCGGGTTCGGCAGCGGCAGGAACGCCAGCGCGTGGTGGCGCGGGTTGCAGCCGTAGAAGCGCAGCCAGGCCGGATCGCCGTCGGCGGGACGGCCGACCATCTGCGGGGGCAGGCGCATGGAGTCGCGCAGCCGGAAACCGAGCACGTCCTGGTAGAACGCCTGGGCGGCGGCATCGTCGGTGCAGGTCAGCACCACGTGGCCGAGACCTTGCTCGGCGGTGACGAACTTGTGGCCGTAGGGGCTCACGAAGCGGCGGCCCAGGTACTGCGCGCCGTAGAACGCCTCGAGGGTGTTGCCCGAGGGATCCTGGAACCGGATCATGCCCTCGACGCGGCGCTCGCCCAGTTCTTCCTTGGTGCCCTCGGTGTAGTCGACCCCGGCCTTGTCCAGGGTCTCGCGCAGCTGCTGCAGGCCACGCGCGTCGGTGACCTCCCAGCCCGAGACGAGAAGGCGGTCCTGCTCGCCGGGGACGATCACCAGCCGGGCGGCGAAATCGTCCATGCGCAGGTAGAGCGCGTCGGGATTGTTCCCGGAGCCCTCCATCATGCCGAGCACCTTGAGGCCGTACTCGCGCCAGGCCGCCATGTCGGTGGCCTCGATGCGCATGTAGCCCAGGGCACGAATGCTCATTGCTTGTCTCCGAGGAAATCGAGGGTGAGCCGGTTGAACTCGTCGAACTTCTCCAGCTGGGCCCAGTGGCCGCAGCCACCGAACACATGCAACTGCACGCGCGGGATCACCTTGGTGGCGACGAGCGCGCCGTCGAGCGGGTTGACCCGATCCTCGCGACCCCAGATGAGCAGTACCGGCTGGCGCAGCTTGTACGCGTCACGCCACAGCATGCCCTTCTCGAAGTCGGCGCCGGCGAAGGACTTGCCCATCGCGCGCACGGCGGCCAGCGATTCGGGGGTGCTCGCCAGGGCGAAGCGCTCGTCGATCAGTTCCTCGGTGATCAGCGACTGGTCAAAGACCATGATCCGCAGGAACTTCTCCAGGTTCTCCCTGGTCGGCGCGTAGCTGAAGGCCGAGAGCAGCTTGACACCCTCGGTCGGATCGGGCGCGAACAGGTTGGTGCTCAGCCCACCGGGGCCCATCAGCACGAGCTTGCCAGCGCGCTTGGGGTTGTCGAGGGCGAAGCGCACCGAGGTGCCGCCGCCGAGTGAGTTGCCGAGCAGGTGCACGCGGTCGGTGATCTGCAGGTGGTCCAGCAGCGCGAGCAGCGCGGTGGACGCGTGCACGAAGTACTGCGGGTGGTCGACCGGCTTGTCGGACCTGCCGAAGCCGGGCTGATCGAGCGCGATCACGTGGAAGTTCTCGGCCAGCACCGGGATGTTGCGGGCGAAGTTCGACCACGCCGAGGCGCCGGGGCCGCCGCCGTGCAGCAGCACGATCGTGGGGCCGTTGCCGACGCCCGCCTCGTGGTAGTGCAGCTTCAGCTCGGGGGTGACCTGCGCGTAGCGGGAGGTCGATGCATAGGTGAGTTCAGCGGTCTGGGTCATCGGCTACACCATGGCGTCGGTGACGGGCAGACCGAACTCGTGCGTGCCGTACATGACGTAGGCGCGCTCGGGATCGTTGGCCGCGTGCACTCGCCCGGCGTGCGCGTCACGCCAGAAGCGCTGCAGCGGTGTGCCGTTGGCCAGGGCGGTCGCGCCCGAGGACTCGAAGAGCTTGTCGATCGAGGCGATCACCCGGCCGGTCGCGCGGACCTGGTCGCGGCGGGCGCGCACGCGCAGGTCGAACGGCACTTCCTGGCCGGCCTGCAGCAGCGCGTACTCCTCGGCGACATTGCCCGAGAGCTGACGCCACGCGGCGTCGATGTCGCTGGCCGCCTCGGCCACGCGCACCTTGGCGAACGGATCGTCCTTGGCGTTCTCTCCGGCGAAGGCCGCGCGCACGCGCTTGCCCTGGTGCTCGACGTGCGCCTCGTAGGCGCCGTAGCCCATGCCGACGATCGGCGCGGAGATGGTGGTCGGGTGGATGGTGCCCCACGGCATCTTGTAGACGGCGTCGGGGTTCTGTGCGAGGCCGGGTGCGCGGCCCTCGCTCATCGCGCGGAAGCTCAGGAACCGGTGCGTGGGGACGAAGACGTCCTCGACCACGACGGTGTTGGAGCCGGTGCCGCGCAGGCCGACGACGTTCCAGACGTCATCGATGCGGTAGTCCGAGCGCGGGATCAGGAAGGAGCCGAAGTCGACGGGCTTGCCGTTCTTGATCACCGGACCGCCGAGCACCGCCCAGGTGGCGTGATCGGAACCCGAGGACCAGGCCCACGAACCGCGCACGATGTAGCCGCCGTCGACGGCCTGGCCCGCGCCCATCGGGGCGTAGGAGGACGAGATGCGCACATCGGTGTCCTCGCCCCAGACGTCTTCCTGGGCCTGCTGATCGAACAGCGCGAGGTGCCAATTGTGCACGCCGATGATGCCGGCGACCCAACCGGTGGAGCCGCAGGCGCTGGCGATCTTGCGCACGGTGTCGTAGAAGACCACCGGGTCGGCGGCGTGGCCGCCCCACTGCTTGGGCTGGAGCAGCCGGAAGAAGCCGGTCTCCTGCAGCGCCTTCATGGATTCGTCGGGAATGCGGCGCAGGTCCTCGGCCTCCTGCGCACGTTCACGCAGTGTCGGCAGCAGTGCCTCGACCCGTTCGGTCACTTCTTGCGTCATTTCGGAGCCCGCTCCTGCCTTGTCGGATCGACAACCGGTTCTTGTTCGACTCTGAGATTAGAACAGGTTCTCATTTCTGTCGAGAACATAGCCCCACCTCGGATATAACAAGGGCGTGGAGCGAAGTTCGCTGGACAGCTGGCGTGAAGCGGCCTCGTTTTGTAACGTGTTCTAGTGAACAAGGAGGGTTCGGGATGGCAGTCAACCCCAAGGTGAGGGAACTCGATGTCGGCACAACGCCGACAAGGTTTGCGCGCGGCTGGCACTGTGTCGGCCTCGCGAAGACGTTCCGTGACGGTAAGCCGCACGCGGTCGAGATCTTCGGGACCAAGCTCGTGGTCTGGACCGACACCAACGACGAGATCCGCGTGCTCGACGCCTATTGCAGGCATATGGGCGGCGACCTGAGCATGGGCACGGTGAAGGGCGACGACATCGCCTGCCCGTTCCACGACTGGCGCTGGGGCGCCAGCGGCAAGTGCACGTCGATCCCCTACGGCCGCCGCGTGCCGCCCCTGGCCCGCACCAGGAAGTGGACGACGCTCGAGCGCAACGGCCAGCTGTTCGTCTGGCACGACCACGAGGGCAATCAGCCGCCCCCGGAGGTCACGATCCCGCACATCGAGGGCGTGTACACCGACGCCGAGGGCAACCCGAGCGAGACCCACGACAGCGGCTGGACCGACTGGACGTGGAACTCGCTGCTGATCGAGGGCGCCAACTGCCGCGAGATCATCGACAACGTCGTGGACATGGCGCACTTCTTCTACATCCACTACGCCTTCCCGACGTACTTCAAGAACGTCTTCGAAGGCCATGTGGCGACCCAGTTCCTGGAGACCAAGGGTCGCCCGGACGTGGGCATGGCGGCCAAGCACGGCGGTGAGACGCTGCTGAAGTCCGAGGCGTCGTACTTCGGCCCGTCCTACATGATCAACCCGCTGATCAACATCTACAGCGGGTACGAGATGAAGGTCGTGCTGATCAACTGCCACTACCCGGTCAGCCAGGACTCGTTCGTGCTGCAGTGGGGCCTGACGGTCGAGAAGCCCAAGGGCATCGACGACGCGACCGCCACCAAACTGGCGCAGACCATGACCACCTTCTTCGGCGACGGCTTCCTGCAGGACGTCGAGATCTGGAAGCACAAGTCCAAGGTCGAGAATCCGCTGCTGTGCGAGGAGGACGGCCCGGTCTACCAGCTGCGCCGCTGGTACGACCAGTTCTACGTGGACGTCGCCGATGTCACCGACAAGATGACGCAGCGCTTCGAGTTCGAGGTCGACACGACCAAGGCGAACGAGGCGTGGGAGGCCGAGGTGGCGGAGAACCTGCGCCGCCGGGCCGAGTCCGAGGAAGCGGGCGTGTAGCCATGTTACCGGGGTCGGGCAATCCACATGGTTCGCCGGAGTCGAAGCAGCGCGCATCGACTCCACCCACCTGGGCCAAAGCCCCCGACTTCGCCGATCAGCCGGCGCGGCAGGCCGCGGTGCGGGCCCAGACCACGGTCGACAAGCAGCGCTATCTGGACGACGGCCTGACACCGCTGCGGTGTCAGGCCTGCTCGTCGGAGGTGCTGGTGCGCAAGTCCAGCGCGCACCAGACCTCGGTGCAGTGGACCGAACCGCCCGAGACGCACTGCCCGGTCTTCGCGGCGCTCAACGCGAAGGGCCCGCGGCCCGGCAGGCCGGATTCGTGTCCCTCGCTGGAGAAGTCGATCAAGTGGGCGGTCGACGAGGGCGTCATCGAGGTGCTCGAATAGTCAGCTGAACGGAGAGTCGGGGCGGTCCTGGCGGACGCCGTCGAGGTAGATGTCGACCTTCTCGTTGTAGAAGCAGGCCAGGCCCGCGATCTTCTGACTCTCCGGCAGCGGCGTGCGGTAGATCCAGACGATGTCGCGATACTCCTTGTCCCCGACCCGCACGTTCCAGTAGTCGGCGGTGCCCTTGTACGGGCAGCTGGTGTGCGTGTCGGACGGGCTGAGCAGATCCATCCGGACATCGGGCAGCGGCAGGTAATACCGTGCGGGCAAACCGGTTTCGAACAGGATGCGCGGTGAGGACGAGTCGGCGACGGTGACGCCGTCGATCTCGACGCGCACATTCCGTGAGCTGCCGAGGATGTCGACCCGCGCATACGGATCGCGCGGGTGGACGAAGATCGGCTCGTCCTCCTCGAACCAATCGAAGGTGTCGAAGTCCAGGCGCACAGCGTCTTTCAGATCCGGCAGCGGTGAGTCCGGGTAGCGCAGCGCCGCGCCCTCGGCTCGCGTGCCGTCGACCACCACGTCGTAGCCCGTGCCCTCGCCCCGGCTGGGGGAGTGCTCGTCGGCTCCGTTGGGTTCCAGATCGGCCCGGACATCGGTCAGCGGGACGTAGTAGGTCGGATAGTAGGGAATCTCCCAGACCAGCAACGGCCGCAGCGTATCGGCCACCAGCCGGCCGCCGAGATAGGCGCGCACCCGCTTCTGGCCCCGCTCGGTCCTGACCCGCCCGCGCTTGTCGTCGCTCATGACCTCGACGCTACGCCGGACGGGTGACACCCGCGCCGACGAAAACCGCTCCCGCTGCTCAGAGCAGGGGAGCGGTTCGGCGGGGACCGGTCAGTCGCCGACGGTGATGGCCTGGGCCTCCTCGACGCTGTGCGGGGCCGGGTCGTGGTCGTCGATATGGGCCAGGGCGCCACGGCCGAGCAGCAGCACCGCCACGCCCGCGGCGGTGCACGCGGCACCGAGCCAGAAGGGCAGCGAGATGCTGTGCTCGCCGAGCTTGCCCGCCACCCACGGCGCCGCGGCGCCGCCGGCGAACCTGACGAAGCTGTAGGCCGCCGAGGCGGTGGAGCGCTCGACCGGCGCCGAGATCATCACGGCCTCGGTGATCAGGGTGTTGTTCACACCGAGGAACAGGCCTGCGATCACGACGCCGACGATCAGCACGATCTTGTGCTCGGCGAACAGGCCCATCACGGCCAGGTCGGCGGCGAACAGCGCCAGCGAGACCGCCATCATCGGCAGGGTGCCGAAGCGCGCCTGGAGTTTCGGCGCGAAGAACACCGAGGCCACCGCCAGCAGGATGCCCCAGCCGCAGAAGATGAAGCCGATCGCGTAGGTGCCCATGTCCAGGGGGAACGGGGTGTAGGCGAGCAGGGTGAAGAAGCCGAAGTTGTAGAGCAGCGCGGTGATGCTGACGGTCAGCAGGCCCCTGTGGCGCAGGGCTTTGAACGGCGCGGTGATCGAGGTCGGCTTGGCCGGTTTGGGCATCTCGGGCAGCAGCACGACGATCGCGACGAGGGCGATGGTCATCAGCACCGAGACGCCGAAGAACGGTCCGCGCCAGCTGATTCCGCCGAGCAGCCCGCCCAGCAGCGGTCCGGTCGCGATGCCGATGCCGAGCGCGGCCTCGTAGAGGATGATCGCCTTGGCCACGCCGCCGCTGGCCGCGCCGACGATGGTGGCCAGCGCCGTCGCGATGAACAGCGCGTTGCCGAGTCCCCAACCCGCGCGGAAGCCGATGATCTCGCCGATGGTGCTCGAACTGCCTGCCAGCGCGGCGAACACGATGATGATCGCCAGGCCGGACAGCAGCGTCTTCTTCGCGCCGAAGCGGCTGGAGATCACGCCGGTGACCAGCATGGCGACGCCGGTGACGGCCATGTAGCTGGTGAACAGCAGCGAGACCTGCGAGGGGCTCGCGTGCAGCTGTTCGCCGATCGGCTTGAGAATGGGGTCGACCAGACCGATGCCCATGAACGCGATGACACTCGCGAAGGCGACGGCCCAGACGGCCTTGGGTTGTCCGGTCGAGGTGGCGGCGGCGGTGTCGTCGTCGGCGCGAGTCAACTCGGGGATGCTCACTAGCGCTCCTGATGGTTACTGGTGACCGCGGGCAACCGCACGCAGGGCTGTCAGCAGGTCGTTCATGTCGGTGTCGAGGCGGATCAGCCGATCGAGGTCGAAATCGGTGAGGCCGGGGGCCACGGCGGCCGCGAAGGAGCGCCTGGCCTGGGTGAGGCGGGTTCGGCCCGCCGGGGTCAGTTCGACGAGAACCGCCCTGGAGTCCTGCGGGTCCTTCGTGCGGGAAGCGAGTCCGTCGGCGACGAGTCGGCCGATCAGCGCCGTTGCCGCCGGTTGGGAACATCGATCGATCCGGGCGAACTCGCTGACCCGCATGCCGCCGTGCTCGTCGAGTACGGCGAGGGCGCGCAGGACCGCGCGGGGCAGGTCGTCATCACTGATCGCCCCGGCGAGCCGGGTGAGCCGACCGGCAGTCACCAGGAGATCGACCACGATGTCGTCCGGGGAGGGCTGCTCTGTCTGCTGCACGCCCCATATTATTGCATAAGCTAACTATCTAATACCAGGGTTGTGCGGTGAAACGGCGCACACACGCCGAAGCCCCGGCCGCCGAAGGGGCGACCGGGGCTTCGGAAGTGGTTCTGACCTGCGGCTACGCCGCCACCGGGCGGCGGCCGGTGCCGAACAGTTCGGCGGTGGCGTGTGCGCGCTTGAAGTAGAGATGCGCGTCGTGTTCCCAGGTGATGGCGATGCCGCCGTGCAGTTGGATGGTCTCCGCGGCGACGTGCGAGAAGGTCTCCGTGCAGTGCTTGCGCGCCACGTAGACGTCCTCGGCCACGCTCGCACTGTCCTCGGCGAGGGCCTGTGCCGCCGCCAGCGCCGTGGACTCCGCCGACTCCACCAGCACGTACATGTCGGCCATCCGGTGCTTGAGCGCCTGGAAGCTGCCGATCGGCCTGCCGAACTGCACGCGCGATGCGGTGTACTCGACCGTCATGTCCAGGCAGCGCCTTGCCGCGCCGACCTGCTCCGCCGCGACGGCGGCCCAGGCGATCTCGCGCAAGCGGGTGCGCAGCGCGGCCGGGTCGCCCGTGCCGATCCGGGTGGCGGGGGTGCCGGTGAAGGTGATCGAGGCCAGCTTGCGGGTGGGGTCGAGGGCGGGCGTCGGCGTCACAGTGACGCCCGCCGCCTCGGGTGTGGTCTCGAACAGGCCCTCCTCGGTGAGCACGAGCAGGAGCTGTGCCTGTGCCCCGTGCAGCACGTAATGCGCTGTGCCGTCGAGCTTTCCGTCGGCGGACCGGACGCCGGAGGAGTCCCAGCCCGCCGCGTCGGCCCAGCACAGCGCCGCCGTCCGCGAACCCTCGGCCAGGTCCGGCAGCAGGCGTTCGCAGGCCTGCTCGTCGCCGGCGAGCAGAATCGCCTGCACACCGAGGACGGCGGAACCGAGCATCGGGACACCGGCCAGCGTGGCGCCGAGTTCGCCCACCACCATGAGTGATTCGACCAGCCCGGCACCGGCGCCGCCCCACTCCTCCGGCACCGCCAACGCGGCGACACCCACCTGCTCGCACAGCATGGCCCACAGCTTCGGGTCGTACCCGAGCTCGGTGTCCATGGCGGCACGGAGTGCGGCGGGCGTCGCGTGCTTGCTCAGCAGCGCGCGCACGCTGGTCCTGAATTCGAGCAGTTCGTTCGATGACATGAGACTCCTCCCTCAGACCGCGGCGGGCTCGCGCAGCGCGGTCGCGATGCGGCCCCGATGGAAATCGGCGGTGCCCCAGGCGGTGCGCAGGGCGGTAACCCTGGTGAGCCACAGCGACAGATCGCATTCGGCGGTGTAGCCGATGGCGCCGTGCACCTGGAGGCCGACACGCGCGGCGCGATGTGCCGCGTCGCCGCAGGCCACGAGCGCGGCCGACACATCGCGGGCGCGATCGGCCGAATCCAGCGTGAGCGCCGCGCGGTAGACCAGCGGCTCGGCCAGATCCAGCGCGATCAGCACATCGGCGAGCTGCTGCTTCACGGCCTGGAACTCGCCGATCACCCGGCCGAACTGCTTGCGCTGCTTGGCGTAGGTGGTGGTCTGCTCGAGAATCGCCCGGCCCGCGCCGAGCAGCTGGGCGGCGCAGGCGAGCACGCCGACGTCGAAGGCGTGATCGAGCGCGGCCGCGACCTCGTCACCCTCGGCGAGGGTGGTGCCGGTGGCGACGCGGAAAAGCTTGCGCGCCGGGTCGATCGAGCTGAGCGGCTCCGCGACATCGGCCTGGTGGAGCGCGGCCGTAGCGCTGACCTCGCCGGGCGCGTCCGCCGCGCTGTGGCCGAGCGCGAGGCGACCGCCCGCCGCGAGCAGCACCACATCGGCCGCCGCCGCGTCGAGGGCGATGCCGCGCTGCGGATCGACGAAGGTGATGGTGCCAAGCGATTCGCCGCTCGCCAAGGCGGGCAGCCTCTGCTGCGCGGTGCCCGCGTCGGGAAGACGTTGCAGCAGAGCGGGAATCACGGCGGCGGACTCGATCACCGGGCCCGGCAGCGCGGCGCGCCCTGTTTCGATCAGGGCGACGACCAGGTCGACCGGGGTGGCGTCGGCGCCGTCGTACTTCTCGTCGACGATGAGGCCGAAGACGCCCATCTCGGCGAGCTGGCGCAGCAGGGCGCGGCCCTTGTCGGTGTCACCGGCGGACCAGGCGCGCACGGCGGCGGGCACCTGCCCGGCCTCGAGGATCTTGCGCAGCTCGGCCGCGAAGTCGAGCTGTTCGGTGCTGAGCGCGAATCTCATCGCGAGCCTCCTGTGATCGGGCGGGAGCTCATCGCTTGCTCTCCCGCGGCAGGCCGAGGATGCGCTCGGCGATGATGTTGCGCTGGATCTCGTTGGTACCGGCGTAGATCGGGCCGGACAGCGAGAACAGGTAGCCGTCGGTCCACTTGCTGCTGAGCTCGGCGGCGGGGCCGAGCAGATCGAGCGCGGTCTCGTGCATGGCGATGTCGAGCTCGGACCAGAACACCTTGGTGATCGAGGACTCCGCGCCGAGCTGACCGCCGTCGGTGAGCCGGGTGACGGTGCCGAAGGTGTGCAGCCGGTAGGCCTCCGAACCGATCCACGCGTCCACCACGGCGTCGCGCGCGGCGGTGTCGGTGGGCTCGGCGGTCTCGGACCACAGGTCGATCAGGCGCTGCGCGGTCGCGCTGAAGCGGCCGGGGCTGCGCAGCGAGAGGCCGCGCTCGTTGCTCGAGGTGGCCATGGCCACGCGCCAGCCCTCGTTGACCCCGCCGATCACGTCGGAATCGGGGACGAACACGTCGTCGAGGAAGATCTCGGCGAAGCCGGGCTCGCCGTCGAGCTGCGGGATCGGGCGCACACTCACGCCCTCGGCGGTGAGCGGGAACATCACGTAGGTCAGGCCGTGGTGGCGCTGCGCCGCCGGGTCGCTGCGGAACAGGCCGAAGCCCCAATCCGCGAACGCCGCACGCGAACTCCAGGTCTTCTGGCCGTTGAGCAGCCAGCCGCCCTCGGTGCGCCGGGCGGTCGAGCGCAGGCTCGCCAGGTCGCTGCCCGACTCGGGCTCCGACCACGCCTGGGCCCAGATGTCGTCGGCGCGGGCCATCCGCGGCAGGAACCGGGCGAGCTGTTCGGGGGTGCCGTGCTCGAACAGGGTCGGGGCCAGCAGGAAGATGCCGTTCTGGCTCACCCGGCCGGGCGCGCCCGCCGCGTAGTACTCCTGCTCGAAGAGCACCCATTCGAGGATGGAGGCGTCACGCCCGCCGTACTCGGCGGGCCAGGACACCGCCGACAGGCGCGCGTCGGCCAGCGTGGCCTCCCACTCGCGATGTGCTTCGAAACCCGCCTTGGTGTCCATCGACGGCAGCGGTTCCCGGGGGACGTTGGTGGCGAGGAACTCGCGCACCTCCAGCTGGAACTCCCGGACTGCCGGGTCGATATCGAGATTCATGAAATTTCCTTCATCGAGCGGGCGTTCATCCCGCCGAGCGAGTCGGCGCCGACTTCGGCGTTGTGGGCGTGCGCGAAATGGTGCAGCCCGAAGACCGAGTCCATTCCGCTGCGCAGGCCCATCAGGTCTTCGGCCTGGTTGACGGCCTTCTTGGTGAGCGCGAGGCCGAATTGCGGCATGGCCGAGATCTTCTCGGCCAGCGTCATCGTCTCGGCCTCGAGTTCGGCGCGCGGCACGACGCGGTTGACCATGCCCCACTCCTTGGCCTGGGCGGCGTCGAACCGGTCACCGGTGAAGAGGAATTCCTTGGCCGCGCGCGGCCCCATCACCCACGGGTGGGCGAAGTACTCCACACCCGGAATGCCCATCCGGACAACGGGATCGGAGAAGAACGCGTCGTCGGAGCAGACGATCAGGTCGCACACCCAGGCCAGCATCAGCCCGCCCGCGATGCAGGCGCCCTGCACCATCGCTACCATCGGCTTGGGGATCTCGCGCCAGCGACGGCACATGCCCAGGTACACCTCGGACTCGCGGGCGAAGCGCTGATCGCCGCCGGGACGGTCGAGATGGTCCCACCACAGCACGGCCTTGTTGTCGTAGTGCACGTCGTGGTCGCGCCCCGGCGTGCCGATGTCGTGGCCCGCGCTGAAGTGTTTCCCGTTGCCCGCCAGCACGATCACCTTGACCTCGGGATCCTCGACGGCGCGCTGGAAGGCGGCGTCGAGGGCGTAGGTCATCTTCGAGTTCTGCGCGTTGCGGAACTCGGGCCGGTTCATGGTGACGACGGCGACCGCGCCGCGCACCTCGTAGGTGACGACCTCGGTCTCGGTTTCCGGACTCACGACTTCTCCTCACGTAGCTCGCGCTTGAGCACCTTGCCCGCCGCGCTGTAGGGCAGCTGGTCGCGGAACTCCACGAGCCGGGGCACCTTGAAATTGGCCAGCTTGCTCGCCGCGAAGGCGAGCACCTCCTCGGCGGTCAGCGTCGAGCCGGCCTTGCGGACGACGACGGCCTTGCCGACCTCGCCCATCCGCTCGTCGGGCACGCCGATGACGGCCGACTCGGCGACGCCGTCGAGCCGGGCCAGGGTCTGTTCGATCTCGGCGGGATACACGTTGAACCCGCCGGTGATGTACATGTCCTTGAGCCGGTCGGTGATCTTGAGATAGCCGCGCTCGTCGACGATGCCGATGTCGCCGGTGTGCAGCCAGCCGTCGGCGTCGATGGCCTCGGCGGTGGCCTCGGGATCGTCGAGGTAGCCGAGCATCACGTTCGGGCCGCGCAGCAGCACCTCGCCCGCTTCGGACAGGCGCAGTTCGAAGTCGGCGATGGGGCCGCCGCAGGTGTTGGCGATGGTGGCCGCGTCGTCCTCGGGCCTGCACATGGTGCCGAAACCGGCCGACTCGGACAGGCCGTAGGCGGTGATGACCACCTCGAACTCGAGGTCGTCGCGCATCCGCTCGATCAACACCACCGGCACGGTCGCGGCGCCGGTCACCGCGACGCGCAGCGAGCTCAGGTCGTGGTCGCCGCGCTTCGGGTGCTCGAGGATGGTCTGGTAGATCGTCGGCGGACCGGTGAGCACGGTGATCCGCTCGGACTCGATCATCGCCAGCGTGGCCGGCACGTCGAAGGTGGCCTGCGGCACGATCGTCGCGCCGGTGACCAGGCACGCGAGAATGCCCGCCTTGTAGCCGAAGTTGTGGAAGAACGGCGGGATCATCAGGTACTTGTCACCCGCGCGCAGCGTCGAGCACTCGACCCAGCCGCGCACGACGCCGAGCGCCTGCCGGTGCGCGACGAGCGTGCCCTTGCTGCGGCCGGTGGTGCCGGAGGTGAACAGGATGTCGGAGATGTCGTCGGGGGAGACGGCGGCGGCGCGTTCCTCGCCGGTCTCCGCCGGCACCGTCTCGGCGAGCTCGAGCAGTGCCGGCCAGGCGAGCGTCGAGGCGTGCGCGGAGTCGTCCTCGACCGGGATCACCACGACGGTGTCGATGGCCAGGTCCGGTGCCTCGGCGAGCAGTTCGGCGGCCCGGTCCCTACCGAGGAACGGGCCCGCGACGAACAGTGCCTTCGCGTCGACCCGGCGCAGCACGTCGGCCGCCTCGGCCGCCATGTACCTGGTGTTGAGCGGCACGAGCGCGGCGCCGACGGAATGCGCGGCCAGGGCGGCGACGACCCAGTGATGGGTGTTGGGCGCCCACATGGCGACCCGGTCGCCGGAATCGATGCCACGGGCGATCAGCGCGCGCGCCGCGATCCGGACCTGGTCGAGCAGTTGGCCCCAGGTCAGGCGGGTCGCGCCGTCGATCAGGGCCGGTTCGTCCTGGTACGCCGCGGCGACGTCACGCAGTGCCTGCGGGGTGGTCTGTGCAGGGGGTGTCACGGGGTCCTCACCAATCGGCTAACAAAGCAAGTGCTTGGTAGGTTATCCTACCGACGTGGGCGTGATCCAGACCTCAGATTCCGATACCGCGACCTCCGACGCGGAGTTTTGCGCGGAAATACGCGACTGGCTGGCCGAAAACCTGTCCGGAGAGTTCCGTGACCTGCGTGGCACCGGTGGCCCCGGGCGCGAGCACGAGTTCTTCGAGGAGCGGCTGGCCTGGGACCGGCACCTCGCCGCGGCGGGCTGGACCTGCCTCGGCTGGCCGGTCGAATACGGCGGCCGCGGTGCCAGCGTGCGCCAGCAGGTGATCTTCCACGAGGAGTACGCCAAGGCCGACGCGCCGGCGCGGGTCTCCCACGTGGGCGAGGAACTGCTCGGCCCGACCCTGCTCGCCTTCGGCACCGAGGAGCAGAAGCGGCGCTTCCTGCCCGGTGTTCGCTCGGTCGGCGAGCTGTGGTGCCAGGGCTACTCGGAGCCGGGCGCGGGCTCCGACCTGGCCGCGGTGAGCACGACCGCCCGCCTCGACGGCGACAGGTGGGTGATCAACGGCCAGAAGATCTGGACCTCGCTCGCGCACGTCGCCGACTGGTGCTTCGTCATCGCGCGCACCGAGAAGGGCTCGAGCAGGCACAAGGGCCTGTCCTACCTGCTGGTTCCGATGAACCAGCCGGGCATCGAGGTGCGCCCGATCGAACAGCTCACCGGCACCTCCGAATTCAACGAGGTGTTCTTCGACGACGCCGTCACCGAGGCCGGCCTGGTCGTCGGCGAGCCGGGCGACGGGTGGCGCGTCGCCATGGGCACCCTGACCTTCGAGCGTGGCATCTCGACGCTCGGCCAGCAGATCCGCTTCGCCCGCGAGCTCGCCGACATCGAGGCACTGGCCCGGCGCACCGGCGCGGCGGACGACCCGCTGATCGCCGACCGCATCGACAGCGCCTGGGTCGGCCTGCGGGTGCTGCGCGCGCACGCGCTGCGCACCATGAGCGAGGACACCCACGACGCGGGCGGCGCGTCGGTGTCGAAGCTGTTGTGGGGCAACTGGCATCGCGGACTCGGCGAACTGGCCATGGCGGTGCAGGGCGCCGCCGGGCTGGTCCTCGGGCCCGACGACATGACCGCATGGCAGCGGCTGTACCTGTTCAGCCGCGCCGACACGATCTACGGAGGTTCGAACGAAGTGCAGCGCAACATCATCGCCGAGCGTGTGCTCGGCCTGCCGCGAGAGGCTCGCCCGTGACCGGCCCACTGTCCGTCCCGCCCCCGTCCATTCCCGGCCACGGCCTGCTGACCGGTCGCAAGGCCGTCATCACCGCCGCCGCGGGCACCGGCATCGGTTCGTCCACCGCGCGCAGGCTGCTGGAAGAGGGCGCCGACGTCGTCGTCTCCGACTGGCACGAGCGCAGGCTCACCGAGACCGCCGAGCTGCTGGCCAAGGAGTTCCCCGAGCGCAAGGTCGGCGCGGTCGTCTGCGACGTGCGCGACACCGCGCAGGTGAACGAGCTGCTCACCGCGTCCGCGAAGGAGCTCGGCCGGATCGACATCATGGTCAACAACGCCGGACTCGGCGGCGAGACCCCGGTCGTCGACATGACCGACGAGCAGTGGGACCAGGTCCTCGACATCACCCTGACCGGCACCTTCCGCTGCACCAGGGCCGCGCTCGGCTACTTCCGCTCGGCGGGCCACGGCGGCGTGATCGTCAACAACGCCAGCGTGCTCGGCTGGCGCGCGCAGCACGGCCAGGCGCACTACGCCGCCGCCAAGGCGGGCGTGATGGCGCTCACCAGGTGCAGCGCGGTCGAGGCCGCGGAGTTCGGGGTGCGGATCAACGCCGTCGCGCCGAGCATCGCCAGGCACCCGTTCCTGGACAAGGTGAGCTCGACCGAGCTGCTCGACGCGCTCAGCGAGCGCGAGGCCTTCGGCCGCGCGGCCGAGCCGTGGGAGGTCGCCGCGACCATCGCCATGCTGGCCAGCGACTACACCTCGTACCTGACCGGCGAGGTGGTCTCGGTGAGCAGTCAACGCGCATGATGATCGGGCGCCCGAGTATGGAGGAATGACACCGTGACCGCACCCGACACCGTGAAACGCACCCGCCGCGAGGAACTGCTCGGCCTGGCCGCCGACCTGTTCGCCGAGCGTGGCCTGCGTGCCACCACCGTGCGCGACATCGCCGACTCGGCGGGGATCCTCTCGGGCAGCCTCTATCACCATTTCGACTCCAAGGAGTCGATGGTCGACGAGATCCTGCGCGGCTTCCTCGACGACCTGTTCGGCCGCTACCGCGAGATCGCGGCGGCGGGCCTGAGTTCGCGCGAGACCCTGGAGGCCCTGGTGCTGGCCTCCTACGAGTCCTTCGATCGGCACCACGCCGCCGTCGCCATCTACCAGGCCGAGGCCAAGAACCTGCGCGACGTCGAACGATTCGGCTACATCCGCGACTTCAACACCGAGTTCCGGGATCTGTGGCACCGAGTGCTCACCGCCGGCGTCGCCGACGGCAGCTTCCGGCCCGAACTCGACGTGGAACTGGCGTTCCGCTTCCTGCGCGACACCGTGTGGGTCGCGGTGCGCTGGTACACCCCCGGCGGCACCATCGCCGTGAAAAGCCTTGCCCAGCAATATCTGACCATCGTGCTCGACGGGCTCACCGTGCCCGCGAGCACAGCGAAGTAGGAGTTCCCATGACCGAGCGCCGCCCGTACACCCCGCTGCGGGAAGCCTATGTAGTCGACGCGGTCCGCACCGCGGTCGGCAAGCGCGGTGGCGCGCTGGCCGGTGTGCACCCGGCCGACCTCGGCGCCGCCGCCGTGCGCGGACTGATCGAGCGCACCGGCATCGATCCCGCCGTCGTCGACGACGTGATCGTCGGCTGCGTCGACAACATCGGCCCGCAGGCGGGCAACATCGGCCGCACCATGTGGCTGACCGCCGGCTACCCGGAGTCGGTGCCCGGCGTCACCGTCGACCGGCAGTGCGGCTCCAGCCAGCAGGCCATCAACTTCGGCGCCCAGGCCATCATGAGCGGCACCGCCGAGGTGATCGTGGCCGGTGGCGTGCAGAACATGAGCGCCATCCCGATCTCGGCCGCCATGCTGGCGGGCAAGGAGTACGGCTTCGAGTCGCCGTTCGTCGGCGCGACCGGCTGGGACGAGCGCTACGGCACCGGCGAGGTCTCGCAGTTCCGTGGCGCCGAGCTGATCGCCGAGAAATGGGGCATCACTCGCGAGGACATGGAGCAGTGGGCGCTGCGCAGCCACGAGCGCGCCCGCGCCGCCATCGCGGCGGGCCGCTTCGACAACGAGATCGTGCCGGTCGGTGACTTCACCGTCGACCAGGGTCCGCGCGAGACCAGCCTGGAGAAGATGGCGAGCCTGCAGCCGCTCGGCGAGGGCAGCCCGCTCACGGCCGCGGTGGCCAGCCAGATCTCCGACGGCGCGAGCGCGACGCTGCTCGCCTCGGAATGGGCCGTCAAGGAGTACGGGCTCACCCCGCGGGCGCGCATCCATCACGTCAGCGCGCGGGGCGCCGACCCGATCTTCATGCTGAGCGCGCCGATTCCGGCGACCCAGTGGGCGCTGGAGAAGACCGGGCTCACCATCGACGACATCGACGTCATCGAGATCAACGAGGCCTTCGCGCCCGTGGTGCTGGCCTGGATCAAGGAGATCGGCGCCGACCCGGCGAAGGTCAACGTCAACGGCGGCGCGATCGCGCTCGGCCATCCGCTCGGCGCGACCGGCGCCAAGCTGTTCGCGACCCTGCTCAACGAGCTGGAGCGGGTGAACGGCCGCTACGGTCTGCTCACCATCTGCGAGGGCGGCGGCACGGCGAACGTCACCATCATCGAACGCCTCGGCGCCGCAGGGTAATTCGCCGCGGAGCCGACCACGGCCCGGTGCCGGAGTTTTCCGGCGCCGGGCCGTTGTGCGATATACGGCGGTTTCCGCACTTGCGGGCGCTCGATCGGTCACCGACACTGGAACGTTGCTCATCCCTGGACTGCCGCGATAACACGTTGGCGCAGTGGGTAAGCCATGAGCTGAAGTGGTGCCGGATCTGGGTGTCACTCGTGAGAGCAGGAGCAGGAATTCCGAATGGGTCACCCACAACCGCCCAACCCGTATCAAGGTCGGCCGGGTCAGCCGATGCCGCCCGGTCAGCCGTATCCGGGTCAGCCGTATCCGCAGGCTCAGCAGTACCCGCCGATGCCCGGTCAGCCCTACCCGCAGGGGCGGCCGATGCCGGGTCAGCCGTATCCGCAGGGTGGGCCGCACTACGGTGCGCCGGGTGGTTACGGTCAGCCGCCGCGTCCGTCCGGCGGTAGCGGCGGCAAGATCGCGCTCTTCGTCGGTGGCGCGGTCGTCCTGATCGCGGCGGCTGTCGGCGGGTACTTCCTGTTCGGTCCCGGCGGCGGTTCGATCGGTGGTGGTGGTTACGACACCCCGCGCGAGGCGGCGCAGGCGTGGGTCGACGGGACGGGCGAGATCGACGATCTCGTGTGTGTCTCAGATAGAGGCCCGATCTCGAGGAAAGACGGCCAGACTACGCCCACCGGGCTACCGTCCGGCGATACCGGTCTTCCGAAAGTCACATCGACCTTGAAGAGCGTGGATGTGCCGTCCGGAAGCGATTCCGGGACCTTCACGGTGTCGATGAGCATGGAGCTTCTCGGAAACGAGACCACCTCGACCGCGACGTATGACCTGATCCAGGAAGACGGCGGCTGGAAGGTCTGCGGGATTCTCAACCCGGTCATCAAGACCGAATGAGGGTTACGGGTCGGCCCCTTTCGGCCGACCCGTTTCTCGTTCACCACCAATAGGTCACGACATCCCAGCGCTGGAGAGTGCCCGGCGTGTCGCAGTGGGCCCAGGACTGCTGCCCGTTCCACGCCATGTTGCCGCGGCGCTCGTAGGTGGCCCAGCTGCTGCCGAACCAGCCCCACCAGTGCCTGCACTCGATGCGCACCTGATGTCGAACCGGCCAATAGCACTGCGAGTACGCCGCACTGTTGTTGACCGGATGTGCCGAGCATCCCGGCTGCCATTGCGCCTGGGCGGGCGATGCGCCCATCACCACCCCCGCGCCGAGCAGCATTGCCGCCGACGCGCTCACCATCAATTTCTTCCCGATCATCTCCTACCTCCCACCAAGCGTGGGGGCACGATGCCCCGACCTGCGGCAGGGCCTCCGCGCAAATCGATACCTTGTGGTGCCACGCGTCCGCGAAACCACTCTTACGTGATTTACATCACATTTCCGGCGAGCGATGTTACGGCCGAGCGTGGTGGGCGGGATGTCGGTGTGCCCGCTTACGATGGGTCGGGTGAAGGTGCTCGGAGCGTGCCCACTCGACTGCCCCGACGCGTGCTCGTGGGTGGTGTCCGTCGAGGACGGCGTCGCCACCGGCCTGCGGGGGAACAAGGATCATCCGGTCACGCGCGGCGCATTGTGCGTGAAGGTGAACCGCTACCTGGAGCAGGTCGGTGCCCCGGACCGGCTGCGCTATCCGCTGCGCCGGGTCGGGCCCAAGGGGTCGGGCCGATTCGAACGGATCAGCTGGGACGAGGCGCTCGACGAGATCGCCACCCGGCTCACCGGCGTCATCGACGAGTTCGGCGCCGAGGCGATCTGGCCGTTCCACGGCACCGGCAGCCTGGGCTACATCCAGGGCATGGAGGGATATCCGGGCCGTCGCCTGTTCAATGTGCTCGGCGCCTCCCACCACCGCCCCACGATCTGCTCGGTCGCGGGCAGCGCCGGTCTGCGCTACACCCTCGGCACCTCCGGCGGGATGGACCCCGAGGACCTCGCGCACGCGAAACTGATCCTGCTGTGGGGCACCAATCCGCTCACCTCGGGCCACCATGTGTGGAAGTTCGTGCAGGACAGCGGTGCCTACCTGGTGTCGATCGATCCGGTGCGGACCAAGACCGCCGAACGCTGCGACGAACATCTCGCGCCGCTGCCCGGCACCGACGCCGCGCTGGCCTTCGGCCTGCTGCACGTGATCGTCTCGCTCGGCGCGCAGGACGACGAGTTCATCGCCGAGCACACCGAGGGCTGGCCCGAATTCCGGGACCGCATCGCCGAATTCACCCCCGAGCGCACCGCGGAGATCACCGGTGTGCCGCGGGAACAGATCGTCGCGCTCGGCGAACGCATCGCGCGCACCAGGCCGACCGCCATCCGCGCCTCGCAGGGCATGCAGCGCCACGCGGGCGGCGGGATGGCGCTGCGGGTGCTGGCCTGCCTGCCCGGAGTCACCGGCGACTGGGCGATTCGCGGTGGGGGACTGCACTATTCGACCAGCGGACACTTCCGCCTCGACGACGCCGCGCTGCTCCGCGACGATCTGCTGCCACACCCGGTGCGCACCCTGTCGATGACCAGGCTCGGCGAGGCCCTGCTCGACACCGACGACCCGCCGGTCAAGGCGCTGTTCGTGATCGCGGCCAATCCGGTCGGCTCGAATCCCGACCAGCGCAGGGTGATCGAGGGCCTCTCGCGCGAGGACCTGTTCACGGTGGTGCTCGAGCACTTCGCCACCGACACCGTCGACTACGCCGACATCGTGCTGCCCGCCACCATGCAGCCCGAGCATCTCGACGTGATCGCCGGCTACGGACATCTGTACCTGGTGTGGAACGAACCCGCCGTGGAACCGCCGGGCGAATGCCTGTCCACCACCGAAACCTTCCGCAGACTCGCGCGCAGGCTCGGGCTCACCGAACCGGCCCTCTACGATTCCGACGAGGAACTGGCCAAGCAACTGCTGAAGGGCCACGACCTCGACCGCCTGCGCGCCGACGGTTTCCTCAAGATCCAGGCCGGTCCGGTGCCCGCGGGCAAGCTCCAGTTCGTCTCCGCCCGAGCCGAACTCGCGGGCCACGACCCGTTCCCGGCGTACACCCCGCCCGCCGACCCCGGCGACGGACTGGTCCTGATCTCGGCCGCCTCGCACTACTTCCTGAACACCACCTTCGGCGCCAACCCCGAATTGCGCCGCCGCGCGGGCGAATCCACGATCACGCTGCACCCCGACGACGCGGCCGCCCGCGGCATCGCCGACGGCGCCCCGGTGCTGGTGTCGAACTCACGCGGCGAGTTCGAGGCCGTGGCCGAGCTGTCCGACCGGGTCCGCCCCGGCGTCGCGGCCACGACCAAGGGCCGCTGGGCCAAGTTCACCAACGGCGCCACGGTCAACGCGACGATCGCCGAACGCGACGCCGACTACGCCGGCGGCGCGGTGTTCCACGACAACCGCGTCGAGGTGCGTCCGCGCTGAGGTGCTGGTGCTCGGCGCGGGAGAGTGCCAGGCTGAACCGAATCCGCTCGGCAACGAAGGGACGACGTGATGCATCCGCACCTCGGCCGCGCCGGCATTGTGGCGACCGCCGCCGCCGGCCTGCTGCTCGGCACGACCTCGCCCGCCTCGGCGGCGACGACCATCCCACCCACCTACACCCTGGCCACCGGCTGGACGTGCGCGGGCCAGATCGACGGCACCGCCCTGCCCGGCCCCAGCGATTACAGCGCGCCGGGCGAAGCGGCCGTCTACCTGCGCGGCACCTTCTGGAGCGCGACGCCGGGCTCGCACGAGAGCGGCTGCACGGTGACCGCGACGGTCGAGTGGCGCAATCTCGACACCGGCGCGAGCGGATCGGCGGCGACCGTCGTCGTCGGTGGTCCGTCGGGCCAGACCGGTCCCGCGGTCGGGGTGAAGCTGCCCACCGGCCCGGGCCGGGTCGAGGCGAGCGTGCGCACCACACCCCTGGCGCACCTGCCCGCGAGCGTCCAGTTCACCGTACTCGCGTCCTGAGAAAAGAACACCGGACCAGTCGCGCACCTTGTGGGTGGCGCCTGGTCCGGTGTCCGGTTCGCCCCGGTTCGACTGACGGTTGGCTCTGGGCCGTCAGACGGGGCGGGTCTGGATGCCCGCGGTCAGCGGGACTCGGTGGCGGGTTCGCCGCGCAGGGCCGCGACCGCGTCGATCCTGGCGACGGCGTCGGTGACGATCTGCTCGATCAGCTCGGCCACGGTCGGCAGGCTGTCGATGATGCCGGTGACCTGCCCGGCGGGCAGCACGCCCGCGTCGGTGCGGCCCTCGACCAGTCCGGCCTTGGTGAGCATGGCCGAGTTCGCCGCCATCACGACCTGCGACCAGCTGAGGTCCTTGGTCTTGCGCATGGCCAGGCCGTCGCGCATCAGCGTCGACCACTTCATGCCGGTCATCGACTTGAACTTGGCGGCGTTGCCGACCGCCGCCGACAGGCCGCGCCAGCCGCCGGAATGCTCCAGCCGCTCGACCAGTTCGGTGTTCAGCATCCGGTGCGGCATGCCGTCGACCTTCACCGACACCACCGTGTCCTGCAGGCCGCGGGCCAGGTACTCCTGCTTGACGGCCTCGGGCACGGTGCTCTCCTGGGTGAGCAGGAAGCGGGTGCCCATCGCGACACCGGCCGCGCCGTAGGACAACGCGGCGGCCAGGCCGCGACCGTCGAAGAAGCCGCCGGCGGCGACCACGGGGATGTCGACCGCGTCGAGCACCGAGGGCAGCAGCAGGGTCGTGGCGACCGGGCCGGTATGGCCGCCACCCTCGCCGCCCTGCACGATCACCGCGTCGGCGCCCCAGGACGCCACCTTCACCGCGTGCTTGGCCGCGCCGATCGACGGAACCACCACCACGCCCGCGTCTTTGAGCTTGGCGATCAGATCCTTCTTCGGCGCGAGCGCGAAGGAGGCGACCTTGACCTGCTCGCGGATGAGCAGGTCGATGCGCTCGGTGGCGTCGGTCGCGTCGGCCCGGATGTTCACGCCGAAGGGCTTGCCGGTGAGCGACTTGGTCTTGGCGATCGCCGCCTCGAGCTCCTCGAAGGTCATCGTGGCCGAGGCCAGGATGCCGAGTCCGCCCGCGTTGGCGGTGGCCGCGACCAGGCGCGGACCGGCGACCCAGCCCATGCCGGTCTGCACGACCGGGTGCTCGATGCCGACCAGTTCGGTCAGCGGAGTCCGCAGCCGCGCGCTCACGCCGCCACTTCCTTCTCCCGGAAGCCCTTGGGGTCGAGCACGGTTCGGATGATCCGCAGCTCTTCCTCGGTGGGCAGCCTGGTCTCGCCCGCGGTGCCCAGCTCGGCGACCTCGAAGGAGGTGTTCTCGGCGACCTCGTCGGCGCTCACGCCCGGGTGCAGCGACAGCGCGCGCAGGGTGTGGTCGGGACCGTTGAAGTCGAACACGCCCAGGTTGGTCACCACGCGGTGCAGGTGGTGAAAGCGGTAGGCCGGGTTCTCGGGTTCGATACGGTCGTAACCGATTCCGGAGATGATGTCGACCTGGTCGACGAACACCCGCTTGTTGTGCCGGGGCACGAAGTAGCTGGTGGCGTGGTTGATGGTGTTGCCCGGCGCACCGCGCACGCCGAACATCTGCCGGGTCGGCTGCTGCAGCGGACCGAAGGCCGACAGGTTCTGGTTGCCGAACCGGTCGAGCTGGTTGGCGCCCATCACCACGTGCCTGCGCCCGGAGGCGACCACGTCGAACACCTTGGAGAACGGGATCCAGCCCTCGACAGGCGCTTTGGCGCCGATGGCCGGAACCTCGGCGAAGAACAGCGCCTCGCCGTCGGAGAGCAGTAGGTCGGGTTCGAAGGTGAGGCGGGCCAGCCGGGCGCCGATGGTGGTGACCGTCGACATCGGGCTCGCCATGATCTCGCCCGCGCCGCGGAAGATCTCCGCGGCCGCGACGACACAAACCTCAGCGCGAGTAATGGTCATTGCTTCTGCTCCTCAGCGAAAGCCGCGACGGCTGCTTGGTATTCGTCCTCGGACACGTCGAGATACCGCGCCTTGAACTCGGCCCACGCCTCCGGCGTCTTCGCGGCCTCCACGTAGTGCTTCTGGAACTTCTCGTCGCGGCCGTAGCCGCCCGCGAAGGTGAAGTGCGCCCCGCCCGGCGCCTCGACGACACCGTCGACCATCATCCGGTTGAGGATGATCGACTGCTGCGGAACGGCTTTCACCAGTTCCTCGGTCTCCACGATGCGGTCGGCCGAGACGTAGCGACGCTCGGCCGCCAGGCAGTACAGGTCGTCGAAGTAGGGGTCGACGCCGGTGTAGGCGGCGTTGCCGTGCTTGTCGGCCAGGTCGAGATGCACGAACGCGGCGTCGAGATTCAGCGCGGGCATCGCCACGAGCGTCTCGGTCCTGCCGTCGGTCGGATACGGGGAGGCGACCGTCTTCAGCTCGCCCTCCCAGAAGTCGAGCACCGCCGAGCCGAGGCCGGCCCGGATCGGCAGGAACGGCAGGCGCGCGGCGGCGGCCTGCAGCCCGCACTTGACCATGCCCTCGTCCATCTCACGCACGGTGATGGCGCCCTCGGTGCGCGCCTTGGCGAACCACGGGTCGTAGAAGGGGGCCGAGTCCAGGGACACGAAGCCGTAGTAGGCCTTGCGCACCTTGCCCGCCGAGCACAGCAGGCCCAGGTCGGGACCGCCGTAGGTGACAACGGTCAGATCGGTGACGTCGGAGCGCAGCAGCGCGCGCACCAGCGCCAGCGGCTTGCGCCGGGAGCCCCAGCCGCCGATGCCGATCGTCATCCCGCTGCGCAGCTCGCCGACGATCTCGTCGAGCGTCATTCGCTTGTCGCGCATGGCTTTCTAGTTCTCCTTCTTCTGCGCGGCGAGATCGTCGTCGAAACGCGCCCTGATCTCGTCGGCCACGCCCGCGAGGTTGAGCTCCATGGTGAAACCCTGCTCGTAGCGGTAGGACCGGTGCACGTCCTGCACGTCGATGCCGTTGAGCGCGCGCTTGGCGGCCCGGATCACGCGGCCGTCCTTGTTCGCGATGTTCTTGGCGACCTCCATCGCGGCGGCGTCGAGTTCGGCGCGCGGGACCACCTTGTAGACCGAGCCGTAGTGGTGCAGCTGCTGGGCGGTGAGCTTGCCCGCGGTGTAGAACATGGTCCGCATCAGGTGCTGGGGGACCAGGCGGGCCAGGTGGGTGGCGGCGCCGAGTGCGCCACGATCCACTTCGGGCAGGCCGAAGGTGGCATCGTCGGAGGCGACGATGACATCGGAGTTGCCGACCAGGCCGATGCCGCCGCCGAGGCAGAAACCGTTGACGGCGGTGACGACCGGCACCTGGCAGTCGTAGACGGCGGCGAACGCGTCGAAGCAGCCGTGATTGGCGCGGATCAGCGCGGTGTGCCCGCTGTCGGCGTTCATCTCCTTGATGTCGACGCCGGCGTTGAAGCCGCGCCCCTCGGCCCGCAGCACCACCACCCGGGTGCCCGGATCACGTCCCGCGTCCCTGATCGCGTCGGCCAGCGCGAACCAGCCGTCCGACGGCAGTGCGTTGACCGGCGGGTAGTCGACGGTGACGACTTCGACGCCCTCGGTTTCGGTGTGACGGTTAATCCCCATCGCAAGTCCCATCGTGCGCGCCTCGGCATACCCGAGACAAAGCAAGCAATTGCTTGGTAGGTTAGCACGGTGGCTGTAGAAATCGACCTTTCCGCGCAGATCGTTCTGGTGACCGGCGGCGTCCGCGGTGTCGGCGCCGGCATCAGCCGGGCCTTCCTCGCCGCGGGCGCGACCGTGCTGACCTGTGCCCGCCGCCCGGCCGACGAGCCGATCACGGTGGGTGAGCGCGCCACCGCGCACTTCACCTGCGATGTGCGCGACCCCGACGCCGTCGCGGCGATGTTCGAGCGGATCCTCGACGAGTACGGCCGGATCGACCACGTGGTGAACAACGCGGGCGGCGCCCCCTTCGCCATGGCCGAGGCCGCCAGCCCGAAGTTCCATCAGAAGATCGTCGAGCTGAACCTGCTCGCGCCGTTGCTGATCTCGCAGCAGGCCAACGCGGTGATGCAGAAGCAGGACACGGGCGGCTCGATCGTGATGATCACCAGCGTCAGCGGGCACCGGCCCTCGCCGGGTACGGCCGCCTACGGCGCGGCCAAGGCGGGCCTGGACAACCTGGCAGGCTCGCTGGCCGTCGAGTGGGCGCCCAAGGTGCGGCTGAACTCCGTCGTCGTCGGCCCGGTCGAGACCGAGCTCAGCCACCTGCACTACGGCGACGCCGACGGGGTGGCCGCGGTGGCGGCGACCGTCCCGCTCGGCCGCCTGGCCAGCCCCGCCGACGTCGGCAGCGCCGCGCTGTTCCTCGCCTCGCCCCTCGCCGCGCACATCAGCGGCGCCACCCTGCTCGTCCACGGTGGCGGCGAACGCCCCGCCTTCCTGGACGCCGCCAACACGAACCGCTGACCCACCGACCAGACATCGACACACCAACCACCACGGTTTCGGCCGCCTCGCATCCGAGGGGCGAGACGTAACGCCGAAGGCGCAGTATCGCCTCTCGGATGCGAGGTCACGAGGCCGAAACCCGCGGCGCCAGCCGCCAGAGATACAGGAGCTACCCCATGGACGACCAGCAGTTGATCTGCGCAGGCCGCACCGTCATCGTCACCGGCGCGGGCCGGGGGATCGGCCGTGCGCACGCCCTCGCCTTCGCCGCGGCGGGCGCGCGCGTGGTGGTCAACGATGTCGGCACCGCGCTCGACGGCGCCGCGACCACCGAGACCCCGGCGCAGCAGGTGGTCGACGAGATCGTCGCGGCGGGCGGCGAAGCCGTGGCCAACTACGACGACGTCGCCGATTGGGAGGGCGCCCGCCGCCTGATCCGGCAGGCCGTCGACACCTTCGGTGGCCTCGACGTGCTGGTGAACAACGCCGGCTTCGTGCGCGACCGGATGCTGGTCAACCTGGGCGAGGACGAGTGGGACGCGGTGGTCCGCGTGCACCTCAAGGGCCACTTCGCCACCATGCGGCACGCGGCCGAGTACTGGCGCGGCGAGGCGAAGGCCGGGCGTCCCGTGGATGCCCGTGTGATCAACACCAGCTCGGGTGCCGGCCTGCAGGGCAGTGTCGGCCAGGGCAACTACGGTGCGGCCAAGGCCGGCATCGCCGGGCTCACCCTCACCGCCGCGGCCGAGTTCGGCCGCTACGGCGTGACCGTCAACGCGATCGCCCCCGCGGCCCGCACCAGGATGACCGAGACCGTGTTCGCCGACACCATGGCCGCGCCCGAATCAGGCTTCGACGCCATGGCGCCGGAGAACATCTCGCCGATCGTGGTCTGGCTCGGCAGCACCCAGTCGGCGGGCGTGACCGGCCGGATGTTCGAGGTCGAGGGCGGCAAGGTGGCCCTGGCGCAGGGCTGGCGGCACGGTGCCCCGGTCGATCGCGGCGCCAGGTGGAACCCGGCCGAGCTGGGGCCCGTGGTGGCCGAACTGATCGAGAAGAGCACTCCGCCGGAGCCGGTGTACGGCGCATAGCAAACATGTTGAGCGCAGGCCGGGGGAAGCTCCTCGGCCTGCGCTTTTGTCATGTCAACAGCGTTCAGGGGGCTGGACGACTCCTGATCGCTTCTGCGGCATCGAGGCCGTGGGTTTACTATGGGCTACTGTTCGTCGATCCCGGAATGTGTCGCGACCGGGGGTAATGCTGCGCTGAATTACTAAGGGGATGACAAGCGCATGGCCGTTGGTCGCATGTTGCGCGTACTTGCCGCTGCGAGCGTGCTGGCCGGTTCCGCTCTACTCGGGCCGGCTGTCGCCGTCGCCGCGCCGGAAAAGCCACCGACTCCCGCCGCTCAGGCGCCGGGCAGCGGCAGCAGTGGGCTCGGTGACGACAACACCGGCGGCAACGGTCACGGCGGCAACAGCCAGGACCCGGTGAAGCCCGGCGAGCTGCGGCTCCCCAGCGGCTCCGCGGGCGGCGGCCAGGTCGACAACCTCCCGGAGACCACCGAACCGGCTCCCGCGCCGCAGACCGGCGGCGAGGTCGCCGGCACCGACGAGTGGCAGCCGCTGACGATCCCCGGCCAGCCCAGCCAGCAGATTCCCAAGAAGGAAGTCGCGGGCTCCGGCTCCGCGGCCGCCGGTTCGGCCGCCGCGGGCGCGGGCTCCGCCGCGGGCGCCGCTGTGCTCGGTACCGGCTCGGCGGGCCTCGGCCTGCTCCTCGGCTCCGGTTCGGCCGGCGTCGGCGCCATCCTCGGTACCGGCTCGGCCGGTGTCGCCGCTGTCCTCGGTACCGGCTCGGCCGGTGCGGCCGGCGTACTGGCGACGGGTTCCGCCGCCGGTGCCGCTGTTCTGGGTACCGGTTCGGCCGCCGGCGCCGCTGTGCTCGGTACCGGCTCCGCCGCCGGTGCGGCCCTTCTCGGCACCGGTTCCGCGGCGGTCGGCTCGGCCGGTGTCGGGACCGGGTCGGCGCTGCTCGGCCTCGGCTCGGCGCTGGCCGGAACCGGTTCCGCCGCAGTGGGTTCGGCCGCGGTCGGGTCGGCCGCCGTCGGTTCCGCGGCGGTGGGTTCGGCCTCGCCGCTGCTGCTCCTGCTGCTCCTGCAGGTGCCGACGCCACCCGCGGCGCCCGCGCTCCCGTCGATCGCGATTCCGCCGTCACCTGCGGCGCCGTCGATGCCGTCGGTGCCCAATGTCGCTGTGGCAGCACCCGCTCCGGCCGCCGCGCCGCCCGCCGCCGCGGCTCCGGCTCCACCGGCCGCGGCCGCTCCGGCCCCGGCGGCCAAGCCGAACCACGAGGTCAAGCCGACCAGCGACAACGGCGGCCTGCCCGAGCCGGAACTGCTGTCGGTGATCGGTGGCCTGATCGCGCTCGCGCTGGCCGGAACCGGTTCGGGCGCAGTGAGTTTCCAAGGTGCCGCGGCAGCCCAGGCCCGGGTGAACGCGGCGCGTGCCGAATTCTTCGGACCGAGGTCGTGAGGGGATCTTCGATGAGTAAGAGCAAGACCCAGAGCACCTCGAGGTCCTATCGCCGCGTCGCCGCCGCGGTCGACGCGGTGTGCGCGGTGGCCGCCGACTCCGACGCGACCACCCTCGACGAGGTGGTCGCGGCGATCTCGCTGGAACGTCAGCGCGAAATCGAGATCACCAGTGCGCAATTGGGGCCAGGCGTGTGCGGCCAGCGTCGCTTCTACCCCGAGCGCGACATCATCGTCCTCGCCGACGCCCTGCCCAGCCGCGACCACACCCTCGCGCACGAACTCGGGCACATCGTCTTCGATCACGAGGGCGCTCCCGCGGTGGAGACCACCCTCGAGGTCAGCGACGACCTGATCGCCTACATGCTCAGTCAGCGCGCGCACGCGCAGATCGTCGACGACGGCGCCGACGACCTCGCGGAGTGGGAGGCCGAGACCTTCGCGGCCATGCTCATGACCCGGCTGCGCGTGTTCAACAACCGGGGCGCAGGCGTCTCGGTCCTTCGATTCGATGAGGCACTCGGATGACACTCTGGTTGACAGCCCTGCTGGTCTGGGTTGCCGCGGGTGCGCGAGTGGGCCGCGTGCTGGTGAAGCCGGCGACGACCGCCCGCGTGGCGATCGTCGTCGCGGTGTCCGCCGTGGCGCTCGCGTCGACCGTCGCCATCCCCGACATCGCGGTGGCCATCGACAATCTGCTCCCCGGCGGGGTGCGCAGCGGGTGGTTGTCCACCGGCATCGTCGACTCGGCCTGGATCCTGTTCACGACCGCCACCTCGGTGGTGGCCTCGGCCGCGTGGCCGGTGGTCTCGCGCCGCAATCTGCGCCAGATCGCGATGGTGGTGTACGGCATCGGCGCGCTCGCCATCGTCATCACGCTGGCCTGGTCGTTCACCTTCGGCTGGATCGTCGTCGCGCTCGGCGCGGTCTTCATCGTCACCACCGGTCTGCGCAATCTGGACTGGACGACGCTCGGCCGCGGCATCGCGATCTACACCGCGGGCACAGCGCTGGTCGCGGTGCTCGCGGTCGCCAACGCGGGCCGCGCCCTCCAGGACGCCGAGCCGACGCCCCCCGGTCAGCCGCTGTGGGGATGGCAGGCGTGGGAGATCGCCAGCCTGTTGATCGCGCTCGGCGCCGTGTCGATCGTGATCGAGCTGTGGTGGCGGGCCAGGATGCTGCTGCGCCGGATCCGGCCGCTGCACAAGCTGATGGTCGGGCGCTTCCCCGAGGTGGTCGCGCCCGAGCAGAACGCCACCTCCACGCAGCTCAAGGCCTCCGACCACGTGGCCCAGGTGATGGACGCGCTGTACCTGCTCTCCGGCAGCGGCATCGTCATCCCGGCCGCGGGTGAGCCACCCGCCTCGGTGCACGAGCGCGCGGCGGTGGTGGCCGAGTGGGCCCGAAATCCGTTGGGGGACTTGTTCGTCGACGCTCGCTGGATCGCGCCGCCGCCCGGGGTGAGCCCCCGTGGCTGGGTGCTGGCCATCGCGAGCAAGTACGAGACCGCCGTGGCGACCGAGGGCGCGCCCCAGAACGCCGCCGCCTGACCTCACCAGACAGCGAACGGGCCTGAGAGGTGGATTCCCACCGGCTCAGGCCCGTTCGCTGTGCACGTATCCGGCCTTGCTTCGTGTTCCTATTCTGTTCCGTCCGGAGGAATTTCGGGCAAGCCTTCGCTGGCCCGCAACTTCTCCGCCATCGAGGTGAGCAGATTCTGTGATTCTTCCGAGAGGTCGAATGCCCTGCTGGACAGTCGACGCAGCCCGTAACCCTGCAGCTGCGCGAGCAGCTCCAGGTCGTGATCGATCTTGGCCGCGTAGATGTCGTTGAAGAAGTAGTCAGGCTTGACCTTGAAGAACTTCGCCAGGGCGGCCACCGTCTCGTCGGACGGGTTGGTTCGTTGTCCCGACCGCAGCTGCGAGAGATACGGCTTCGAGATCGGATGCCCGGAGGCAGTCAGCGCAGCCGCAACCTCTGCGTTGGTGTGCGGCTTGCGCCCCGGGGGATGCACGGTTTCGAACAGCTTGTTCAGCCGCGCCGCGAAATCAGCCATTGTGAGCCGCCCAATTCCCTTCACTGTACTAACAGTCGTTATCTCGGATACGTATCATTGATATTAGCGGCTCAGTAACTGAAAACCTACGCCTGATTCGGGATTTCTCTACGGTTTCCGACGCTCACCTGCGTGCAGGGGCGTCGGCGGTCGCGTTTGCGGGTCACGCCAACGACTCTTGTGGAGCGCAGGGGGGCCGGGGTTCGTGCCCGTCGCGGGGTTCTTCAACCATAGGTCGATAGTAGCTCAATGTTAGCTGATGTTTCATGTTCCCCCGCGTCCCCTGGATTGTGTGGCGTACGACACGTTCCGGGCGCCCGGGGATGAATGTTCAACCTGGGCGCCCGGTTTCAGTGCCGCCAGTCTACAGGCGCTCGATGATCGTTCCGGTCGCGAGTGCGCCACCGGCGCACATGAGCACCATCGCCGTGCCCTTGCCGGTGCGTTCGAGCTCGTGCAAAGCGGTGGTGATGAGCCGAGAACCGGTGGAGCCGACCGGATGCCCGATTGCGATCGCACCGCCGTTGACATTTACCCGGTCCATGTCCGGCTGGTGTACAGCAGCCCAAGAAAGTGCGACGGAGGCGAATGCTTCATTGATCTCGAAAAGGTCGATATCCGAAATCTTCATTCCGGAGCGCTCGAGCAGCCGGGTGCACGCCTGCACCGGACCGTCGAGGTGGAACTCCGGCTCGGCGCCGACGAGGACCTGGGTGCGGATGCGCGCCCGCGGCCGCAAACCCTTGTCGCGCGCGACGGTTTCGTCCATGAGCAGCACCGCGGCCGAGCCGTCGGAGATCTGCGAGGAGGTGCCCGCGGTGTGGATGCCGTCGGCGACCACCGGCTTCAGCGCGGCCAGGCCCTCGAGCGTGGTGGCGCGCAGACCCTGATCGCGGGTCACCTCGAGCTTCTCGCCGGTGGCATTTCCCTCGCTGTCGAGCACCGGCGCCGACACCGGAAGAACCTCGCGATCGAAACGTCCCTCGGCCCATGCCCGCGCCGCCAATTGTTGTGAACGCAGGCCGAATTCATCGATATCCGAACGAGTGATCCCGCGCCTGCGCGCAATTCGTTCGGCGGCGCCGAATTGGTCGGGCAAATCGATCGACCACGACGCGGGCCTGCGCGGGCCAGCTTCGGTGCCCACATTCGCGCCGAGCGGCACGCGGCTCATCGCCTCGACGCCACACGCCATGCCGACATCGATCGCGCCGGTCGCGATGAGCCCGGCGACGAGGTGGTTGGCCTGCTGGGCCGAGCCGCACTGGGCGTCGATGGTGGTGGCGCCGGTCTGCCACGGCAGGCCCGCGTGCAACCACGCGACGCGGGTGACGTTGTTGGACTGCTCGCCCGCCTGGGTGACACAGCCACCGATCACCTGCTCGACGTCGGCCGGGTCGATCCCGGCCCGGTCGAGCAGGCCGCGCTGGGCCAGGCCGAGCAGTTCGGCGGCGTGCAGTCCCGACAGTTGCCCGCGCCGCTTGCCGATCGGGGTCCGCACGGCTTCGACGATGACGGGTGTTCCCATCTGATTCTCCCTCGTAACTGCAACAAGTTCTGATCTCTAGCCCAGGGTAAAACCGCGAGGTTCTTTCGTCACGGCAGCCGCTGTGCTTGAATGATTGTAGAACGTGTTTCAGTTTGTCGAAGGAGACATCTGGTGGTAGATCCGAGCACCGCACAAGCCAGCCCCGGGCACGCCACGGGCCGGCCGAACCTGCCGGACGGGTTCGACGTTACCGATCCCGCTATCTACGCCGAGCGTGTTCCGACGGAGGAGTTCGCCGAGTTGCGGCGGGCCGCCCCGATCTGGTGGAACCCCAAGTCGCCAGATGTCGGCGGGTTCCAGGACGACGGCTTCTGGGTGGTGAGCAAGCACGCCGACGTGAAGGAGGTCTCCCGTCGCAGCGATGTCTTCTCCACCTACGAGAACACCGCGATCCCGCGCTTCAACGACGACATCAAGCGCGAGCAGATCGAACTGCAGCGCTTCGTCATCCTCAACAAGGACGCGCCGGAGCACACCAAGCTCCGCAAGCTGATCGCCAAGGGCTTCACCCCGCGCGCGGTCAACGGCCTGCGCGCCGAGCTCTCGGCGCGCGCCGAGAAGATCGTGAAGGCCGCCGCCGAATCGGGCGCGGGCGACTTCGTCACCCAGGTCGCCTGTGAGTTGCCGCTGCAGGCCATCGCCGAGCTGATCGGCGTGCCGCAGGAGGACCGGATGAAGGTCTTCGAGTGGTCCAACGACATGACCGGCTACGACGATCCCGACAATGTCGATGTCGACCCCGTGCAGGCGTCGATGGAGCTGCTCGGCTACTCCTACCAGATGGCCGAGGCCAGGAAGGCCTGCCCGGCCGACGACCTGGTCACCACGCTGATCGAGGCCGATGTCGACGGTGAGGCGCTCACCGCGGAGGAGTTCGGCTTCTTCGTCATCGTGCTCGCGGTCGCGGGCAACGAGACCACCCGCAATGCCATCAGCCACGGCATGATCGCGTTCATGGAGAACCCCGACCAGTGGGAGCTGTTCAAGAAGGAGCGGCCCGCCAGCGCGGTGGACGAGATCATCCGCTGGGCCACCCCGGTCACCTCCTTCCAGCGCACCGCGCTCGAGGACACCGAGCTCAACGGCGTGCAGATCAAGAAGGGGCAGCGTCTGGTGATGCTGTACCGGTCGGCCAACTTCGATGAGGACGTCTTCGAGAACCCGGAGAAGTTCGACATCATGCGCAAGGACAACCAGCACCTGTCCTTCGGCGGCACCGGCGCGCACTTCTGTGTCGGCGCGAACCTGGCCCGGCTCGAGATCGACCTGATCTTCAACGCGATCGCCGACCACCTGCCCGACATCACCAAGATCGGCAAGCCGAAGCGCCTGCACTCGGGCTGGCTCAACGGCATCAAGGAGCTCCCGGTCGACTACAAGACCAAGGGCTGCCCGGTCGCCCACTGAGTCTCCGGTAGGACGCAGAAAGGAATCAGCCCCGGTACCGAAGCGGTACCGGGGCTGATTCGTCGGCGCGTCAGGACACCGGGCGGGTGGTCGCCATGGCGCGATCCACCTCCCAGAAGGCGCGCAGCGCGGCGATCTTGCCCTCGGCGTCGACCTTGTAGGTGAACACGCCCTCGGCGTCGATCACGTGGCCGGCCATGGTCGTGCGGATCATGCCGGTGAAGGCGATCTCGGTGCCGCAGGCGAACGAGTCCTCGAAGAGGAACTCGATCGAATCGGTCATCCCGATGGCCTTGTCCCAAAACGCGCCGATCGCCTCGTGGCCGCGGTGACCGACGCCCTCGGGATCGAAACCCGAAGGGCCGACCGGATCTTCGACGATGCCGTCGGCGGCGAACAGGGCGACCCAGGCCGCCTTGTCCTTGGCCCGCACCGCGGCCTGGGAGGCCAGGCCGGCAGCGCGCGCGGAACGATCGACAACTGTCTCGCTCATGCGGCGGTCCTCGCGACGATGGGATCGGCGATGTACTTCTCGGCGAACTTGCGCAGCGAGTCCTGCTTGGCCTCGAGCTCGCCGTCGAACCCGATGCCGTCCGACAGCCAGGGCACCACGATGTTGTCGGTGACGCCTGCATCGGCCAGATCCTGGTACCCCTCGCGGCCGAACTTGTCGATGCAGACCGACTGGATCTCGAAGGGCACCTCGGACCGCCCGTACTCGGCGCGCAGGTCACGCAGGGTGCCGATGGTGGCGACCAGATCGTCGAACTTCATCATCGCCGAGGTCCAGCCGTCGCCGATGCGGGCGGCCCGGCGCAGCGCCGGACCGGTGTGCCCGCCGATGTAGAACGGCACCCGCTCGCTCGGCGCCGGGCTCATCTGCAGCTCGTCGAAGTCGAAGAACTCGCCGTGGAATTCGACCATGCCGCCGTCCAGGACGAGCCGGATGACCTCGATCATCTCGTCGACCCTGGCGCCACGGCGGGCATACGGCACCCCGCACCATTCGAATTCCTCGGGCGCCCAGCCGATTCCGATGCCGAAGCCGAAGCGATTGCCCGACATGTTGGCGATCGAGCCGACCTGTCTGGCCAGCAGCAGGGGATTGCGCGAGCCCAGCTTGAGGACGTTGGTGTAGAACCGCAGGTCGGTGGTCACCGCGGCCATGGACGCGGCCGCGATCAGCGGATCGACCCAGGGCGTGTCCGGACCCCAGAAGCGGCTGCCGTCCGGGGTGTACGGATAGTCGGCGGACTGCGACTTCATGTAGAACAGCGAGTCCGGCAGGCCGATGGAGGCGAAGCCGCATTCCTCCGCTGTCTTGGCCAGCTCGGTGAGCTGGTCGAGCGGGCTCAGGGCCACTCCGAGGGTGAACTTCATTCCGGCCGCTCGCTTCCCACGACCCACATCGAGAAGTACTGGGAGCCACCGCCGTACGCGTGGCCCATCGCCTTACGGGCGTTCTCGACCTGGTACGCGCCCGCACGGCCCATCACCTGCTTGGCCGCCTCGGCGAAGCGGATCAGGCCGGAGGCGCCGATCGGGTTGGAGGAGAGCACGCCGCCGGACGGGTTCACCGGGATGCGGCCGCCGATCTCGGTCTCGCCCTTGTCGGTGAGCTTCCAGCCGTCGCCCTCCGCGGCGAAGCCGAGATTCTCCAGCCACATCGGCTCGAACCAGGAGAACGGCACGTAGATCTCGGCGACGTCGATCTCGTCGCGCGGGTCGGTGATCCCGGCCGACTTCCACAGCGCGGCGGCCGCGTCGCGACCCGCCTGCGGATTGACCTGGTCGCGTCCGGAGAAGGTGGTCGGCTCGGTGCGCATCGCGGTGCCGTGCACCCAGGCGACCTTCTTGCCCTGTGCCTCGACCGCCGCGGCGGCCTCGGCATTGCCGATCACCAGTGCGCAGGCGCCGTCGGAGGAGGGGCAGGTCTCGTCGAAACGGATGGGGTCCCACAGCATCTGGGAGGCGAGCACCGATTCCAGGGTGATGTCGGGCTGGTGCAGGTGCGCGAGTGGGTTCTTCGCGCCGTTGCGCCGGTCCTTCACCGCGACCATGGCACCGATGTGGGTCGGTGCGTTGGAGCGGCGGATGTAGGAGCGCACGTGCGGGGCGAAGTAGCCGCCCGCACCGGCGCCGACCGGCATGGTGAACGGCACCGGAATCGACAACGCCCACATGGCGTTCGACTCCGACTGCTTCTCCCACGCGATCGCGAGGACCTTGCCGTGCACGCCCGCTTGCACCAGGTTGGCGGCGACCACACCGGTCGACCCGCCGACCGAGCCCGCGGTGTGCACGCGCAGCAGCGGTTTGCCGATGGCGCCGAGTGCCTCGGCGAGATACAGCTCGGGCATCATCACGCCCTCGAAGAAGTCGGGTGCCTTGCCGACGACGACGGCGTCGATGTCGTCGATGGTCAGGCCCGAGTCCTCGAGCGCGCGATCGATCGCCTCACGGCACATGCCAGCCATGGACACGTCCGTGCGCTTCGTCACGTGATGAGTTTGGCCGGTGCCGAGCACCGCCGCGGGGAAGCTCATCGTGCCTCCGATTCCAGAACGGCGACCAGGTTCTGCTGCAGCGCGGGGCCGCTGGTCGCATGAGCGAGGGTCCGGTTGGCGGTACCGGAGAAGATGGCCTCGGCGGCGTTGCCGATGCGCTCGAGACCCGCCGCGAACATCGGGTTGGCCGCGAGCGCGCCACCGGACCGGTTGACCGGGGTCTCGGGCGACAGGCCGATCGCCTCGGCCAGGATCAGCTGCTGATGGCTGAACGGCGCGTGCAGTTCGGCCAGGTCGAAGCTGGTGTCGCCACGGGTCGCGGCCGCGGCCGCCCTGGTGGTGGAGGGCGAGCGGGTCAGATCCCGGCCACCGAGCGCCTGGGCGTCGATGTTGTGCGCGATGCCGGTGATCCACGCCGGGCGCTCGCACAGCTCCCTGGCCCGATCGCCGACCGCGAGCACCACCGCGGCCGCGCCGTCGGTGATCGGCGCGATGTCATGGGCGCGCAGTGGGTCGGCGACATACGGTGCGGCGAGCAGGGATTCGATGTCACCACCGGCGACGGCGGCCATCTCCCGCTCGGTCCAGCGGCCCGCGTCCAGGCCGGCGCGTGCCTGCAGGCCCGCGACCGAGACGGCGTCGGGCCACAGCGGGCCGACCAGATACGGGTCGAGCTGCCTGGTCAGCACCTGGCGCAGAGTGCCCGCCGACGACTTGCCGAAGCCGTAGACCAGCGCGGTCTGCGCCTGGCCGGACACCAGCTTCACCCACGCCTCGTAGAGCGCCCACGCGGCGTCCATCTCCACGTGCGACTCGTTGATCGGCGGCACCGCGCCGATCGCGTCGACCGCCGAGATGAACGAGAACGCCCGTCCCGCCAGGTAATCCGAGGAGCCCGAGCACCAGAAGTCGATGTCGGACTTGGTGATGCCGAGATCGGCGTAGAGCTGCTGGAAACATGGCACGAGCATCTCGACGCCGTTGGTGGTGCCGAAGGTCTCCGGCACGTGCGGTGCGTGGGCGAACCCGACCACCGCGATTTCTGGTGTACTCACGTCGCCTCTCAGAGGTGGTGCTGGTAGGACTCGTACGGGGCATCGGGCTCGCCGCTCGGGCGGAAGTGGTCGATGTTGGCCAGCGCGTGGCCCCACTCCTCGCGCGGCTTCCACACGGCCTCGACCCGCATGCCCATCCGCACCTCGGACGCCTCGCAGCCGAGAACCAGGTGCAGGAACGGGATGTCGGCGCCATCGAGCAGCACGTAGGCGGCCACGTACGGCGGCTTGATCCGCTGGCCGAGGAACGGCACGTTCACGATGCAGAAGGTGGTCACCGTGCCCTTGTCGGGCAGCTCGACCAGATCGTCGGTGGGCGTGCCGTCGGTCGGGTTGGCGCCGCGCGGCGGGAAGTACACCCGCCCGCCCGCCTCGGAGCGGCCGCCGATCAGCTTGCCCTCGGCGAGTCCGCGCAGGTAAGCGCTCTCCTGCGGGGAGGCCGTGTGCTTGTAGCTCATGTCCACGGGCGTGGTCAGGATCGTCACCGGCTCGGCGGTGTCCTCGGCGGGCGCGACGGCCTCGGCTGCCTCACCCGGCTCGAAACAAGCGATGTCCTGGATCGTGCCGGTGCGCTCGTCGGCCCAGCGCACGCGCACCCGCATGCCGGTGCTCACCTGGCTCGGGTCGGTCACGTCCAGCGCGTGCAACATGGCCGTGTCGGCGCCGTCGAGCTGGACCAGGGCCCAGGCGAACGGCCGATCGAACGGCTGCCCCGGTAGCGTCTCCGCCACCCATGTCCACGACTTCACCGTGCCGGTCGGCTCGACCTGGACCAGCTCGGCCAGCGGGGCCGAGGTGATCGGGTCGTATTCCTGCGCGGGCACCAGAATCCGGCCGTCGCTGCCGCGGACGCCGAGTATCCGGCGTTCGCGCAGTCCGGTCAGAAAGGCGCCGATGACAGGTCCGACGGACCTGGTGTAGTCGAACTGCACCCGTAGGGGTGCACTCAATACTTCCACTGCGGTATTCCCCTGGGTCACGATATCGAGTAGAACAGGTTCTTATTCTGCTGGCAAGGATTCGCCGGAAAGGGCGTCGGTCATGAAATTCGGACTGCAACTCGGATACTGGGGCGCACAGCCCCCGGCGAACGCCGGTGAGCTCGTCGTCGCGGCCGAGGAAACCGGGTTCGACGCCGTGTTCGCGGCCGAGTCCTGGGGCTCGGACGCCTTCACTCCGCTGGCCTGGTGGGGCTCGAAGACCGAGCGGGTGCGCCTGGGCACCTCGGTCGCGCAGCTGTCGGCGCGCACGCCTGCCGCGGCGGCGATGCACGCGCTCACCCTCGATCACCTCAGCGGCGGCCGGGCCATCCTCGGTCTCGGCGTCTCCGGCCCGCAGGTGGTGGAGGGCTGGTACGGGCAGCCGTTCGCCCAGCCGCTGCGGCGCACGCGCGAATACGTCGACATCGTGCGCAAGGTGCTGGCCCGCGAGGCGCCGGTGACCTCCGACGGCAAGCACTACGGCCTGCCCTACACCGGCCCCGGCGCGACCGGCCTCGGCAAACCGCTCAAGCCGATCGTGCATCCGCTGCGCGCCGACCTGCCGATCTGGCTGGGTGCGGAGGGTCCGAAGAACGTCGCGCAGACCGCCGAGATCGCCGACGGCTGGCTCGCGATCTACTACGCCCCTCGGCTGGCGGGCATGTACAACGAATGGCTCGACGAGGGCTTCGCGCGGGCGGGCGCCCGGCGGAGCAGGGCCGATTTCGAGATCGCGGCGAGCGCGCAGGTGGTCCTCACCGACGACCCGGCCGGCGAGATCGAGCGGATGCGCTGGGTGACCTCGCTCTACATCGGCGGCATGGGCGCCCCCGAGCTGAACTTCCACGCCCAGGTCTACAAGCGGATGGGCTACGCCGAGGAGGTCGACGAGATCTCGGCGCTGTTCCAGGCGGGCCGCAAGGCCGAGGCGGCCGCGGCGGTGCCCGACGAGCTGATCACCGACACCGCGATCTTCGGCAACGAGGAGCATGTGCGCGCGCGCCTGAAGGAATGGGAGGACGCCGGCGTGACGATGATGCTGATCTCGGTTTCGGACGTCGATCAGATGCGTCGGCTCCAAACCCTTGTATCGACCTAGAACACGTTCTAAATTCGATGGGGTGAGCAGCCAGCAGACAACGGAAGTCCTCGGACTGTGGAATATCGCCGCGGCCGATCCCGAGCGGATCGCCGTCGTCGACCCGGACGGCAGGGAGATCAGCTATCGAGAATTGGCCACCCTCGCCAACCGCTACGCGAACGGGCTACGCGGCATCGGATTGCGCACCGGCGACGTCGTCGTCAGCATGCTGCACAACGGTGTGGAGGCGATCGCGGCGTACTTCGCCGCCTATCAGGCGGGGCTCTACATCGTCGCGGTCAACTGGCACCTGACCGCGCCCGAGATCGCCTACATCCTCGGCGACAGCGAGGCCTCGGCCTTCCTGGCCAGTGAGCGGTTCGCCGCCACCGCCGCCGAGGCCGCCGAACTCGCCGAACTGCCCGCCGACGCCCGCTTCTCGGCGGGCACCATCGAGGGCTTCCGGCCCGTCTCGTGGCTCGGCGCCGCCGACACCGGCCGCCCCGACGAGCGCTCGGTCGGCGCGCCGATGCTCTACACCTCGGGAACCACGGGGCGCCCCAAGGGTGTTCGCCGCCCGCTGACCGGCGCCGATCCCGACCAGGTTCCCGCGCCGAACAAGGCCTTCTTCGCCCTGTTCGAGCTCGCTCCCTACGACGACCACGTGCACATCTGCGGCTCGCCGCTCTACCACACGGCCGTGCTGAACTTCTCGACCATCTCGATCCAGATGGGCCACAAGCTGGTCCTCATGGACAAGTGGGATCCCGAGGACATGCTCGCGCTGATCGAGCGGCACAAGGTGACCCACAGCCACATGGTGCCGACCCAGTTCCACCGCCTGCTCGCGCTGCCCGAGGAGGTGCGCGCCCGCTACGACGTGTCCTCCCTGCGCAGCATGGTGCACGGCGCGGCGCCGTGCCCGCAGCAGACCAAGCGGCAGATGCTCGACTGGTGGGGTCCGGTCGTCACCGAGTACTACGCGGCCACCGAGGGCGGCGGCACGGTGATCAACGGGACCGAATGGCTGAACAAGCCCGGCTCGGTCGGCAAGGCGTGGCCGTGGTCGGTCATCAAGATCCTCGACGAGACCGACGGTTCGGAACTGCCCGCCGGTAAAGAGGGCATGGTCTACATGAAGATGGGCGCCTCCAGCTTCGAGTACCACCACGCCAAGGAGAAGACCGAGGAGTCGCGCGTCGGTGACCTGTTCACCGTCGGCGACATCGGCTACCTGGACGAGGACGGCTACCTGTTCCTCTGCGACCGCCGCTCCGACCTGATCCTGTCCGGCGGCGTGAACATCTACCCGGCCGAGATCGAGGGCGTGCTGATGAGCCACCCGAAGGTGGCCGACGTGGCGGTTCTCGGTGTGCCGGACCCGGATTGGGGCCAGCAGGTCAAGGCGTTCGTCCAGCCGGTCGAGGGCACCGCGGGCGACGACGCGCTCACCGCCGAGATCCTCGAGTTCGCGGCCGGTCAGCTCGCCAAGTACAAGCTGCCCCGCACGGTGGAGTTCCGCGCGGAGCTGCCCCGCGATCCCAACGGCAAGCTGTACAAGCGCCGCCTGCTGTGAAAGCTGTTCCCGCTCAGACGGCTTCGCGCCACTCCGGCGCGAGCCCGAAGAGCGGGAACAACTTCTGCGTATCCAGGAAGAAGTTCAGGCCCGAGATGGTGTCGCCCTCGAGCTCGAGCACGGTGATCGACCACGGCACCCAGACGCCCGGCTCCCCGCTCGGCTTGTAGTGCCCGAAGGCGGGCAGCCCGTTGGCGCCCTCCAGCGGAACCATGCGCGAATCGCGGCACGCGCTGCCGGTGCTGAGCATGAACGCGGCCACATTCTCCGGCCCGGAGATCCAGAGATCGAAGGGCGGCATCGACAGCGCCACATCGGCTTTGAGCAGCGTGGTGAGCGCGTCCATGTCGTAGGCCTCGAAGGCCTTCACGAAATCGTCGATGAGCTTGCGCTGCTCGGGATCCGACTCGTCGAAGCCGTCGGTGACGGCAGGCTGCACCTTCGACATGGTGGCCCGCGCGCGCTGCAACGCGCTGTTCACCGATGCGGGCGACATCATCAGCGCCTCGGCGGTCTCGCTCGCGGAGAACCGCAGCACCTCGCGCATGATCAGGATCGCGCGCTGGGTGGCGGGCAGGTGCTGGCAGGCGGCGACGAAGGCGAGGCGCAGCGTGTCCTTGGTCGAGGCGTGCTCGGCCGGGTCGGCGCCGAAGGCGAGCCCGTTCGGGATCGGCTCGATCCACACGTAGTCCGGCTGCGGCGGCGGCAGGGGCGAATCGGGTCTGCCGGGGCCGTTGAGATCCATCGGCCGCGCCCGGCTCTGCGGCCGGTCCAGCATGTCCAGACAGATGTTCGTGGCGATCTTGTACAGCCACGAGCGCAGACTCGCGCGTCCCTCGAACGAATCGTAGGAACGCCAGGCGCGGGTGAAGGTCTCCTGCACCGCGTCCTCGGCCTCGAACGAGGAGCCCAGCATGCGGTAGGCGTACGCACACAACTCGCGCCGGTGCGTCTCGAACTGGGCCAGGACCTCGGGGTCGGGGCCGGTGGTGGCGGTTGTGGCGTCGCTCATAGTTCCTCACGATGCCACAGGGGTCCGACACCCGACAGGGGAAGATTTCGATCCGATGAATTTCGCGAATGTCGCGATCGACCGATGAATCGGCTGCCACGGCGGCGTCTACATGAACGAGACAGCACAGACGCTTGACGAAAGAGGTTCAGACCATGAGCAGCAAGATGATCTTCATCAACCTTCCCGTCGCCGACCTGGCCCGGTCGAAGGGCTTCTACGAGGCACTGGGCTGGAAGGTCAACGAGGACTTCACCGATCAGAACGCGGCCTGCATCGTCGTCGACGACAACATCTGCCTGATGCTGCTGACCAAGGACTTCTTCACCAACTTCAGCAAGCGCCCGATCGCCGACACCGCCGGCGCGATCGGGGCGGCGTACGCGCTGTCGCTGGCCAGTGCCGAGGAGGTCGACGCGCTCACCGAGGCCGCGCTGGCCGCGGGCGGCACCGAGGAGACCAACGACGACAAGCGCGCCCAGGAGGCCCAGGTCGGCATGCACGGCCGCACCTTCATCGACCCCGACGGCCACCAATGGGAGCCGTTCTTCATGAACTACCCGGGGGAGTAAGGCCCATTACCAACAGGGCGCCGGGCGTGAGCCCGGCGCCCTGTGGCGTGTCAGGAACCGGTGAAGTTCGGCTTGCGCTTCTCGGCGTCTTCGCTTGTTCAGGGCGCTGCGGGCGGCCGGGCCGATCTGGCGGGCTTCGACTACTCTTACCCACGAAACAACAGGGCGGGAGGGCAAAGTGACTGCTATTCAGGGCGAACCAGGGTCGAGTATCTTCGCTGTTCCAGCAGAGATCGGCGAGGTTGGTCGGTATCTGACCAACCTAGCTCAGGTCTTCGAATCCTCACTCGAAACCGCAGTGCGGGAAATTGACGAGATGGGCAAGACCTGGACTGGAACAGCGGCGGAGAACTTCGCGAAGAAATGGGCGCTGGTATACGACCAGAGTCCACAGCTGCTGGGTTCGCTGAACGATCTGGCGGAGTCGTTGAACATTGTCGCTTCGACCTTTACGCGGCAAGACGACACCAATGCCGACAGCTTCAGCTCCCTGAACCTGGACTGAAGATGGGCGGCAGCAGATTTACCGTCGATGTCGATCATCTAGAGCAGGTGTCGACGAAACTCATTGGGCTCGCAGGATTTCTCAGTGAGCAGCTGGACGCTTACGACGCCAAGATGGCGACGCTGCAATCCAGTAGTTGGAGCGGTGCCGCGGCAGATGCGTTCGAGGCTGCGCAGGGCGAATGGGTCACTGCGGCTAGGGAATTCGTAACGGGAGTTCAGTATGCTGGCGAGGAAATCGGTCGGCGCCGGGCGGGGTTCTTGAGAGTGCAGGCGATGAATATCAGAATGTCAAAAATCTGATGGGATGGGAAATCGAGGCCGTCGATTTCCGTTATGCGGCTTCGGAATGCCACCGAATAGCATCCAAGATATTTGCTCAGCAGGGGCAACTTCATCGAATTCTTACTTCATCGTGCGTTGGGATGGCGGGCGACTATCATTTCACAGCGGCGTGGATTTCTGCGTATGAAGAAGCTTGTTCCTCATGGATGTCGACAACGACATTGATGGTCGAGGCGCTCAACCACTACGGCGATATTCTTATGGCGAACGCATACAACTGGGACGTTATCAATCAGACGATCCCGCATCCTGATCGTCCGACGCCGACTCCGTCTGTTGGCAATCCTTACGCGGCTGCGCATGTGGCGAGAGGCGCGAACGGTGATGGGCTACAGGTCGACGGAGTCGGACCGTCCAAAGTCGAGGCCATTCCGAACGGAGATACGAGCAAGCTCCTTCTTGCCCGGTGCGACGGCTGGTTGAATTGTGGACTGAATGGTGAGGTGACAACAGCTCCCGACGGGATCAGCGCGATATCGCGTACCTTTGAATATTCCACGGAGGACAGCGTAAACGAAGTTCGGGATCGGCTGAAGACACTGGAGCTTGCGGCAACGGGTATGGTTGACGCCGCCAAGATCGTTCAGGCCGCTATCGAAAGCTATCAGCAAAAGCTGGAATCGCTGCGCACGACCCTCAAGCAAAAACTGGAGTCCAGAGATAGCAATAGAGTGACCATCTTCGATACCTTCATATTTCTGGAGTGCTCCGCGCCGATCTTCAGCGATGATCTCAAAGAGATGATATATGATCCGGTGGAGTCCAGTGAGTTTCACTTGCATGTGAGCAGCAAGCCGTTTCTCAAAATCCCTGATCTAGTGCCGCACGCGCAACGCCTCAAGGAAATTGCCGCACTCCCTATTGATATGGAAGACGATAGTTCAGGTTCGGGCGATGGCGCAGGCGATGCCGACGCCGTCCCACCTCCTGTGCTAACCAATGTATCCGAAGAGTATGTGCGCAGAAAGCACTACCCTGGCGGTTCTGAGAACGCCGTCGACAAGGGGACTTTCAAGGCGAATGAAGATCCGTACGCACTCGTCGATGCTGCTAAGAGTTCGCCGCCGATACCTCAAGGTGATGGAACATATCGGCGTGAGGTGGTTGTGCCTGATCGTTATGTCGGAAATGCCTCCATCAGTGAAGGGGGAGGCGTTCCAACGAGGAAGTACGTGGTAATTCAGGACCGTTTTGGCACGGTCCGTACGATGTATCCTGTCAAAGAAGGGTAGCTGGTAAAATGGGTCTCGGAATAGCAATACAGGACATGAATCACAAGGTCGAGCAACGCTTTTCCGACGATGCAGAAAACACCTTGTATTTCCTCTGCGCTGCGCAGCCCAAGACGTGCTTGCTTCGCGGGATCGACCGGCACGCCGACACGATGTTCAACCGGTGGCAACTGATGATAATTCTCGACCAGCTCGCGGAGATCGATGTCGAGACGCTTGCGCAACGTCAAGCGGTCGAGCAACTTCGTCGGCTTGCCGAGGTTGCGATCCGAGAGAACGGCTATCTCATGTTCATCGGCGACTGACGAATCTCCTGAGGCGGCGGCGCCGGGCACAGAGCCCGGCGCCGGCCGTCGGTGTGTCAGGAACCGGTGAAGTTGGGCTTGCGCTTCTCGGCGAAGGCGCGCGGGCCTTCCTTGGCGTCGGCGGACTTGAACACCTCGATGCCGATCTTCGCCTCGATCGGGAATGCCTCGTTCTCCGGCATCGCCTCGGTTTCGCGCAGTGTGCGCAGCATCGCCTGGACGGCGAGCGGGCCGTTGTCGGCGATCTGGCCCGCCAGCGCCAAGGCCTTGTCGAGTGCGGTGCCGTCGGGGACCACGTGGCCGATCAGGCCGATCTCCTTGGCCTCGGCGGCGGTGATGTGCCGACCGGTCAGCAGCAGATCGGCGGCGACGGTGTACGGGATCTGCCTGGCCAGCCGCACCGCGGAACCGCCCAGCGGGAACAGTCCCCAACGGGCTTCGGAGACACCGAATTTCGCGCTTTCGCCGGCCACGCGCAGGTCGGTGCCCTGCAGGATCTCGGTGCCGCCGGCGATGGCCGGGCCCTCGACCGCCGCGATCAGCGGCTTGGCCAGTCGCCTGCCCTTCAGCAGCGCGGGCAGGTAAGCCGGGTCCCAGCTACCGGCGGAAGCGGTGTCCCCGGGATGCTGGGAGCTCATCGCCTTCAGGTCCATCCCCGCGCAGAAGGCCCCGCCCGCGCCGGTGAGGATCGCGACGCGGATGTCGGGATCGCTATCCACCTGGTCCCAGGCGTCGCGCATGATCGCCATCATCTCGCCGGAGAGGGCGTTGCGCGCCTCGGGGCGGTTCATGGTGACGATGAGGACGTGGTCTCGCTTCTCGACCAGACAGTGGGCCATTTCGATGTCTCCTGACGTTCAGTCTTGTCAGAAACAGTAACACGTTCTATTTTTGTCTCTGTGAGCTACAACATAGCCGATCTCGTCGAACACGCCGTCGACCTGATGCCCGACCGGATCGTGCTGGTCGGCGAACATCGTGAGTCGACCTACGCCGAACTGGAGGAGCGGGCCAACAAGCTGGCCCACTACCTGCTGGAACAGGGTGTGAAACCCGGCGACAAAGTCGGAATCTACTCCAGGAACACCGTCGAGGCCGTCGAAGCGATGGTCGCGATCTTCAAGGCGCGGGCGGTGATGATCAACGTCAACTACCGCTACGTCGAGAACGAGTTACTGCACATCTTCGACAACTCCGACATGGTGGCGCTGATCCATGAGCGCCGCTACACCGACAGGGTGCAGGCGGTGCTGCCCAAGGTGCCCGCGCTGAAGACGGTGCTCGTCGTCGAGGACGGCACCGAAGGTCCGACGGCGCCCGGCACCGTCGAGTACGAGGCGGCGCTGGCCGCTTCCTCCGGCGAGCGGGACTTCGGCGAGCGCTCGCCCGACGACATCTACATGCTCTACACCGGCGGCACCACCGGCCTGCCGAAGGGCGTCATGTGGCGCCACGAAGACGTGTGGCGGGTGCTCGGCGCCGGCATCAACTTCATCACCGGCGAGTACGTCAAGGACGAGTGGGAGCTGGCCAAGGTCGGCGCGGCCAACCCGCAGATGGTGCGGTTCCCGATCCCGCCGATGATCCACGGCGGCGCGCAGTGGGCCACCTTCCACAGCCTGTTCGGCGGTGGCAAGGCCGTGATGATCCCCGAGTTCAGCGGCCACGGCGTCTGGCAGGCTGTCGACAAGCACAAGATCAACCTGATCTTCATCACCGGCGACGCGATGGCCCGCCCGATGCTCGACGCGCTCGAGGAGGGCAACCCGGAAACCGGTGAGCCCTACGATCTTTCGTCACTGTATGTGCTGGCCAGCAGCGCGGCGCTGTTCTCCCCGCCGCTCAAGGACAAGTTCCTCGAGCTGCTGCCCAACCGCCTGCTCACCGATTCCATCGGCTCCTCCGAGACCGGCTTCGGCGGTCTCGCGACGATCGCCAAGGGCCAGACCCACACCGGCGGCCCGCGCGTGAAGATCGACGCGGCCACCCAGGTGCTCGACGAGCAGGGCAACCCGGTCGAACCGGGCTCCGGTGTCGTCGGCCTGCTCGCCCGCAGCGGCCACATCCCGCTCGGCTACTACAAGGACGAGGTCAAGTCGGCCGCGACGTTCAAGGAGTTCAACGGGACGCGCTACGCGATCCCGGGCGACTTCGCGCGCGTCGAGGAAGACGGCACCGTCACCATGCTCGGCCGCGGTTCGGTGAGCATCAACAGCGGCGGCGAGAAGATCTACCCCGAAGAGGTCGAGGGCGCCCTCAAGGCCCACCCCGACGTCTTCGACGCCCTCGTCGTCGGCGTCGAGGACGCCCGCTGGGGCCAGCGCGTGGTCGCCGTCGTCCAGTGCCGCGACGACAAGCGGCCCACCCTGGCGGATCTGAAGCCGGTGCTGACGCAGGAGATCGCGTCGTACAAGCAGCCGCGCAGCCTCTGGTTCGTCGACGAGATCAAGCGCTCACCCGCGGGTAAGCCCGACTACCGCTGGGCCAAGGAGCAGACCGAGACCCGGCCTGCCGACGAGCACGCCGAAGCGGGTTCCGCGTAGCGGCACAACGACAACGGGCCCTTCCGGCGATACCGCCGGGAGGGCCCGTTCCGGTTCAGCGGTTGGCCAGCTCGGCGAGTTGGTGGGCGAGCTTGCCGCGGATCGCGGGGATTCCGGTGAGCAGGCGCATCGCGGTGTTGCGCGCGACCCGGGCCGGCGCCGACTGCAGGGTGGCCATCCTGGTCATCCGGTCGGTGAAGGCGACGACATCGAGGGCCACCGGCCTGCGGACCGTCTCGTACTCGTCGAGCAGCGAATCCGGCTCGCCCCGCACCACTTTCGCGAGCAGGTCGGCCAGCATGGCGGCGTCCTGGATACCGGTGTTCATGCCCTGGCCGCCCGCCGGGCTGTGCACGTGCGCCGCGTCGCCCGCCAGCAGGACGCGGCCCGCGCGGTAGTGGTCGGCGACGCGGTGGTGCACGCGGAACCGTGAGCTCCACAGCACCTCGTCGACGTGGACGGCCCCTGCCGGGCCGCGCGCGTCGAGAAGAGCTTGGATGTCGGCGCGGGTGGGATGTTCCGGCGCGTCGTCGACGGTGGCGACCACGCGGTAGCGCTCCTGCGCCGTGTCCGGCAGCGGCGCGACCACGGTGACGCCCTCGGGCGAAAGGTGCAGCGACACTTCGGTTCGCGGCGTCGGCCAGGTCATCCGCACATCGGCGAGGATGAACGACGCGGGATAGGTGTCGCCGGTGAAACCGATACCCACCTCTTCGCGCACCACACTGTGCATGCCATCTGCGCCGATCACGTAGTCGGCGGTGATGGTGCCCGGCGTGCCCTCGGCATCGGTGTATTCGACTGTGACGCCGGCCTTGTCGTCGTCGACGCTGGTGACGGTGAGCGGCCGGTGCACGCTGCCGCCCGCACGGTGCAGCCGGTCGAGCAGGATCTGCTCGGTGACGTCCTGCGGAATCATCAGCGTGTAGGGGAATTCGGTCGGCAGCTCGCCGAATTCGATGGTGGCCAGGGTCTTCGCGCCGTCGTGCACCTTGAAGGTCGGCACCTTGATGCCGCGTGCGACGAGCTCGTCGGCGATGCCGAGGCCTGCCAGCACCTCGAGTGTCCTGGCGTGGATCACCGCGGCGCGCGAGGTATTGGCGCCTTCGCTCAGCCGATCGATGAGGACATGGTCGATACCCGCCTCGGCGAGCACGATCGCGGCGGTGAGGCCGGCCGGGCCCGCGCCGACGATGACGACGGAAGTGGTTGCGGGGAGCTGGGTGGCGGACATCTGCGACTCCTGGTCAACGCTTGTTTGCCAACGCTTGTAGGCATAACGATAAGCGGCAGGCGCTCGCGATGTCAACAGTTGTTGGCCTACACTTGTTGGCATGAAGTCCGCCGAGCAGAACTCCCCGGTCCGCCGCTCCGACGCCACGAAGGCCGTCATCCTCGACGCCGCCCGCGCGCGCTTCGCCGTCGACGGTTACGCGAAGGCGACCATCCGCGCCATCGCCACCGACGCCGAGATCGACCCGTCCATGGTGATGCGCTATTACGGCAACAAAGAGGGCCTCTTCGCCGCGGCCGTGCAGATCGACCTCGACCTGCCCGACCTGGCCGCCGCCGACCCCGACTCCCTCGGTGAGCTGCTGGTGCGGCGCTTTCTGGCGATCTGGGAGGGCCACGACAACGCGGTCATGCTGATCCTGTTGCGCTCGGCGATCACCGACGACAAGGTCGCCGACCGCGTGCGCTCGATCTTCGCCGAACAGGTCCTGCCCGCGGTCCTTCGCTTCGGCGACCCCGCCGACGCTCCCCGCCGCGGCGGCCTGGTGGTCACCCAGCTCCTCGGCCTCGCCCTGTGCCGCTACATCCTGCGCTTACCCCCGGTCGTGGCGATGCGCCCCGACGCCATCGTCGCTGACGTCGCCCCGGTCATTCAGGGCTACCTCACCTCGGCTCCCGGCGACTGATAACGCTGGTTGTACGCGGTACCGCGCGGTACCATCCGGGATATGGCCGGACTGAATGTGCGATTCACCGAGGAAGAGCTGGACGCGCTTCGTCAGCGCGCGGAAGCCGAAGGGCGGAGCATGCAGCAGTTCGCCCACGATGCCGTCATCGCGGCGATCAACGAGCGTTCGCGGCTGTTCAACGAGGCCGCCGACCATGTCCTGCGAGTGAGCGAAGAACTGAACCGCAGGCTCGCGTGATGCAGTATCTGGCCCTGCCCGAGCTTTTGGCATTGGCGGCTCGGCTCGGCACGCCGGATGTCCGTGATTACGGACTGCTCGATTCCGCGCTCGCACGGCCACAGTCGAGCGTGTTCGGCCAGGACGCCTATCCGGATCTGTGGCAGAAGGCCGCCGCCCTGATGGAGTCGCTGGCCCGCAATCACGGACTGGTCGACGGGAACAAGCGGATCGCCTGGTATGCGACGTGGGTGTTCGTGCACCTCAACGGTTGTCCGTTGGACGAGACGTTCGACGTGGACCGGGCCGAGGCATTCGTACTCGCGGTCTGTCAGGGGCAGCTCGACGTGCCCGCCATCGCGAAGGAACTCGTCCGGTTCGCGCGGTAGATCGTGGGCGGGGGCACTGGAGTCCCACGACTCATCCTGGGTACACGAACGGTGGGCCGGGCTGATCGAATCAGCCCGGCCCACCGTGCTCGCGAAGCCGGTGCTCAGCTCGCCAGTTCGGCACCGAGGGCGAGCAGGTGGGGGGTGGCGCCGCCGAGGGCGAATTCGTTGTGTTTGGCGGCGGTGAAGTAGTTGTGGGTGATGTGGTCGCGGTCGATGCCGAGGCCGCCGTGCACGTGGACGACGGTGTGGGCGACCTTGTGGCCCGCGTCGGCCGCCCAGAACTTGGCGATGTGCACGGACTCGGCGGCGGGCAGGCCCTCGCTCAGGCGCCAGGCGGCCTGGGTGACGGTCAGGCGCAGGCCGCCGATGTCGATGTAGGCGTCGGCGAGGCGCTGGGCGACCGACTGGAACGAGCCGATGGCCTTGCCGAACTGCTCGCGGGTGCGGGTGTGCTCGGCGGTGATCTCGAGCGCGCGCTCCAGCGTGCCCAGTTGCAGGGCCGACAGGCCGAGCCAGGCGTGCTCGCGCAGCCAGGTGAGGATGTCGGCGCCGGACTCGACGGTGCCGAGCAGCGTGGCCGGGGTGGCGGCGAAATCGACGACGAACTCAGGGCTCAGGTCGACGACCTGCTGCGCGGTCCTGGTCACCGAGGCGTGCTCGGGATCGACGACGAACACGGCGGGACGACCGGACACGCTGGCGGGCACCAGGATCCGTTCTGCCCGGTCCGCGTAGGGGACGGTGGTCGCGGAACCGGTCAGCGTCCACGCGTCGCCGGCGGCTTCGGCGCGGATGGCCGGCGCGTCGGTGGTGGCGCGCAGTTCCTCGGCCAGCGCGGCCGTCAGCACGACCTCGCCGGTGCCCGCCCTGGCGGCCAGCTGACGCTGCTCGGCATCGCCGAAGCGGGCCAGCGCGCCGGCGCCGAGCACGATCGAGGACAGGTAGGGCACCGCGGCGACGACCCGGCCCAGCTCGCGCAGGATCGCGGACTGTTCGAGCGTGCCGAAAGCGCTGCCGCCCAGGTCTTCCGGCAGGGCGGCGGCGAGCACGCCGGTCTCGGCGAGCGACTTCCACAGCTGCTCGTCGTAACGGCCCTGGACGTCGAGTTCGCGCAGGCGGTCGGCGGTGACGAGCTTGGCGCAGATCTCGCCGGTCAGCCGGGCGAGGTCGGTCTGCGCTTCGGTGGGTGTGAAATCCATGAGGAGATACCGGCTTTCGAGATCAGCGGGCGGCGGCGGGCTGGCGCAGGGCGGTCATGGCGATGATGTCGCGCTGCACCTCGTTGGTGCCGCCGCCGAAGGTGAGGATCAGCGCGGCCCGGTGCATCCGCTCGAGCCTGCCGAGCATCGCGGCGCCGGGGGAGTCCTGGCGCAGATAACCGTGTGCGCCGACGACTTCCATGAGCAGGCGGTAGGCCTCGGTGGCCAGTTCGGTGCCGTAGACCTTGCACGCGGAGGCGTCCCACGGCTTGGGCGCCGCCTCGCCGCCCTGGTCGGCGCGGCTGGCGATCTCCCAGTTCAGCAGCTTGAGGTATTCGACCTTGGCGTAGACGCGTGCCAGGTTCAGGCGCACCCACTCCTGATCGATGACCCGCTTGCCGTCGGGGCCGGTGGTCTCGCGGGCCCACTGCACCGTCTGGTTCACCGCGAGCGAGAGCGGACCGGCCGAGGTGAGCGCGACCCGCTCGTGATTGAGCTGGTTGGTGATGAGCGACCAGCCGCCGTTCTCCGGACCGACCATCGACGACGCGGGCACGCGCACGTCCTGGTAGTAGGTGGCGCTGGTGTCGGGCCCGGCCATGGTGTGCACCGGCGTCCAGGAGAACCCCTCGACATCGGTGGGCACGATGAACATCGTGATGCCCTTGTGCTTCTTGGCCGTCGGATCGGTGCGCACGGCCAGCCAGATGTAGTCGGCGTAGGCGATCAGGCTCGTCCACATCTTCTGGCCGTTGATCACGAAGTCGTCGCCGTCGCGCACGGCGGCGGTGCGCAGCGAGGCCAGGTCGGTGCCGGCGCCCGGCTCGGAGTAGCCGATGGCGAAGTGCAGTTCACCCGAGGCGATCTTGGGCAGGAAGAACTTCTTCTGCTCCTCGGTGCCGTACTGCATGATCGTCGGCGCGACCGAGTTCAGGGTGAGGAAGGGGACCGGCGCGCCGGCGATGGCCGCCTCCTCGACGAAGATCAGCTGATCCATCGTCGTGCGATCCTGGCCGCCGTACTCCTTGGGCCAGCTCAGGGTGAGCCAGCCGTCGCGGCCCATCTGACGCACGACCTCGCGGTAGACATCGCCCTCGCCGTACTCGCCGGTCTGCAGGCTCAGCGCCTTGCGCCGCTCCGGCGTCATCAGGCGGGCGAAGTACTCGCGCAGCTCGGCGCGCAATTCTTCCTGCTGCGGCGTATACGCGACGCGCATGGGTTCTACCTCGGTATCTGCTGCGAAACGGGCGGTGGCGGGGCAGAGGGGGTACGCCCCGCCGAAACCGATCATTGCATATGAACTGGAACATGTTCCAGTATTGACAGTGAATCGGCGCCGGTTCCGCTCCGTGGACAGTCCTGTCCGGGTTAGGGTCGCCGAGACCGCATGGAAGGAAGTTCTCATGAAGATCATCGTCGATTTCGACCGGTGCGAAGCGAACGGCGTGTGCGTTGGAATCGCCCCTGACATGTTCGAACTCGATGACGACGACAACCTGCACGTCGCCGATGCCGAGGTCGACCCCGATCGGGTGGCCGATGCGGAGGAGGCGGTGGCGCAGTGTCCGAAGGCCGCGTTGAAGTTGGCGTGATCGGCACTTGTCGTAAAGTGCAACACGTTCTAAAGTCGGCCCGATGAGTGTGATGCAGACTTCACTGGACGGCCGGGTCGCCATCGTCACCGGCGCCGGCGCCGGGCTCGGCCGGGCCGAGGCCCTCGCCCTGGCGGCGGCGGGCGCGGCGGTCGTCGTCAACGACCTCACCGAGGACGCGGCGGCCGAGACCATCGCCGCGATTCGCGAACTCGGCGGCAAGGCGGAGTTCGTCGGCGGCAGCATCGCCGAGCGGTCGACGGCCGACGCGCTCATCGCGACCGCCCAGGAATCCCTCGGCGGCCTCGACATCGTCGTCAACAACGCGGGCATCACCCGCGACCGCATGCTGTTCAACATGTCCGACGAGGACTTCGACGCGGTGATCGCGGTGCACCTGCGCGGCCACTTCCTGCTGTCGCGCAACGCGGGCGCCTACTGGCGCGCGGCGTCGAAGGCCGCGGGCGAGCCGGTCTACGGCCGGCTGGTCAACACCTCCTCGGAGGCGGGCCTGCTCGGACCGGAGGGGCAGGCGAACTACGGCGCCGCGAAGGCGGGGATCACCGCGCTGACGCTCTCGGCCGCGCGTGGGCTCTCCCGGTTCGGCGTCCGGTCGAACGCGATCTGCCCGCGGGCCAGGACCGCCATGACCGAGGCCGTCTTCTCCGAGGCCCCCGAGGGCACGGTCGACCCGCTCGCGCCCGAGCATGTCGCCCGGCTCGTCGCCTACCTGGCCTCACCGGCCGCCGACGCGGTGAACGGGCAGGTGTTCGTCGTCTACGGCCCGATGGTCGCCCTCATGGCGGCGCCCGAGGTCGAGCAGCGCTTCGACGCGGCGGGCGCGGAATGGTCCGACGCCGACCTCGCCACGACGCTGTCCGGCTACTTCTCCGAACGCCCCGCCGACCATACTTTCTCGGCGCGCGCGCTCCGCGATCTGGGCTGATTTCCGGCACCGCGGTTTGCCAGATGTTGGCCCGCCGCAACCTCCGGCCCTCATGTCTGTCGTGTTGTGTTGAACGCCGGTCCAGCTATTGGTAGACATGAGCGTCGAGGTGTGTGACGGCTCACAGGAGGTGAAACGTATCCGGTCAGCACACGTTTCAGTTTCGGTGCCAATTTTCTTGAAAATGTACTGGTAAAAGTCTTTCCAAACGCCAGACATCAACAGGAACATGTTCTAGTGTTTGGGCAGTCTTCAGAACGGGGTGGCGGTGAAGTACGGGTACGCGGGTCACACGATCCGCCCGTCGACGAAGGAGGAATTCGCATGAACGACCTCCTTGCTGTCCCGTTGCGGGCGGTCGGCGGATTCTTCGAACTCGGCGCGGACGTGGCCAAGGCCGCCGTCCGTCGCCCGTTCCAATGGCGCGAGTTCATCGATCAGTCGTGGTTCGTCGCCCGCGTCTCGATCGTGCCGACCCTGCTGGTGGCGATCCCGTTCACGGTGCTGGTGGTGTTCACGCTCAACATCCTGTTGCGCGAGATCGGCGCCGCCGACCTCAGCGGCGCGGCCGCCGCGTTCGGCGCTGTCACGCAGGTCGGGCCCATCGTCACCGTGCTGATCGTGGCGGGCGCAGGCGCCACCGCGATCTGCGCCGACCTCGGCGCACGCACGATTCGCGAAGAGATCGACGCGATGAAGGTGCTCGGCATCGACCCCATCAGCAGGCTGGTCGTGCCGCGCGTGCTCGCGTCCATGTTCGTGGCGCTGATGCTCAACAGCCTCGTCTGTACGGTCGGTATCGTCGGCGGTTTCGCGTTCTCGGTCTTCCTGCAGGGGGTGAACCCCGGCGCGTTCGTCAATGGCATTCCGCTGCTGACGAATCTGCCCGAGCTGATCATCTCCGAGGTGAAGGCGGGCCTGTTCGGTTTGATCGCGGGAATGGTCGCCTGCTATCTCGGGCTGCAGGTGAAAGGCGGACCGAAGAGTGTCGGCGACGCGGTCAACCAAACGGTGGTATTCGCCTTCATGGCGCTGTTCGTGGTGAATGTGGTCGTCACCGCGATCGGCCTGAAATTCACGGTGCGGTGACCGAAATGGCATTCATTGTTCGCAGCAAGTTCCCGCGCACTGTCCGCCGCTTCGACCGCGCGTCGAAATCCGTGGATTCCCTTGGTGAGAAGGCGATCTTCTTCGTCAAGGCGCTCGGCTCGGTGCCGCGCGCGCTGGTGCACTACCGCACCGAGACCATTCGGCTCATCGCCGAGATCAGCATGGGCAGTGGCGCGTTGGCGGTGATCGGCGGCACCGTCGTCATCGTCGGCTTCCTGACCCTGATGGCCGGCGGCACCATCGCCGTGCAGGGCTACAGCTCGCTCGGCAATATCGGCGTCGAGGCGCTGACCGGCTTCTTCGCCGCCTTCATCAATGTCCGCATCGCGGCGCCGGTGATCTCCGGTATCGGCCTGGCCGCCACGATCGGCGCGGGCGCGACCGCTCAGCTCGGCGCGATGCGCGTGGCCGAGGAAATCGACGCGCTCGAGTCCATGGCCATCCGGCCGGTGCCGTTCCTGGTCGGCACCAGGGTGCTGGCCGGGCTGATCGCCATCGTGCCGCTCTACGCGCTCGCGGTGATCGCCTCCTTCCTGGCCAGCCGCTTCGCGACGGTCGTGATCTACGGGCAGTCGGCGGGCGTCTACGACCACTACTTCTCGACGTTCCTCATTCCGAGCGACATCCTGTGGTCGTTCGCGCAGGCGATCGTCATGGCGCTGGCCGTCATGCTGATCCACACCTACTTCGGCTTCACCGCCGCGGGTGGGCCGGTGGGCGTCGGTATCGCGGTGGGTAACGCGGTGCGGGCATCGCTGGTCGCGGTCGTCACTGTGACGCTGCTGATCTCGCTGGCCATCTACGGCACCTCCGGCAACTTCCACCTCTCGGGATAGCGCGATGGATACCAATAGGTTCGTTGCCGCACTGCAGGGTGGGCTCGGGCGCAAGCTCGCCGCCCTCGCGCTGGTCGGCCTGCTCGTCGCCGGTGCCTCGCTCGCGATCGCACTGTTCCAGGGCGCGTTCACCAACACCGCCGTGGTGCTGGTGGATACGCCACGCACGGGTCTGGTCCTCGATCCCGACGCCAAGGTGAAGGTGCGCGGAGTCGAGATCGGCCGGGTCACCGATATCGCCCTGCGCAACGACGGTGCCCAGCTGCGCCTCGAGGTCGACCCCGATCAGCTGAAGCTGGTGCCCGCCAATGCCGGCGTCGACATCCGGTCGACCACGGTGTTCGGCGCCAAGTACGTGAACTTCATCGTCCCTGAGCAGCCCGCGGCCAAGGCGCTCGCGCCCGGCAGCACCGTCTCGGTGAGCTCGGTGACGGTCGAGTTCAACACGCTGTTCCAGCACCTGTCCGACGTGCTCGCCCAGGTGGAGCCGGAGAAATTGAACGCGACGCTGACCGCGCTCGGCACGGCGCTGGAGGGCCGCGGCGACAAGATGGGCGACCTGCTGGTGCGCTCGGATCGCTATCTGCGCGAACTCAATCCGTACCTGCCGACGCTGCAGTCCGACCTGGACAAGACCGCGGCGGTGACCGGCCTCTACGGGGAGGTGACCGACCCGCTGCTGCGCACCGTGGACAACGCGACCGGCACCTCGCGGACCATCTCCGAGATGCAGGGCCAGCTCGACAACGTGCTCGTGAACGTGATCGGGCTGTCCGACACTGTCGGCTCGGTGCTGCGCGAGAACGAGCACGATCTGGTGACCGCGCTCGACCTGCTGCGGCCGACGACGGGCCTGCTGTTCGAGTACGCGCCCGCGCTGGGCTGCGTCATCGACGGACTCGGCCCGCTGATGCCGATCGCCGAGGACATGATGGGCGGGCTGTTGCCTGGTGTCGGCATGAACGCCAGCTTCATGCTCGGCGCCGAGCCCTACACCTACCCGAAGGACCTGCCCAAGGTGAACGCCACCGGTGGCCCGCGCTGCGAGGGCGTGGTGGACCGGGTGCCGGACAGTCATTCGGACTATCTGGTGACCGACACCAGCGAGGGTGCGGTGTACACGCCGAACACCCAGCACGAATTCCACGGTGTGCCAAAGGTGTTCCAGCTGCTGCTGGACGGACTGCCGGGAGTGACGCGGTGAGGAACACGGCAACGACGATCAAACTGGCGATCTTCACCGTGGTGATGACGCTGGTGTTCGCCGGCCTGGCGATCGTCTTGAGTCAGGCGCGGTTCTCCAGCGAGAACGGCTATCGCGCGGTGTTCACCAGTTCCTCGGGCATGCTGCCCGGCGCCAAGGTGCGCATCGCCGGTGTGCCGGTGGGGTCGGTGACCTCGGTGAAGGTCGGCGACGACAACCTCGCCCACGTCGAGTTCGATGTCGACACCAAGTACGCCGTGCTGGCAAGCACCCGCGCGGCGATCAAGTACGAGAACCTCGTCGGCGACCGCTACCTGGAACTGCTGGAGGGCCCCGGCTCGGCTCGGCGGCTCTCCGACGGCGACACCATCGGCCGCGAGCAGACCCAGCCCGCCCTGGATCTGGATCTGCTGCTCGGCGGCTTCAAGCCGCTGCTGCGTGGACTCGACCCCGCGCAGGTGAACGATCTCACCGCGGCGCTGTTGCAGATTTTCCAGGGTCAGGGCGGCACGCTCGTCTCGCTGCTGAACAGCGGTGGCAGCTTCACCAAGACCCTGGCCGACCGGGACGCGCTGATCGGCAGCGTGATCGACAACCTGAACACCGTGCTCGCCACCATCAGCGATCGTGGCGACCAGTTCGCCACCACCATCGAGGAACTGCAGCGCCTGGTCAGCGACCTGTCCGCGCAGCGCGACCCGATCGGCAACGCGTTGCCGCGGATCGCGGGCGCGACGCAGGAGGTCAACGACCTGCTCGTGCAGGCCCGTCCTGATCTGCGCAACACCATCGAGCAGACCGGCAGGCTCGCCACGAACCTGGACGAGGGCTCCGATCACATCGAGTGGGTGCTCGGGAAACTGCCGGACACCTACAAGAAGCTCATCCGGATCGGTGCCTACGGCTCCTTCCTGCAGCTGTACATCTGCGGCACCAACTTCCTGGTCACCGGCCCCAACGGGCTGCCGATGGAAGTGCACGCGCCGGGTCTGCAGGCGACCGGAAGGTGCACGCCCAATGAATGAGAACAAATCGTCGGCGGCGACGATCGGCATCGTCGGCGTGGTGCTGGCGGTGACGATCTCGCTCGCGACACTGCAATTCACCGAACTGCCCTTCATCCGTTCGGGCGCGACCTTCACCGCGAACTTCCTGGACGCGGGCGGCCTCGTCCCCGGCGACCCGGTGCATGTGGCCGGCGTGCGTTCCGGCGAGGTACGGGAGGTGAGCCTGGACGGTGCCAAGGTCCTGGTGAAGTTCGACCTCGACGAGTCGATCGTGCTGGGGGAGAAGACGACCGCCGCGATCAAGACCAACACCGTTCTTGGCCGCAAGTCGCTGGACGTGGTCCCGAGTGGTCCCGGCGCGATCGGCACCCGCGACACGATTCCGGTCGAGCGCACCACCTCGCCCTACTCGCTCAACGAGGCGCTGAGCGATCTCGGCGGCACCGTGCGCGATCTCGATCTGGAACAGGTCGACAAGACGCTCGACACCCTGTCGGCGGCCTTCGCCGAGACACCGGGCCCGCTGCGCAACGCGCTCGACGGTGTCACGGCTCTCTCGCGCAGCATCAACGCGCGCGATCAGGCGCTGACCGATCTGCTGGCCAGGGCGCAGAACGTCACCAAGATCCTGGCCGACCGCAGCACCCAGCTCAACACGCTGCTCCTCGACGGCAACGAGCTGCTCGGCGAGCTCGACCGGCGCCGGGCCGCGATCAACCAGCTCGTCGTCTACGTCGACGATGTGGCCAGGCAGCTCTCGGGCCTGGTCGCGGACAACGAGCCGCAGATGCGGCCGACGCTGGACCGCCTGAACTCGGTGCTCGCGCTGCTCCAGCGCAACGAGCAGAACCTCAACGAGGCCCTCGACGGCCTCGGCCCCTATGCCGCCGCGCTCGGTGAGCAGGTCGGCAACGGGCCGTGGTTCAACGCCTACGTGGTGAACGCGACCAGTACCGAACTGCGCCCGCTCGTCGACGCGCTGGTCTGGCCCGAACAGGTGCCGCAGGACCTGATCGACATCTTCACCAACCCGAGGACGCCGTACATCGCTCCTGCCGAGGAGGATCCCCCGCGATGAGCTTGACCCAGCAGGTGCGCGGGTTGCCGCGCTGGACGATCGCGGTGGCGGTGGTGGTGATCGCGGCGCTGGTGGCGGTGGGTCTCTACCTCGTCACCGGTGGCGGCAAGAACAAGGTGACCGCGGCGTTCACCTCGACGACCGGCCTCTACGAGGGCGACGAGGTGCGGGTGCTCGGCGTCACCGTCGGCAGCATCGACTCGATCGAACCCGGCCAGGGCCAGGTGCGGGTGACGATGAGCATCGACAGCAGCGTCGACCTGCCCGCCGACGCGCGCGCCGTGATCATCGCGCCGTCGCTGGTGTCGGCCCGCTTCGTGCAGATCGCGCCCGCCTACAGCGGCGGACCGAAACTGGTCGACGGCGCGCAGATTCCGCTCGAGCGGACCGCGGTGCCGGTGGAGTGGGACGAGATCAAGGCCGAACTGACCAAGCTCTCGGCGGCGCTCGGTCCGGTCGGTGACGACAAGCAGGGCTCCTTCGGCCGCTTCGTCGACACCGCGGCCGACAACCTCGACGGCAACGGGCAGAAGTTCCGCGACACCCTGCGCGAGCTGTCCGCGACCTTGACCACCCTCTCGGACGGGCGGACCGACCTGTTCGGCACCATCCGCAATCTGCAGAAGTTCGTCGAGGTGCTCTCGGCGAGCAACGAGCAGATCGTGCAGTTCAGCGGCAGGCTGGCGTCGGTGTCCTCGGTCCTGGCCGGCGCGTCGGAAGACCTGGGCGCCGGATTGGACAGCCTCGACATCGCGCTCGCCGATGTGAAGCGTTTCCTCGACGGCACCGGCGGCGAACTGACCGAAGGTGTCGAGAAGCTCGCCGATGTCACCCAGACGCTGGTCGACAAGCGGCCCCAGATCGAGCAGGTGCTGCACTCCGGCCCCACCGCGATGGTGAACTTCTACCAGCTCTACAAGCCCGCGCAGGGTTCGCTCACCGGCGCTGTCGCACTGAACAACTCGGCCAACCCGCTGAGCTTCCTGTGCGGTTCGATCCGGGCGCTCGAGAACAACAACTCCGACCGGTCCGCGGATCTGTGCGCGGAGTTCCTGGCACCGGTGATCAGTTCCCTGGCGATGAACTACGTGCCGCTCATGACCAACCCCGCCAGCGGCGTGACCGCCTTCCCCGAGCAGCTGGTGTACAGCGACCCGAGCCTGGCCGGCGCGGGTCAGCCGACCCAGGCTCCCGCCGCCGCTCCCATCACCGTGCCCGAAGGTCTTGCCGGGCTTGCCGTTCCAGGAGGACAGCGATGAGGCGGCAACGCACACTCGCCGGGCTGGCCGTCGGCGTCGCCGTCGCGCTCGGCACCACCGGCTGTCAGTTCGACGGGCTCAACTCCCTGCCCATGCCGGGCTCGGAAGGGCGCATGCCCGGCTCGTACACCGTGCGCATCCAGATGCCCAATGTCACCACCCTGACCCGGAATTCGCCGGTCCGGGTGGACGACGTCGAGGTCGGCAACGTCACCGGGATCGAGGTCGAGGGCTGGCACGCGCTGGTGACGGTCTCGCTCAATCCCGATGTCCGGTTGCCCGCCAACGCGGTCGCCAAGATCGGCCAGACCAGTCTGCTCGGCAGCAACCACGTCGAGCTGGCCCCGCCGTCGACCGGCGCACCACAGGGGCAGTTGCGCGACGGCGACGTCATCCCGCTGGACCGGGCAGGCGCCTATCCGACCACCGAGCAGGTGCTGTCCTCGCTGTCGGTGGTGCTCAACGGCGGCGGTATCGCGCAGCTGGAGACGATCACCACCGAGCTGAACGCGATGGTGAACGGCCGCGAGGCCGAGATCGCCGACCTGCTCCCGCAACTCAACGAGCTGACCACCGGCCTGGAACGCCAGACCGGCAGCATCATCGCCGCGATGGAGGGCCTCGACCAGCTCGCGGTCAAGCTGGCGGGCCAGAAGGACGTGATCGCCGCGGCGATCGAACAGATCCATCCCGCGCTCACCGCCCTGGCCGACCGGTCGGCGAACATCACCGCGGCGATCACCGCCCTCGGTGAGCTCGGCGACGTCAGCGAACGGCTCATCCAGGCCAGCGGCGACAACCTGGTGGCCAACCTGCGCAGCCTCGGACCCGTCCTGAAGACGCTGGCCGACACCGGAAACAATCTGATCCAGGCGCTGGGCATCCTGCCGACGTTCCCCTTCCCGATCAGGAACATCGACAACGCGATCATGGGCGACTACATGAACCTGTTCATCACGTTCGACCTGACCGCCAGCCGGCTCGACAGCAACTGGCTCACCGGTACCCCGCTCGGCGGTCGCTTCGGTGGTGTCGAGGGTGTCGTCGGTTCGTTCGCGCCGTCGACCGCCACCGACACGGCCGACCCGTTCGCGCCCCCGCAGGCCCCCGCGCCCGCGCCGAGTATTCCCGGGCTGCCCGCCATTCCCGGCCTGCCCGCCATCCCCGGTATCACCGCGCCGCTGCCCGGTCAGGAAGGGGCGGGTCGATGACACTCACCCGGTTCGTGCGAGTCCAGCTCGCGATCTTCGCGGTGCTCACCGTGATCGGGCTCGTCGTCATGGGCGGTACCTATCTACAGGTGCCCGCGATGCTGGGGATCGGCCGGTACGCGGTCACCGTGCAGCTGGCGGCCACCGGTGGGCTCTATCCCACGGCCAATGTCTCCTACCGCGGCCAGAACATCGGCAAGGTCGAGGCGGTGCGGCTGACGACGGCGGGCGTCGAAGCGGATCTGTCGATCGACAGCGACTACAAGGTGCCCGCCGATTCGAGCGCCTGGGTGCGCAGTGTCTCCGCCATCGGCGAGCAGTATGTCGACCTGGTGCCCAGTGAGCAGCCGTCCGACGGGCATCTGCGCGACGGCTCGGTGATCCCCGAGCAGCGCACGCACCTGCCCCAGGACGTGGGCGCGATGCTGGACCAGGCCGACAAGTTGCTCGCGACGGTCGCCGACACCCGCCTGCGTCAGGTGATCGACGAGGCGTTCCTCGCCTTCAACGGCGCGGGGCCCGATCTGCAGCGGTTCATCGACTCGGCGGCGCTGCTGGTGCAGCAGGCCGAAACCGATATCGAGCCGACCAAGAAACTGCTCGACCAGATCGGTCCGCTGCTGGACACCCAGACCCGCTCCGCGGACGACATCCGTTCCTGGACCGCGGATCTGGCCATGGTCACCGACCAGTTGCGCGAGCACGATCCCGCGCTGCGCAGCCTGCTGGACAACAGCCCCGCCGCGATGGAGACGGTGAGCAACCAGTTCCAGTCGCTGCGGCCAACGCTGCCGCTGCTCGCCAGCAATCTGGTGAGCCTCGGGCAGGTGGGCGTGACCTACAACGCGAGCCTCGAACAGCTCATGGTCGTGTTCCCGCCGCTGATCGCCGCGCTGCGCACCGCCATCCGCGGGCCGGCGAAGTACGGCGTGATGGTCGACTTCATGACCGTTCTCAACGACCCGCCCGCCTGCACCACCGGCTTCCTGCCCGCCGACCAGTGGCGCGAGCCGAGCGACCTGACCCCGATGGACACCCCACCCGGGCTGTACTGCAAGGTGCCGCAGGACTCGAACATCGCGGTGCGCGGCATCCGCAACACGCCGTGCATGGAGTTCCCCGGCCGCCGGGCCCCCACTCCCGAACTGTGCCGCACCGGGTATGTGCCGGAAGGCAACAACCCGCCGTTCGGCCCGGTTCAGCCCGTCGCTCCGGCGTCGGCACCGGCAGGCGCATCGACGGGCGGTGTGACCCCCGCCGCAGCGCGCCCCTATGATCCGTCGACAGGCGCCTATCTGGGCACCGACGGACGCACGTACCGCCAAGGTGACATCGCCGCGGACGGCTCGGGCACCGTGCCGGCCAGCTGGCAGGCGATGTTGGAGGAACAGCAACGATGAACGACAACGACAACCGCCGCCCACGTCGGCGGGCCGCGCGCACGGCCGGTCCGCCGGTCGAGGAGACGGCAGCCGGAACGGTCACCATCAGCAAGAGCGAAACCGTATCACCGGCGGCGGTCGCCGATGTGACGGTGAAGGTCACCGACGCGCCCGCGAAGACCGAGGATGCGACGGTCAAGCTCGTCGAGCCGACCGCCGAGTCCGAGGGCGCGACGGTGAAGTTGGCCAAGACCGACGACACGACGGTGCAGCTCGCCAAGCCCGGCGTGAAGTCCGCCGACGCCACCGTGAAGCTCACCGACGCCGAGCCCGCGGATGCCACCGGGAAACTCACCGCGAGCGAACCGGTCGACCTGGACAAGTCCACCGACGACCCGGCACCGCGCAAGCGCGGAACCGTCCTGGCGCTGGCGGCGGCGATCGTGCTCGTGCTCGCCCTGGTCGTCGGCGCAGGTTTCGCCGCGTTCACCGCCTACTCGGTGAACAAGGACGAGGACCTGCGCGCGCAGTACACCGAGACCGCCCGCCAGGCGGTGCTGAACCTCACCACGATCCGCGCGCAGACGGCCAAGGAGGACATCGACCGGATCCTGTCGGTGGCCTCCGGTGACTTCAAGACCGAGTTCGACGGCCGTGTCGATCCGTTCATGGAGGTCGTCAAGCAGGCGAACGTGGTCTCCACCGGCGAGGTGGTCGAGTCGGGCATCGTCACCGCGGATGCCGAATCCGCGCAGGTGCTCGTCGCCGCCAAGCAGACGGTGAGCAACAACGGCTCGCCCGAACCGCAGTCCAGGCAGTACCGGTTCCGGGTGACGGTGACGAACGCCGACTCCGGAATGACCGTGTCGAAGGTGGAGTTCGTCGGATGAGCCAGCGTTTGAAGATCGTCTTCGGCGGCTTGGCCGCCCTCGGCCTGATCGCCGCGATCGTGCTCGGCGTGAGCGGCTATCAGCTCTGGCAGCACGACCGGACCGAGCAGGCCCGCTCCGACGCGATGAGCACGGCCAGCCGCACCGTGAGCGCCATGTTCACCTACGAGCCCGCCACCGTCGACACCGAACTGCCGAAGGCGGCCGACGGGCTGACCGAAACCTTCCGCAACGACTACCTGAAGCTGATCAAGGAAGCCATCGCGCCCGGCGCCAAGGAGAAGCAGCTCACCGTCAAGGCCACCACCCAGGCCGAGGGCGTCGTCTCCGCCGAGCCCGAGCACGCCGTGGTGCTGCTCTACCTGAACCAGCTGACCACCAGCAAGGACACCCCGGACGGCAGTACCTCGGGCAGCCGGGTGCGGGTCTCGCTGGACAAGTCCGGTGACCGCTGGCTGGTCTCCCAGGTGACGCCGGTCTGAGCCACTCCGTCCGTCGGTCCGGCCTGTCCTCAGGCCGGGCCGCGGTCGTTCCTGGGCAGCCGGACGATGAACGTCGCGCCGCCGCCCGGCGTCGGCGTGACCTCCACCGTGCCCTGGTGCGCCGCCACCAGCGCGGCCACGATGGACAGGCCGAGGCCGGTGCCGCCGCTGCTGCGGGCGCGTGAGGTGTCGGCGCGGTAGAACCGTTCGAAGATCCGGGCGGATTCCTCGGGGCTCAGGCCGGGGCCGGTGTCGGCGACCTCCATGCGGACCTCGTCGGCGGCCGGGGTGAGCCGGACGGTGATCGCGGTGCCGTCCGGTGTGTGCGTGCGCGCGTTGTTGAGCAGGTTGGTGAGGATCTGGCGGAGGCGGTGCTCGTCGCCGCGGATCTCCAGGGTCCCGGTGCCCTCGGCGATCTCGAGGGTGATCGGGCGGTGCTCGCCGGCGGCGGCCTCGACCGCGCGGGCACTGTGCACCGCGTCGCCCGCCAGCGCGAGCAGGTCGACCGGCCGCAGGTCGACGGGGCGTTGCGCGTCCAGCCTGGCCAGCATCAGCAGGTCCTCCACCAGCAGACCCATCCGCTGGGCCTCGTGCTCGATGCGGTTCATGAACAAAGCGGGATCGTCGGTCGCGCCCTGCCGGTACAGCTCGGCGAAACCACGGATGGTGGTGAGCGGGGTGCGGAGTTCGTGGCTGGCGTCGGCGACGAAGCGCCGCATGCGCGCCTCGGATTCCCGCGCGGCGGACTCGGAGGCCGCGGTGGCGGCGAAGGCCTGCTGGATCTGGGTGAGCATGCTGTTGAGCGAGCGCGACAGCCGGTCGACCTCGGTGTCGTTGCCGCGCACCGGGATCCGGTGGTGCAACTCGCCGCCGGCGATGGCGGCCGCGGTCGCCTCGACCCGCCGCAGCGGCCGCAAGCTGCCGCGCACCACGAAATAGGCGGCCACCGCGAGCACGGTGAGCACCACGGCGCCGACGATCACCAGCAGCACGACGAGTCGGCGCAGCGTCTCGGTGTTCTCGGCCAGCGGCCAGGCGACCGTCGCGCTCGCGCGGGGGCCGTGCACCGTCAGCACCCGCCACAGCTCGGAGGGATCGCCGACCGAGCCGACCGTGACGGGTTCCGGTGCGGGGGGATCGGGCAGCGCGGGCTGAGCGTCGGTACCGAAGACGTTGTCCAGGGTGATGTTCCTGGTGCCGTCCGCGCTCTGCGCGTGCACGTAGTAGCGGCCGGGTGGCTGCGTGTCCGGTGCCGGGGTCGGTAGCGGCGTCGGAATGCCCACCCGCCGTTCCCATTCCATCGCGGCATCGGTGAGCTGCTGGTCGGTGCGGTTGCGCAGCGAGTTCTCCATCGCCTTCGTGACGATGATGCCCGAGGCGAGCAGCCCGAGCCCGGCCAGCAGCACCAGCGTCACGACCAGGGTCACCCGAAGTGGGATGGCCGAGAGGTGAACGCGCGGAAGGGTCTTCACCGTTTCGCTGGTTCCCGCATGACGTATCCGACACCGCGCAGGGTGTGGATCAGTCGCTGCTCGCCGGTGTCCACCTTCTTGCGCAGGTACGAGACATAGGTTTCCACCACCCCGACCTCACCACCGAAGTCGTAGCGCCACACGTGATCCAGGATGCGCGGCTTGCTGAGCACACTGCCCGCGTTCACCATGAAGTACCGCAGCAGCGTGAACTCGGTGGGGGACAGGGCCACCGGCTCGCCCGCCTTCCACACCTCGTGGGTGTCGTCGTCGAGTTCGATGTCGGCGAAGCGCAGCCGGGTGTTCGCGGGCGCCTCGGCCGCCTGGCCGGAACGGCGCAGGATCACCCGCAGCCGGGCCACCACCTCCTCGAGGCTGAACGGCTTGGTGACGTAGTCGTCGGCGCCGAGGGTGAGTCCGGTGATCTTGTCCTCGACCTCGTCGCGCGCGGTCAGGAACAGCACCGGCGCGTCGATGCCGTCGGCGCGCAACCGGCGCAGCAGGCCGAAGCCGTCCATGCCGGGCATCATCACGTCGACGATCAGCGCCTGCGGCCGGAACGAGCGCGCCCTGTCCAGGCCCTCGGCGCCGTCGGCGGCCGTGGCCACCTCGAACCCCTGGTAGCGCAGGCTCACCGCCAGCAGTTCCACGATCATCGGTTCGTCGTCGACGACGAGCACCCGCGCCTCGGGTGCTTCAGGCACACCGCTCATGAAACCCATGGTCCACCACCCCGCTGGGAGGTGGCTGGACCATGGCTGTGAGGTTGCTGTGTGCCGTCAGCGCGATTCGCCGAAGACGTCGGAGTCCTCGCTGAGCAGGGCGGATCCGGCGATGTTGCCGTGCGAGAGCGAATCGAGGAAGGCCCGCGCCCAGCGCTCGACATCGTGGGTGAGCACCTGGCGGCGCATCGAGCGCATCCGGCGGCGCTTGGTGTCGCGGTCGTCGTCGAGCGCGCCGACGATGGCGTCCTTCACGCTGTCCAGGTCGTGCGGGTTGCACAGGTAGGACTGGCGCAGCTCGGCCGCCGCGCCGGTGAACTCGCTCAGCACCAGGGCGCCGTTGAGGTCGCTGTGGCAGGCCACGTACTCCTTGGCGACCAGGTTCATCCCGTCGCGCAGCGGCGTCACCAGCATGGCGTCGGCGGCGACGAAGAAGGCGATCAGTTCGTCGCGGGGGATCGGGCGATGCAGGTAGTGCACCACCGGGTAGCCGACGCGGGCGAACTCGCCGTTGATCCGGCCCACCTGGCGCTCGATGTCGCCGCGCATCTTGATGTAGCTCTGCACGCGCTCGCGGCTCGGTGTGGCCAGCTGCACCATCACCGTCTCGCCGGGGTCGACCCGGCCCTCCTCCAGCAGTTCCTGCAGCGCGTTGAGCCGGATGTCGATGCCCTTGGTGTAGTCGAGGCGGTCGACACCGAGCATGATGTTCTTCGGATTGCCCAGCTCGGCGCGGATCTTGGCCGCCCGCTCGCGCACCGACCGGCGCCGCGAGTGCTCGTCCAGCTCGGCGGAGTCGATCGAGATCGGGAACGCGCCCACCCGCACCGTACGGAAGCCGACCTGGACGACGCCCAGCTTGGAGCGCACGCCGATGGTGCCGCGTGAGGTGGGCTGACCGGCCAGCCTGCGGGCCAGGTAGAGGAAGTTCTGCGCGCCGCCGGGGAGGTGGAAACCGATCAGGTCGGCGCCGAGCAGGCCCTCGACGATCTCGGTCCGCCACGGCATCTGCATGAACAGCTCCACCGGCGGGAACGGGATGTGCAGGAAGAAGCCGATGGTGAGATCGGGCCGCAGCATCCGCAGCATCTTGGGCACCAGCTGCAGCTGGTAGTCCTGCACCCAGACCGTCGCGCCCTCGGCGGCCACCTTCGCGGTCTCCTCGGCGAAACGCCGGTTGACCTCGACATAGGCGGCCCACCATGCCCGGTCGTACACCGGGCGCACGATCACGTCGTGGTACAGCGGCCACAGCGTGCCGTTGGAGAACCCCTCGTAGTAGTCCTCGACCTCTTGCGCCGTCAGCGGCACCGGATGCAGTTCCAGCCCGTCCTCGATGATCGGCTGGACCTCGACGTCCGGAACGCCTGCCCAGCCGACCCAGGCCCCCTTGTTGCTGCGCAGGACCGGCTCCAGCGCGGTCACCAGCCCGCCGGGGCTGCGCTTCCAGCGGGTCGTCCCGTCGGGCAGGCGCTCGAGGTCGACCGGCAGCCGATTGGCGACGACCACGAAGCCCGAACCCGCACCGCTCGGTGCGGGCGCGACGGACTCGCTGTTCTCGGACGGACGGTCGTTGGACTGTTTATCGATCATCTGGTCCACTCACGCAATCCTTTGTGCGTCGCAGGGTCCCGCTTTGAGGTTGTGGTAGTCGGGGAGGGTCAGCTGGGGCCGATGCCGAGCATCGACAGCAGCATCCGGCACTCGTCGGCGTCTTCGGCATACGCCGCGACGACGCGCTGTGCCTGGCGAGCGGTCTCGTCGGCCAGTGGCTCGAGCTCGTCGTCGGCGATGTCGTTGGCGCTGCTCTTGGCGGCCATAGTGGTACGTCCTCCCGGTTTCCAAACGCTCTGCGTGCGAGTAGTCAATACTATCGGTCGCCGGTGCACGGCCGATGAACTCCCGACCCGATCACCCCACCCCGGTGCAGTGTCGAGGCGGTCCCGTTACCGTGGGCATCGGAGAGTTCGACCCCGCAGAGAGGTTTGTTTCATGCCACTGGCCACGGTGAACGGCATCGCACTGAACTATCAGGTCAAGGGCGACCGTACCAAGGGCACCGACGTCAAGGGCGGCGGTCCGCTGGTGGTGTTGATCATGGGCACCGGGTCGCCTGGTCGGGTATGGGAGCTGCATCAGGTGCCCGCCCTGGTCGCGGCCGGGTACCGCGTCTGCGTCTTCGACAACCGGGGCATCGCACCGTCCTACGAGGGCGCGGGCGGCATCCGGATCGAGGAACTGGTCGCCGACACGGCCGCGCTGATCGAGTTCCTCGACGAGGGGCCGGCCCTGGTCGCGGGCACCTCGATGGGCGCGCGGGTCGCCCAGGAGCTGGCGCTGGCCCGCCCCGACCTGGTGCGCAAGGCCGTCTTCATGGCCGGGCACGGCAGGCTCGACCAGTTCCAGAAGACCCTCTCGGCCGGTGAGCAGGATCTCGACGCCGCCGGGGTGAAGCTGCCGCCCAAGTTCGAGGCCGCGCTGACCGCGGTGATGAATCTGTCACCCGCGACGATGGCCGACACCAACGCGGCCCGCGACTGGCTCGACCTGTTCGAGTTCACCGGCGGAACCGCCACCCCCGGAATCCGGGCCCAGCGGGCGATGGACCACGAGTTCGACCGGGTGGCCGCCTATCGTGCGATCACGGTGCCGTGCTTGGCAATCGGCTTCGCCGATGACAGAATGATCCCGCCTTATCTGTCGCGGGAGGTCGCCGACGCCATCCCGGGCGCCCGGTACCAGGAGATCCCCGACACCGGCCACTACGGCTACCTGGAACGTCCCGAGGCGGTCAACAAGATCCTCCTCGATTTCTTCGCGGCTTGACAGCTCAGGCTGAGGTAACCACCAACGCGTAACGTCAGCCTTGCTAGTGTCGACACAACGCCCGGGTACGCACTCGGAGCGATCCCGTACACAGCGCCAGTATCCAGTGAGGTGAAATTGAGCACCAACCCCTTCGACGACGAGGACGGCCGCTTCTTCGTTCTGGTCAACGACGAAGAGCAGCACTCCCTGTGGCCCGCGTTCGCGGAGGTCCCGGCGGGTTGGCGTGTCGTGTTCGGCGAAGAGAGCCGGGCCGCGTGCGTCGAATACGTCGAGAAGAACTGGACCGATATGCGTCCCAAGAGCCTGCGCGACGCGATGGCCGCCGACGATGCGGCCCGCGCCCAGTCCTGAGCAGTACCCACCGATACTGCGCCGGGACATCAGCTGAGCGCGCGGCCGCGTGGCTCCTACCGATGCCATGCGGCCGCCGCGCCCCGCTATGATGGTCGCTGCCCTCCGGGGCCGCACCCACCCGCCTCCTTAGCTCAGTGGTAGAGCACCGCTCTTGTAAAGCGAAGGTCGTCAGTTCAATCCTGACAGGGGGCTCAGCTTCCGAAGCCTCCGAACCGCCGCGGTTCGGAGGCTTCGGCCGTTTCCTCGTGGGATCATTGGTTGTGGATCCCGTAGCGAAGCTCGATTTCTGCCGTGCCCTTCACCTCGACGGTCCGCTCGCCGGGCGATCCGGCTATGCGATCAACGCGATCGGCTACCGCTGCGGATTCAGGATCGCCGATCAGATCGGCACCTATGAGGTGGTCGCGCTGAGCGAGGACGGTCGCCCGGCCGAACTCCGCATGGTCGAAGTCCGCACGGTGTAGTGCCACCAGGTCGACGACGAGCGCGCGCCGACCTGACCGTCGGCCCCGGCAGCACCCGCCTATCGCGTCGACGGGTCCGTCGGCTTCGGTTTCGGCGCGTGCTCGGCGAGCCACCGGGTGATCCCCCGCAGGCGGCCGGGCGCGATGATGCCGAGGATCAACAGGGCGAAGGGGAAACCGAAGAGGACGGTGGGGATCAGGTACAGCAGATCCGCCGCGGCCCACAGCGGACTGTGGAAAGCGTAGGAGTTGGCGCCGATGTCGATCAAGCGCGGTCGGGCCGTCACCGTCTCGCCCGCACTCACGCCGTAGAGGCGAATTGTGCTGTCGTCGGCGATCACGCGGCCCTCGCCCGGGTCGCCGCGGCCCATGCTGAAGCTTGTTGATCCCTCGGTGACGACCACCTGCGTCGGCTCGCCGTAGCCGAGCCAATAGGCGAAGACATTGATCGGCTGACTGACGAAGAACAATGTCGCGGAACCCAGGCAGAATCCGAGAGCAGCGAGCAACAGATAGACCGGAAATGGTGTCCGCTTCGGTTCGGTGGTGTTCGACATGGTTCCCCCCAAGTTGTGCGTTTACTGTGTCTACCAAGCTTTTTCGCGAGCCGGGTCGACCGCCTGCTCGATGAGACGGTCGAGTTCGGTGGCGAGCTGGGCCGAGGTGACGGGAAAGGCCTCGACGCGTTCGCCCTCGCGGAACAGGTAGCGGCCGTCGTCGATGTAGTCGACGATCTGCAGGCGCGTGCCGCCCTCTTTCCAGCCGTCGAGGGCGGGGCCGAGATCGACGCGGAACTCGGCATAGGTGCGGAAGGGGCGCTTCAGGAAGCGGGTGGCCAGTTCGCCGGGAGTGCGGCGGGAGCCGGGGGCTTGGGGTTCGGTGAGCTCGTCGCGGTGGACGTTGAAGCCCTGCTGCCTGCCCGGCCGAATCGCGGGCAGGACCGCGATCAGGCGCTGGGTGATGGTCTTCGCCGGCCGCAGATAGATCAGGATGTTCGCGCCCTGGCCGTATTCGGCGCCGGGGATCTGCGCGGCGACGACACCGTTGCCTGCCTCGGTGGCCGCGCAGGCACGGACCATGCGCGTGCGGCCGTCGAAGCGATGACCGAAGAGTTCCACGCGCAGTTCGGGATGGGCCAGCGCGTGCAGGGCGTGATAGAGCGATTCGTCGGAGCCGATCTTGGCGATCAACGCGTCCGCGGCGCGGCGGCACTCCTGATCGAACTCGTCCTGGGTTTCGACGCCCGAGGTGAAGGTGAGCGGCCACGGCATCCGGTCGCGGCCGAGTGTTTCCCAGGCGACCCAGAATTCGAACGGGGTCAGTTCCCAGGCGTCGGTCATGCGTCGCCGCCGATCACCGGCGGTACGTGCGGGCGGTCGGGGCCGAGCAGTTCCTCGTGCACCCCGCGCAGGTAGTCGGGGGCCTTGTGCTCGTCCTCGTCGTCCTTGCCGCCGCGTGCGCCAGGTGCCATCCCACCCATGCCGCCCATGCCGGCGCGGCCGGCCGCCCCGGTGCCGGGGGTGCCCGCGGTGCCGGCGCGCTGCGGGCTCTGCGCGCCGGCGCCGGGCACGGCCGTACCCGTACCGGGCGCGCTCGGGCTCCCGCCACCACCGCCGCCCGGGGCGCCGCCGCCGGGAGACCCGCCGCTGGGCGTGCCGCCGCCGGGTGTGCCGGTCGGTGTGGTGGCGGCTGGTGCGGTGCTGTCGGGATCAGTCGCGGCGGGCGAGGTGGTGTCCGGGTTCTCGGTTGTCTCCGGGTCGGCCGTCGCGGAGGTGTCGTCGGTCGTGTCGTCCGGGTCCGCTGACGTCGGATCGGTCGGCGTGGTCGCGGGCGTCGTGTCGCCGGGGTCGGTGGTCCCGTTGTTCGTGCCGTTGGTGCCGTTCGTGCCGCCGTCGGTCGTGCCGCCGTTCGGCCGGTAGGTGGTGCCGTCGTCGGTCGGGTTGCCGGACTGCGGCTTCGTCGGCGCGGGCACCTTCGGAACCTGGGTGTCGGACTGCAGCGCGACAGGCCGGTAGACGGTGTTCATCACTTCGCGGGCCGCGGCCTGCGCGGCTTCGGCGCGCGCGGTGCTCGCACTGTCCATCGCCAGGCCCGACATCGGCGACAGGATCTGGACGATGACGCCCATCTTGGTATCGGACTGGCTTTCCGACTCGTGCGGCACCGAATACTTCACCTGCTGGAACCCGGACCGGGCTTCGGCCATCTTGTTGGCGATGAGCCGCGCCGCCTGATCCACCTTGTGGATATCGGCGAGGTACTGCCTGGTGCTGGCCAGCGCCTGGGTCGCCGCGCTGCCCGCCCACCCGCGCTCCATCTCCTTCTGGATATTGTCGTGGAACGTGGTGGCCTTGGCGGTGGTGTCGTCGGCGAGCTGGGTCCAGCCCTGGATGCTGGTGCTCATCTGGGTGATGTCGATCGAGTCGACGAACTGCATGATCCGCGAATGGGGCATGTCGTGGAAGCTCTCCATCACGCCGCCGAGCCGCTGCGGATCGTATTCGCCGGTGAACCCGGCGGCCAGCGCGCTGTTGGCGGCGTAGAGATCGGCACGTTCCCGGTTGCCGTCGGCCTGCGCGGTGAGCTCCGAGTCGGTGGCGCTCACGTCGGAATCGAACAGCTCACCGACGCGGCCCGCCAGCGTCGGGATCGTGGTCCGCGGATTCGCGAGATCCGACAGGAACTCTCCGAGCGACATGTCTCCCCCTGAGGTCAGTCGAGCGTGGTCGTCTGCTGCTTGATGGCCAGCTGCGTCGCTTCGTCGCAGTTCTTGTACGCCGCACCGGCTTTGCGGTACATGTCGGCCATTTGGGTGAGGATCTCGATGTGCTTGGTGGCGGCGTCGAGGTAGGACCCGGAGCCTTCGCCGCCCTCGGCCAGGTTGGCGAACTTCTTGGCTAGCTCTTTGGCAGAGGCGAGGTCACCGAATGAATCGGCGTCGACCATCCTCCTGGTTCGCAGCGAGAGCCCACGCAGATCCGCGATGTAGTCGTCACACCACTTGGCACACCGTTCGGCGGCATCGGCCTCGATGATCAGGTGACCCGCCGCCGCCTGACCGGCCAATGTTTGGAATTCTCTCGCCAGAACGTTCTCGGCCATTGCTGATCCTTCCTCGACTCGACGTGTCCGCGGCTATCGCGGGATATACGCGACGAAGTGCGGAGCCGCGTTGCTCGCCAACGAGCACGGATCTGTCGGAGACTTGCTGTCGACGAACTTGCTCGCGTTGATCAGCGCTCTTCCCTGGCCGGTTTCGATCGCGAGTTCGCACTCGACTGGAGGCTGCTCCGTGCCGATGTAGAACTGCAAGGCCTTTCGATCGCCGACAGTCACCTCTTTGAAGTCGTGGTATCGATCGTTCGCGCGAATCTCGTCCATTGTGTAGACCGTGGACATGAAGGAGATGAAGTGCCCATCGGCAGTCCAGCCACATCCCTTCCATTCAGCGCGCGGCACGGAGAACAGGTTGTCGTCCTTGGACGCTGGGTCCAGCCCGGCTGCGGTCAAAGCCCCGTCCGGCACCGTGCACGGATCGAACAACTGCTCCTTCGTCAACGGCGCCCCACTCACCTCGGGCTGCCCACTGACCTCCTCGGAACACCCGGCGAGCACCAGCACGGCGCAGGCCCCGGCGGCCAACCCGATCAGTCGCATCGTCTCTCCCTTTCCGCGCAACCCACTCGATAGTCTTTGACGCGGCCGGGGCCGGTTCGGTTCCCGCTCGGCTCAGGCGGGGACGTTGGCTTCGTGGCCGAGGGTGCGGAGGGCGGCCTTGATCTTGGACTGGGCCTCGTCGAGGGATTCGGGGGAGGGGTCGGTGTCGGCGCCGGAGATGTCGAAGTCGCCCATGGTGTAGGCGGGGAAGACGTGGGTGTGCAGGTGGGGGACCTCGAGGCCGGCGATGAGCAGGCCGGCGCGTGGCGCGTCGAAGGCGAGGCGGACGGCCTGACCGATCGTCTGGGCGAGGCCGGTCATCCTCGCCATGACGGCGGGGTCGACGTCCTGCCACTGGTCGATCTCGGCGCGCGGCACGATGAGGGTGTGGCCCTGGGTGACGGGGGCGATGGTGAGGAAGGCGACGAATTCGTCGTCGGTCCAGACGAAGCGGCCGGGGAGCTGTCCTGCGATGATCGCGCTGAAGACGGATGCCATAGCCGCGAGCCTAACTAGATCCCGACGAAATGCGACAGGATGCCCTGGACCTCGTAGATGTCGACCTGGCGGTTGAACCGCTGCTTGACCGGCTCGTTGCCGCTGCCGATCCAGATGTAGAGCTCGGCGTCGAGGTCGAAGGTGCCCGCTGTCTCGACGGCGAAATGGGTGATCGAGCGGTACGGGATGCTGTGGTAACTCACCTTGCGCCCGGTGACGCCCTGTTTGTCGACCAGGATCAGACGGCGATTGGTGAACAGCATCGCGTCGCGGACCAGGATGAACGCCGAATACACCTGCTCACCCTGGCCGAACAGCTTGGCGTACTCCTGCTGGGCGGCGGCCGGGTCGATGCGACCCGCGTTGCCCATCATCCCGTCGAGCAGACCCATGACGTTCTCCCCTCGCCCGTTCCCGGCGGTGACGTGCCGCCGACCCCATTGTCCCCCAAGCGAACCCGCCGCGGGTGCCCCGCGCGGGTGAATTCCCGGTGCGGGCCGGGGGAGGGGAACCGTGGTCACCGTCACCGGATATTGCGACTCGATGGCAGGCCGGGGCGTGCGAAGTGCGTGCGAAGTGCGCGACTAATCTGTGGACCGTGCGCGTACTCGTCATCGGTTCCGGAGCCCGTGAACATGCCCTCGTCCTGGCGCTGCGCCGGGATCCGTCGGTGACGGCGGTGATCGCGGCCCCCGGCAATCCCGGCATCGGCCAGCAGGCCGAACTACGCCAGGTCGACCCCTGCTCGGCAGAGGCCGTCGTCGCGCTCGCGACCGACGTGGCCGCCGACCTCGTGGTGATCGGGCCCGAGGTGCCGCTGGTGCTCGGCATCGCCGACGCCGTGCGCGCGGCCGGTTTCCCGGTGTTCGGCCCGTCCGCGGACGCGGCCAGGATCGAGGGGTCCAAGGCGTTCGCCAAGGACGTGATGGCGGCGGCGGGCGTGCGGACCGCGCACAGCGAGATCGTCGACAACCCGGCCGACCTGGACGCGGCGCTCGATCGCTTCGGCCCGACCTGGGTGGTCAAGGACGACGGCCTGGCCGCGGGCAAGGGCGTGGTGGTGACCGCCGATCGGCGCGCAGCCCGCGATCACGGCGCCGAGCTGCTCGAACAGGGCCATCCGGTGCTGCTGGAATCGTTCCTGGACGGACCAGAGGTGTCGCTGTTCTGTCTGGTCGACGGCGAGACCGTGGTCCCGCTGCTGCCCGCGCAGGACCACAAGCGCGTCGGCGACGGCGACTCCGGCCCCAACACCGGCGGCATGGGCGCCTACACCCCGCTGCCGTGGCTGCCCGCCGAGACGCTGACCGAGATCGTCGAGGACGTGGTGAAGCCCGTCGCGGCCGAGCTGGTGCGCCGGGGCAGCGCGTTCTCCGGCCTGCTGTACGCCGGGCTCGCGGTCGGGTCGAACGGGCCCGCCGTCGTCGAATTCAATTGCCGCTTCGGCGATCCCGAGACCCAGGCCGTGCTGGCCCTGCTCGACAGCCCGTTCGCCGAGCTGCTGCACGCCACCGCCACCGGCCGCCTGGCCGAGGTCGAGCCGCCGCGCTGGAAGGACGGCGCCGCGATCACCGTCGTCCTCGCCGCCGAGAACTACCCGGCCCGCCCGCGCACCGGCGACGTGATCACCGGCGCCGAGGACAGCCTCGACGGCGACACCCTCGTCCTGCACGCGGGCACCGGCCAGCGCGAGGACAAGGCCCTGGTCTCCGCGGGCGGCCGCGTCCTCAACGTCGTCGGTGTCGGCGCCGACCTCGCCCAGGCCAGGGAACGCGCCTACACGCGCCTGGCCCAGATCAAGCTCCCCGGTAGCCACTTCCGCACCGACATCGGCGCCACCGAGGTCGTCATCCCGGAACGGGCGGTCGCGGCCGAGTAGTTCCGGCGCTCAGGTCAGGCTGAGGCCGTGAAGGGCCAGCCGAGGCTCACCCGGGCTGAGGCCATGTCGACACGACGCGAGACCTCAGCCCAGGTGGCCACCATCGAGGACTTCCTCGCCGGGGGCGCCCGAAGAGTTCGGTGCATCGTGCATTTCGACAAGGACTGGCAGCACATCACCGAAATCGAGGAGTGCCGCCACGACTGAGCCGGCCGACGGTATGTCATCGGCACACCCACACCGACGCCCCTGTGCTGACCAGCCCGGTGGCTCTCGCAGCGACCTTCAACGACCTGCAAAGCCGGTTGCCGCGGAGTCGTTTACCGCATGCTGGGGATGTCGGTCGTCGATAGGTTTCAGGTCAGGCTGAGGTCGTCGAAGGCGAGCCAAGCTTGGGGATCGACGTGTTGGTGCCGTGTTTCGGTGAGCGGGGACGTGATGCGTGCTTGGCGCAAGAGCGGTGCGCGAGTCGCATTCGATTCGGAGTAGAGAAGTCTGGGGGACCGCCACGCGCTCGGGTGGGTTGACGAACGATGCATATCCCGACGGACCGGCTGGATGATCGCTCCCCGATCGCGAGTGCGCACGCTCGTGATACCGTCCAGCAGTAGTCACACCTGGAGGGGGACGTATGGTTACAGAACCGAGTGGATCAGAAGCCGGCTTCGCGATAGTGCCCGACGAAGTCGCAGATGCCGGGACGTTTGTGCAGCAAGTTGCCGAATCCATGATCAACGGGCTGAGGTCCTTGGATGCCGATATCGCCACGCTTCTGAGCACTTGGCGCGGCGTATCGGCCGACTCCTTCTCAGCGGGGTGGACCGAGACAAAACACGGCGCAGACACCGTTCTCGACGCTCTTTCAGATATAGCCGGATTGCTCGGCGTTACCAGCAAGACATTGGACGATCAAGACCAGATATGGGCGAGTAACACGAACGCACTGGCTCTTTCACTTGACCTACCGGAGTTCTGATGGTCGAAAACTCCCAGCAATTCCGTGTAGATCTCGTCGAACTCGAGCAGATCATCACCCGCGTATCAGGATTCGTCGGATTCCTTTCCGACAGTCTCGATGGACTGCAGCAGCGCATCGCTGCAGTCCAGCAGAATTGGAGCGGTGCGGCAGCCGATGCACAAGCTCAGGCATATCGTGAATGGCACTCTGGCGCAACAGATGTCGCCGAGGGCATCGATGCTATGCGCCAAGCCGCGCAAGCAGCCCATGATCGCTACTCCGCTGCCGTCGCCACGAACTTGGCGATGCTCGGCCGATCGTAGCTGAAGCGGACGGTGCTGTTCTCGATCCTCACCCGATCGCCCTGCCGAGATCTGTGGCCAATTGAGAACTGTGTCGCTGCTACCTACTTGTCGAATCGATAGTTAGATCTATGACAGCGGGAATTCTCTAGCGTGACTACCTTGAATGTCGATCCAATCGTCTATGTCAGCGCCGCATCTAATCTCCATACCGCGGCTGTGGACTTCCATGCGGACTTTCAATCCCAGATGGCGGCACTGTCAGGCTCTGGGAATATGGGGGGAAGCGTCGGAGAATGTAAGGAATGGGCAGCCTCATACGACGAGATGGCTAGCGAAGCCTACAGTCTCGCGAGTTCGATGATTCAGGCGCTCGACAACTATGCAGGAATTCTGCAGCAGGCCGGATACAACTATGCGCTCGCCGATTACGCGAAAGGTAATGGCCGACCTGAACCTATCCAACCATCGCCATTCGCACCAGCCTGGAGTACATGCCCGGTCCCACCACCGTCGTCTGGAGGGCCGGGAAACGGCCTCATAGACGATGGTTTCGACCTCGCCGCGCAGGCTGGAGTTACCATCCCAGACGGCGACCCGGATAAGTTGCTAGCGGCTGCCGCAACCTGGGAGTCACTTGCAACTAAAGGCAAAGCTGCGAACCTACCGGCCAGGATCGAAGCTCAAGCCAAGTGTTTTGAAGCTATTACCGCAGAGGATGCTTCGTTCATTGACGAAGACTTGCGGGAGATGAAGACTGCGGCCGAGGACATCCTCACGTTGTTCGCGGAGATAGCGCAATCGTGTCGCGATCAAAAGACTGCTATCGATGATATGCGCAAGGAGTTGACTAAACTCCTTCAGGATCTGGCCAGGGAAATCGCCGAATATGCTGCTGAGGGTGTCATAATCTCGGTGGTCGCCGGTGCCTTGTCTGCGGGGTACGGTGCTGTTGCGGTCGCCGCATACCGTGCTAAAAAGATCTACGACAAGGTTCAAGCCTGCGCCGAAAAAATAAAGGGAATTTATGCCACCTTCAAGCTTCTTCGGGCAATCAAGGTGAAGAAACCTCCGGCGACCATTCGCGGGAAATTGCAGCGTATAATCGATCTGGCCAAGCGTGCAGTCAAACTAGGCTCCCCGAAGCGTCCTAGTCATGTTCCTGATGACTGGGAGGTGCGGCTGGCGGATAACGGGAAGGGTTGGGTTTGGCAGAAGCCGGGGTCGAGCTTCAATCAGAACACATTCCGCGACGCTCTGCCGACAAAGGACTATCCAAACGGGTATGTTCGCTTCTACAACGAGCATGGCCAGCCGATAAAGTTGGATGGAAGTCCTGGGAGCAACGCGGACACGCACATACCGAAGAACTCTGATGGCACGTACCCGAAACCTTCAGGTTGGTGATTATGGATTTGCAACTGGAAATCATTGGAAAACCTATCTCAGAGGTTGAGCTAGGTTTTACGGCAACGATTCGAATCGGGTCGCCAATTGAATATGAACTGCAGGTGGAGGGGGAAATTTCAGTTCGCACGGCAGAAGGGAGGCTGGTGAGTGCGCCATCCAACAGCTACGTTGAGATACGCGGGGAGCTTGAATCTATCGTTGGCTCGAAAGTGGTGCGAGCCGACGCGAGCGAAGTCGACGGTTTGAGTATCGAATTGAGCTCCGGTGCAGTGCTCAACGTTCCAGTTGACGAGCATTATGAAGCGTGGGGGATCGTAGGGCTGAATGGATACCGAGTTATCTGCCTGCCGGGGGGAGAGCTTGCCATCTGGTCCGCTAGGGAGGGGAAGTCCAGTTAGATAATTGTTGGGTGGCGGGACCGACTGGGCGCACTTCTGATTCTCCGGTTCGCGACCGCGTAATCATGTGATGGGCTGGTCCGGGTCAGCCTGTTTGCGGCTGGATTTCCAGCAGCCAGGACTTTGTTGCGAATGGTCGCCATCTGGGTTGGTTCAGGTCAGGCTGAGGCCGTGTAGCGCCAGCCAGGCCTGGGGGTCGACGTGCTGGCCGTTCTGGACGATCTCGAAGTGCAGGTGGGGGCCGGTGGAGTCGCCGCGGTTGCCGATGCGGGCGATCTGCATGCCCGCGGGGACGCGTTCGCCCTGGGAGACGAAGAAGTCGTACATGTGGCCGTAGATGCTGATGGTGCCGTCGTCGTGGCGGATGCGGACCCACAGGCCGAAGCCCTGGGCCGGGCCCGCCTCGACGACGGTGCCGTCGGCGACGGCGTAGATGGGGCTGCCGATGGGGGCGGCGATATCGATGCCGCGGTGCATGGTGCCCCAGCGGGAGCCGAAGCCCGAGGTGAACGCGCCCTTGGCGGGCAGGCTGAAACCGCCGCCCGAGGGGGTCGAGCCCGGCACCAGCACGCCGGGGACCACGGGGGCGCGCTGGCCCATCCAGTCCTGCCATTCGCCGGAGGCGGCGGCCGCGGCTTCGGCCTTGGCGCGTTCCAGCGTCGCGCGGGCCGCCGCGGCGACCACCGCGGCCTCGCGCCGCTTCTCGCCAGCGGCGATGGCGGCGAGCAGGCGGCTCGACGACTGCGGGTTCGGCAGCAGCTGCGGGGTGTAGGCGATGGCGACGTGCTGCGCCTCGCCCAGCGCCACCGGTCGATCGCTCGGCACGTCGGCGCGCTGGGCGTCGGCGGCGGCGAACACCGCGACGACCGCGACCCCCGCGATCAGCACCCGCCGCTCCAGCAGCACCTGCCGCACGCGTTCCCGGCTCGGGCGCCGCTCCCACAGCGTCTCGGTCAGCGCCCTTGGCCGTATCCAGAAAACCTTGCGCACCTCGCCCGCGCGCAGCTCGTCCGCGATCTCGCCGATCGCCGGACGTTCCGTGACCCACCTGCGCGCCCGCTCACGCACACCGATCTCGGGCCGCAACTGCGCACGCCAATCTGCTTGCAGGATATGCCCATTGGCGGTGAACACCCGACGCCGCGGACCACTGTGCGCCGCGGCATCGTATGCCGCCCCGTCGCCGGCTGAGTCGTCGGCCGTGGTTCTGTCGCCGACCGAGCTGTCGGCCGCCGTGTCGGCCTCGGTGCGGGCTGCCGTGTCGGGCGTGGCACCCTCATCCGCGATCGCCGCAGGGTCGGTGCCGTGTGCGGCGGGAGATGTGGTGTCGGCCGTGAGCGATGTATGCGAGGTCGGTGCCGGGTCGGCGCCTGCGGCGGAGTTCGTGGTGGTGCGGTGCGCGATGGGAGTTGTGGTGTCTGTCGTCGCCGTGTCGACCTCGGTGCGGTCTGTCGTGTCGTGCGCGGCGCCGGCAGTCGACGCCGCGTCCGCGCCCGCGCTGTGCGCGGCGAGTGGTGTGGTGTCGGCTGTGGGGTCTGTATCCGAGGACGGTGCCCGGTCGACGTTTACGCCGGATTCCGCGGCGGGGCCGTGCCGGGGTTCGGTCGGTGCCGTCGTGGTTTCGGCGTCGGGGGACATGTCGTCGGCCGCCGCGGTGTCGACCGTCGATGACGTGCGCCGGCGCGCCCGCGCCGTCTTCACCCACTCCATGCTGCCCCCGCGCCCCGGCCCCGACGCGGCCTCGCCTGCTGCGTCGGTGGCTGCGTATTCGCTGTCGGAGCCATTGTGCCGACCATATCGGTGAAGGCGCGCATCCGGGTGCTCTACCGTTTTCGGGGTGTCCAGACAATCGCGCCGGTCGACCATTCCCCCCTTCTACGTGATGGACGTGTGGAAGGCGGCGGCCGAGCGGGCCAGAACGCACGGTGACGTGCTCGTCCTCGCGGCGGGCCAGCCCTCGACGCAGGCGCCGGCGCCGGTGCTGCGGGCCACCAGGGCCGCGATCGACCACGAGCTGCTCGGCTATACCGAGACCTTCGGGATCCTGCCGCTGCGCGAGGCGATCGCGGGGCATCACAGCGAGACCTACGGCTACGACGTGCACCCGGACGAGGTCGTGGTGACCACCGGTTCCTCCGGCGCGTTCACGCTGATCTTCCTGGCGGCCTTCGACGCGGGCGACACCGTCGTGGTGGCCAGGCCCGGCTACCCGGCCTACCGCAACACCCTCACCGCGCTCGGCTGCACGGTCGTGGAACTCGACTGCGGCCCGCAGACCCGCTTCCAGCCGACCGTCGCCATGCTCGAGGCGCTACCGGAGCCGCCGGCGGGCCTGGTGGTGGCGAGCCCGGCGAACCCGACCGGCACCATGATCGATCCGGCCGAGCTGGCCGCGCTGGCCCGCTGGTGCGAGGCGCACGGCACGCTGCTGATCTCCGACGAGATCTACCACGGCATCACCTTCGGCGACTCGACCCCGACCGCCTCGGCCTGGGAGTTCTCCCGCTCCGCGGTGGTGATCGGCTCGGTGTCGAAGTACTTCTCGATGACGGGCTGGCGGCTGGGCTGGATGCTCGCACCCGCCGATTTGCGGCCCGCCCTGCAGCGGCTGGCCTCGAACATGACGGTCTGCCCGCCTGCCATCTCCCAGTACGCGGCGGTGCACGCGTTCGGGGCGGAAGCCAAGGATGAGCTGGACGGGCACGTGCGCCGCTACGCGCGCAACCGGGCCCTGTTGCTGGAGGGTCTGCCGAGCATCGGGATCACCGACCTCGCGCCCGCCGACGGCGCCTTCTACGCCTACGCCGATATCGGTCACTTGACCAATGACTCGCTGGCCTGGTGTGAGCGCGTGCTCGCCGAGACCGGCGTCGCGCTGGCCCCCGGTCTCGACTTCGACACCGTGCACGGCATTCGCACGATTCGCTTCTCCTTCGCGGGCTCAGGCGACGACATCGCCGCAGCACTCGACCGGTTGGGAAGGTTTCTGAAGGACTGACCAGTCTGGACTCAACAGTGATGTGCGACAACAACTTTGCCTAGTACGAACACATCTTTGCCGGGATGCGGTAAAACTCAGTTATCCCGATTTCCCGCGTTTCCCCGATGACGATTGCGCACGGTTGAACTGATGATGACTGGCACGATGGCACGGTGACCACCGCGACGACCCCGAAAGGCGAACGACGTCGCCAGGCCCTGGTGGCGGCGGCGGCTGAACTGTTGCTCGAAGGCGGCTTCGACGCGGTGCGACATCGCTCGGTGGCGTCGCGAGCCGATCTTCCGCTCGCCTCGACCACCTACTACTTCGCATCCCTGGAAGATCTGATCGCCCGCGCCGTGGAGTTCAGCGGCGCGATCGAACTCGACGCCATGCGCCGCCGCGTCGGCGAGGTCAGCCACCGCCGCCGCGGCTCCGAGGCGACGGTCGACCTCGTCCTCGACCTGCTCGTCGGCCCCGACGACGGCGATCTCGACGCCAGGGGTCAGCTGATCGCCCGCTACGAGCGCTCCGTGGCCTCGGCTCGGCACCCCGAGTTACGCGAGGTCCAGCTCCGACTACGCACCCAGCTCGAAGAACTGCTCGCCGACGTGCTGCGCCGCTCCGATCGAGTGGTGCGCCCCGAGCAGTTGCGCCGCCTGGTCGCGGTCGTCGACGGCGCCGTCGTGGCCGCGCTGATCGAGGGTCATCCCGAACCGCGCCGCCCCGCACGGGCCGGTCTGCTGGAGATGATCGACATCGTCGCCCCGCCTGTCGTGCCGAACATGATGCCCCAGCAGCTGGAACGCGCGCGCCAATTAGACTGAGCGTTCGTGAGCCTTGTCCCGAACGTCCTCGCCACTCGTTACGCCAGCCCGGAGCTCGTCGCGCTCTGGTCGCCCGAGAACAAGATCGTGCTCGAGCGCCGGCTGTGGCTCGAGGTGCTGCGGGCGCAGGCGGCGCTCGGCATCGACGTCCCCGCCGGGGTGATCGAGGACTACGAGCGCGTGATCGCCCACGTGGACCTGGCCTCGATCGCCGAACGCGAGCGGGTCACCCGCCACGACGTGAAGGCGCGGATCGAGGAGTTCAACGCCCTGGCCGGGCACGAGCACGTGCACAAGGGCATGACCAGCCGCGACCTCACCGAGAACGTCGAGCAGCTGCAGATCCGGCTCTCGCTCGAGCACGTCTACGACCACGGGGTCGCCACCGCGGCCCGGCTGGCCGAGCGGGCGGCCGAGTACCAGACGCTGGTGATGGCGGGCCGCTCGCACAACGTCGCCGCGCAGGCCACCACGCTGGGCAAGCGCTTCGCCTCCGCCGCCGACGAGGTCCTGGTCGCGCTCGCGCGCCTGCGCGACCTGATCGACCGCTACCCGCTGCGCGGGATCAAGGGCCCGATGGGCACCGCCCAGGACATGCTCGACCTGCTCGACGGTGACGCGGGCAAGCTGGCCGCCCTCGAGCAGCAGGTGGCCACCCACCTCGGCTTCGCGAACGTGTTCACCAGCGTCGGCCAGGTGTACCCGCGCTCGCTCGATCACGACGTGCTGTCCGCGCTGGTGCAGCTGGGCGCTGGTCCGTCCTCGTTCGCGCACACCATCCGGCTGATGGCGGGCCACGAGCTGGTCACCGAGGGCTTCCAGCCCGGCCAGGTCGGTTCGTCGGCGATGCCGCACAAGATGAACACCCGCTCCTGCGAGCGCGTCAACGGGCTGCAGGTCGTGCTGCGCGGCTACGGCTCGATGGCGGCCGAACTCGCCGGCGCGCAGTGGAACGAGGGCGACGTGTTCTGCTCGGTGGTGCGCCGCGTCGCGCTGCCCGACGCGTTCTTCGCCATCGACGGCCAGACCGAGACGTTCCTGACCGTGCTCGCCGAGTTCGGCGCCTACCCGGCCGTGGTCGCGCGTGAACTCGACCGGTACCTGCCGTTCCTGGCCACCACCCGCATCCTGATGGCGGCGGTGCGCGCGGGTGTCGGTCGCGAGACCGCGCACGAGGTCATCAAGGAGCACGCGGTCGCGGTGGCACTGGCCATGCGCGAGCAGGGCCGCGAACCGGATCTGCTGGACCGGCTCGCCACCGACGACCGGATGCCGCTGGATCGCGCCGCGCTCGATGCCGCGCTGGCCGACAAGTCGGCCTTCATCGGCGCCGCCTCGGATCAGGTGTCCGAGGTGATCGCGCAGGTGCAGAAGCTGGTCGAGGCCAACCCGGAGGCCGCGCGCTACACGCCGTCGCCGATTCTCTGAGTCCCGATGCGGATCAGCCCGCCGTTGTCGCCGTGGCAGCACCGGCGGCGGGCGATCGCGCGGCGTACCCGGGCGGCGTTTCGCTACCGTACGCGAGTGAATCCGTACACGATCTTCGCCGACATCATCGCCGGGCAGGCGCCCGCCTCCAAGGTCTACGAGGACGATGAGGTGCTGGCCTTCATGGACATTCGTCCCGTGACGCCGGGGCACGTGCTCGTGGTGCCCAAGGTCGCCGCGCCGAGCCTGGCCGATCTCGATCCCGCGCTCGGCGGCAAGCTGTTCCAGGTGGGGCAGCGGATCGCCGCCGCGCTGCGCGCCAGCGAGGTGGCCGCCGACGGGGTGAACTTCTTTCTCGCCGACGGCGTGACGGCCGGGCAGGAAGTGTTCCATGTGCATCTGCACGTGATCCCGCGGACGCCGGGCGACGGATTCGGGCTGCGCGCGCGGCCGACCTCACCGCCGCGCGCCGACCTCGATTACCTCGCCGGGTCCATTCGCGGCGCCCTCACGCGCTGACTTCCGGGCGAACCGGTCATCCCGTACCGGAGAGTTTGCTGACGAAACGCCCAAATCGCCGAATGCTCTCTGATCGTTCATCCGTGGGTTACTTTGGACTGTCATTGGCATGCGGTTATGGAGGGTGGGACTGTGCGTCGTACAGGTGTTGCTGCTTCAGTGCTGGCATTCGCCATCGCCTTGCTCGGCCCCGCGATCGTGCACCCCGCCCCCGCGGCGGCGGCCCAGATCGTCGGGATGAACAACCTCAGCTCCACCCGGACGGCCATCACCGTCACCTCGCCCGCCATGGGCCGCAATATCGACCTTCAGGTGCTGCACCCGGCGGGCGGCGGTTCCCGGTCGACCTACTATCTGCTCGACGGTCTGGACCCCGGCATCGGCCAGAGCACCTGGACCAACGCCACCGACGCGGAGGCCTTCTTCCGTGGCAAGAACGTCAACGTCGTGATGCCGCTCGGCGGCCAGGCCAGCTACTACACCGACTGGATCGCCGACGACCCGCGCTTCGGCCGGTACAAGTGGGAAACCTTCCTCACCCAGGAACTGCCCGGCCTGATCGACGCCGAGTTCAACGGCAACGGCGTCAACGGCATCGGTGGCCTGTCGATGGGCGGCAACGCGGCCTACATCCTGGCCGCCCGGCACCCCGGCCTCTACCGCGCGGTCGCCGGGTACAGCGCGTGCCCGGACAGTGCGATGGCGGCGGGCGCGATCATGTTCTCCATCGCCAACCGCGGCGGCAACCCCGGCAACATGTGGGGCGCGCCGGGCAGTCCCGAATGGGCCGCGCACGACCCGGCCCTGATGGCCGAGCGGCTGCGCGGCAAGGCCCTGTACATGTCGACCGGCACCGGGATCCCCGGCCCGCACGAGGCCGAGCTCAAGCCGCAGCTGGCGGAGAACATCTTCCTCGGTGGTCCGATCGAACTCGGCGTCAACACCTGCATGGTGGCCTTCGAACAGCGGCTGCGCGCCGCAGGCATTCCCGCCAAGATCGACTGGCACCCGGTCGGCACCCACTCGTGGTCCTACTGGGAGGACGCGCTGCACGCCTCGTGGCCGACCATCGGCCCGGCGCTCGGCGCCTGACACCGCTGTCCCGGCGACCCGGCTCCACGAGCCGGGTCGTCGCGCGTCACCGGGCCGATCGGCGGCGCAGCACCGCGCCCGCGCCGACACCGACGATCGACAGCCCGACGACGATCAGCACGTAACCCGCGGGGAAGCCGAGGATTTCGACGTACTCGCGGCGCGTCACCCGGTCGCGCACGATCGTGTCGTCCGGCGCGGCGCCGAGGACGAAATCGCTGGTGATGGCCGACGGTTGGGTGATCCGCACGGAGAGCTGGGTGAGGTAGTTCTTCCCCGCGGCCAGCGACACCAGGTCCGGGTCGGTGAGTTCGCCTACGGGAGCGGCGAATTCGGTGAACGTCGACTGCGTCGCCGCGTCCGGGTCGGTGCGGGTGACGCGGTGGTCGCCGAACACGTACAGGTGCACCGACTGTGGCCGGGTCGCTGCGGCGGACATGCGCATCGGATAGACCAGCCGGTCCGAGTCGAAGGTGAGGCGGACCGGATCGAGCGCACCCGACAGCGGGGTCGCGCTGGTGAGGCGCATGGCCACGAACGACCAGCCCTCCCGCAGATAGGGATCCAGGGTCGCGCTGACCTCCGGCCGGAGCTGATAGCCGTTGGCGTCGAGCCACTCCCTGGCCCCGGTCAGATCGCCACCGCGCAGCGTCGTCGCCTCCAGCGGTCCGAGCTGGACCCGCCCGAGCACCTCCGGGCCGGAGCCGGGCGCGGCGCCCGAGGTCTCGCCGGTGTCGGCGCCGAACCAGCGACGATCGGTGACCACCTCCGGTGCGGTGAGCCGCGACAACTCGGCGAAGGAGGCGGAACTGCCCGCCATGACGGTCGCCGGTGTCGGCGTCGGCATGATCAGAGCGGCATCTGCGCCGTCGAATCGCATGTCCAGGCGCATCAACACCGTTTCGCGCCGCCCATCCCAGCCGAGCACGGCGGTCTCACCGTCGACCTGCGCCGAGTCACCCCGGCCGACCACACCACCGCACGCACAGGCCGTCGCCGGCATGAGCGCCACCGCACCCGTCGCCAGCACCACCCCCGCGGTCACCACGAGTGCTCGAACCGCGTTACGCATCCCCATGACAGCAGGTTAAGTCTTCCCGGCGCCCTGGCAATCCGTAGAAATACCCACCGGCCCAACAATTCCGGTCGCTGCTGATCAGTGCGAGGTCCACCAGGGCCGACGACCCCGCCGTCGCCGGCATCAGCGCCACCACACCCGCGGCCGCACGACCGGGGCGGCGGCAATCCGGAGAACTACCGGTCGCCCAACGCCTTCGGCGATCTCCGCCCACCCTCGCGCGGGGTGACACCCACCGCAGCCGCCTGCTGGCAGCGGCGGCCGAGGCGAAGAGTAGCCGATCGCTGCGTCCGCGGAGGCGAGTGCCGGTGTCGAGTCAGGACGTCGCCGAGGCGTCTGGGTCGGCGTGGCGGCGGATCACGACGGCGCCGAGCAGGGCGCACACGGCGAGGCCGATGCCGACGAACACCCAGCCGCGCGGCACGCCGAAGAGCTCGACGTTCTCGACGCGGGTCACTGTCTGGCGGAAGGGTTCGTCGGTCGCCGCGCGGACGAAGGTGGCATCGGTGGTGATCGTCGACGGGGCGGGGACGGTGGTGGTGAGGACCGTCAGGTAGTCGGCGCCCCGTTGGATCGGGTCGTCGAGCAGTGCTCGTCCGGTGGGCGCGAGGCGACCGGCGAACTCGATGTCGACGGTGTACTGGTTGGCGTCGGCATCCCCGCGGGTGAGTCGATGATCGGCGAGCACGTGCATCTTGGTCTCCATCGGGCCGGTCGCGCCCCGGTCGCCCCGCATGGGGTAGATGAGCCGGTCGGTGTCGAAGCGCAGCTGGAACGGCTCGGTGGAGACGCGTCCGTCCGGATTCTCGAAGGTGATCCCGCGCTGCTCGACCGCACCGAGCTGGATGGCGGTGAACGACCAGCCCTCGCGGCCGTACTGCTCCAGCGTTGCGCGCGTCGCGGGGTCGACGGCGATGTCGCGCTCCGACAGCCAGGTGTCGACGGTGGCGAGCGAGCCGGTGGCGGTCGGTGGGCCGGGTGGCGACATCCCGCCGAAAGCGGTGACGTACAGCTCGGCCGGTGGCAATTCCGCGGAGCTGAACCAGTGCCGCTCCACGACGATCTCGGGCGCGGTGAGATCGAACAGCGCGCCGAACAGTCCCGACTCGACCGGCCCAACGGTCGCCGGGCCCGGAGTCGGCACCACCACCGCGAGCTGTTCCGATTCGGCCTGGATCGACGGGTCGATGATCAGCGTTTCGGTCTGTCCGTCCCAGGTCAGGAACACATTGGTGAAGCCGGCCGTCGGCGGCTGCGGACCGAGTGGTCCGAGCGGTGCGGCGGCCGAGGCGATCGGCGCGACCACCCACATCGCCGCGACGGCGAGACCGAGACGGCGGGCGAGAACGGTGCGCATCGGTCCAACCTAGTGAACAGCGGAGTTCGTGCCGCGGCCGAGTTGGCGGGCCGGTGACCACGGCTGCGGCTACGGTGGAGCGCATGGCTGGCGAGAATGTGACGGTGTCGGCGCCGAGTGCGAAGAAGGTGCCCACCGAGCGGGTGCACCACGGCGATACGTTCGTCGACGAGTACGAGTGGCTACGGGACAAGGAGAATCCCGAGGTCATCGCGTATCTCGAGGCCGAGAACGCGTACACCGAGGCGCGGACGGGCCAGCTGCAGCCGCTGCGGGACAAGATCTTCGACGAGATCAAGGCGCGCACGCAGGAGACCGATCTGTCGGTGCCCACGCGGCTGGGCGAGTACTGGTACTACTCGCGCAGCTTCGAGGGCAAGCAGTACGGGGTGCACTGCCGCTGTCCGATCGACGCGAACGCCGAGGGGATCGACGCCTGGACGCCGCCGCAGCTCGAGGTCGACACGGTCATCGAGGGCGAGCAGGTGCTGCTCGACAGCAACGTGCTCGCCGAGGGCCTGGACTTCTTCGCGCTCGGCGCCTTCTCGCTGAGCCACGACGGCAACCTGCTGGCCTACTCCGTCGACAGCACCGGCGACGAGCGCTACACCCTGCGCATCAAGGACCTGCGCACCGGTGAACTGCTGCCCGACGAGGTGGCGGGCGCGGCGCCCGGCGCGACCTGGTCGCTGGACGGAACGCACATCTTCTACCAGACCGTCGACGAGTCCTGGCGGCCCGACACGGTGTGGCGCCACCGCGTCGGCACCGCGTCCGACGCCGACGTGACGGTGTTCCACGAGCCCGACGAGCGCTACTGGGTGAGCGTTGGCGCCACCCGCTCCGAGAAGTACCTGATGATCTGGCTCGGCTCCAAGATCACCACCGAGGGCTGGGTGCTCGAGTCCGACAACCCCGAGGGTGAGTTCCGGGTGCTGCTGCCACGCCGCGAGGGCGTCGAGTACTCGGCCGAACACGCGGTGATCGGCGGCGCGGACCGGTTCCTGATCCTGCACAACGACGTGGTCGACGGCGTGAAGGCGGAGAACTTCGTGCTGGCCGAGGCGCCCGCCGACGATCCGTCGGACATGACCGTGCTGGTCGGGCACCGCGAGGACGTGCGGCTCGAGGACATCGACGCCTTCGCCAACCACCTGGTGCTCAGCTACCGTCGCGACGCGCTGCCCCGGCTGTCGGTGTGGCCGCTCACCGCCGACGGTTACGGCGAGCTCACCGAACTCGACTTCGGGCTCGAATTGTTTTCCGCCGGAGCGGGTTCCAGCCCGGAGTGGGAGCAGCCGACGCTGCGGGTCGGCGTCACCTCGTTCATCACGCCGATGCAGGTGTTCGACTACGTGCCGACCACCGGCGAGCTGCTGCTGCGCAAGGAACAGCCCGTCCTCGGCGGGTACGAGCCGAAAGATTACGAACAGCACCGCGATTGGGCCGTGGCCGCCGACGGCACCCGGATCCCGATCTCGATCATCAAGCGCCGCGACCTGCCCGCCGACGGCCCGAAGCCCACGCTGCTCTACGGGTACGGCTCCTACGAGGCGAGCATCGACCCGTCGTTCTCGGTGTCGCGGCTCTCGCTGCTCGACCGCGGGATGGTGTTCGCGGTGGCGCATGTGCGCGGTGGCGGCGAGATGGGCAGGCTCTGGTACGAGCACGGCAAGACGCTGAGCAAGAAGAACACCTTCACCGACTTCGTCTCCTGCGCACAGCATCTCATCGACTCCGGCGTGACCGCCGCGGACCGGCTGATCGCCGACGGCGGCAGCGCGGGCGGCCTGCTGGTCGGCGCGGTGGCCAACCTGGCGCCGGAACTGTTCGCGGGCGTCCTGGCCAACGTGCCGTTCGTCGACCCGCTCACCTCGATCCTGGACCCCTCGCTCCCGCTGACGGTGATCGAGTGGGACGAGTGGGGAAACCCGTTGGCTGACAAGGACGTCTACGAGTACATGAAGTCCTACTCGCCGTATGAGAACGTCGAGGCCAAGGACTACCCGGCCATCCTGGCCATCACCAGCCTCAACGACACCCGCGTCCTGTACGTGGAGCCCGCCAAGTGGGTCGCCAAGCTGCGCGACACCAAGACCGGCGACAGCGAACTGCTGCTGAAGACGGAGATGAGCGCGGGCCACGGCGGCGTGAGCGGCCGCTACGAGAAGTGGAAGGAAGTCGCCTTCGAATACGCCTGGGTCCTCGACAAGGTGGGCCTGGCGGACGCGTAGAGGCGTGCGGTGATGTTCGTCGGGGCGTCATCGGTGGAGCACGCGGGTGTCACCTGGGGCTGACACCGTTGGTTCATGAACGCTGAGCTGATCGTTTCCGTATCGGGGATCCGGGACACGACGCGCGACGCCGCGATCGAGTTCGCGGCGGAGATGGACCAGCGGGATGTGCGGCTGTCGCTGCTGGTCGCGCCCCGGTTGAAGGGCAAGTACCGGCTCGTCGACGATCCGGCGACGCAGGCGTGGCTGCGCGGCAGGCGGCACGAGGGCGACGCGATCGTGCTGCACGGGTACGACCAGGCCGCCACCAAGCGCAGGCGGGCCGAGTTCGCGAGCCTGCCGCGGCACGAGGCCACGCTGCGGCTCAAGGCGGCCGACCGGGTGATGGAGCAGGTGGAACTGCGCACCCGGCTGTTCGCGGCGCCGCGCTGGGACGCCTCGGCGGGCGCGCTGGCGGCCCTGCCCGACGTGGGCTTCCGGCTCGCGCTCGGCCTGACCACCATCACCGACCTCGAACGTGCCGCGACCAGCAAGGCCAGGGTGTACGGGATCGGCGAGGGTTTCCGCGCCGAACCGTGGTGGTGCCGGGCGCTGGTGATGGGCGCAGCCCGTACCGCCCGCCGGGGCGGCATCCTGCGCCTGGCGATCTCGGCCGCGCAGTTGCAGCGCTCCGGCCCGCGCCAGGCGATGCTCGACGCCGTCGACCTCGCGCTCTACCACGGCGCGCGCAGCGACGTGTACCGCTGGGAACCGTTCACCGTGGCCAAGGCTGCCTGACCGCCACCGCCGCGCGCATCGGCGATTACGCGCGCGGCGGTGGCCCTTGTTCCGGTACCTCCGGCCTGGCGTCGTGGGTGAACCCGCCCGCTTCCGCTCTGGTCAGCGGGGTTCGCCGGGGGTTGTCCGAGAGCTGCCGCAGGCCGCGCCGGATGTCGGCGAGCAGCAACTGGACCATGTCGACGGTGAAACCGTGCCGGAACACCGCCCGCATGATGGTCTCGTCCTGCCGGTCGGCGGGCAGCGGATAGGCGGCGATGAGCCAGCCACGGACCCGCAGCCGGTCGGACAGGTCGTAGAGGTTGTAGTCGGCGCCGTCGGCCAGCCGCCACGCCACCGCCGTGATGCCCCGCTCGGGCTCGCCCGCGTGGATCAGCTCGAACGGTCCCAGCGCGCGCAGCCCCTCGGCGAAATGCCGGGCGACCAGATAGATCGCGGACTGCACGCGGGTGTAGCCGGCGCGGCCGAGCCGGATGAAGTCGTAGTACTGGGTGATCACCTGGCCGCCGGGCCGGGAGAAGTTGAGGTTGAAGGTCGGCATGTGGCCGCCGAGGTAGTCGACGTCGAAGACCAGTTCCCTCGGCAGATCGGCGGCCTCGCGCCACACCACCCAGCCGACGCCGAGCGGCGCGAGCCCGGTCTTGTGGCCGGAGGCGTTGATCGACTTCACCCGCGGTAACCGGAAGTCCCACACCAGATCCGGGGCCGTGAACGGTCCGAGGAAGCCGCCGCTGGCCGCGTCGACGTGGATCGGGATGTCCGGCCCGCCGCTCGCGTGGAGCCGGTCGAGGGCCGCGCTGATCGCGGCGACGTCCTCGAACAAACCGGTGAACGTCTGGCCGAAGGTCGGCACCACCGCGATCGTGTTCGCGTCGCAGTGGGTCGCCAGATCGTCGGGATGCAGGGTGTAGCGGTCACCGCGCAGGGGCACCTGCCGCAGCTCGACGTCGAAGTAGCGGGCGAACTTCTCCCAGCACACCTGTACCGGGCCGCTCACCAGGTTCGGGGTGCCGGTGCCGCCGCGCGCCCGCCAGCGGAACTTCGCCGCCAGCCCGCCGAGGATCGCGGCTTCGCTGGAGCCGGTGGTGGACGTGCCGAGGGTGGACGCGGGGTCGGGCGCGTGCCACAGGTCGGCGAGCATCCGGACGCAGCGGTGCTCGAGCTCGGCGGTCTGCGGGTATTCGTCCTTGTCGACGATGTTCTTGTCCAGCGATTCCGCCATCAAGCGGCGGGCGGGTTCGTCGATCCAGGTCGTGCAGAAGGTGGCCAGGTTCATGCGGGCGACGCCGTCGAGCAGCAGTTCGTCGTGCACGATCTCGTAGGCGACCTCGGGGAAGAGTTCGTAGGCGGGAAATCCGCCGTGCGGTGCGGGGCGGGTGAAACCGGGAAGGCTGAAAAGGTCGTGGGGGTCCGGGTTCTCGGCCATGGGGGGCTCCAGTCAGAGAGTGCACTGCCAGGTGTTAGCTCCAAGGGAATTCTGCAACGATTCGGCGCGAAAGTGCTCGATTCGAGCGTATCGGGAGGATGCTCAGCGGTTACTATGCTGAGCAGTTGATCAAGGGTTTCCGTTGGTTGTGCATTTTCACAGCAGGAGGCAGCGTTGATGACGGGCACCGCGACGAAAGCCGCGACGACGACGAAGTATCTGTCCTGGGTGACGTTGGCGCTGATGACCACGAGTTCGGTGGCCAGCCTCCGCTCGGCGCCCACCATGGCCGTCTACGGATTGGCCTGTGTCTTCCTGTATGTGATTCCCGCGATTCTCTTCCTGCTACCGACCTCGCTGGTCGCGGCGGAATTGGCGTCGGGCTGGGAGGGCGGCGTCTACAAATGGGTGGGCGACGGGTTGAACAAACCACTCGGCTTTCTGGCGGTCTGGTGCCAGTTCGCCATGACGATCTTCTACTACCCGAGCCTGCTCGCCTATGTGGCAAGCACTTTCGCCTACATCATCCATCCGTCGCTGGCGTCCAACGGCCTGTATGTGGCGATCGTGATCATCACGGTCTATTGGGCTGGCGTGTACGTGTCCTCGCAGGGCACCAAGACGGTGGCGGGCCTGTCGAGTATGGGTCTGGTGATCGGCACGCTGATTCCGGGAACGGTGCTGGTGGTGCTCGGCCTGGTGTTTCTCGCGCAGGGCAATCCGTCCGCGGCGCCGATGGATTCGAGTCATCTGCTGCCGGCTTGGACGGGCCTGGCCAGCCTGGTGCTGATCGTGAACAATTTCCTGTCCTACGCGGGCATGGAGATGAACGCGGTGCACGTGTCGTCGCTGCGGAATCCGGCCAAGGAATTCCCGAAGGCGATGTTCCTGGCCATGGGGCTGGTGCTGGTGATCTTCATTCTGCCCGCGCTGGCCATCAGCTGGGTCGTCCCGTCGGCGAGCCTGAGTCTCACCGCTGGTGTGATGCAGGCCTTCGACGGATTCTTCAGCCATTTCGGGGTCGGCTTCCTCACGCCGATCGTCGGCATCGCGCTGGTGGCGGCCGCGCTCGGCGGCATGCTCACCTGGCTGGCCGGACCGTCCAAGGGGCTGTTGCTGATCGGGCGCAGCGAGGGGTATCTGCCGCCGATCCTGACCCGGCTCAACAAACACGGCGTGCAGCAGAACATGCTGGTGGCCCAGGGTATTTTCACGACCCTGATCGCGCTGCTGTACGCGTTCATCCCGAATGTCTCCAGCGCGTACTGGATTCTGTCGGTGATCACCACGCAGGTGTATCTGATCATGTACGTGCTGATGTTCGCGGCGGCGGCGAAATTGCGCAGAGACGATCCCGATCATCCGCGCGGCTATCGAGCGCCCGCCCTGCTGGCGCTGTGCGCGCTCGGCGCCGCGTCCTCGATCGCCGCCTTCGCGATCGGCTTCGTGCCGCCCTCGCAATTCGGTGCGGGCAGCCCGTGGGTGTACGTGCTCATCGTCGGCGGCGGCATGGGCATCGTCGGTCTGCTCATTCCGTATCTGTTCTACCGAAATCGCAGGGACAGCTGGAAATTCGCCGTTCCGGAAGGGGAGAAGGCATGACGACCGGAGACGCTCCCGAACAGAAGCGCCGCTGGATCTACATCACGGCGGGTGTGCTGCTCGTGGTGTTCGCGCTGACCGGTCTGTTCACCTTCACCGCGATTCGCGAGAACACCCAGGCGAACACCAAAGCCCAGCAGCTGCACGACAATCTGCTCGCCGCCGGGCTCCCGGCGCCGGAGCCGAACGTGATCGCCAACGCGCTCGGCGACGACGGTGGCTCGGTGTGCCAGGACCCCGCCTCGCCACTGATCAAGGCGAAATACCAGGCCTCGCTGAGCAACGGCGCGTCCGGGCCGGGACAGCGCCCGGTGATCGGACCGCGCGACACCGCCGAAGCCGTCGGCCTCACCATCGCCGTCTACTGCCCGGATCGCCTGCAGGACTACCTTTCTCATCTGGACACCCTGAAGCTGGACGACACGACGAAGTGAGGCGGGACCGATGACCGAAGCCCCCGATGTGGACGCGCTGCGCGGCAGGATCGCCGGCCTGATGGGCCAGGCGAAAAAGGACCTGACCGAGCTCGTTTCGCTGAAATCCGTCGCCGACCCTCGCCAGTTCCCCGCCGAAGGGTGCGAGCAGACCGCGCGCTGGGTGGCCGACGCCTTCGCCGCGGCGGGGCTGACCGAGGTCGGTCTGCACGAGACACCGGACGGGAGCAAGGCGGTCATCGGGCACCGGCCCGGCCCGCCCGGCACCCCGACCGTCCTTCTGTACTGCCACTACGACGTGCAGCCCCCGCTCGACGACGCCGCATGGAAGACGCCGGTCTGGACGCTCACCGAGAAGGACGGCCGCTGGTACGGGCGCGGCGCGGCCGACTGCAAGGGCAATATCGTCACCCACCTGACGGCACTGCGCGCGATCGGCCCGGACTTCCCGATCGGGATCAAAGTCGTGTCGGAGGGCTCGGAGGAGCAGGGCACCGGCGGGCTGGAGAAATTCGTCGTCGCCAATCCCGAGCTGCTCAGCGCCGATGTCATCCTGGTCGCCGACTGCGGCAACTTCGCGGTCGGCGTGCCCACCTTCACCCAGACGCTGCGCGGCAACGTGAATGTGGTGGTCACCCTGGAGACGATGCGGGGGCCCATGCATTCCGGCATGTTCGGCGGGCCGGCGCCGGACGCGCTGGCGGCGATGATCCAGCTGCTGGCCTCGCTGCGGGACTCCGACGGCAACACCACCATCGACGGTCTCACCGACGACCAGAAGTGGACCGGCGTGCAGTACCCCGTCGAGGACTTCCGCGCCGACGCGGGCGTGCTCGACGGCGTTGACCTGCTCGGCAGCGGCACCGTCTCCGACATGGTGTGGGCGCGGCCCGCGCTGACGGTGCTCGGCATGGACGTGCCCGCGGTCGTCGGGTCCTCGGCCGCGATCCAGCCGACCAGCCGGGCCAGGCTCAACCTGCGGATCCCGCCCGGCACCGAGCCCAAACAGGCCTACGACCTGCTGGAGAAGCATCTGCGCGCGCACGTGCCGTGGAACGCTCGCCTCGACATCGAGGTCGAGGCGCTGGGCGAACCGTTCGTCGCGTCCGAGCACGGGCCTGCGCGCTCGGCGCTCGAGCAGGCGATGGCGACCTCCTACGGCCGCGCGGTGACTACCGAGGGCCAGGGCGGCTCGATCCCGCTGTGCAACGTCTTCGCCGACACCTATCCGCAGGCGGAGATCATGCTGATCGGCGTGGAGGAGCCCAAGTGCCTGATCCACGCCCCCAACGAGAGCGTCGACCCGAGCGAGATCGAGCACATGGCCCTGGCCGAGGCCCTGTTCCTGAGCAGCTACACGCGGTGAGCCGCGCCCGCCGTCGCGACGAGCGCGGGCGGATAGTCCGTGTAGCCGGTCGCGTCCCCGCCGTAGAAGGTGGCGGGGTCGGGGGTCGCCAGCGGTAGGTCGCGCCGCATGCGCTCGACGAGGTCGGGATTGGCGAGGAACGGTTTTCCGAACGCGGCGAGGTCGATCAGGCCCGCGTCGAGCAGGCCTTCGGCGCGAGCGCGGTCCAGGCCACCGGCCAGGATCACCGTGCCGTCGTAGGCGGCCCGGAAGCCGGCGAGGAACGCGGCCGGGATATCGGGTCCGCCGGACAGGTGCAGGTCGCTCAGGTGCGTGTAGGCCAGGCCGCGGCGGGCCAGCTCGGGGGTGAGGTACCGGAACATCGCCTCGGTCTCGCCGTCGGCGGGCAGGTCGTTGGCGACGGTGAACGGTGACAGCCGCACGCCGACCCGGTGCGCGCCGATCCTGGCGATGACCGCGTCGAGGGTGGTCAGCAGCAGTCGCGCCCGGTTCTCGATCGACCCGCCGTATCGATCGGTGCGGTCGTTGACCCGCGCGTTGAGGAACTGGTCCAGCAGGAAGCCGTGCGCGCCGTGCACTTCCACGCCGTCGAAGCCGGCGCGGATCGCGCGATCGGCCGCCGCCGCGAAATCGGCGACCACGCGCGGGATCTCCCCGGTCTCGAGCGCGCGCGGGGTCGTGGCATCGGTCATGCCGGTCTCGCGCAGCCACACTCGCGCATCCGCCCTGGTGGTGCTCGGGCCGACCGGGGCCCCGCCACCGGGTTGCAGCGACCGGTGCGACAGCCGCCCGACGTGCCAGAGCTGTGCGAAGACGCGACCGCCCGCGGCGTGGACCGCGTCGGTGACATTCGCCCAGCCCGCGACCTGCCGTTCGGTCCACAGTCCGGGGACGTCGCCGTAGCCGCGCGCCTCGGGGCTGATGAACACGCCCTCGGTGATCATCAGGCCCGCGCCGGCGCGCTGGGCGTAGTACGTGGCAGTTCCTGCGTCCGGCACCTCGTCGGGCCTGCGGGACCGGGTCATCGGGGCCATCACGACGCGGTTGGCGAGGGGGATCGGGCCGAGCGCGTAGGGGGTGAAGAGGTGGTTCATGTCCGTGCTTTCCTCGGTGGTCGCTGCGAGCCGAGTGGCCCGTTGCGAACAACGGTATGAGCTGTGGAACGGGATAGAAATGGCGGAAAGTAGCGTGATTCTTGCTCTTTCGTCTCACTCGCGACGATTCCATGAGCTAATCTGGCAATCGTGGATGTGCTGGCCGAGGTGCTGTCGACGACGGGTTTCGCGGGCGTGCTGCTGACTCAGCTGCGTTGCCGGGGTGCCGAATGGGGTTGTGCGGTGGAGAGTTCCGGTACGGCGGGGTTCCATCTCATCGCCGAGGGCACGTGCTGGTTGCGGTACCGCGACGAGCCGCCGCGGCAACTGCTGCCCGGTGACGTGGTGCTGCTGCCGCAGGGCGCACCGCACGTCCTGTCCGGCGAGCCGGGGTATCCGGGGCTGCCCTACGCCGACCTCGAGCGGGCCCATCCGGTCCGCGACGGCGTGCTCGAACTCGGCGGCGCCGGGCCGCTCGCCCGGATCGTCTGCGGCAAGTTCGAATTCGACGGCGACGCCGCCGGACACCCGGTGCTCGGTGAGCTCCCGCCGCTGATCCGGATACCCGGGATGAGCGCCGATCCGGAACTGCAGGCGGTGATCCGGTTGCTCGCCGCGGAGTGCACACAGGGGCGACCCGGTGCGCGCGCGGTCGCCGCGCGGCTCACCGAAGTGCTTTTCGTGCAGGTGATCCGGGCGTGGCTGGCCGCCGCGGACGGCGCGACCGCGCAGTCGTGGCTCACCGCGCTCCGCGACCCGCGGATCGGCGCCGCTCTGTCACTGATCCACGAGGCGCCGCAGCGACCGTGGACGGTGGCGGGGCTGGCCCGCGAGGTGCACATGTCGAGGCCCGCGTTCGCGCGGGAATTCAAGACGCTGGTCGGTGATCCTCCGCTGACCTACCTGAGCCGGGTCAGGGTCGGCCTGGCCGCCAAACTCCTGCGGGAGACCGACCGGCGCGTCGCCGAGGTCGGCGCCGCGGTCGGCTACACCTCCGAGTACACCTTCTCCCGCGCGTTCACCCGGGAGCGCGGCATCGCGCCGGGACGATATCGGCGCGGGCGCTGATCAGAACTGGGCCTGGCTCTCCGGATCGACGACGCGGAACTCGGTGCCCGCCGGAGCCATCTCGGTCAACCTGCCGAAATAGATGCCGTGCGCGGCCGGATCGATCACGCCGTGATGGATGGGCAGCGCGGTCCGTGGATTGACCGCGCGCAGGTAGTCGACGGCGTCCCAGATCCGCATCCACGGTGCGGCGGCCGGGATGGCGAGCACGCCGACCGGTACCGGCGGCACCCACAGCGAGTCACCGGGGTGCACGAGCTGAGCCGGGTCGGCGGCGGTGCCGAGTTGGAAGACCGTGTTGTCGATCACCGGGATGTCCGGGTGGATCACCGCGTGCCTGCCGCCGCCACCGGTGATCTGCAGGTCACCGAGTTCGAGCACCTGGCCGGCCGACACCGGCTCCCAACCCTCGGCGCGCTGCTGCGCGGTCTGCGGGTCCGAGAGCAGGCGCGCGGTCGGGTTGGCCTCGATCAGCGCCTCGATCCGGTTCGGGTCGATGTGGTCGGGATGCTGGTGGGTCACCGCGATCGCGTCCAGTCCGGTGATGCCCTCGAAGCCGTGCGCGAAGGTGCCCGGATCGAAGAGCACTTTCGTGCCGTGCAGTTCCACGAGGATGCAGGAATGACCGAAGTGGGCGATGCGCATATCCCCGATGCTAAGCCGCGGCGACCCCGGAAGGCGGGCACGACGGCCGGGTCAACTAGGATTTCTCCGTAACCCCCACACCACATGAGGAGCAACGCGTGGCACGAGTCGTGGTCGAGGTCATGCCGAAGGCCGAGATCCTGGACCCCCAGGGACAGGCCGTGGTCGGCGCGCTCCCGCGTCTGGGATTCGCCGGAATCTCGGATGTGCGGCAGGGCAAGCGCTTCGAGCTCGAGGTCGACGAGAGTGTCTCCGACGCCCAGCTCGAGCAGATCGCCGAGGCGCTGCTGGCCAACACGGTGATCGAGGACTGGAAGGTCGTTCGGGTCCAGTGAGCGCGCGTATCGGCGTTATTACTTTTCCGGGCACGCTCGACGATGTCGACGCCGCCCGCGCGGTGCGGCTGGCCGGCGCCGAGGCCGTGAGCCTGTGGCACGCCGACGCCGACATCAAGGGCGTCGACGCGGTCATCGTCCCCGGTGGCTTCTCCTACGGCGACTACCTGCGCTGCGGCGCCATCGCCCGGTTCGCGCCGGTGATGGGCGAGGTCGTGCGCGCCGCCGGTCAGGGCCTGCCGGTGCTCGGCATCTGCAACGGCTTCCAGGTGCTGTGCGAGGCGGGCCTGCTGCCCGGCGCGCTCACCCGCAACGAGGGCCTGCACTTCATCTGCCGCGACGAGTGGCTGCAGGTCGAGGCGACGAACACCGCCTGGACCTCCCGCTACGAGCAGGGCGCGCAGATCCTCATCCCGCTGAAGTCGGGCGAGGGCCGCTACCAGGCCTCGGCGCAGGTGCTCGACGAGCTCGAGGGCGAAGGCCGCGTGGTGTTCCGCTACGCCGGCGACAACCCGAACGGCTCGCAGCGCGGGATCGCGGGCATCTCCTCGGCCAACGGCCGGATCGTCGGCCTGATGCCGCACCCCGAGCACGCGACCGAGGCACTCACCGGCCCCAGCGACGACGGTCTCGGCATGTTCTACTCCGTCATCGACAGCCTGGTCGGAGCCTGAGTTTCCGGCGCTCCCTCGCCACCGACGCCCCGACCTCACCATGAGGCCGGGGCGTTGTCGTCACTAGGGCAACCGGTCCAGGATGTCGAAGTCGACGCCGTCCGCGCGAGCGAGGTGGGCCGGGCCGACGGCTTGGTTGCCGAGGAAGCCGTTGCGGGCGGACGGGCCGTCCAGAATGATGCCGGTGGCGAGGCGGCTCGCGATGGTCGGCACATCCAGGGTGCCGACCGTGTCGGCCAGGGTGCGCAGCAGGTGGACCGCCTCGTACGTGGAATTGCTGAAGGTGGTCAGCGCGGGGGCGAACGCGCCCTGGTGTCTGCGGTAGCGCGCCCGGCGATCGCGGCCGTCGGCGGTGCGCTCGTCGACGAAGAAGCTTGATGCGACATACAGGTTGGCGTTGGCGGCGGGCCCCGCGCTCAGCAGGACGTTCTCGTCGACGGCGGGGCTCAGGCGCGGCATGATCGCAGGCAGGCCGGTCGCGGCGAATCGCCGGTTGAACCGGGCGGTGTCGGCGCCGACCATCAGGACGAGCACCGCATCGGCGCGCAAGAGGGCGGGGCTGTCCAGGAACGCGTGGAAATCCCGGGTGCCGAGCGGGACGTACTGTTCGAGCACGATATCGGCCGGTGAGGGCAGCGCACGGCGCAGCGCGTTGACCGTCTGACGGGGCCAGATGTAGTCGTTGCCGATCACCGCCCACTTGCGCACACCCAGTTCCCGCGCCATCCACGCCACGGCGGGCACGGTCTGGTGATCGGGATGCTCGCCCACCAGCAGGACGCCGGGGCGTTCGTCGGGCAGGCCCTCGTGGTCGGTCGCGTACAGGTAGGGGACCCGCCCGTCGACGGCGTCGGCGACCGCGCGGCGCACCGCCGAGGTGTGCCAGCCGGTGATCGCGCCGACCATGCCGGTCGCGAGAAATGCCTCCACCTCGGCGGCGACGGCATACGGGGAACGGCCGCCGTCGATGGTGGTCAGCCGAATTTCGCGGCCCAGAATTCCTGTGCCACCATTGATTTCATCGACGGCGAGGGAAATCGCGGCGGTACAGGAGGGGGCGATGATGCCCGCGGGGCCCTGCGTCGGCACGATCGAGAGAATCTCGATCGTCTCGTCCCGACTCTCGTCGCGCGTTGGCATTCTGTACTCTATCGCTTTGAAATCATGTCGGCAGGTGGGAAATGCGATCGGTGTCCATCATAAGTGGGTCTTCCACACTGCACGGTGCGCTGCGTTCGGCGGAACGCAACTGGGTCCGCCGGCTGGAATCGGCGCTGTCGGCCGACAATCTCACCGCCGATCACTGGGCCATTCTTTCGCAGCTTTCCACCGATGACGGCATGACCATGTCCGAATTGGCGGCCGCCGCGCGTTTGGCGCCGTCTTCGGCCACCCGGCACGCCGATTATCTCGCCGAACGCGGCCTGATCTTCCGGGTCGCCGCGACCGATGACCGCCGCCGCATCCTGATCGGTCTGAGCGGTCTCGGCGCGAAAGTGGTCGACCGGGTCAGGACGCAGGAACAGCTCGCCGAGGACGAATTGCGAGCGCGGCTGGGCGTACGCCGCTACGGCGAGCTGGCCGCCGCGCTCGCTGTCATCGCCGACCTGTAACGCCGGATCAGCTGCTCAACGCGAGTTCGACGAAGGCGCCCAGCGCGTGGTCGATGGGGTGGGGCAGTGGTTTTCCCGTGGCGTCGAGACTGTTCCAGCGCTGCATGTTCACCGCGAGCGACAGCTGGCGCGTGCCGTCGGCGCTGATCCAGGACAGCGCACCGCCGCCCCAGACCGAACCCTCGTGGCCCCAGAATTCGCCGTGCCCCGGCACTGTCATCTTCTGCAGGCCGAGTCCGTACTCGATGATCTTGCCCTCGAACGAGACGACCGGACCGGTGCGCCGCATCTGTTCCAGCGACGACGCGCCGATGATCTCGCCGGCGAGCAGCAGCCGGTAGAAGCGGTTCAGATCCGCGACGGTAGAGATGAGCGAGGCCGCGGGTCCCACCCAGGACATGTCGTAGACGCTGTAGTCGCGCGGTGGGTCGATCATGCCGAACCAGGACTCGTAGTGCAGCGAATGCGGTCCGTCGAGCTCCGGGCCCGTGGGGAGTTCGGTGTCGCGCAGCCCGGCGGGCTCGATGACGGCGGCGGCGATGTACTCCCGCGCGTCCAGTCCGGTCACGGCGGTGACGAGTTCGCACAGCAGCAGGTAGTTGGTGTTGGAGTACACGCCGGGTCGGCCGCCCGGCACGCCCGTGGCCGGCGCCGAGACGCCGAGTTCGATGAGGTCGGCCGGGACGAATCGGGTGAAGCGATGGTCGTCGAGGCTGGCCGGTGTCGTCTTCGTCAGGTCGGGGAAAGCTGCGAGGGACGGGTAGGCGTGCGGCAGGACGTCGGCGAGGCCGCTGGTGTGGTCGATCAACATCCGGATCGTGATCGCGGCGCCGCGGTCGCCGGGCACCAGGTGCGGCAGGTGGTGCCCGATGGGCGTGTCGAGCGACAGCAGGCCGTCCTCCACCAGGCGCAGGACCGCGGCGGCGGTGAACGTCTTGGTGATGCTGCCGACGCGGTGTCGCAGGTCGGGCGTGACGGGGCGGCCGGTGGCGAGATCGGCGACGCCCGCGGCGCCGCGCCAGGTCTCGTCGCAGGCGCGTACCTCGGCGAAGACGCCGGGCAGACCCGCGTGGTGGATGGTCTCCATGGCGATCTGGAGCTTTGCTGGATCGAAAGTCGTGGTCACGGCACAACTATCGGGCGGTGGCTCCCGCCGGGTATTGGAAGAATTTTCCCCATGCCCGGTATCGGTGCCTGGCGATGTCGGGCAGATAGTGCGTCGCCAGCGCGCCCGGTGTCCGGTCGGCGAAGATCGCCACGTCGCGACACAGATGCGCCTGATCGGTGTATCCGCACTCCACGGCGACCTCGGCGGCGGGCCTGCCTGCCAGCAGGCCGTCGACCGCTGCTCGGAACCGGACCAGCATGGCCGCCCGCTTGGGCGTCAGGCCGATCTGGGACTCGAAGCGCGCCCACAGTCGCTTGTGGCTCCAACCGAGCGATTCGGCCAGCGCGCCGATGCGTACCCGGCCGCCGGTGCTGAGGATGCGATCCCAGGAGGCGAGCACCTCCGGGTCGGCGACTCGCCTGGGCCGATCGCCCTGTGTCAGAAACGATTTCGTCAACTCGAACCGCTCGTCCCAGGTCGGCGCGGCGGCGAGGCGCTCGCGGAGGCGCTGAGCGCGCGAGCCCCACAGGTCGTCGAGGTCGAGTGCGCCACGGCCCAATTCCGCGGGGGCGACGCCGAGCAGTGAATACGCCAGGGTCGGGGCGAGCCGAACCTCGATACACGCCGCCCGCGCACCACGAATTCGCATGGGTTCGATGGGCATTCCCGCGACGAATCCGCCCAGGTTCCGAGTGCCGGACACATCGTCGACGACCAATCCGCGTTCGCCGAATTCGATCAGCACGGTGACCACCGCGGCCCCGGCCACGCGCAGATCGACGCCGGTCCCGGCCGTGTCGCGGTACCCGATAATCGAGATGCCCGGCGGCACGGCAGCGGCCGGACCCGCGAAATCCCAGCCGTCATCGGAGCGGTGGTCGAAGTCCACAGTCCCCACCACTCCAGGCTAGGGGAAAGATACGATCGCGAATATGCCCGTATCTCTGACCGCGGCCACGGCGAGTGGCCTGTGCGCCTTCATCGACGCTTCGCCGTCGCCCTTCCACGTGTGCGCGACGGTCGCCGAGGAATTGGCGGCGAACGGGTTCACGCCGCTGTCGGAGGCACAGCCGTGGGAGAGCGCGGGCGGGAAACACTATGTGGTGCGCGGTGGTTCGCTCATCGCGTGGGCCGACTACGACGCGGCGCCCACCGACCCGTTCCGGGTGGTCGGCGCGCACACCGACAGTCCCAATCTGCGCGTCAAGCAACACCCCGACCTGGCAGGCTCGGGCTGGCAACTGGTCGGGCTCGAGCCCTACGGCGGCGCGTGGCTGAACTCGTGGCTGGACCGTGAACTCGGGATCTCCGGGCGGTTGAGCGTGCGCGAGGGCGCGCGGATGCGGGACGTGCTGGTGCGCGTCGACGAACCGATCCTGCGGGTACCGCAGCTGGCCATCCACCTGTCCGAGGACCGGCGCGGGGTGACCCTGGATCCGCAGCGGCACGTCAACGCGATCTGGGGGACCGGTGACGCGCCCGCGTCGTTCCTCGACTTCGTGGCCGAGCGGGCCGGCGTCGACGGCGCCGATGTGCTCGGCTGGGAACTGATGACCCACGACCTGGCCCCGAGCACGCTGGTCGGACGCGACAACGACCTGGTGAGCGCGCCCCGGCTGGACAACCAGGGCACCTGCTACGCGGGACTGCAGGCCTTCCTCGCCGCCATCGACGATCCCGGCGCCGCGACGCCGGTGCTGGTGATGTTCGACCACGAGGAGGTCGGCAGCCAGTCGGATCGGGGCGCGCAGTCGGATCTGCTGCCCGCCGTGCTGGAACGGATCGTGCTCGCCCGCGGCGGTGGTCGTGCCGACTACCTCGCCGCGCTGGCCGGTTCGGTCGTCGCCTCCGGCGACATGGCCCACGCCACCCACCCCAACTATCCGGATCGGCACGAGCCCGCGCACCGGATCGAGGTCGGCGGCGGGCCGGTGCTCAAGGTCAACCAGAACCTGCGCTACGCCACCGATGCCGCGGGCGCGGGCGCGTTCGCGCTGGCCTGCGCGCAGGCGGGGGTGCCGTTGCAGCGCTACGTGCACCGCGCCGATCTGCCCTGCGGTTCCACCATCGGCCCGATGACCGCGGCCCGCACCGGCATCTCCACCGTCGACGTCGGCGCACCGCAGCTGGCCATGCACTCCTGCCGGGAACTCATGGGCGCGGCCGACGTGCCCGCCTACGCGGCGGCGCTGGCGGCCTTCCTGACCCCGGCCGAGCTCGACTGAGCGGTCAGGCGGCGGCCGGTTCAGCCGCGGGCTTGCGCTCGGGCCGATAGGTGATCACCGCGTAGACGATCACCGCGAAGGTGGCCCACACATAGGTGCTGCCGATGATCTGCTGCCACCACGCCCAGGCGAGTTCCTTGCCGCCCGAATGCGGCAGCACCCACTGCGGCCCGATGATGAACAGCACCGTGAAAACGCCCACGAGCGTGGTGAATCCGCGCGAGCGGCGGCGCGTGGCCTGGTCGACGGCGACGACCAGCGCCGGGGCGACCCACACCCAGTGGTGCGACCACGACACCGGCGAGACCAGCAGCACGGCGGCCGCGTTGACCAGCAGCGCCGAGACGTCGCGGCCCGCGCCGATCAGCCGGTACATCCACACCGCGGCCAGCGTGATCGTCAGCGCCGAGAGCAGCAGCCACAGTCCGGTCGCCACCGACTCGTCGAGGCCGAGCCGGAACAGCGTGCCCTTGATCGACTGGTTGCCCGCGAAATACGGCGTGCCGATGCGGCCGGTGTCGGTGACGGTGTGGAACCAGTACTGCACCGAGTCGTTCGGGAACAGCAGGAACCCGACGCCGACCGCGCCCGCCGCCGACACCACCATCGTGCCCGCGGCCTTCCAGTCCCGGCGCAGCAGGAAGTACAGCAGGTAGGCGGCGGGGATCAGCTTGATCGAGACCGCGATGCCGATGAGCATGCCGCGCGGCCAGAACGGCTTGCGCACCAGCACGTCGACGGTGATCGCGGCCATCAGGATCAGGTTGATCTGGCCGAAGTTCACCGTCTGGCGGACGGGCTCGAGGAACTGGGCGAGCCCGAGCCCGGCGATCACGAGGGTCAGCACCGAGATCCGGTCGAGCTCGGGCCGGATCCGCACCAGCACCACCCACAGGGCGACGGCCAGGCTCAGCAGCGAGGTCGCCAGCACGACGACCTCGGCCACCGGCAGCGGCATCAGCGCCAGCGGCACGAAGAACGCCGCCGCCAGCGGGGGATAGGTGAAGGGCAGGCCGAGACCCATGACCGGCGGCATCGGCCCGTACAGGTCGCCGCCGTCGAGCCAGACGCGCGCGCCGTTGCGGTAGACCTGCAGGTCGATGTATCCGTGCCACCAGTGCGCCAGCACCGCGACGACCGCGGAGAAGAGGAACAGGCCGATCGCGGCGAACAGCCTGCGCCGCTGCCGATCGGTGGCCTCGGACGTGGCCGACGGCCCGGCGGGAAGCGAGCTGGGCGCCGCGTCGTGCGCGGGAACAGGAGACTCGACCTGCTCGGCAACCCCCGGACTCTCGTTCACGGCGTCAGACTAGCGGGTCGGGCCGTGCCCCAAGCGCAGGTGTGACCTGGGCGAGTGCGACGTCTGTCACTTGTTCGCAATACTCGGGGCGGGCCGTTCGGCCGCGACGAGGGCCAATTAGACTCTGCAGTCAAGTTCCCCCGGCCGAAAGGACCCTGGTCTCCCGTGACACTGCAGGTCGACACCGTCGCTACCGCCGCAGCCACCCCGGATGCTCCGCAGCCGTACAAGGAACTCGGTCTCAAAGACGACGAGTACGCCCGCATCAAGGAGATTCTGGGCCGTCGGCCCACCGACGCCGAACTGGCGATGTACTCCGTGATGTGGAGCGAGCACTGCTCCTACAAGTCCTCGAAGGTGCACCTGCGCTACTTCGGTGAGACGACCACCCCCGAGATGAAGGCCTCGATGCTGGCAGGCATCGGCGAGAACGCGGGCGTGGTCGACATCGGCGACGGCTGGGCGGTCACCTTCAAGGTGGAGAGCCACAACCACCCGTCCTACGTCGAGCCCTATCAGGGCGCTGCCACCGGCGTCGGCGGCATCGTGCGCGACATCATGGCGATGGGCGCGCGTCCGATCGCGGTGATGGACCAGCTGCGCTTCGGCGCGGCCGACGCCCACGACACCCGTCGCGTGGTCGACGGCGTGGTCCGCGGCATCGGCGGCTACGGCAACTCCCTCGGCCTGCCGAACGTGGGCGGCGAGACCGTCTTCGACGCCTCCTACCAGGGCAACCCGCTGGTGAACGCGCTCTGCGCGGGCGCCATGCGCGTGGAGGACCTGCACCTGGCCTTCGCCTCCGGCGCGGGCAACAAGATCATCCTGTTCGGCGCGCGCACCGGCCTCGACGGCATCGGCGGCGTGTCCGTGCTCGCCTCGGACACCTTCTCCGGCGAGGAGACCGGCACCGGCCGCAAGAAGCTGCCCGCCGTGCAGGTCGGTGACCCGTTCACCGAGAAGGTGCTCATCGAGTGCTGTCTCGACCTGTACAAGGCCGGACTGGTCGTCGGCATCCAGGACCTCGGCGGCGCCGGGCTGTCCTGCGCCACGTCCGAACTCGCCGCGGCCGGCGACGGCGGCATGCACATCGACCTCACCAAGGTCCCGCTGCGCGCCGCGCACATGACTCCGGCCGAGATCCTGTCGAGCGAGTCGCAGGAGCGCATGTGCGCGGTCGTCACCCCGGAGAACGTGGACGCCTTCATGGCCGTCTGCAAGCGCCACGACGTGCTGGCGACCGTCATCGGTGAGGTCACCGACGGTGATCACCTCGTCATCAGCTGGCACGGTGAGACCGTCGTCGACGTGCCGCCGCGCACGGTCGCCCACGAGGGCCCGGTCTACGAGCGCCCGGTCCAGCGTCCCGACTACCAGGACGCGCTGATCGCCGACACCACCGCGAACCTCCCCCGGCCCAAGACGGCCGACGAGCTGCGCGAGACGCTGCTGACGATGATCGCCAGCCCGCAGCTGTGCAGCCGCAAGTGGATCACCGAGCAGTACGACCGCTACGTGCGCGGCAACACCGTGCTCGCCGAGCACGCCGACGCCGGCGTGGTGCGCATCGACGAGGAGTCCGGTCGCGGTATCGCGCTGGCCACCGACGCCTCGGGCCGCTACACCAAGCTCGACCCGTACACCGGCGCGCAGCTGGCGCTGGCCGAGGCCTTCCGTAATGTCGCCACCACCGGCGCCACCCCGAAGGCCGTCACCAACTGCCTCAACTTCGGTTCGCCGGAGGACCCGGGCGTGATGTGGCAGTTCCAGCAGGCCGTGCGCGGTCTCGCGGACGGCTGTGCGGCCCTTGGTATTCCGGTGACCGGCGGCAACGTCAGCTTCTACAACCAGACCGGCAAGGACGCCATCCTGCCCACCCCGGTCGTCGGCGTGCTCGGCGTGATCGACGATGTGCACCGCCGCATCCCGACCGGCCTCGGCCTCGAGCCGGGCGAGTCGCTGATCCTGCTCGGCGAGACCCGCGACGAGCTCGACGGCTCGATCTGGTCGCAGGTCGTGCACGATCACCTCGGTGGCGTGCCGCCGAAGGTCGACTTCGCCCGCGAGCAGCTGCTCTCGGAGGTGCTCACCTCGGGTTCGCGCGACGGCATGATCTCGGCCGCGCACGACCTGTCCGAGGGTGGCCTGGCGCAGACCGTCGTCGAGGCCGCGCTGGCGGGGGAGACCGGCTGCCGGATCATCCTGCCCGAGGGCTCCGACCCGTTCGTCGAGCTGTTCTCGGAGTCGGCGGGCCGCGTGCTCGTCGCGGTGCCGCGCTCGGAGGAGACCCGGTTCACCAGGATGTGCGAGGCGCGCCAGCTGCCGTGGGCGCGCATCGGCGTGGTCGATCAGGGCTCGGATTCGGTCGAGGTGCAGGGCCAGTTCTCGGTGACACTCGCTGAATTGCGCGAGGCGTTCGAGGGCACCCTGCCTAAGCTGTTCGGAGCGCACACCGCCTGATCGGCCAGCGGCCGGAGGCGGTAGCGCAGCGTGACCACGGAGGTCGCCCGAGCAGGCGCCGTGGACCCAGCCTGACCCCTCGGGTTCGTTCTCTCCGCCTGAGTGTTCCGGCTCAGCGGAGGGAACGACGATGACTGTGCACGACACCGCCGGTGCGGCGGTCGCGACAACGCCCGGACGGCCGAATCCGTTCGTCCGGGCGCTGCATGTGGCGGAGCGGTTCTTCCACCCGAACTACGTGGGCCTCGTCGTGGCCACGATCCTGTTCTGCTGGTCGATGACGCCCTCGCTGCTGCCGCGCGACTGGTTCTTCCAGGGCCTGGTCAGCGGGATCAACGCCACCATCGGCTACGGCCTCGGCTGCCTGCTGGCCTGGGCGTGGCGGCGCTGGGTGGCGCCGCGGATCACGCTGCCGGCCAGGGCCACGGAGCTGTGGGAGCGGCGGCCGAGCTGGACGGCGCTCGCGATCAAAGCGGTGATCGTGGCGCTCTGCCTGCTCGCGGCGATCCTGATGACGATCCAGTCCGGGCGCTGGCAGCGCGAGATCACCGACCTGATGGACATGGAGCCGATCGGCGCCGATTCCGGATACCTGCGCACCCTGCTGGTGGGCGCGGTCGTGGTCGGGCTGCTGATCTGGATCTCGCGTGGGGTCGCCCGGCTGGCTCGCGCGGTGGCGCGGGGCCTCAACCAATGGGTGCGGGTGCCGACCTCGGTGGCCAGGCCGCTCGGGGCGCTCGTCGTCGGCGTGGTCGCCGTCCTGCTGTTCAACGGCGTCCTCGCGAAAGCCTTCTTCGCCGTGGCCAATTCGGCGTTCAGCGCGCGCAACGGACACACCTCGGCGCACGCGATCCAGCCGACGCTGCCCGAACGCTCCGGCAGCCCCGAATCCCTGGCCGCCTGGGACACGCTCGGTTCCGAGGGCCGATGGTTCGTCTCGAACGCGCCGACCGCGCTGGCCATCAGCCAGGTCACCGGAAAGCCCGCGCGCGAACCGATCCGGGTGTACGCGGGCCTGGAATCGGCCGACGGTTTCGAGGCGCAGACCGACCTGGCCGTCGCCGAACTCGACCGCACCAAGGCCTTCGAACGCGAAGTGCTGGTGGTGATCAGCACGACCGGCACCGGCTGGGTCGACTCGACCAGCGCTGAATCCGTCGAGCTGATGTTCGGTGGCGACACGGCCCTGGTCGCCACTCAGTACTCGTATCTGCCCAGCGCGCTGTCGTTCCTGTCCGACCGCGACAAGTCGATGACCATGGGCCGCTTGCTGTTCGACAAGGTCTACGAGCGCTGGGCCGCGCTGCCCGAGGAAACCAGGCCCAAGCTGCTGGTCTACGGCGAGAGCCTGGGATCGCAGGGCTCGGAGGGCGCGTTCTCGGGGCTGGCCGACATCCGCAATCGCGCCGACGGCGTGCTGTGGGTGGGACCGCCCAACTCCAATCGGCTCTGGTCGGAGTTCGTGCGCAGGCGCGATCCGGGCACCGAGGAGATCACCCCGATCTTCGCCGACGGGCTCTCGGTGCGCTTCGCGTCCAGCGCCGACCAGCTCGCGCGGCCGTCGGACAAGTGGACCGATCCGCGCATCGTCTACCTGCAACACGCGTCCGACCCGGTGGTGTGGTGGTCGCCGGATCTGCTGTTCGAGCGGCCGGACTGGTTGGCCGAGCGGCGCGGACCCGATGTGTCGAGCGCGATGGCGTGGTATCCGATCGTCACGTTCTGGCAGGTCGCCGCGGATCTGCCGCGCGCGCAATCGGTGTCGAACGGGCACGGCCACAACTACGGCAACGTGGTGCCCGACGCGTGGGCCGCGGTGGCCCAACCGCCGGACTACACACCGGAATCGGCGGCGCGGATCAAGGCGTACCTGATCGAGTCCGCGGCCACCGAGCATCAGCTGAAGTAGCCGGGCGGGGCAGCGCCGAACCCCTCGATCGGGGCTGCCCCTGCCCCGGCTACGACACCGACCGGAACGGATTGTGTTCGGCGATCAGCTGTTCCAGCCGCGCCTCGTCGATCCGCCCGATCAGCGACTGCGCCTCCTGCTGGTCGCGCACGACCTTCGCGAGGGTGAAGCAGCTGGTCACCAGGAACAGCCCCGACATCGCGAGGAACCCGCGCTGCCAGGCGTCCAGCGGCAGGTAGTAGATGCCCGCGGCGGTGCCGAACAGGCTGACGGCGAACGCGATCGCGGCCTGAACCATGTACGCCGAGGTGTTCTTCGGCTTGGCATTCGGTGTGCTCATGGAAATCAGTGTGCTGAGCGGGGGTTTCGCGCGGGCGCGTGAAACTACTCGAGTGCGATGGGTAGTTGCCGCCCGCCGAGAGTGACCGACGCGCCATCCACAACACCCCGCTGGGCCGGAACCGGCCAGCCATACTGGATCGGTGTCCGCGACAGGCTCCACCCTAGACACGCTGCGTGCGCGCGGCGCCGGGGTGCTGCGCCGCCTCGAGGACATCATCGACCTGAACTATCCCGGCCTGGTCCTGGCCACCCTGTTCTTCGCGCTGTCGGTGACGCCCTCGCTGGTGCCGCGCGACTGGCTGTTCCAGGGCCTGATCAGCGGTATCAACGCCGCCATCGGGTACGGGCTCGGGTGCGTGCTCGAATGGCTGTTCCGGCGCTGGGTCCGGGCGAAGATCCCGATTCCCAGCCCCTCGGACCGGCTGCGCTACGGCATCAAGGCGACGGTGCTCGTCGTGTGCGCGCTGGTCGCCGCGCTGATGCTGGTGCAGTCGGCGCGCTGGCAGCGCGAGATCACCTCGCTGATGGGGATGGCGGGCACGACCACGCCCGCCTACCTGCGGACCGGGTTGCTCAGTGTGGCGGTCGGCGTCGTGGTGGTCGCCGCCTACCGGACCGTGCGCACGCTGGTGCTGGTGCTGGCGCGGCAGCTGAACCGGTGGGTGCGGGTGCCGCGCGAGCTCGCCCCGGCCGCGGGCGCGCTGGTGCTGGTGGTGTTCACGGTGACCATCGTCAACGGTGTGGCGTCGCGGGCGCTGTTCGCGGTGGCCAATTCCGCGTTCAGCGTGCGCAACGACCGGATGACCGAGCACGCCGTGCGACCGGCGCAGCCCGAACGCTCGGGCAGTGACGCCTCGCTCGCGCCGTGGGAGACCCTCGGCTACGAGGGCCGCTGGTTCGTCGCCAACGGACCGCGCGCCGCGGACATCACGGCGGTGACGGGACAGCCGGCGCGCGAACCGATCCGGGCATATGTGGGTTTGGAGTCGGTCACCGGCGAGCAGACCGCGGCCCGGCTGGCCGTCGACGAACTCGAGCGAACCAAGGCCTTCGACCGGTCGGCGATCGTGGTGGTCACCACCACCGGCACCGGCTGGGTCAACGGGATGGCGGCAGGCGCGATCGAATACCTCTACGGCGGCGACACCGCCATCGTCGCCACCCAGTACTCGTATCTGCCGAGCGTGCTGTCGTTCCTGTCCGACCGGGCGAAGGCGGCCGCGGCGGGCCGGGAACTGTTCGACGCGGTGTACGAGCGGATCTCGACCCGGCCGCCGGAGCATCGGCCGAAGCTGTTCGTGTACGGGGAGAGCCTGGGCTCCCAGGGCTCCGAGGACGCCTTCGACGGGCTGGCCGATCTGCGTGAGGAGGTCGACGGCGCGTTGTGGGTCGGCCCGCCGAACTCGAATCGGCTGTGGCGGCAGTTCGTCGACCGGCGCGACCCCGGATCGCCCGAGGTGGCGCCGCGCTACGCCGACGGGCTGGTCGTCCGATTCGCCGACGACGCGGGGGATCTGGCGAAGGGCGTCACCTGGCTGGAGCCACGCATCGCCTACCTGCAGCACCCGTCCGATCCCATCGTGTGGTGGTCGGCCGATCTCATCTTCACCCAGCCGGACTGGTTGAGCGAGCCACGCGGCGCGGATGTCTCGACGCAGATGCGGTGGGCGCCGTTCGTGACGTTCTGGCAGGTGACGGCCGATCTGACCAATGCGCAAGGGGTTTCGGACGGGCACGGGCACCGGTACGGGTCGCTGGTGCTCGACGGGTGGTTGGCGGTGGCGGAGCCGCCGGGGGTGAGCGCCGAGACGGTCGAGAAGGCGCGTGCCGCACTGGAATCCGCGGAGGCGTACGAGCGGGAGGTCAAGTGATGCTGCCCGAGACGAGTGCCGCGACACGGTTGAGCGGCGACGCTGAACCGGTCGGACCGCTGTGGTGCGCGCCCCGTATCCCGCGGCGGGCGCGGTGACGCGGGGTGGAGGGTCGCGGCGTCCGGCGTCGCTATGGCTGAGGGCGCGTGGGATGTTCGCGCTGGGATTGTCGCCGCTGTGGCAGTGGGCGCGTGGGATGTTCGCGCTGGGGCTGCCGCCGGTGTGGAGCAATCGGGTGCTGCCCGCGCTGGACCTGCCGCTGCGTGGGCGGACAGTGGCGAACCTCGGGTTCGCGGCGGGGTATGCGGTGGTGTTCAGCGGTCGTCCGAACTGGTTGTCGGCCAACGGATTTCGCTGGGGCATCGGTGGCGCGGCGCTGGTATTCGCCGGCTACGGTATGGCTCTCGCGGTTCCGGCATTGCGGCGGTTGCCGCTCGAAGTCGCCGAACGGGTGCCGGAGACCTCGACGCTCGAGTGGATCGTCCTGCACATTCCCGTCGGCACGGTGCTGGCCGAGGAGACCGTCTTCCGCGGCACGCTCGACCCGCTGCTCGACGACATCACCGACCCGCGCGTGGCGGCGGGGGTGGGGGCACTCGATTTCGGCCTGTGCCACATCAACGCCGCCCGCACCACCGGCGAATCGGTGGCCGGAACCGTAGCCCTCACCACCTTGGCCGGGCTGGTCTTCGGCGCGCTGCGCAGACACACCGGCAGCGCGACCGCACCCGCCTTGCTCCATCTGGCGATCAACGCCGGAGGAGCACTGCTGCCGCTTGTGGCGCTGCGGCTCGAAGCCCGGTCCGGCCGCTGAGCCCGGCGGGCCGCTCTCTACTCGGCAGGCGATTCGCTCACTGCGCGGAGTTGCCGCCGGGGCGATCGTCGCTTCGCACGGCTGCCTGCGGACGATGTCCAGCCGACGGCAGGCTGTCGCTACTCCGCTCGCGGCGGCCTGTGCCGCAATGAGATTCGCGGTCCGTAGTCAGGCTGTCGCGACGAAGCCCGCCACGGCGTCGGTGAAGGCGTCGTTGTCGTCGCCCGCGGCGGTGTGGGCGGCCGCGGAGATCTCGGCGAGGCGGGCGTGCGGCGCCAAGGCGAGGAAGGCGGCGGTGCCCTCGTCGCTGACGACATCGGATTTGCCGCCGCGGACGAGCAGGACCGGGATGGTCAGAGCCTCGGCGGCCGCTTCCATCTCGGCGATGCGGGCCTCGGCGTCGGTGTCGAGGTTGCTGATCAGGTCCGGGTCCCAGTGCCAGTACCACCGGCCCTCGCGCTGACGCAGGTTGCGCAACAGGCCGTCGGCGTTGTCGGGGCGCGGGCGGTGCGGCAGGTAGGCGGCGACCGCGTCGGCCACCTGGTCGAGGGTGTCGAAACCGTCGCGATGCCTGCCGAGGAAGTCCATCACGCGCTCCACGCCCTTGGATTCCGAGCGGGGCACGATGTCGACCAGCACCAGCGCGCGGATCGCCGCGCCGCCGGGCGCCGCGGTCGTGAGCAGGCCGGTGATGCCGCCCATGCTGGCGCCGACCACCACCGCGCCGTGCTCCGGTGTCGCGCCGAGTTGCGCGAGCACGGTGAGCAGATCGCCGACCATCACCTCGCGCGTGTAGTTGCGCGTCGGTGACCACTCGCTGTCGCCGTGGCCGCGCGCGTCGACGGCGACCACCCGCATGCCCTCGGCCGCCAGGGCGCGGCCGGTGCGCTTCCACGAGTGCCGGTTCTGGCCACCGCCGTGCAGCATCACCACGAGTGGTCCGTCGGCGGGGCCGAAGGCATCGGCGGCCAGCGCCAGCCCGTCGGCGCCGCGCAGGCGCAGCGTGGTGGGTTCCAGCGGCTCGGGCGAGCTCGACATGACACCTCCTGAACTACGTTCACTGTGCTGAACGATGTTCAGAATGTAGCGTGAGGACCCGATCGAAGGGAAGTGGGGACCAGTGGCCGAACCGAGCCGGGCGGGGCGCCGCGACGAGATCGCCGAGGCGAAACGGGCGATCATCCTGCGCGCGGCCCGGACGATCTTCGAAAGGGACGGCGTCGACGCGGCCAACATCCGGGCGATCGCGACCGCCGCCGGCTACACCCCCGGCGCCCTCTACGGCTATTTCCCGAGCAAGGAACACATCTACGCCGCGCTGCTCGGCGAATCGCTGGAACGGCTGTCGGCCGAGGTGGCCGCGGTGACCGTCCTGGCCGACCCGGCTGACCGGTTCCGCGCGGCGGGCCTGGCCTTCTTCGATTTCTACGACGGCAATCCCCGCGACCTCGACCTCGGCTTCTACCTCTTCCGCGGCGGCATCCGCCCGCACGGCCTCGGCGCCGAACTGAACGCGGACCTCAACGCCGTCATGCTCGCCGGCCTCGCCCCGATGGTCTCGGCCACCATCGAACTCGGCGCCACCGCCGACCGAGCCCGCGTCATCACCGCCGACGTCCTCGCCCACCTCTCCGGCCTCCTCCTGCTCGCCCACACCAAACGCCTGGCCCTCCTCGGCGACACCGACACCGACGCCCGCCAGATGATGCGCGAATACCTCGACCTCCGCATCACCGCCCTGCACGCCGGCCAGGGCTGACCCCGCCGCCCGGTGACCGTCGCCGTCGGTGCCGCTCGGTAGCGTCGTCCGTATGGCGCGGAAGGTGATGGGCGCGGCGGAGGTGCGGGCCGCCGTCGCGGAGGTGGCCGAGTGGCTACTGGTGGCGGAGTCGGTGACACCGGAGCGGGCCGCCATCGCCGCCGCGGTGCGTGGGACCGCGCGGGCGTTGGCGGCGGATGCGCCGGGGCATTCGGTGGAGGTGCGGGTGCCGCCGTTCGTGGCGGTGCAGTGCGTGGAAGGGCCGCGGCACACCAGGGGGACACCGCCGAACGTGGTCGAGACCGACGCCAGGACCTGGCTGCTCCTGGCCACCGGTCTGCTCGACTTCGACGCGGCCGTCGAGTCCGGCGCCCTCTCGGTCTCGGGCACCCGCGCGAACGAGATCGCCGCATGGCTCCCGATCGTGCCGCTCCGGCCGACCGGCGAGCAGATCTGATGCCCGGTGCTCGCCGGTGCGGCCCATCGCCCCGGTCTCAGCGCACCCCGAACGCGGACAACGCTGTCGACGTCTTCATCACCAGTCGGTTTTCGGTGTTGGCGACGTGTACGAACCCGAAACGCGAGTAGAACGCGGCCGCCGCCTCATCGATGGCGTCGACGACGATCAGCCGACCGCCCGTCGTCTGAGCCGCGCCCAAGATCTTGGAGACCGCGTCGATGAGCAATTGTTCGCCCAAACCCTGCCCGTGCAGACTTCGATCGAGCGCGAATTTCGCGAGGAGGAACGCGGGGACGACCTTCAATCCGGAGGACAGCTTCTGGGAAAGGCCGTCGACATCGCGCTCCACCTGGGTGGGCGCGATCGCATAGTAGGCGCGCACGGTCGGATCGCCCTCGGTGATCCATACATAGGTGCGGCTGGTCCAACGCTGCTCGGCCTGCAACGCCATGCGCTGCAGCCACTCGTCGAGAACCGGTTTCCCGCAGTCGAACTCGCTGAGTTTGTGGTCGACGGTGATCGCCGTCGAGATCCACGTCATCGGCGAACGAAGACTCGGGGCTTCGCGGCGGCCTTCGCCAACGCCGGCGCCTCATCGGGTGCATCGAGTGATGACATCATCGCGTCGAACTGTTCGGCGGGCATCAGTGTTCGGCTCGACAGCGCCAAGATCCGATCCGCGCGGTCGAAGGCCGCCGCGCGGATGAATTCGCTCAAGGTCTCGTTGACCGCGTCGGCGGCGGCTTGGAGTTGTGTCTGTCGTTCCTTGTCGAGCCGAACCTCGACTCGTTGGGACTTCGTTGTCATGTCGATGCCCCTTCCGGGTCTGGAACGCGGCGGGTCCGCAGGTTGTCCTCGTTGTTCCAGTCAATTGTACGGACAATGTACGGGATGTTCTAGCGAGTTGTGGCGCCGCGGCTCAGGCCGTGGCGTTCGTGCGGTGGAGGCCCTTGCGGTCGTAGTAGCGGGTGATGAGGATGCCCGCGACGACGGCGATGGCGATGCCGAGCAGGGACATCCAGATGCCGCGGTCGAGGCCCGCTTCGTAGTTGGCCTCGAAGTAGAGGATCGAGCGGACGCCGAGGAAGACCTGGTGCATCGGTTCGAATTCGGCGAGCCAGACGAACTGGGTCGGGATGGCCTCGATCGGGACGGTGCCGCCGGAGGACGGCAGGCCGAGGATGACGAACAGGGCCAGGTTCACCAGCAGGCCCGCGGTGCCGAGCGCGGCGAGTGAGGTGAGGGCGGTCCAGCCGACGGCGATCATGGCCAGCACCGAGAACAGGAACAGGGCCAGCGGATTGTCCATCGGCATGCCTACGATCCGCGCCGCGATCATGAACACGATCGACACGATCACCGCGGCCAGCGCCATCACGCCCCACTTGATGAGCAGCGTGTGGAACCGCGAGATCGACGCGGTCGGATAGTGCACGAACCACGGCCCGTATTCGGTGGGGACGAAACCGAGGTGCGCGTCGATCATCGTGTGGATGATCATGCCGCCGACCATCCCGGCCAGCAGCAACAGCAGCGCGTAGAAGAACGCCGTCAGACCTTCGCCGGTGCCGGGCGGCAGCGGACGGAACTGCTGCTGCGCCACGTCGACCGGGGTCTCCAGGGTGATCATCGCCGCGCCCGACACCTCGGGAACCGGCGCGCCCTCCGGCGTCTTGGCGAGGGTGTCGCGCACCTGCTGGGTGAGCTGGGCGCCGACCTGCTTGTTGACCTCGACCAGTGCCTGATCGCCGATGCGATGCACGATCTGGGTGCCGAAGGCGCCCATCCTCGGATTGGTCTGCAGCGTGATGACCGGCTTCTCCATCTCGCCGGCCACCACGCTGCCGACCCCGAGATTGCCCAGCCGTTTGCTGAAGTCGCCGGAGATGATGATGGCGCCGTAGACCTGCGCGTTGCGCAGCAACTGCTCGGACTCCGACTTGCCGACCACCCGCAGGTCGACCTTGTCGGTCGGCACGTTGGCGATGAGCCCGTCGGCCACCTGCTTGCCGTAGTCGACGCGCGCGCCGGTGCTCGTCACGTCGCCGACATCGAGGTTGACCAGTGCCACCGGGAAGTCGTGCAGGTTCTCCTCGGGATCGGCGATGTAACCGAGGTACATCACGCCGAGCAGGGCGGTGAGCACGGTGAGCACCAGGGTCGGCATGACCACAATGTGGGACCAGTGACGCCGTTCCGGCCCGGATGTGGCGAATGTCGCTCCGCCGGTCTCGGGCCGCCCGGAATCTTTCGGCTCCGACGGGGTGTTCTCACTGTTCTGAGCGGCATCATCGGCCGGTTCGTGCGCGCTGTGGTCAGTCGTCACCTTGCGCACGGTAACAGCTCGTCGGGGCCGATCGGTGGGTTCGCGACCCATGATTGCCGCCGGTGTGCGAGCGCGCGTACAACGCGGTCGTCTTCACCCGTAGAATGACGGGTGCCCCCAGCCCGCCCGAACAGGGAGCAAACGGTGAATGACTCTCACGAGCCCGAGAACGAGCCCCGCGAGGAGTGTGGCGTCTTCGGCGTCTGGGCTCCCGACGAGGACGTCGCCAAGCTCACCTACTACGGCCTGTACGCCCTGCAGCACCGCGGGCAGGAGGCGGCGGGCATAGCCGTCTCCGACGGCTCCCAGATCCTGGTCTTCAAGGATCTCGGCCTGGTCAGCCAGGTCTTCGACGAGCAGACCCTCGGCGCGATGCCGGGGCACATCGCCGTCGGCCACTGTCGCTACTCCACCACCGGTGGGGTCACCTGGGAGAACGCGCAGCCGATCTTCCGCACCACCGCCGTCGGCTCCGGGCTCGCGCTCGGGCACAACGGCAACCTGGTCAACACCGCCGAATTGGCCGGTCGCGCACGCGAACTGGGCCTCATCGGGGCCGGCGTGATCGACGGCCGCCCGCAGATGACCGGCGCCACTTCCGATTCCGACATCGTCACCGCGCTGCTGGCCCACGCCGCCGCGGACTCGAGCATCGAACAGGCCGCGATGGAGCTGCTGCCGCAGCTGCGCGGCGCGTTCTGCCTGACCTTCATGGACGAGCACACCCTGTACGCGGCGCGCGACCCGCACGGCGTGCGCCCGCTGGTGCTCGGCAGGCTGGAGCGCGGCTGGGTGGTCGCCTCGGAGACCGCGGCGCTCGACATCGTCGGCGCGGCGTTCGTCCGCGAGATCGAGCCGGGCGAGCTGCTCGCGATCGACTCCGACGGCGTGCGCTCGATGCGCTTCGCCAACCCCGAACCCAAGGGCTGTGTCTTCGAGTACGTGTACCTGGCCCGCCCCGACACCACGATCGCCGGGCGCTCGGTGCACTCCACCCGCGTGGAGATCGGCCGCAAGCTGGCCAAGGAGAACCCGGTCGAGGCCGACCTGGTGATCCCGGTCCCGGAATCGGGCACCCCGGCCGCGGTCGGCTACGCGCAGGGTTCCGGCATTCCCTACGGCCAGGGCCTGATGAAGAACGCCTATGTGGGCCGCACCTTCATCCAGCCGAGCCAGACCATCCGTCAGCTCGGCATCCGGCTCAAGCTCAACCCGCTGCGCGAGGTGATCCGCGGCAAGCGGCTCATCGTCGTCGACGACTCCATCGTGCGCGGCAACACTCAGCGCGCGCTGATCCGCATGCTGCGGGAGGCGGGCGCGCTGGAGATCCACGTGCGGATCGCCTCGCCGCCGGTGAAGTGGCCCTGCTTCTACGGCATCGACTTCGCCTCGCGCGCGGAGTTGATCGCCAACGGCACCGGCGCCGACGACAGCTACGCCGACATGGTCGACAACGTGCGCCGCTCGATCGGCGCCGACAGCCTCGGCTACATCTCCACCGAGGGCATGATCGCGGCCACCGAGCAGCCCGCCTCGCGGCTGTGCACGGCCTGCTTCACCGGCGAGTACCCGATCCCGCTGCCGGAGGAAGCCGCCATCGGCAAGAACGTGCTCGAGGGCATGTTGTCGGGCAAGCCGGAGTCGCGGCTGCTGGCGGAGAACGTCAACGCCGACGCGTTGAGCAGGCCGTAGCGTCACTCGTGCAGCGGAAGGGTCGGTCAGGATAAGCCTGGCCGGCCCTTTTCGCGTTGTGTACGCAAGAAATTCCGGTGCACGAATATTTCGTAAGATTAGTTCATAACATGACGGCAATTTTTCGCTCGATTTGAAACTGGGCGGTAATGGTTCGCCTGTACGGTCCCCCGTTATATCGCTAGCTCACCGCGTCGTCACCGCACCCGAGATCCGGGTGTGGCGGCGACGCAGGCGTTCGAGAATGGGACCTGATGTTGAACAGTGCAATGGGCGGACGCAAGAATCGCGCGAAACAAGTTGCCGCAGTGGGAATCGCCGCCGTGGTCGCCGCCGCGCTGGCCGGGTGCGGCTCCGGCCGGACCGACGAGGCCGGCTCGGGCGGTGGCCTGGTCGTCGGCACCACCGACAAGATCTTCGCACTCGACCCGGCCGCGGCCTACGACAACGGCTCGCTGCTGGTGGAGACCCAGATCTATTCGTACCTGCTGAATTTCGCACCGGGCGATACCACGCCCCAGCCCGACGCGGCGGAGAAGTGCGAGTTCAGCGCACCGACCGTCTACACCTGCAAGATCAAATCCGGGCTGAAATTCGCCAACGGGAACCCGCTCACCGCCAAGAGCGTGAAGTTCTCCTTCGACCGCATGGTGAAGATCAATGATCCGCACGGTCCCGCCTCGCTGCTCGGCAATCTCGACAAGACCGACGTGGTCGACGATCTCACCGTCGCGTTCACGCTGAAGGTCGCCAACGACCAGACTTTCCCGACGATCCTGCCGACCCAGGCGGGCCCGATCGTCGACGAGCAGGTGTTCCCGGCCGACCGGGTGGCCACCGACGAGGAAGTGGTTGCCGCCAAGGGCTATTCGGGCCCGTACACGATCGCCAGTTACGACAAGAACAAGCTGGTCGAGTACAAGGCGTACGGGGACTACCAGGGTCTGCTCGGCACGCCGAAGACCGAGTCGGTCTCGACCAAGTACTACGCGACCTCCGACAACCTGAAGCTGGACCTGCAGAACGGCGCCATCGACGCCGGCTACCGCTCGTTCACGCCCACCGATATCGACGCCCTGCGCAAGGACAGCAACGTCAAGGTGACCGACGGTCCCGGCGGCGAGCTGCGCTACCTGGTGTTCAACATGAACACCATGCCGGGCAACACCCCCGAGCAGAAGCTGGCCGTGCGCAAGGCGATGGCGTCCTCGATCGACCGCGAGGCGCTGGCCACCAACGTGTACAAGGGCACCTACCAGCCCGCGTTCGGCTATGTGCCGCAGGGCATGCCGGGCGCCGCGACGCCGCTGCAGGACATCTACGGCGCCAAGCCCGACAAGGACAAGGCCGCCAAGTTCCTCGCCGACGCCGGGGTGGCCGCGCCGGTGACGCTGAACCTGCAGTACAACCCGGACCACTACGGTCCGAGTTCGTCGGAGGAGTACGCCGCGATCAAGTCGCAGCTCGAGGCCTCCGGCCTGTTCAAGGTGAACCTGCAGTCCACCGAGTGGGTGACCTACCAGCGCGAACGCGCCTCCGACACCTACCCGCTGTACCAGTTCGGCTGGTTCCCGGACTTCCCGGACGCCGACAACTACCTCTCGCCGTTCTTCGGCCCGAACAACTTCCTGCAGTCGCACTTCGAGAACCCCGGCATCAACGCGCAGCTGACCGCCGAGGCCACCGAGCCGGACAAGACCAAGCGGCTCGAGCTGATCAAGCGGCTGCAGACCGACCTGGCGCAGAACCATCTGCCGACCCTGCCGCTGCTCTCGGGTAAGCAGGTCGCGGTCTCCAAGCCCGGCGTCACCGGGCTCGACCAGACCCTCGACGGCTCCTTCAAGTTCCGGTTCACGGTGCTGGGCAAGTGAGTCAGGACACCGCCGCGCCCGGATCGCCGGTCCGGGCGCGGCGCACGGGGACGGGAAAGAGCAAGGGCGGCGGGCAGTCCCGCCAGGTGGCCCTGCTGAAGTATCTGGCGGTGCGGCTGGCGTTGATCGTGCCGACCGCCTGGCTGCTGGTGACGGTGGTGTTCTTCCTCATGCGCGTGATCGGTGACCCGATCAGCGCGGCCCTGGGTGGTCGGCTCACCCAGGACCAGATCGAGGAGCGCAAGGAGGCGGCCGGCTTCAACCGGCCGATCCTGACCCAGTACTGGGAGTACATCTCGGGCCTGGCCCGACTGGATTTCGGTCGCTCGCAAGACAATCGGGCGATCAGCGATGTGGTGGTCACCTATGGCGCTGCGACCGTGGAACTGGTGTTCTGGGCGCTGATCGTCGCCTTCGCGGTGGGTGTGCCGCTGGGCCGCTACGCCGCGACCCATCGCGACACCCCCGCCGACGCGGCATTGCGCCTCGGCGCCATCGTGGCCTACGCGGCGCCGGTGTTCTTCGTCGGCATGCTGCTCAAGCTGGTGTTCTCGGTGGGCCTCGGCTGGTTCCCGGTCGGCGGCAGGGCGAGCACGAATGTCGAACTCGCGCTGCAGCATGTGTCGCCGAAGACCAACATCCTGGTCATCGACGCCATCCTCTACGGTGATCCGTCGTATCTGCTCGACGTGCTGAAGCACGCGGTGCTGCCCGCGGTGGCGCTCGGCCTGCTCACGGCAGGAGTGTTCCTGCGGCTGGTGCGGGTGAACCTGATCCAGACCATGCGCAGCGATTTCGTCGAGGCGGCCAAGGCGCGCGGGCTCACCCCGCGCGTGGTGGTCGGCAGGCACGCGGTGCGCAACGCGCTGATCCCGATCATCACGGTGATGGGCATGTGTATCGCGATGATGCTCGGCGGCGCGGTGCTCACCGAGACCACCTTCGAGTGGAAGGGCCTCGGCTATCAGCTCGCCGAGTACCTCAAGGCGCGTGACTTCGTCGCCGTGCAGGGCATCGTGGCCTGTATCGCGCTGGTCGTCGCGCTGATGAGTTTCGTCGTCGACGCCATCGTCGCGATGATCGACCCGAGGGTGAGGTTCTGATGAGCGCACCGGTGGCCACCAGCAAGTGGCGCATCCCCGGCGCCGAACTGATGGCGAGAACGGCTGGACTGCAACGGGTCACGCTGATCACCGGCCTGGTGCTGGTGGCGGTGTTCGTCTTGGTGGCGGTGTTCGCGCCACTGCTTGCCCCCTACGGGCTGGCGCAGAACTCCGCCGACGGCGTGGCCTTCGTGCCGCAGCAGGGGCCGTCGGCCGAGCACTGGTTCGGCACCTCGGTCCGCGCGGAGGACGTGTTCTCGCGCGTGCTCTACGGCGCGCGAACGGCGTTGAGTGTCATCGTGATCGCGGTGACGCTCTCGCTGCTGATCGGCGTGCCGCTGGGCCTGGTGTCCGGCTATGTCGGGCGCTGGGTCGACCGGGTGCTGACCCTGGTGATGGACGCGATCTACGCCTTCCCGACGCTGCTGCTGGCGATCGTCGTCTCGATCGTGGTGGCCGGTGGCACGTCGAGCAGCCTGGGCGGAGTGCTCTCCGCGGCGATCGCGATCACGGCGGTGTATGTGCCGCAGTACTTCCGGGTGGTCCGCAACGCCACGGTCGCGGTGAAGAACGAGCCGTACGTCGACGCCGCCCGGGTGACGGGGGCATCGACCTCGCGAATCATGTTCCGCCACATCCTGTCCAACGTCACCAGCTCGCTGCCGGTGATCCTCACCATCAACGCCGCCGAGGCCATCCTCACCCTGGCCGCCCTCGGCTTCCTCGGCTTCGGCATCGAACCGACCCAGGCCGCCGAGTGGGGCTACGACCTCAACAAGGCGCTCAACGATGTCTCCAACGGCATCTGGTGGACCTCCATCTTCCCCGGCACCGCGATCGTGCTGGTCGTGCTCGGGATGACGCTGGTCGGCGAGAGTCTGGACGAGACGCTGAATCCGATGCTGCGCACCCGGCGCTCGGTGACCACGGCCACCGAGAACCCGGCCGCCGCCGTCGACGACAAGGAACTGACCGAATGACTACAACTGTCGAAGCGGCGGCCGCGCTGTCGGTCTCGGGTCTGTCGGTCACCTTCGCGACCGACGCGGGCCCGGTGCATGCCGTGCGCGGGGTGTCGTACGAGGTGTTCCCCGGCGAGGTACTCGCGATCGTCGGCGAGTCCGGGTCGGGCAAGTCGGTGAGCTCCCGCACCGCCATCGGCCTGCTGCCGCAGTCCGCGCAGGTGAGCGGCCTGGTGACGGTCGGGGACCGGGCCGTCACCAAGATGACCGAGAAACAGCTCACCGCGTTGCGCGGTGGCGCGGTGTCGATGGTGTTCCAGGAACCGGCGCGCGCGCTGGACCCGCTGTTCACCGTCGGCTTCCAGATCGCCGAAGCGCTGCGCGCGCACAGCGAGATGAGCAAGAAGGACGCCAGGGTCAAGGCGATCGAGCTGCTGCGCTCGGTCGGCCTGCCCGATCCGGAGCACCGGGTCGACTACTACCCGCACCAGCTCTCCGGCGGGCAGAAGCAGCGGGTGATGATCGCGATCGCCATCGCCTGCGAACCGAAGGTCATCATCGCCGACGAGCCGACCACGGCGCTCGATGTCACCGTGCAGGCCGAGATCCTGGAACTGCTGCGCGATCTGCGCGACCGGCTCGGCAGCGCCATCGTGCTGATCACCCACAACATGGGCGTCGTCGCCGACCTCGCCGACCGCGTGGTGGTGATGCGCGAGGGCGTGGTGGTGGAGCAGGCCCCGGTGGACGAACTGTTCGCCAGCCCCCAGGCCGACTACACCAGGGCGCTGCTCGACGCCGTCCCGCACCTCGGCGCGGCCACCATCGAACGGCCCGCCATCGACCCCGGCGCGGAACCGGTACTCGAGGTCAGCGATCTGGTGGTGCAGTTCCCCGGGCCGTTCGGGCGCCCGGCGTTCCGTGCCGTCGACGAGGTGAGCCTGACGATCCGGCCGGGGGAGACCCTCGGGCTCGTCGGCGAATCCGGGTCGGGCAAGTCGACCATCGGGCGCTGCGTCGCGGCGCTGCAGCGGCCGACGGCCGGGCACGTGCGCATCCGCGGGCAGGACATCGCCACGCTGTCACAGCGCAAACTGCGGCCGATCCGGCGCCGGTTCGGATTCGTCTTCCAGGACCCGGCCGGCTCGCTCAACCCGCGCCTGACCGTCGGCGAGTGCGTGGCCGAACCGATGGTCGTGCACCGCACCGGTGACCGCGCGGCCATCCGCGCCAGGGTGCGCAAGCTGCTCGACGACGTGCAGTTGCCCGCGGGCGCCGAGAATCGCTATCCGCATGAGCTCTCCGGCGGGCAGCGCCAGCGCGCCAGCCTGGCCAGGGCGCTGGTGCTCGACCCCGACCTGCTGGTGGCCGACGAACCGACCAGTGCCCTCGACGTCTCCGTGCAGGCGGCGGTGCTGGAACTGTTCGCGCAGCTGCAGCGCGAATGCGGCTGGGCGTGCCTGTTCATCAGCCACGACCTGGCCGTCGTCGACCAGCTCGCCGACCGGATCATGGTGCTGCGCGCGGGCGCCTGCGTCGAGGAGGGCGACAACGAACAGATCCTGCGCGCTCCCCGGCACGAGTACACCCGCCGTCTGGTGGCGGCGGTCCCCGTCCCCGACCCGGTGCGTCAGCGAGCGCGACGGGCCGAGATCGCGGCCACATTCGCCACGGAGCTGGAAGAATAGCTAGGACCGCACGACAGCTGAACCGGCGGATCACTTAGAGTTACTAGGCATCTATCCGCCGATTCGGTTTGGAGCTTTCCCCCACAATGACTGAACAGACCCCCAGCGGCGCCGGCGCTTCCTACGCCGCCGCCGGCGTGGACATCGAAGCCGGTGACCGCGCCGTCGAATTGTTCGGACCATTGGCTAAGAAGGCCAGCCGACCCGAGGTGCAGGGCGGGCTCGGCGGCTTCGCCGGCCTGTTCGCGCTCAAGGGCGGATACCGGGAACCCCTGCTCGCGGCCTCCACCGACGGTGTCGGCACCAAGATCGCCGTCGCGCAGGCGCTGGACAAGCACGACACCGTCGGCCTCGACCTGGTCGCCATGGTCGTCGACGATCTGGTGGTCTGTGGCGCCGAGCCGCTGTTCCTGCAGGACTACATCGCCATCGGCAAGGTCGTCCCGGAAAAGGTCGCCGAGCTGGTCTCCGGCATCGCCGAGGGCTGCATCAAGGCGGGCTGCGCGCTGCTCGGCGGCGAGACCGCCGAACACCCCGGCCTGATGGACCCGGACGACTACGACCTGTCGGCCACCGGCGTCGGCGTGGTCGAGGCCGATTCGGTGCTCGGCCCCGACCGGGTGCGCCCCGGCGACGTCGTCATCGCGATGGGCTCCTCGGGCCTGCACTCCAACGGCTACAGCCTTGCCCGCAAGGTCCTGCTCGACATCGACCGGATGTCGCTGACCGGCCACGTCGAGGAGTTCGGCCGCACCCTCGGTGAGGAACTGCTCGAGCCGACCCGCATCTACGCCAAGGACTGCCTGGCGCTGATCGCCGAGACCGATGTGCGCACCTTCTCGCACGTCACCGGCGGCGGCCTGGCCGCCAACCTGGCGCGCGTGCTGCCCGCCGGCCTGGTGGCCGAGCTGGACCGCGGCACCTGGAACCCGGCCCCGGTGTTCAAGATGATCGCCCAGCGGGGTCGCGTCGAGCGGGTCGAGATGGAGAAGACGTTCAACATGGGCGTCGGCATGGTCGCGATCGTCGCGCCCGAGGACGCCGACCGCGCGCTGGCGGTGCTCACCGCCCGCCACATCGATTGCTGGACCCTGGGTCAGGTCAAGAAGGCCGCCGACGCCGACGCGCCGCGCGCGGTGCTGTTGGGGGATCATCCAAGGTTCTGACGAAACCTTTGCACCATTCGGGCCGGGTCGCGGGTATCGCGACCCGGCCCGCTTGTGCTTTGCTGGGTTTGCCCCGTGAACGGAACGGTTATCCCAGCTAGTGGGGGTTGGTGCCCGTCGGCTCGGGGTGGTCGGGGCCTCGAGGCGGCGAACACGACGAGCGTCCTGTGGTGTGCACAGGACGCTCGTCGTCTATTCGGATGTTCGCCGTACTCCTGCGAGCCCGACGCCGGCAACCGGACAACGGCTGAAGGGGGAGGCCACCCGGGCCTCCCCCTTCACCGGCGTACGGTCAGCGGCGCCAGCTGTCGTAGTCGTCGTCCTCGTTCCAACGGGATGACGACTCGTCTGCGTCGTGCTCGTCGGAAATCACGCCGCCACTCCTGTGGGAGTGCGGAGTGCTATCCGACAGCTCGCGCTGAAGGCTCGCGAAGTCGGTCGGCGCGGAGCTGTACTTGAGCTCACGTGCGACTTTGGTCTGCTTTGCCTTAGCCCGGCCACGGCCCATGGCTGACCCCCTCGCGTCACTGCGGGGCGGCCTGGGGTTTGTTGGCGGCCCCGTTCGAATTAATACTCTTCCTGACAGACACTTTAGCGTGTGTCAGGCGGTCGCGCTCCCAGGAGTACGGGAACAGCTGTCGAACAGGTACCGTTTGCCCCTTCTTCGCCGAGACCACCTGGTCTCAGAGCACCCCCGGAATCGCGCGGATCACACCGACTCTGGCGTCACCGCCCAGGACCGCGGGCGCCGCGAGCTCGGTGTGCGCGTCGCTCCACTCCACCCCGAGCCGACGCAGAATCGCCAGCGTCAGCGGCATCCTGGCCCGGTCGTGACCGTCATCGATCTTGTACGCGAAGGCCCTTCCGTCGGGGAGCGCGCCCGCGTGCACACCGTCGGCGCCGATCTTGCAGAACAGGCCGGGCGTGGCCGCCATCGCCAGCAGGTCCGGCCCCTTGGTGCCAGAAATCACTCGCGGATTCGCCCGCACGGCGTCGGCGATCCGGCGCGACGCGGTGCCGGTCTCGGCCGTGGTGAAACCGGCGAAGGCGCGCGCGAGGTTGATCAGTGAGACGGGCACGATCGGCAGGCCGCAGCCGTCGATGCCGAGGTCGGTCTCCGGTTCGCCGGTGACGTCGGCGATGGTGGCGAGGACGGCTTGCTGCAGGGGGTGGTCCACGTCGAGATATCCGGTGCGCGGCCAGTCGTTGATCGCGCAGGTCGCCAGCATCGCCGCGTGTTTGCCCGAGCAGTTCATGTACAGCGGGCTCGGGCCGGCGCCGGTGAGTGCGGCGGCGCGGGCCCGGTCCTCGAAGGGCAGGTCGGGCGGGCAGGCCAGGTCGGCGGGGGTGTGGCCGAAGCGGTCGAGCAGGCGGCGGACCAGGGCCACGTGGTCGGGTTCGCCGAAATGCGAGGCGGTGGTGATGGCGAGTTCGTCGTCGTCGACGGGCTCGAAGCCGTTCCGCAGCAGGGTCAGTGCCTGCATCGGCTTGTTGGTCGAGCGCGGGAAGATGGGGCCGTGCACCTCACCGAGCTCGAGCTCGGGCGTGCCGCCGGCGTCGAGCACGACGACCGAACCGCGGTGCACGCACTCACGGAAACCGGACCGCACGACCTCGACGAGTTCCACGCTCATGCCCGCACCTCGCTCACTGTCGCCGCCGATGTCCCCGTGACCACCGCCGAGATCGGCTGCCGCGCGCTCACGGGCGCGCCTCCACGGTGGCGTTCGCTCGGGTCCTGGTATGCCGGTCGATCTGCATCCTGATGTCGTCGGAGATGCTCGGTTCCTCGTCGCGCAGCCGGGCCAGCAGCGCCGGGTCGGCGCCGGTGAACACGTCGCGCACGGTGATGCCGTGGTCGGGGACCCGGACCACGCGGACCTCGTCGCCCGCGCCGATCGTGCCCTCGGCGAGCACCCGGAAGTAGGTGCCGGTGTCGGACTGCAGCGTGAAGCGTTTCACCCACTGCCGCTCGCCCGCCCACTGCTGGAAGGTCGCGCACGGGACGCGGGGCGCGCTCACCTCGAGCAGGGTGTCGCCGATGGCCAGGTGCGCGCCGAGCACGGCGTCGCTGAGCGGCAGTCCGCGCACCCGCAGGTTCTCGCCGAACCAGCCGATGGGCAGTTCGCGGTCGAGTTCGGTGGCCCAGCGGTGTGCGTCCTCGTCGGCGTAGGCGTACACGGCCTGGTGCACGCCGCCGTGGTGCTCGGTGTTGCAGACGTGGTCGCCGTCGAGGCCGAGGGCACGCACGCCGACGCGGCCGTCGACGGGGCGTTTGTCGATGGCGCTGCGGCCGACCCGCCCGCGCACCTCGATCTCGGCGTGCACGACACAGACGGCCAGCACCCGGCCGGTGTCACCGACGCGCATGAGCGGCCGGGTCATCGACCGCGCAGCCGGTCGACGGCGGCGCGGCCCGCCTGCACGACGTCGTCGGGGGGGACCGAGTCGGGGTCGATGGCGGCGGCCATGGAGCCGACCACCAGTTCGGTGCCCGCCGGCACCGACCGCTTGACCAGCGCGAGCGCGATCGGGCCGAGTTCGTAGTGGTCGACGACCGTGCCGAGCCTGCCGATGGTGCGCCCGCCCGCGGTGACGTCGTCGCCGGTGGCGGGGCGCTCGTCGGCCGAGCCGTCCAGGTGCAGCAGCACCAGGTTGCGCGGCGGCTTGCCGAGATTGTGCACCCGGGCGACCGTCTCCTGGCCGCGATAGCAGCCCTTGTTCAGGTGGACCGCGCCGTGCTCGTCGACGCCGCCGATCCAGCGGGCCTCGTGCGGGATGGTGCGCTCGTCGGTGTCGACGCCGATGCGCGGGCGCAGGGCGGCCACGCGCAGCGCCTCGAAGGCCCACATGCCCGCGGGCTGGGCGCCCGCCGCGGTGAGCCTGGCCCACCAGTCGGTGAGTTCGGCGCGCGGGATGATCAGGTCGAAGGAGTCGGCGCTCGGCCACGGCATGCGCCGCAGGAACCCGCCTGGCACCGCGACCGCCTCGTACACCCCGGGCAGCGCGGCGACGCCGAGTGCGTCGAGCAGCGTGTCGACCTGCGGGCCGAGCAGGCTCAGCACGGCGTGGTCGGGCGCGTCCTCGGGCTTGGCGTCGGCCCAGAAGACCATCTTGCGCAGGAAGGTGAGCAGTTCGGTGGCGCGTTCGGCCTCGGTGTCGAGCCAGACGGTCCCGTCCAGCTCGGTGAGCACGAAGTGGTGCAGCACGCGGCCGTTGAGATCGAGGTCAAGATTCTCGGCACTGTGGCCGTCCGGCAGCGTGGCGATGTGCTGGCTGGTGATGGTGTGCAGCCAGCTCAGCCGCTCGGCGCCGGTGATCGTGGCGACTCCGCGATGGGACCGGTCGACAACCGCGACGCGCTGCGCGGCGGCCTTCTGCTCACCGAACGGATCGCCGTAATGCCACGCGACCGCGGCGTCCGGGGAGCCCGGTGCGCCCGCGACGGCACCCGGAGTGTGGAGAACAGGACTGGGGGCGACGACCACCGACACAACAACCACTGTAGGCGCGTCCACTGACACGCGCCGCAGCCGGGCGTCTTATTCGGAACGGCATGCGAGGTCAGCGGCCGGTGGCGGGAGCGGAGCGTGACCACGCGGGCCGCCCGAGCATGCCCAATGTGCGCAGCCGTAGGCATAACGGACCGATAACGCCTACGCTCGTCACATGGGAGAACGGGTTCTTGTGACACTCGACGGCGCGGTCGCAGATGCGGACGCGCCGTCGCTTTATGCCGACGACATCGGCGCCTTGCGTGGCGATGGCGTCTTCGAAACGATTTTGGTGCGCGGCGGCACGGCCACCGCGCTGGAATTCCACCTGGCCAGGCTGCGCCGCTCGGCCCAGGCCCTCGACCTGCCGGAGCCCGGCCTGTCGAAGTGGCGCGCGGCCGTCGAGGTGGCCTGCAAGGAATGGGGCGCCGACGAAGAGGGCATGCTGCGGTTGATCTACACCCGCGGCCGCGACTCCGAATACGACGCGCCTGCCGGTCTCACTTCGAACGAACCGAAGCCCACCGCGTATGTGCTCGTCTCCCCGGTCCCCGCTCGGGTCGCCACGGCCCGCGCCGAAGGCGTGAAGGTGATGTCGCTGGCCCGCGGCATCTCGGTCGACCTGGCGCAGGCGGCCCCGTGGCAGCTGCTCGGCGCGAAGACGTTGTCGTACGCCACCAACATGGCCGCGCTGCGTTTCGCCCGCCGGATGGGCGCCGAGGACGTGATCTTCCACAGCACCGAACACCGGGTGCTCGAGGGTCCGCGTTCGACGGTGGTGATCGCTCGCGACAAGCAGCTCATCACCCCGCCGGCGAAGAGCGGCGTGCTGCCGGGCGTCACCCAGCGTTCGCTGTTCGCGATCGCGGAGAAGCAGGGCTGGGAGTGCAAGTACCAGTCGCTGTTCACCGCCGACCTGTTCGACTGCGACAGCATCTGGTTGCTGTCGAGCATCACGCTCGCGGCGCGGGTGAACCAGCTCGACGGTGTGCGCATGTCGGCGCCCGACAATGCCGACGAGATCAGGGAAATGGTCGACCTGGGGATCGAGAAGCCGGGCACCATCGGGGACTGGTAGCCGGATGCGGGGCACGGGTGGGGTGCCCCCGCGGCGCCGGTCACGGCGCGTATATCCAATCGTGCGGCAATCTTTCAGCGTGTCGTGGCGGTTGTCACGCTCTGGGGAGGCGGTATCCGGCGTACGATCTACTACGACATGTCGTAGTAGTGGCTGGAGGTCGGATGGACACGCTGGACGTCTCCCGGTGGCAGTTCGGGATCACCACCGTCTATCACTTCATCTTCGTTCCACTCACCATCGGTCTGGCGCCGCTGATCGCCATGATGCAGACCGCCTGGGTGGTCACCGGTAAGGACCATTGGTACCGGCTCACCAAGTTCTTCGGCAAGCTGTTCCTGATCAACTTCGCCCTCGGCGTCGCCACCGGCATCGTCCAGGAATTCCAGTTCGGCATGAACTGGAGCGAATACTCCCGCTTCATCGGTGACGTCTTCGGCGCGCCACTGGCTTTGGAAGCGCTCATCGCCTTCTTCATGGAGTCGACATTCATCGGCCTGTGGATCTTCGGCTGGACGCGGCTACCGAAACTCGTGCACCTGGCGACCATCTGGATCGTCGCGTTCGGCGTCAACGCCTCGGCCTACTTCATCGTCGCCGCGAACTCGTTCATGCAGCATCCGGTCGGCGCGCACTACAACCCCGAGACCGGCCGCGCGGAACTGGAGAGCATCTGGGCGCTGCTCACCAACAACACGACCCTGGCCGCGTTCCCGCACGTCATCGCGGGCGCCTTCCTTACCGCGGGCACCTTCGTCGCCGGTATCGCAGGCTGGTGGATGGTGCGCAACGCGCGCAGCGGCGACCCGGCGAAACTCGAGCAGGCGCGCACCATGTGGCGGCCCGCCGGACGCGCCGCGCTGGTGGTGGTCGCACTGTCGGGCGTCGCGCTGATCTTCACCGGCGACATCCAGGGCAAGCTGATGTTCGAGCAGCAGCCGATGAAGATGGCCTCGGCGGAATCGCTGTGCCACACCGAGACCGACCCCGATTTCTCCATCCTCACCGTCGGCACGCACAACAACTGCGACAGCGTCACCCACGTGCTCGAAGTGCCCTATGTGCTGCCGTATCTCGCCAAGGGCGAGTTCACCGGCGTCACCCTCGACGGCGTGGTCGACCTGCAAGAGACGTACAAGGTGAAATACGGCCCCGGCGACTACCGGCCCAACCTGTTCGTCACCTACTGGTCCTTCCGCGCCATGATCGGCCTCGCCGCCGGCTCGGTCGCGCTGCTGCTGGCCGGCTTCTGGGTGACGCGCGGTGGCCGCGTGCCCGATCAGCGCTGGTACTCCTGGCTGAGCCTGCTCGCCATCCCCACCCCGTTCCTGGCCAACAGCGCGGGCTGGGTGTTCACCGAGATGGGGCGTCAGCCGTGGGCGGTGGTGCCCAACCCGACCGGTGACCCGAACATCAGGATGACCGTGCAGCAGGCCGTCTCCGATCACGCGCCCGCCACCGTGTGGATCTCGCTCATCGTGTTCACGCTGCTCTACGGCGCCCTGGCGGTGGTGTGGTTCTACCTGATCCGGCGCTACACCGTGGCAGGCCCGGACGAGCCGGCGCCGACCCCGCCCGACGACGGTCCCGACGGCCCGGACACCGGCAGGCACCGCAAGCCGGAAGAGCCTGCCGTCGAACAACTTTCCTTCGCTTACTAGGAGCCCGGCGATGAATCTGCAGGAATTCTGGTTCGTCCTGATCGGCGTCCTGTTCACCGGATACTTCGTGCTGGAGGGCTTCGACTTCGGTGTCGGCATGCTGATGCCGATCCTCGGCAAGGGGTCCGATACGCGCAGGCGGGTGGTGCTCAACACCATCGGCCCGGTGTGGGACGGCAACGAGGTCTGGCTGATCACCGCGGGCGGTGCCATGTTCGCGGCCTTCCCCGAGTGGTACGCGAGCATGTTCTCCGGGTTCTATCTGGCGCTGTTGGTGCTGCTGGTGGCGCTGATCCTGCGGATCTGCGCGATCGAGTACCGCGCCAAGATCAATGATCCGAAGTGGCGGTCCTGGTGCGACATCGGCATCGGGATCGGCTCCTGGGTCCCGGCGCTGGCCTGGGGCTGGGTCTTCGCGAACCTCGTGCGCGGGCTGCCGCTGAACTCCGAACGCCAGATCGTCGGCTCGGTCGGGGACTTCTTCAGCGCCTACGCGCTGCTCGGCGGGCTGGCCACCGGCATCCTGTTCGCGCTGCACGGCGCGGTGTTCCTGGTGCTCAAGACCGGCGGTGAGGTCCGCGCCGACGCGCAGCGCGTCGCCCGGCTGCTGCTGGTGCCCACCGCGGTCGTCGTCGGGGCGTTCGGCCTGTGGACCCAGCTCGCCTACGGCGCGGGCTGGACCTGGGCCGTGCTGGTGACCGCGGTGCTCGGGCTCGTGCTCGCCGGCGCCGCCAACGTGGCCGGTCGGGACGGCTGGGCCTTCGTCGGCACCACCGTCACCGTCATCTCCGCGACGGTGCTGATCGTCGGCTCGATGTTCCCGAACGTGCTGCCCTCGACCATCAGCCCGATGTTCGATCTGACCATCGACAACGCGTCGTCCTCGCCCTACACACTGAAGGTGATGAGCTGGGCCGCCCTGCTGGCCACCCCGGTGGTGCTGGTGTACCAGGGCTGGACGTACTGGGTGTTCCGCAAGCGGCTGACCGTCGAGCAGATCCCGCCGGCGACCGGGCTGCTGCTGAGCAAGGACTGAGCCGGTGGGATCGGCGGACTCGCCCGCGCCTGTGGGTCGGCGGAAGGCGCGGCGCGGGCCGGTGGATCCGCGGCTGCTGCGCTATGCCAGGGCGGCGCGTACGCACCTGGTGGTGGCTGTCCTGCTGGCACTGGTGATCACGGCGAGCATCGTCGTGATGGCAGTCGTGCTCGGCCGGGTGCTCGCCGGTGTCATCACCGATCCCGATCTGCGCGAGTTCTCCGCGTGGACCACCGAATTGATCGTGCTGGCGGGTGCGGTGGCTGTGCGCGGCGCCGCGAGCTGGTGGCAGGCGCGGCTGGCGCATCGGGCCGGCGCCACGGTGGTCGCCGAACTCGAGTCGGCGGTACTGCGGGCCGGCGCCGAGCTCCCGCCCCGGCAGCTGGACGCGCGGCGCACCGAGCTCGCCGTGGTGGTCGGCGACGGGCTCAGCGGCCTGCGCGGCTGGTTCACCGGCTACCTGCCCGCGCTGCTGCTCGCCTGCCTGGTGCCGCCGATCGTGTTGGTGGTCATCGCCTTCCACGACCCGACCTCGGCGCTCATCGCGGTGATCACCGTGCCGCTGATCCCGCTGTTCATGGTGCTCATCGGGCTGCTCACCCAGGGCCGCGCCGAAGCCACCCTCGCCGCCACCACCCGCCTGTCCGACCAGCTGCTCGACCTGTTCGCCGGCATGCCGACCCTGCGCGCCCTCGGCCGCGAGGGGCCGACGGGCCCGACGATGGTGGATCAGGTTCGTGCCCTGGGCGATTCGCTGCGGCAGCGCACCATGCGCGCGCTGCGGATCGCCTTCCTCTCCTCGATGGTCCTGGAATCGCTGGCGACCCTGAGCGTCGCGCTGATCGCGGTCGCCATCGGCCTGCGCCTGGTCTACGGCGAGATGACGTTGTACGCGGGACTCGTCGCGCTGATCCTCGCGCCGGAGGTCTACTGGCCGCTGCGGCAGGTGGGGGAGAAGTTCCACGCCGCACAGGACGGAATGGCCGCCGCGGACAAGGCTTTCACGGTGTTGGAGGCCGAACCTGTTCGACCGGTCATCGCGACGACCGAGGCCGAAGGTGTCCCCGGCCGTGGTCGGTCGGCGCACCCGCAGGGCGCACGAATCCTTGTGCGAGGGTTGACCGTCGCGGCACGCTCCGGCAACGCGCCCGAGGCATTGACCGCGGCGATCGCGCCCGGGACCGTCACGGTGCTGACGGGGCCGAACGGGTGCGGGAAATCGACGACGCTGCAGGCGATTCTGGGATTGATCGAGCCGGATGCTGGTGCCGTACACGTCGACTGTGTCGATGTCCGCGAGCTCGACTCCGCCGCCTGGTGGGCCCGCGTCGCCTGGCTGCCGCAGCGGCCGGTCCTGGTTCCCGGCACGCTGCGGGAGAACGTCGAACTGCTCGGTGCCGGGACGGACGGGCTCGACGAGGTCAGCACCACAACGGGTTTCGAGTCCGTGCTCGCCGCGCTGCCCGACCGCTGGGACACCCGCGTCGGCCAGGGCGGTGTCGGCCTGTCCCTCGGCGAACGTCAGCGCCTGGCCCTCACCCGCGTCCTCGCCGCCCGCCGCCCGATCCTCCTCCTCGACGAACCCACCGCCCACCTCGACTCCACCACCGAACAGCACGTCCTGCGCACTCTGCGCACACTCGCCGCCGACGGCGCGACCGTCGTGATCGTCGGCCACCGGCCCACGGTCCTGGCGGCGGCAGACGTGGTCGTCCAGGTCAGCGGAACCAGCGCGCCCGGCACCACCGCCGGGCCGGGTGCTGACGGTGCACCCGAAGGTGGGCCTGAATCCGTTGGCACACCGGTCAGTCGGCCGATGGCTGCCGATCGGGAAGGCGGGGACGCCTTGCAGTCCGGACGATCTGCCGGGCTCGGTCAGGTGGCATCGCGTGGATCGCAGGCGGCTGGCATCGAGGCGGGGCCTGGTGGTTCGGCGCCGGTCGCCGCCGGTCATCAGCGCGATGATGCGGCATCGTCGGGACTGGAGGCAACGCGTTCGGTGGGCGGCGGGTCCGCGAGCGGAGGTGTGGCGCCGGTCGGCCTTGGTCGCACATTCGATGGTGGGGAGTTCCCGGCGTGGCAGGAGGCGGGCTCGGTGGGCGGCGGGTCCGCGAGCGGAGTCGCGGCGCCGGTCGGCGTCGATCGCCCGCTCGATGCTGCGACGGGGACGGAACACCAGGCCGCGAGTACGGATGTCGAGCAGGCGGTGCGGGGGGACGAGGTGGCTGGTGCGGGCTTGGAAGGCGAGGGGGTGCGGGCGTGGTGAGCGCGGTTGCTCGCGATCCTGACCGGCAGACGTTGTCGCGGGATCTGCGGGAGATGTGGCAGTTGCTCGCGCTGTCGCCGTGGCGTGTGGTGGTGGCGATCGCGTGGGGCGTGGCGGCGCTCGGCAGTGGGTTGGCGTTGGCCGCGCTCGCCGCGTGGTTGATCGCGCGGGCGTGGCAGATGCCGCCGGTGCTGTATCTGAGCGTCGCGGTGACTTCGGTACGGGCGCTGGGCATCTCGCGTGGCCTGTGCCGGTACCTGGAGCGGCTCGCCAGTCACGATGTGGCGCTGCGAGCGATGACGTCGGCGCGGACCACGGTGTACCGCACCCTGGCGCATTCGGATATCTGGTGGTGGCGGACAGGGTCGGCGAACCACCTCGGCGGAAGCGCGCCGGCGGGCCATGGGGGAGCGGGCGCGGTTCGTGCGGCCGACATGCGCGGTGGTGATCTGCGGGAGTTGCGGCGGGGTGATCTGCTGGTCCGGATCGGCAGGGACATCGATGACCTCGGTGCCGTGGTGGTGCGGGTGCTGGTTCCCGTCGCGGTCGCGGTGGTGTTGTCGCTGGCGGCGGTGGTGCTGATCGCGTTCATCTCCGTGCCTGCCGCGGTGATTCTCGCTGTCGCCCTGGCGGTGTCGGGGATGCTCGCGCCCTGGCTGTCGAGCCTGGCCGCACGCGAGGCCGACGAGGCGAATCAGGCCGACCGCGCCGAATTCACGGCCGAGGCACTCACCGTCCTCGACCACGCCCCCGAACTGCGCGTCGCGGGCAAGCTCCACACCGCACTCGCCAAGGCGGACGCGGCCACCGTCCGGGCGGTCCGCGCCGAGGACACCGCCGCCGCCCACAGCGCCTGGGCCGCCGCGGCGACCCCGCTGTCGATCGGCATCAGCGCACTGGGCGCCCTCCTGGTCGGCATCGCCGCCTACGGCCCCACCGGCGGCCTCCCCGGCGGCATGACCCCGATGGCCCTCACCATCCTGGTCCTCGTCCCCCTGTCGGCCTTCGAGGCAGTCGGCGCCCTCCCCACCGCCGCCACCACCCTCACCACCTCCCGAGCCGCCCTCCACCGCCTCCGCACCGCCGAGTCCGGCCGATCCGCCGAGTCCAGCGCACACCGGCCCGAACGCATCCCGATGCCCGCAGGCCGCCGTATCGCTGTTGTCGGGCCCAGCGGCGCAGGCAAGACCACCCTGCTCATGGCGTGGGCTGGGCTGTTCGATACGCCCCGCGAGGGCGTCACGTTCTTCGCCGAGGACGCGCATCTGTTCAGCACGTCGATCCTGGAGAACCTGCGCGTCGCCCGGGGTGATCTCACGGTCGCGGAGGCCGAGGGGGCCCTGCGCGCGGTGGGGCTGGGGCCGTGGCTGGATTCGCTCGCCGAGGGTGTCCACACCGGACTCGCCGGGGGCGCGGCGGCTGTCTCCGGCGGGCAACGGCGCCGGATCCTGCTGGCTCGGGCGCTGGTGGCCCCGGCACACACCCTGCTGCTCGACGAACCGACCGAGCATCTCGCTGCCGCCGAGGGCGAAACCCTGTTGCGCGAGCTGCTGGACGCGGGCAGCGGGCTGGTGGATGTGGAGCGGACGGTCGTCGTCGTCACCCACCAGCTGCCCGCCGACCACCGCGCCGACACGATCGTCACCGTCGACGAGACCGGGGCCTGCCACCTCGAGTACCGCTGAACGCCCAGCTCAGAGCCGCAATTAATTCGATTGCCGACCGGCGGGCACCCCGATAGATTCATCGGTACACAAGAGAGGAGGTGATCTGAAGAATGGTTATTCATCGGATGCGTGAGGTGGCTGCCCGCTAGCACCACCACTGCGGGAATTCCCCAGCGGTGCGCTGAGCGAATCCCAGGCAGTCACCCGACCCCCGAGCCCCCGGAGTATCCAACCGGGATCACCGAGTTCTCTCCGAACCCGGCGATATGGCTCGGGGGTCGCTCCATTTTTCCAGCGAACGGAAAGAAGCTTGTTCTCGTCAGTCCGCAGTGGAGGTGGTGAGGACTCAGCCGATGTAGCGCTGGAGGCGGGCCGAGAGGCGGGGTTCGAGGGCGCCGTCGGCGTCCACTCGTTCCTCCACGTAGGCCAGGTCGCCGCCTTCGACGATGCCGTAGAGGCGCTTGGCGCCGCCGACGACCGCGCCGGACTGGCTGCGGATCACCACGTCGGTGGCCAGCTCCCAGGACGACTGGGTGCGCGCGGTGCCGTAGAACAGCTCGACGATGCCGGAGCTGTGCGTGAGCAGCAGTTCGAGCATCTCGTCGTCACCATCGGTGCCGACCCGCCAGAATCCGCTCTCGCGCAGATCGGGGCGCTCGTAGCTGCCCTCGGCGTCGAGCTTCCAGGTCTGCGATTCCCAGACCAGGTAGTCGCCGCCGTCGTGGGAGACGACGATCTGCTGGCCGAAGCGGTAGTCGCCGTCGGTGGGGTGATTGCCCTCGCCCTCGCCGCGCCACACGCCGACCATGGGCAGCAGCGCCAGCATGGCGTGGTTCAGGTCGGGGCCTTCGCGCAGGTTCGCGGTGTCGTCGGGCAGCGGAAGATCCGGCAGGACCGAGATGTTTCGGACGCCGGTCTCTTTCGCGCGCTCGGCCGCGATGTTCACGGCTTCGTCGCCACTACGACGCTCGGCCGGAGCGTCTTGCTCGGTACTCGCGCGCTCGGCCGGGGAACCTTCGCTCGCGAGTCCGCTCATGACTCGGTGAAGAGCCGGTAGAAGACGTACAGGCCGAACCAGCCGATGAGGATCGACACGGCGATGAGGAGAATCTCGAAGAAGAGGACCACGTTCCGGAGTCTAGCGAGTCCCGCCGGCGAACACGACAACGGCCCTGGCAGTTCCCGCACGGGAACTACCAGGGCCGTTGTGAGTTTTCTTACTTCGCGACCGCGACGTCCACCGAGTGGATGCCGGCGCCCTCGGGGGTGACCGAGGCCGAACCGTTGCCCGACGAGGACAGCGCGCGCAGGGTCCACGAACCCGGCGCGGCGAAGAAGCGGAAGTCACCGGTGCCGGAGGCGACGACCTCGGCGGTGAAGTCACCGTTGCCGTCGAGCAGACGCACGAACGCGCCGCCCACCGGCTGACCGTCGGAGCTCAGGACGCGGCCGGTGATGACCGTCTCCTTCTCCACGTCGACGCCGGCCGGGATGGCCTGACCCTGGGTAGGTGCTGCACACATGGAATTACGCTCCCAACTCGATAGGTGCACCGACGAGCGAACCGTATTCGGTCCAGCTGCCGTCGTAGTTCTTGACGTTCTGGTGGCCGAGCAGCTCCTGCAGCACGAACCAGGTGTGCGAGGAACGCTCGCCGATGCGGCAGTAGGCGATGGTCTCCTTCTCGCCGTCCAGGCCCGCATCCTTGTAGAGCTCGGCGAGCTCGGCATCGGAACGGAAGGTGCCGTCCTCGTTGGCCGCCTTGCTCCACGGCACGTTGATGGCGCCCGGGATGTGGCCGGGACGCTGGCTCTGCTCCTGCGGCAGGTGCGCGGGAGCGAGGATCTTGCCGGAGAACTCGTCGGGGCTGCGCACGTCGACGAGGTTCTTGGTGCCGATGGCCGCGATGACCTCGTCGCGGAACGCGCGGATCGAGGTGTCGGGCGCGGCGGCCTTGTACTGGGTGGCCGGGCGCGAGACCGCGTCACGCGAGAGCGGACGACCGTCGAGCTCCCACTTCTTGCGGCCACCGTCGAGCAGCTTGACGTCGTTGTGGCCGTACAGCTTGAAGTACCAGTAGGCGTAGGCCGCGAACCAGTTGTTGTTGCCGCCGTACAGCACGACGGTGTCGTCGTTGCTGATGCCGCGCGCCGACAGCAGGTCGGAGAACTGCTCCTGGTTCACGAAGTCGCGACGCACCTGATCCTGCAGGTCGGTCTTCCAGTCCAGCCGGACGGCGCCCTCGATGTGGCCACCCTCGTAGGCGGAGGTGTCCTCGTCGACCTCGACGAAGACGACGCCGGGGGCGTTGAGGTTCTCTTCGGCCCAGTCAACGGAGACCAGGACATCGGAGCGAGCCATGTTGTTCCTTTCAGAGATGACTTGCAGGGTCAGAACGGTGCCGGGGCGTTGGTCCGGCGGAGTCGGGCGACCAGCGGATAGATCTGGCAGCCCAGGCAGACCCCGAACGCCGCGTTCAAGAACGCCGCGAACAGGGCGAAGCCGGCGAACACCGCGCCGACGATCGGGGAGCCGAGCGCGAAGCCCAGCAGGGCGAGACCGGCGAACACGAAGCCGAGCAGCTGCGCGAAACGCAGCGGCGGCACCGGCTCGGTCTCGGTGGGCGGACCCAGCCGCGGCGCGATGAACGCCGCGTAGATCCGGCCGTAGGGGTGCTTGGCCGGGCCTGCCGACGCGCCGATCGCGAACACCACGGCCTGCAGGCCGATCAGGATCGCGGCGGCGACGGGGGAGAACGCGGCGGCGACGAGCACCAGAATCAGCACGCCGGTCGTCACCCAGGCCACGAAACGGGGCCCGCGGACGTCGACACGCTGTGGGGAATCGAGAGAAGTGGTCATGGTGCGAACTCCTGCGCTGATGAGTCTGTTGACTTCGGATCTGCCAGTTCGCCGGGGGATCTAGACGATCACTCGCGCGGCGGACATAGGTCGGCGTCAGGAATCTCAGAGGTGAGACGGCCGACCGTTCAGCGGCACAGGCAGCAACAACCACCGAGGCGACACAGATCAACTGTGCGGCGTCGGGTGAGCATCAGCTCGTGGTCGGATTGCACGAGAGGTAGTTTACCCGGTCTTCCCGGGAAATGTCCCGGCCCCCCTGTACTGGGGGCTGGATCACACTGTCAGCGGCTCGAGCGCGGTGCGCAGATCGCCGGCCTTCGGCACGCCGGAGATGCGGAAACGCTCCTTGCCCTCGGCGTCGAAGACGAAGGTCGTCGGCAGCGAGAGCACGTTCAGTTCGCGGGCGAGCGCGGGATCGGCGTCGATGTCGATCTCGATGTCGCGCGGGGCATTCGGCGAGTCCGACAGCTCGGCGGTGACCCCGGCCACGACCCGGCGGACCGCGTCGCACGGCCCGCACCAGTCGGCCGAGAAGTGCAGCACGGCGGGACCGTCGCCGGTGACGCCCGCCGCGTCGAGCAGGCGGGCGCGCTGCGCGGTCTCGGGGTCGAGGGTGGCGGGCCGGACCCGTCCCTGATTGCGCCGCAGCAGCAGGCCTACCGCGACGGCGGCCAGCACGACGGCGGCGAGGATGACGAGTTCGATCATGGTTGCTGCAATCGGTCCAGGTCGATGGTCAGGGAGCGGCCGATGCCGTACACGATGATCTGGCCGCCCTTCGCCTCCACCTCGGTGGGGGCGATGCCGAACGGCAGCTCCTTGGTATCGATCGTACGGCTGAACCGCTCCAGCACCGCGGGCCGATCGACGTCGAGGATCTCGGTCTTGGTCGTCGAGGTCGGCGTATCGGTGGTGGAGGTGCGGTCGGTGTAGAAGCGGGTGGCCTGGATGCGGATCTTGTCGCCGTCGAGCATCAGGTCGGCTTCCACCTGGACCTCGACCTTGGTGGCGTTGCTGGTCGGCATGGTGCCCGCGGGCAGGATGCGCCCGTTCGGCGCGATCGGCAGCGAGCCCCTGAGCACGTGCGCGCCCGAGGTGGTCAGCCCGGAGCCGCCGGAGCCGCCGGTGCCGTCGGACTTGTCGGCGGGCGGGCCGAGCACCTGCAGGTCGGGGATGCCGAACAGCCGGCCGAGCTCGATCGGCTCGATCGCCATCTGGGCCTCGACCCGGTCGACCGAGACCTCGCGCGCGGTGCCGTCGACCAGCTGGCCGACGGGCGCGTGCAGGCCGTAGAGATTGGCCTCCAGCGCGATCTCGCCGGGGATGTCGGGGCGCTTGCTGCGCGCGCGGATCAGCACGTCGCCGTAGCGGCCCGAGGCCGCCTGGGCGAGGAAGGGGAAGCCCTTCACGGTCACTTCGGGGTCGGCCGACAACTCGGCTCCGGCCCGCAGCTGCCGCGACACGTGGTACTCCGTGTAGGCGGCGGCGCCGAAATCGATCACCACCGCCACACCGGCCAGGCACAGCAGCCCGATGATCAGCTTGCGCATGCTCCTCACCCTAGCCGCGCCCGCCGCGGCGAGCCCGACGGGCCATGTTGCGAGGTAGTGCGGGTATAGGCGCTAATGTTGCACACGACTTACCTGTGTTTCGGCGACGTAGCTACGCGGCTGCCGTCGTCCGCGGAGCCACGAGATAGGAGGAGAGCCCGGTGGAGCTGCTCCTACTGACCTCCGACCCCAACCCGGATTCGGTGCTGCCCTCGTTGTCGCTGCTGGCGCACAACGTGCGGCCCGCGCCGACCGAGGTGTCGTCCCTGCTCGAGGCGGGTAGCGCGGATGTCGCGCTGGTCGACGCCCGAACCGACCTGGCCGCCGCGCGCGGTCTGTGCAGGCTGCTCGGCAGCACGGGGTCGTCGGTGCCGGTCGTCGCGGTGCTCACCGAGGGCGGTCTGGTGGCCGTCAACGCCGACTGGGGCCTGGACGACATCCTGCTGCCCGGCACCGGTCCCGCCGAACTCGACGCCCGGCTGCGGCTGCTCGTCGGCCGCAACGGCGGCGTGGCCAGCCCCGAGAACACCGGCAAGATCACCCTGGGTGAACTGGTGATCGACGAGGGCACCTACACCGCGCGGCTGCGCGGTCGCCCGCTCGATCTCACCTACAAGGAATTCGAGCTGCTCAAGTACCTCGCCCAGCACGCGGGCCGGGTGTTCACCCGCGCCCAGCTGTTGCAGGAGGTGTGGGGCTACGACTTCTTCGGCGGCACCCGCACCGTCGACGTGCACGTGCGGCGCCTGCGCGCCAAGCTCGGCAGCGAGTACGAGTCGCTGATCGGCACGGTGCGTAATGTCGGTTACAAGGCGGTGCGCCCGGCCAGGACCCCGGCCACCAAGGGCGAGACGGTGAGCTTCCCGGACGAGGACGTCGACGGCGACGACTCGCTGGCGCCGCTCAACGGCACCGCGCAGTAGCGACACTGAGGACGGTTCGATGGCGCAGACGGCAACCCTGACCTGGACCGACCGCGTCGCGCCCGAGGTGGCGACCCGGGTGCGCGCCGTGCTCGACCGGGCCAAGGCGAGCGACGGCGTGGCGCCGGTGTCCGAGCAGGCGGTGCTCTCGCTCGCCGAGACGGCGGAGGGCACCAGGCATCTGCTCGCCGAGCGGTCGGGCGAGGTCGTCGGTTACGCGAATCTCGTTGCCGCGCATGACGAACACCCCGCCATGGCCGAGGTCGCTGTCGATCCCGACGCGCGCGGCGAGGGGATCGGCGCCGAACTCGTCCTGGCCGCGCTGGCCGAGGGCGGCGACGGCGCCCGGGTCTGGGCGCACGGTGACCTCCCCGCGGCCAAGGCGCTCGCCGGACGCCTCGGCTTGGTCACGGCGCGGGAGCTGTGGCAGATGCGCCGACCGCTGGCAACACCCGAGCTACCGGAGCTGGTGCTTCCGGAGAACATCCTGCTGCGGACCTATCAGGGCGCGGTCGACGACGCCGAACTGCTGCGGGTGAACAACGCCGCGTTCTCCTGGCACCCCGAACAGGGCGGCTGGGCCGAGCGCGATATCGCGGCCCGCCGCGCGGAATCCTGGTTCGACCCCGCCGGCCTGTTCCTCGCTTTCGACGCCGCCGCGCCGGACCGTTTGCTCGGCTTTCACTGGACCAAGGTCGCGCCCGACGCGGCGCCCGCGGGCGAGGTCTACGTGGTCGGCATCGATCCGGACGCGCAGGGCCGTGGCCTCGGCCGACTGCTGACATTGGCCGGCCTGCACTACCTGCGGGCGAGGGAGCTGTCGGAGGTGTTGCTCTACACCGAGGCCGACAACGAGGCGGCCGTGCGCACCTACACGAAACTGGGCTTCGCGCCCGCGCACATCGACGTCGCCTACGCGCTGCCGTCCTGATTGCGAGACACGTCACAGGTGTGATGAATTCTTCGGCGTGGCTGAATAGTGCGCGCCTGACCGGGTAAGAGCGAGTAAAACTGGGGCAAACGTCACATTCGTGGCGGAAATCGCGCTTGGCTGTTCATTCCCCGTTAACCCGCGTCGGACCAACTGTCAACCGGGCGAACCTACGTTACTTCTGGGCGGCACAGTTGCCGCCTGGTGCGCGCGTTCCCCGCGCTCCGCACCGCCAGAACTCGCCCGGGCCGGTGAGGGACCGAGCGAGTCGCCCAGCATTGTCGGAGGAAAAGTGAACTTCAAGCGCACCAGTGCCCTGGTCGGCGTCTTCGCCGCGGGCGCGATGTCCCTTGCCGCCTGTGGCAGCGACGACAACACCGGTGGCGACACCAGCAACGCCGCCAACACCAGCGTGACCTGCGAGGGCAAGAAGGCGCTGAAGGCGTCGGGCGCGTCTTCGCAGAAGAACGCCATGGAGCGCTTCGTCGCCGCCTACGAGACCAACTGCGACGGCTTCACCCTCAACTACACCTCCAGCGGCTCCGGCGCCGGCGTGAACGAATTCATCGGCGGCCAGACCGATTTCGGTGGCTCCGACTCCCCGCTGAGCTCCAAGAAGGAAGAGCCGGCCAAGGCGCAGGAGCGTTGCGGCGCCCCGGCGTGGAACCTGCCGACCGTCTTCGGCCCGATCGCCATCACCTACAACGTCGACGGCGTCACCGACCTGGTCCTCGACGGCCCGACCGCCGCCAAGGTGTTCAACGGCTCCGTCGCCACCTGGGATGCCCCCGAGATCAAGGCGCTCAACCCGAACGCCAAGCTGCCCTCGGAGAAGATCGCCGTGATCTTCCGCTCCGACGAGTCGGGCACCACCGACAACTTCCAGCTCTACCTGGACGCCGCCTCCGACGGCGCGTGGGGCAAGGGTGGCGGCAAGACCTTCAACGGTGGCGTCGGTGAAGGCGCCAAGGGCAACGAGGGCACCTCGGCCGCGATCAAGAACACCAAGAACTCGATCACCTACAACGAGTGGTCCTTCGCCAAGGCACAGAACCTGTCGATCGCGCAGATCATCACCTCCGCGTCCAAGGACCCGGTCAAGCTGTCGGCCGAGTCGGCGGGCAAGTCGATCGACGGTGTGAAGATCAAGGGCGAGGGCAACGACCTGGTTCTCGACACCAGCTCGTTCTACCGTCCGACCGCGGCCGGCTCGTACCCGATCATGATGGCCACCTACGAGATCGTGTGCTCCAAGTACACCGACGCCGAGACCGGCAAGGCCGTCAAGGCGTTCCTGACCTCCGCCGTCACCAACGGCCAGAACGGTCTCGCCGACGCCGGCTACGTGCCGCTGCCCGACGCGTTCAAGACCAAGCTGACCACCGCGATCAACGCCATCTCCTGATCGCTTCCTGGCCATGACCATGCACCCTGAGGTGACCGCAGCGGGCTCGTCGAACTCGACGGGCCCGCGGGCGGCCGGAGATACTGCGAATATGCCGACCGAACCGAAAAGCGACAAGGCCCCTGCCAAGGATCGTTCCGGCGCGCTGAACGCCGAGACCATCTTCCGCTGGACGGCCACCGCGGCAGGCGCGACCATCGTCGCCGCCATCGCGCTGATCGCGCTGTTCCTGCTGATCCGCGCGGTCCCCTCGCTCAGGGCTGACGAGGTCAACTTCTTCACCAGCACCGAATTCGCCACCGGTGACGCGAACAATCTGCGCTTCGGCATCCGTGACCTGTTCATGGTCACGGTGCTGAGCTCGGTGTTCGCGCTCATCGTCGCGGTGCCGATCGGCGTCGGCATCGCGCTGTTCCTCACGCACTACGCGCCGTCGCGGCTCGCGCGGCCGTTCACGATGCTGATCGACCTGCTCGCCGCGGTGCCGTCCATCGTGTTCGGCCTGTGGGGCTTCCTGGTGCTGGCGCCGCAGATCGCGCCGGTCCAGGAGTTCCTGAACGACAACCTCGGCTGGCTGTTCCTGTTCTCCGACGGCAACGTCTCGATCGCGGGCGGTGGCACCATCTTCACCGCCGGTGTCGTGCTCGCCGTGATGATCCTGCCGATCATCACCTCGGTCGCCCGCGAGGTGTTCGCGCTGACTCCCCGCGCGCACATCGAGGCCGCGCAGGCCCTCGGTGCCACCAAGTGGGAAGTCGTGCGGATGACCGTGCTGCCCTACGGCCGCAGCGGTGTGATCGCCGGCTCCATGCTCGGCCTCGGCCGCGCGCTCGGTGAGACCATCGCGGTCCTCGTCGTGCTGCGCACCGCGAGCCAGGCGGGCTCCTGGTCGCTGTTCGACGGCGGCTACACCTTCGCGTCCAAGATCGCCTCGGCGGCCTCGGAATTCAGCGCGCCGCTGCCGACAGGCGCCTACATCGCCGCCGGTTTCGTTCTCTTCGCGCTGACCTTCATCGTCAACGCGCTGGCCCGCCTGGCCTCCGGTGGAAAGGTGAACGGCTGATGACCACCACGACGACCCTCGACAAGCCGATCAAGGCGCCGCCGTTCCGGCAGGTCGGCACCGCGCGCAAGGTCAAGAACAACATCGCGACCGGCCTGGTCACCCTCTGCTTCGTGATCGCGCTGATCCCGCTGGTGTGGGTGCTCGGCCTGGTGATCACCAAGGGCATCACCGCGATCGTCACCGCCGACTGGTGGTTCAACTCGCAGAAGGGCATCCTGCCGGACCAGACCGGCGGCGGTGTGTACCACGCGATCTACGGCACCATCGTGCAGTCGGCGGTCGCCTCGATCATCGCGGTGCCGCTGGGCATCATGGCCGCGGTCTACCTGGTCGAATACGGCCGTGGCCGCCTGGCCCGGGTCACCACCTTCATGGTCGACATCCTCGCCGGTGTGCCCTCGATCGTGGCCGCGCTGTTCATCTTCGCGCTGTGGATCGCCACCTTCGGCATGCCGCAGAGCTCCTTCGCCGTCTCCCTGGCGCTGGTGCTGCTGATGCTGCCGGTGGTCGTGCGCAGCACCGAGGAAATGCTCAAGCTGGTGCCCGACGAGCTGCGCGAGGCGTCCTACGCGCTCGGCGTGCCGAAGTGGAAGACCATCCTGCGCATCGTCATCCCCACCGCGGCGCCCGGCATGATCTCCGGCATCCTGCTCGCCCTGGCCCGCGTCATGGGTGAGACCGCGCCCGTGCTGGTGCTCGTCGGCTACAGCAAGTCGATCAACCAGAACATCTTCGACGGCAACATGGCCTCGCTGCCGCTGCTGATCTACCAAGAGCTGGCCAACCCGGAGGCCGCGGGCCGCGAACGTGTCTGGGGTGCGGCGCTCACGCTGATCCTGATGATCGCGTTGCTGTACCTGGCCGCCGCCGGCGTCAACAAGCTGCTCACCCGGAACCGATAGAAGCGAACGGATAACTCAGATGGCCAAGCGGATCGACGTCAAAGATCTCAACATCTACTACGGTTCGTTCCACGCCGTGTCGAGCGTGGACCTGACCGTGCTGCCGCGCAGCGTCACCGCCTTCATCGGTCCCTCCGGTTGTGGCAAGTCCACCGTGCTGCGTTCGCTGAACCGCATGCACGAGGTGACCCCGAACGCGCGCGTCGAGGGCGCGGTGCTGCTCGACGGCGAGGACATCTACGGCGCCGCCATCGACCCGGTCGGCGTGCGCCGCACCATCGGCATGGTGTTCCAGCGCCCGAACCCGTTCCCCACCATGTCCATCAAGGACAACGTGGTCGCGGGCCTGAAGCTGCAGGGCGTGCGCAACAAGAAGGAACTCGACGAGGTCGCCGAGCGCTCGCTGCGCGGCGCCAACCTCTGGAACGAGGTCAAGGACCGGCTCGACAAGCCGGGCGGCGGCCTCTCCGGTGGTCAGCAGCAGCGTCTGTGCATCGCCCGCGCGATCGCGGTCTCACCCGACGTGCTGCTGATGGACGAGCCCTGTTCGGCGCTGGACCCGATCTCCACCCTGGCGATCGAGGACCTGATCACCGAGCTGAAGAAGGAATTCACCATCGTCATCGTCACCCACAACATGCAGCAGGCCGCGCGCGTGAGTGACCAGACCGGTTTCTTCAACCTCGAGGCCCAGGGCAAGCCCGGCAAGCTCATCGAGATCGACGACACCGAGAAGATCTTCTCCAACCCCACCCAGCGCGCCACCGAGGACTACATCTCGGGCCGCTTCGGGTAAGCGAACCAACGAGAAAGCCCCCGCACTCCAGGAGTGCGGGGGCTTTCTCGTTGTCGGCTACGAGGTCTCGATGTCCTCGTCGGTCGGCAGGACGCCGGTGACCAGGAAGATCACGCGGCGGCCGATCTCGACGGCGTGGTCGGCGAAGCGCTCGTAGTAGCGGCCGAGCAGGGTGACGTCGACGGCCGAGGCCACGCCGTACTTCCACTCGCGGTCCATCAGCAGGGTGAACAGGTGGCGATGGAGGTCGTCCATCGCCTCGTCGTCCTGGTTGAGCTGGGCGGCGCGCTCGGGATCGCGGGTCTCGAGCACCTCCTTGGCGCCGGCGCCCATGTTCACCGCGATGCGGCCCATCTCGGCGAAGTAGCCGTTGACGGCCTCCGGGAGAGCGTGGTTGGGGTGGCGACGGCGGGTCACCTTGGCGACGTGCAGTGCCAGCGTGCCCATCCGATTCACGTCGTTGACGATCTGGATGGCGCTGACGACCTGGCGCAGATCGCCCGCGACGGGCGCCTGCAGCGCGAGCAGCGCGAACGCCCGCTCCTCGGCCTCGGCGATCATCACCGAGATCCGGTCCTGCTCACCGATGACCTGTTCGGCCAGCGCGAGGTCGGCCTGCAGCAGCGACTGGGTGGCCTGTTCCATCGCCTGGCCAGCGAGACCGGCCATCTCACCCAGGAGGTTGGCGAGATCGGCCATTTGCTCGTTGTAGATGACACGCATGTTTGCAGACCCTAGTGGGTACCCCCGTCGCTGTCACCCAACGGCGGGTTAATGCCGCGTGGCAGTGTCATGCCAGTTCAGCGGGCGATTCTATTTGCAGGTGTCGTCCGCGGCGTTCATGTGCTCGAGGTCGGAGGGCAGGGCTACCGGGCCCGCGCTGTGCGGGGTGCCGATCGGCACGTTCGGCAGCTCGGTCCCGATCGGGGTGGCGGTGCGCACGGTGCCCGCGAAGTCGGTGCCGAGCACGACCTCGATGATGCTGCCGAGCTCGGGCGCCTCCTCCAGGCTGGCGCCGGGGATCGTGCTCGCCACCGTCGCCGCCTCGGCTTCCAGGCCGGGGGCGAAGCGGATCTTCGAGGTGGTGGAGGTGCCGCCCGCGTAGTTCCCGGTGCTGTAGATCTGGAAGCCCTGCCCGTCGAGCCGGGTCGCCGCGCGGTTGGCGGCGCCGACGGTGCCCGAACCGTTGGAGACCAGCAGCGACATGGTGCTCGGTGCGACCGCGATCAGTTTGGGCGCGGCGGGTGCGGGCGTCGGTGCCGAGCTCTCGATCTCCGGCGCCTTCACCTCACCGGGCAGCGGCTGGTCGTCGATGACGGCGCGGAAAATCGCCTTGATGTCGGTTTCCCGGGGGATCTCGTTGCCGTAGGCGTTTGTGCCGGCGGTGGGGATGGTCAGGAAGGTGACGGCACCCGCGTCCATCTTCTGCAGCGAGCGGCCGAGCAGCAACAGGTCCTGCGGCGTCACCTTGTCCACGAAGGTGTGGCTGGTGAACGCCTGGATGAACCCGTTGAGCTTGCCCGGATCGAAGAGCACCTTGCTCGACAGGGCGCCGCGCAGCAGGGAGGCCATGAACTTCTGCTGCCGGTTGATCCGGTCGTAGTCACTGCGTTCCTCTCCGACCACGTGCCGGGCGCGCACATAGTTGAGTGCGGTCTCGCCCATCACGCGCTGCTTGCCCGAGGTCTCGAGAACCGTCCCGAGCACACCGTCGATGATCGGTTTGGTCGAGCACACCTCGACGCCGCCGATCTGATCGACCATGGCCTCGAAGCCCGCGAAGTCGATGCCGATGAAGTGGCCGATGCTCAACCCCGACATCTTGCGGACCACGTCGACAAGGCAGCGTGGACCGCCGACGGCATAGACGGCGTTGAGCTTGTCGCCCATGGCCGCCGGGACCTTCTCGTTGCTGTAGGTGGCCTTCTCGTTGTCCCACGCCGAGCACTGCGGCCTGCTGACGTCGAGATCGCGCGGGAAGGAGACCACCACGACCCGCGAGCGGTTCTTCGGGATGTGCACCAGCATCACCGTGTCGGCGCGCGACCCCTCGGCGTCGTCGGTGGTGCCCGCGCCCATGTCGGCGTTCACGCCTGCCCTGGTGTCGGTGCCGACGATCAGATAGTTCTCGTCGCCGAGCTGCATGTCGCCGTCGAGCACGTCCTCGGTGGTGCCGTCGAGCGCGGAGACCTGGGTGAAGCTGTTGCCGGTGGCGCGCAGGTAGCTCCAGCCGCCGCCGGTGACGACGAGGGTGAGCACGGCGAAGATGGTGAGCGCGACGCGGCCTGCCATCCTGGCCTGCCTGCTGCGGCGGCCGTCGGCGCCTGGTCGGCGCGGGGGCGCGGCCGAGGCGGTCTTGACCGGCTTGGCCCGCTTCGGCGGCTCGGTGACCGCGGGCAGGATGTCGGTGGCTGGGTCGTCGAGCGATTCGGCCGTCCGGCGGGGCGCGGCCGGTTTGCGCCCGGTGCGCACGGCCTCGGTGGGCAGCGCGGTGGTCGCGGTGCGGTCGGCGGGCGATTCGGCGCGGCGCACGACCGTTTCCTCGACGGGAGGGACGGCGTCGGCGCGCGGTTCGAGCTCGGGGCGCGGGGTGGGCCGTGGGGCCTGCTCGCGGGCGCGCCTGCCCGCCCGTGAGCCGGTCGCGGGCTCGCCGCCCGGGGCGCGTCGGCGCCTGGTGCGTTCGCTGTCGACACGGTCGACCAGGTCCTGCACCGTCAGCGGCGCCGCCGTGGGGTCCTGCGTCGCGTCCGCGTGCCTGGACCGCCGCGAGCCGCTGTCGGCCTGCTCGGTGGGTTCGGCCTGCGGATAGCGCTCCCAGGGGGCGCGACTTCCGGGCCGGGGCGTTCGCCCACGCCGATCGTCACCCACCAACGAACCTCACTTCTCTAGCTACCGCAGCATGCGCGTCACCGCACGGCTCCGATTCGTACCGCAGCCGAACGATGTCCGCAATGATAACGATTCCGCCACGAGTGGCCACTCCAGTACGCAAACGAATCGACGGCGAACTTGTTGCACACCGATGACGAGTACCGGTTGACCTCGCGGAAATCAGCCGCCGCTGTGCATCACATCGGCCGCGGTGGGGACAGTGTCGTCCTCGGGGTCGTCGAGCCAGCCGTCGGGCAGGGCGACCTTGGCCTGGGGGGAGCCCTGGCGACCGCGGGGGCCGAGCGCGTCGGTGGGGAAGGGGACCGAGGGGTCGAGCCGGCCGACGAGGTCCTCGATCTGGGTCAGCTTGGAGACGGTGGCGAAGCTGCGGCGCAGCTGCGAGCCGACCGGGAAGCCCATCAGGTACCAGGCCATGTGCTTGCGAATGTCGCGCATCGCCTTGTCCTCGCCGTCGTGCTCGGCGAGCAGCGTGGCGTGCCGGATCAGGATCTCGCCGACCCGCCCGAGGGTGGGGCCATCGGGAATCGGCTCGCCCCGCAGCGCGGCGCTCAGTTCGGCGAACAGCCACGGGCGGCCGAGGCAGCCGCGGCCGACGACGACACCGTCGCAGCCGGTCTCGTTCATCATGCGCAGCGCGTCGTCGGCGGAGAAGATGTCGCCGTTGCCGAGCACGGGAATGGTGGTGACGGCTTCCTTGAGCCGGGCGATGGCCGACCAGTCGGCCGCGCCGGAGTACAGCTGGGCGGCGGTGCGCGCGTGCAGCGCCACCGCGGCCGCGCCCTCGGCCTCGGCGATGCGGCCGGTGTCGAGGTAGGTGAGGTGATCGTCGTCGATGCCGATGCGGAACTTGAAGGTCACCGGCACACCGGCCGGTTCGGCCGCCGACACCATCTCCTTGACGATGTTGGCGAACAACCTGCGCTTGTACGGCAGCGCGGAGCCGCCGCCGAGCCTGGTCACCTTGCGGACCGGGCAGCCGAGGTTCAGGTCGATGTGGTCGGCCCAGCCCTCGCCGACGATGATGCGCACGGCCTCGCCGAGCGTCTTCGGGTCGACGCCGTAGAGCTGCATCGAGCGCGGGCTCTCGTCCTCGTCGAACGACATCATGTGCAGCGTCTTCTCGTTGCGCTCGACCACCGCGCGTGCGGTGATCATCTCGCACACGTAGATCGAGGTGTCGCTGCCGAATTCGCGGCACAGCGTGCGGAAGGCTCGGTTGGTGATGCCCGCCATGGGAGCGAGCACCACCGGCGGGTCGACCGGGTAGGGCCCGATCCGCAGCGCCGTCGGCGCCTGGGGCATCGTGATAGTCACGTGCGCCATTGTCGCATCACCCGAGGTCGCAGCCCAAAAACAGCGGGTGCCCCCGATCACAGAAATGGCCGGGATCCAGTCGATTCGGCCCAGATGTGATCGATCTCGCTCAATAGATGTTTCGCATGGTTACAGCATCATTTGTGAGGCACGCGCCCTCGGCGACGTGGCCGCGCCGTCGTCGCTGATCGATCCGGGTGCCGCGCCTCAGTAGCCTGTTACCGCTGGCACCGTCGCCTCCGGCGGTGCGCTGTCCCCACCCCCATCGGAGAAACACCCATGGCCGACGACGCCACCGACCTGACCAAGCCCACCGCCGACCCGACCCCAGCCCAGCCGGGCAAGGGCACGGTCGCGGTGCAGATCTCGTCGCTGATCGGCGGCGCGGTGATCGCCGTGCTCGCGATCGTCGCGATCGTGCTCGGCGTGCTGCTCGGTTCGGCGCGCTCGGACCTGTCCGCGATGAAGGCCCAGGACGCCGACGACGCCAAGGCCGAGCAGATCGCGCTCGACTACGCCGTCGGCTCGGCGACGCTGAACTACGAGGACGTCGACGCCTGGGTCGCCAAGCTGAAGGCGGGCACCTCGCCGGAACTGTCGAAGAAGTTCGACGCGACCGGCGACAAGCTCGAGCAGATCATCATCCCGCTGAAGTGGACCTCCTCCGCCACGCCGATCACCGCCAAGGTGATGTCGCGCGAGGGCGAGGTCTACAAGGTCGCCGCCTTCGTCGACGTGAGCACCACCAACGCGCAGAACCCCGACGGCCTGCGCAACACGGTCACCTACAACATCAGCGTCGACGCCGGCAAGGACTGGAAGATCACCGACGTCGGCAGCACGGACGGCGCCCTGCCGACCAAGTAACGCCGGAAAACGACGAACGCGCCGTCTCCCCGAGGGGAGGCGGCGCGTTCGGCTGTGTGGACTAGACCCCGGCCAGCTCGCGCTTCTTGGCTTCGCGGGCGAGCATCTTGTCGCGCTGCTCCTCGAACTTGACCACGTCCTGGCCGAGCTTGTCCAGGAAGCCGGCCAGCCGCTCGCGGGTGGCCTCACCGCGCGCGGTGAAGTCGGTGCGCTCGAAGATGTTCCACTTCTTGAGGACCGGCTGGACCACCTCTTCGAGGTGCTGGCGCAGGTCGTAGATGCCGTGCTTGGCCATCAGCACGCCGTTGCGACGGAAGTTCGGCATGCCTGCGCCGGGCATCTGGAAGTTCTCGACGATCAGCGAGATGGCCTCGATCGCCTGGTCGGGCGACAGGTCGAGCGCCGCGCCGCAGAGGTTGCGGTAGAAGATCATGTGCAGGTTCTCGTCGGCGGCGACGCGCTGCAGCATGCGGTCGGCGATCGGGTCGTCGCACACCTTGCCGGTGTTGCGGTGACTCACGCGAGTGGCCAGTTCCTGGAAGGTCACGTAGGCGACCGAGTGCAGGAAGCCGGCGTCGACCTCGGTGGGGGAGGCGAACCCGTTCGTCATGTGGATCATGCGGGCGTTCTCGAGGGCCACCGGATCGACGCCGCGGGTGACCACCAGGTAGTCACGCATCACGATGCCGTGGCGGTTCTCCTCGGCGGTCCAGCGACCGACCCAGGTGCCCCAGGCGCCGTCCTGGGAGAAGTTCTCGGCGATCTCGCGGTGGTAGGACGGCAGGTTGTCCTCGGTGAGCAGGTTGGTGATCATGGCGGCCTTGGCCACCTCGCTGAGCTTGGACTGCTCAGGATCCCAATCGATGCCGCCCATGGCGGCGAAGTTGCGGCCTTCATCCCACGGGACGTAGTCGTGGGGATGCCATTCCTTGGCCAGCGACAGGTGCCGGTTGACGTTTTCTTCGGCAACCGGCTCCAACTCCGTGAGTAGTTCGAGTTGAGTCAGATCCCTTGCCATGTAAAAACCCTTCGCTGTCGTGCTTGCGGTCGAACGTCGCGATGCGGCCATACCTTACGGCACCGTAGGTGTGATGCGAAACGCAACAGAGCGGATTTCCGCCGAAGTTGAGCAACGCCACAACCTCGGCCGACGCCGTCTCGTCGTGCTGACGAGTCTAGGTGTTCGGCCCGCAGCGTAGGGACTATCGCTGCGGGCCGCACAGTGTTAGCTCCCGTAACGAAGTCTCAGCGTTTCCCGCCGAGCAGCCCGCCGAGAATGCTGCCGAGCCCGCCGCCCGCGTTCTTGGCCAACGCGTCCCCGATGACGCCGCCGAGCCCGCCCGCGTTGCCGCTGCCGCCGAGCAGACCGCCGAGCAGATCGCCGAGACCGCCGCCGCCGGACTGCTGCTGCGGGGCGGGCGCGGGCGCCGCTGCGCCGCCGCCGGTCATCTGCTTGGCGAGGTAGGCCAGCACGATCGGGGCCAGGATCGGCAGCAGCTTGCCGATCAGGTCGTTGCCGCCGGTCCCGCCGGTGCCGCCGAGCGCGCTGATGACGGTGTTCTTCTCGCTGCCGAAGACGTTGTCGACGATCTTCTCGCCGTCGGCCACGTCCACCTGGTTCAGGTCGACGGCGCCTTCGCCCTCGACGAGTCCGCCGTGCTGGTCCAGCGCGCCCATCAGCGAGGCCGCGCCCTGTGGTTCGGCCGCGTTGGCCTGCAGGCCGCCGAGCAGGGTCGGCAGCGCCGCCTGCACGGCCGTGGTGGCGGTCGCCTGGTCGACGCCGAGCTGGTCGGCGATCTGGGCGATCGGTACCTGGGAGAGCAAATCATCGAAGGAAGTCATCGGCTCCGCCTGTGTCGAGGGGGCCCGGTAGTGCCCGGGTCGCGCTCAGGGTAGAAGACCGAGGTGGCGGGACCGGGCGTTTCGGCGGCGACGGCGCCGGACGCGTCGCCACGTGACGATGGTCACGTGGTGGGTGGTGCCCCCTGTAGGACTCGAACCTACGACCTAGTGATTAAAAGTCACCAGCTCTACCAACTGAGCTAAAGGGGCGCGGTGGGGAGTCTAGCGGACACCGCGCCGCTGGGCCGAATACCGGTGCGTGCGCCGCCTCGCGCCGCTCGATCGGCGCTGGTAACGAAGAAGGGGACGCCGACGATTCGGTGGTAACCGGCTGGTACCCACCACCGTTCGCACTTCCGGTCGCGGCATGGTATCGAATACTGTTGTAACGCAACAACTTTCGACGAGCAGGGGTTTTGTGGCGGATCTGGTGATGCGGTCCGGGCGCGCGCCCGCCGGCCGCCGGGGTGTGTTCGGGGCGGGGTCAACCGGGCTGTGCGCCTGTGGATTTCATAGCTTACGAAACCATTTCGGTAGCGCCGGGTTTGCTGGCTCGGATATCCGTCCCGGTTGTTCGGATGGGTGTTCCATTTGCCGCGTGTCGGCTGGAGAATCCGGGTACGGTGATCGCCTGGTGAATAACGGAACAATCACCGGCGCCGCGATTTCCGATGCCCGGCGCCGGCTGGGAAGTCCCGGAATTCATCGAGGGTTCGTCCGCGCCGGGGTGCTCGCGAATGGCGCGCGAATCCTCGGCGAAGGGGTCGGCGTCACCGCAAGAGGAGGCGGTTCTCACAGGTAGTTGGGCCCGAGTGTGCACCCCCTGCGGCGCACTCGGGCAGGCGAACTATACCAGCCGGAGGGGTACCGGCTTTCTGCGAGATTTCATACCGAAAGTTTGAATTAAAACCACTATTTTGCGCTGACGGTCCGTTATTGATCGTGAGCGGCGAGAAGGTTCGGAGGCGTTTCGAGCATGGCACGGCAGCAAGAGCGGGCCCGCCGGACACGCGCGGCGATAATCAAGTCCGCGGCCGTCGAGTTCGGGAAGAGCGGATATGCCGCGGCATCGCTCAACCGCATTCTGGAGGGTTCGCGGGCGACCAAGGGGGCGATGTACTTCCACTTCGACTCCAAGGAGGATCTGGCGCGCGCGGTGCTCGACACCGCGGTCGAGCGCTACCGCGCCTGTGCGGAGCGCTGGCTCTCGCGCGCCGACCTGGGCGCGCTCGACGTGCTGCACGGCATGGTCGACGAGATCGCCCTGCGGCTCGAGCACGACACCATCGTCCAGGCCGAGTACCGGCTGGTGATCGAACCCGACTTCCACCGCGACGTGGGCAACGGCGGCGCCCGCATCCTCGGCCGCGCCACCAGGGTCCTGGCCGTGCGCGCGATCGAGAGCGGCCAGCTGCGCGCCGACGCCGACCCCGACCGCTTCACCCGCACCCTCGCCGCGGCCCTTGCCGGCCAGCGCTACCTGGTCGACCCGATCGCCAACGGCACCGCGGCCGACCTGCGGGCCCGCTTCGCCGAGGTGCTGGAGGTTATCGTGGAGTCGATGGCGACCCCGGTGTGGATCCAGCAGTTCCGCGCCGAGGGGTGGCGTACCGGAGCGCGTCTGGACGACCTCGGTTTGGGCGCCTGACCAGGCGATTTGGAAGACCGCACTCACCTGTCATAAGCTATGCGAGCTCCCAACGGAAACGTTGAAAGCCGGTCCGGAGAGATCCGGGACGAGCCCCCTTCGTCTAGCGGCCTAGGACGCCGCCCTTTCAAGGCGGTAGCGCGGGTTCGAATCCCGTAGGGGGTACAGTCTTCGGACTGTGTAGCAGTACAGCAAGGCCCTGTGGCGCAGTTGGTTAGCGCGCCGCCCTGTCACGGCGGAGGTCGCGGGTTCGAGTCCCGTCAGGGTCGCAAGTAAGCGCCGGAGTGATCCGGCGCTTCGCGTATGGCATTCAGTACGGGTGCCTGCGGCCAGGTAGCTCAGTTGGTACGAGCGTCCGCCTGAAAAGCGGAAGGTCGCCGGTTCGATCCCGGCCCTGGCCACTCCTGAAGACCAGCCGATTCGGCTGGTCTTCATTTGTTTGTACCGGTACCGTCGCGGTTGCAGGACAACCGTTTTGGGGGATACCGATGACCACTGATGCCGATGCGCGGCGAGACGAAGCCAAGGTGCTGGAGCGGATCGGGGCCGTTGCCGCCGACGCCGGGTTGGGCGGGCATCTGCGGGGGTTCGGTGCGTATACGCCGCTGTGGAAGCGGATCGTTCGGCGCTGGGTGTTCGTCGTGGTCGTCGGTGGGTTGGTGGGGTTCGCCGCCGTCAAGGGCGAGACCGGGGTGCTCATGATCATCGGTGGCTTCATCGTGTTGCCGCTGCTGCTGCAACTGGTGGTCGTCACGATCAGCGCGTACCGGCACCAGCGCAGGTTCCGGGGCGCCAGGCTCGATCTCTACGAAAACGGTCTGGTCCGAACGCAACACGGGCAAGTGCGCGCCGTCCGGTATGACTCGACCACCCTGTACCGCCGCCCCAGCCGCACCAATCGCGGCGGCGCCGCGCAGATGACTTTTCGCTACGACCTCACCGACACCACGGGCCAGGAGATCCAGCTGGCCGACGGGTTCGTCCCACAGCAGGACTGGGCGCCGATGATCGACCAGGGCATCGTGACAGCCAAGATGCCCGCCGCGTTGGACCGGCTGCGCGCGGGCGAACGACTCGATTTCGGCGCGGTCTGGATCTCCGCCACCGAGGTCGGCGACCGTAAACGCTCGGTGCCCTGGGGTCAGGTGAAGGCGATCAACCTCATGATGAACGACACGTTGTTCGACGTCACCGCCGACGGCAAGGTCTTCGGCATCGTCGCGGGCGGCGTCGCCGACGTCCCGAATTTCGTGCTCTTCCGGGCCTTGGCCGAGCGGCTCCGCACCGAAGCGGGCCGCTGAGTCCAGGCCTCAGTCCGCGTTCTTGGTGGGGATGCGCAGGGCGTTCACCCAGAGGCGGGTGACGGTGAAGACGAGGTCGTCGATGGGGCGTGCGACGCCGTCGAGGAGGCCGTCGGCGGTGACGAAATAGTTGAACGCCAGCCTGCTCACCATGCCGGAGAGGGCGCGAGAGGCGAGCATCGGGTCGAGGTCGGGGTCGGCGAGGCCGCGCTGCTGCAGGTTCGCGATACTGCGCGCGTTGCGGCTGATGAACGCGTCGGCGCGGACCTGGCGGAGCTTGCTGAACTCGGGGTCGATATTGGCGACCTGTTCGAGCAGTCCCATCAATTTCGCGTTGCGCCGATACGCCTCGAAGTAGGCCATGTTGCTGGCCTCGATGATCGAGGCCGGATCGTCCTCACCGGCGACATGCTCCATCCCCGGATGCATCATGTCTTCCTGGGCGTGCTCCAGGATCGCCGCGAAGATCTCCTCCTTGCTGGCGAAATAGGTGTAGAAGGTGCCCGAGGAGCACTTGGCCTCCTGGGTGATGTCGACCAGCCGGGTATCGAGATAACCCAGCCGCTCGAACACCTTCCGGCCCGCGTCGATCAGCGCGGTCCTGGTACGGAGGCCACGCGGGGTGGCCGGGAGCTCGCGCAACAGCGAGGTGCGCGCCATCGAGGGCGCGCGCTCGCCGTCGGAATCCGCGGGACGTTCCATGCAGTATTTATATCCCGGGCTGGAACACGATCCTGCCGACGGTGTCCCCGTCGCCGAGCCTGCCGAGGCCGTCGGGCACGTCGGCGAGCGAAAGCCGTTCGCTGATGAGCGGTTTCACCAGGCCTTCGGCAGCGAGCCGGGTCAGCTCGGCGTGGCAGTCGTGGATGGCCTGCTGGTTGTACTGCTTGTAGAGGCCCCAGTGCAGACCGATGATCGAATAGTTCTTGATCAGCGCGTGGTTGAGCGCGGGCTGCGGGATGGTGCCGCCGGCGAAGCCGATCACCAGGATGCGTCCCTCGAAGGCGACGCACTTGGTCGACTTGGCGTAGGCGTCGCCGCCGACCGGGTCGTAGATCACGTCGGCGCCGCGGCCGTCGGTGAACTCCTTGACGATCGGCACGAAATCCTCGGTGTGCCGGTCGATCACGAGATCGGCGCCGAGCGCGCGGCAGTAGTCGGCCTTCGCCGCGCCGCCGACGACGCCGATCACCTTGGCACCCGCGGCCTTGCCCAGTTGCACCGCGGTGCTGCCGACACCGCCCGCGGCCGCGTGCACGAGCAGCGTCTCGCCCGGCAGCAGCCGGGTGCGCCGGTGCAGCGCGAACCAGCTCGTCTGATAGCCGATCACCAGGGCGGCCGCTTCGGCGGCGTCGAGGGATTCCGGTGCGGGGAAGGCGTTCTCCGCGTCGAGGACGGCCAGCTCGGCGAAGCCACCGCCGGGCAGATTCGCGGTGCCGACGATGCGGTCACCCGCGCTGAACCGGTCGACGCCCGCGCCGACCGCGAGCACCTCGCCGCACAGTTCCACGCCGGGCGTGAACGGCAGCGGCGGTTTGATCTGGTACTGCCCGCGACACAGCAGCACGTCGGGGAAGTTGCCGGGCGCCGCGAGCACGCGCACCAGCACCTGCCCCGGTCCGGCCGCCGGATCGTCGACCTCGGTGAGCTGGAGCACGTCGCGTGGTTCGCCGAGCTCGGCGACCTGCCAGGCCTTCATCAGATCTCCTTCTTCGTGTACTTGCGCAGTTCCTGGCGGGCGATGGCGCGCTTGTGCACCTCGTCGGGCCCGTCGGCCAGGCGCAGGGTGCGCAGATGGGCCCAGGCCGCGGCGAGCGGGAAATCGTCGGTGACGCCCGCGCCGCCGTGCACCTGGATCGCCCGGTCGACGATCTTCAGCGCGATGCTCGGCGCGGCCACCTTGATCGCGGCGATCTCGGTGCGCGCGGCCTTGTTGCCGACGGTGTCCATCAGATGGGCCGCCTTCAGCGTGAGCAGCCGAATCATCTCGATCTCGATGCGCGCCTCGGCGATCCAGTCCTGGACATTGGCGTTGTCGGCGATCGGCTTGCCGAACGTCGTCCTCGACATGGCACGCGCGCACATCAGTTCGAGCGCGCGTTCGGCCATGCCGATGGAGCGCATGCAGTGGTGGATGCGGCCGGGGCCGAGCCGGGCCTGGCTGATCGCGAATCCTTCGCCCTCACCTTTGAGTACATCGGTGACGGGAACCCGGACATCGGTGAAATCGATCTCGGCGTGCCCTTCGCGGTCCTGATAGCCGAACACGGGAAGGCCGCGCAGCACCGTGATGCCGGGCGCGTCGATCGGGACGACCATCATGGTCTGCTGCCGGTGCGGCGCGGCGGTCGGATCGGTCTTGCCCATCACGATGAGCACCCGGCAGTTCTTGTGCAGGGCGTTGGAGGCGAACCACTTGCGGCCGTTGAGCACGTAGGAGTCACCGTCGCGGACCATCGACAGCTCGATATTGGTGGCGTCGGAGCTGGCCACGCGCGGTTCGGTCATCGCGAAGGCCGAGGCCATCGTGCCGTCGAGCAGTGGCTTCAGGTACTTCTCCTTGTGCTCCTCGGTGCCGAACAGTTCCAGCACCTCCATGTTCCCGGTGTCGGGGGCGTTGCAGTTGCAGGCCTCCGACGCGAGATGGCTGCGGCCCATGATCTCGGCCAGCGGGGCGTACTCGAGGTTGGTCAGGCCGGGTCCGCGGCCGGGGTGTGGGTGGAAGAGGTTCCACAGCCCGCGCCGCTTGGCCTCGGCCTTGAGCTCCTCGAGGACGGGCGGCTGGAAGTGCGGGTCGCCGGACTCGCGCATCTGCGCCTCGTAGACGGGCTCGGCCGGGTACACGTGGGTGTCCATGAAATCGAGCAGGTCTTCCCGGTACTGTTTTGCCCGGTCGGTCAGGTCGAACATCGTGTTCTTCTCTCGTTCAGTGGGTCTCGGCCAGCAGGGCCGACTGGTAACGGCGCATGCCGCGCAGCCAGCGGTCGTAGTCGGAGCCCTTGTTGCGGTACATGTCGAGCACCTGGGGGTGCGGCAGGATCAGGAACTGTTCGGCGTCGACGGCGGCCAGCACGATCTCGGCGACCTCGGCGGGCTCGAGCACCTCGCCCGCCGAGACGACCGCCCTGGTGGCGGCGGCGCCGAGCGGTTCGCCCGAATCCTGGCCCGCGTACAGCAGTTTCGTGTTCACGCCCATCGGGCACAGGCAGCTCACCCGCACGCCCTGGTCGCCGTAGGTGATGTTCAGCCATTCGGCGAAGCCGACCGCGGCGTGCTTGGTCACCGAGTAGGTCGCCGAGCCGATCTGAGTGAGCAGACCGGCCGCCGACGCGGTGCTGACGAAGTAGCCCTCGCCACGCTCGACCCAGCCCGGCACGAGCAGCTGCGCCGCCCTGACGTGGGCGCGCAGGTTCACCGCGAGCGAGAGGTCCCAGTCGTCCTCGGTGGCGTCGAGGCCCGAAGCGCCGCTCACGCCCGCGTTGGCGAAATACAGGTCGACCGGACCGAATTCGCGCTCGGCGACCGCGATGAGGTCGCGGATCGCGGCCGTGTCGGCGGCATCGGCGCCGACACCGACGGCGGAGCCGGGGTGCTCGTCGTTGATCCGCGCCGAGACGGCCAGCGCGGCCGCGTCGTCGAGGTCGGCGACCACGATCCGGGCGCCCGCCGCGGCGAGAGCGGTGGCCACGGCGGCCCCGATCCCCGCGCCGCCGCCGGTCACGATGGCTACTTTGTCAGCTACTCGCACTGCGTATTCCTCACTGGTACAGGTGGACGCCGGGCACGGCGGCGGGATCGTCGCGCACCTCGGCCGGATTGGTCTCGCGCAGCAGCCACGCGCTGGCGACGGTGATCAGCGCCATCGCGAGCAGAAACACCGAAACGCCCGTGGTGGAACCGGTGTTCGCGATGATCGCGGTCATCAGGAAGGGCGCGCCGCCGCTGATGGTGATCGCCGCCAGCTGGTAGGCCAGCGACGCGCCCGAGTAGCGCACCCGCGGTTCGAACAGCTCACCCATGAAGGCGGCGAGCGGGCCGTAGGTGAGCGCCTGCAGCGCCGAACCCACCCCGACGGCGAGGAACACCGCGTACACGCTGGCGGTGTTGACCAGGCCGAAGAACGGGAACGCCCACAGCGCCATGCCGATTCCGCCGATCAGGATCAGCGGTCGCCGCCCGATCCGGTCCGATGCCGCGCCCGCCCACAGGATCACGCCGGTCAGCAGCGCCGAGCACAGCAGCGAGATCGCGAGCAGGGCATTGCGATTCATTCCGAGTTCGGCGGTGCCGTAGCTGAGCAGACCGGCGATGCTCACGTAGAACAGCGAATTGGTCGCCGCAAGCAGGCCACAGCCGAGCAGGATGGTGCGCCAGTGTCCCTTGACGGCCTCGGCCAGCGGCGCCTGGGCCACCGCGGGCTCCTTCTTCGAGGCGGCCTCGGCCTGCAGTTCCTTGAATTCGGGGGAGTCCTCGACCCGGGTGTGGATGTAGAGCACCACCGGGAACAGCAGCGCGCTGGCCAGGAACGGCACCCGCCAGCCCCAGCTCAGGAACGCGTCGGTCGACAGCGCGGCGGTGGCGCCGAGGAAGACGAGGTTGCCGAGGATCAGGCCGAGTGGCACCCCCATCTGCCCGAAGGTCCCGGCGAAGCCGCGTTTCTTCGGGCCCGCGGATTCGGTGAGCAGCAACACGATTCCGCCCCACTGCCCGCCGCAGGCGACGCCCTGCACGAACCGCAGCGTGACCAGCAGGATGGGCGCGAGCACGCCGATGGTGCCGGTGCTCGGCAGGCAGCCGATCAGGAAGGTGGCCACACCCATGCCGAGCAGACAGGCGACGACCACGGGCTTGCGGCCGTACCGGTCACCGAAGTGCCCGGCCAGCACGCCGCCGATCGGCCTGGCCACGAAGCCCGCCCAGAAGGTGCTGAACGAGAGCAGCGTGCCCATGAGCGCGGAGGCGTCGGGGAAGAACACGTGCGGGAACACCAGTGCCGCGGCCGTGCCGTAGAGGAAGAAGTCGTACCACTCGATGGAGCTGCCGACCAGGCCGGCGGCCAAGAGTTTGCGATGGGCGCGTTTGCGTTCGCTCGCGCTCGGTAGGGGCACCGAGGAGCCGGTCAGTGTGTTGGAGCCGGGTCGCTGTTCGGGGTCGATCATCGTTACTCCTCGATGGATCCGCGGGTGAACATAATAGAAGTTGACGTCAACTTCAAATTAGCGAGCGCTTGCTTAGCTTAGGAGAGTCGGCGTGCCCCCGCTGGAACTCGGCGAAAACCGGTGCCGAGCTGGGCGGGGGCCGCCGAGATCAGGGAAGCAGGGTGGCGATCCAGGCGCGGGTGTCGGCCGGGTCGATCACGTCGTCGAGTTCGAATCCGGTCGCGGCGGTCAGGCCCTTGCCCTGCTGATAGGCCAGCGCCAGCAGCTGCTGGAACAGTGTTTCGCGCTCGTCCGGGTCGGCCACGGCGGCCAGTTCCTTGCTGAAGCCGAGCCGCACCGCGCCCTCGAGCCCCATCGGGCCGATCTCGCCGGTGGGCCAGGCGATGGTGAAGTTCGGCGCGTGGAAGTGGCCCGCCGCCATGGCCATCGCGCCGAGCCCGTAGCCCTTGCGCAGGATCACCATCCCGAACGGCACGGTCAGCTGGGCGCCCAGCGCGAACAGCCTGCTGAACCGGCGCACCGTCGCGGTCTTCTCCGCCTCCGGGCCGACCATGAATCCCGGTGTGTCACACAGCGAGACGACGGGCAGTCCGAACGATTGGCACAGCGTGAGGAATTCGCCCAGCTTGTCCGCGGCCTCGGCGTCGATGGCGCCGCCGAGGTGATGACTGCTGTTGGCGACCATCCCGAACGGCTGCCCGTGCACCCGCACCAGCGCGGTGACTATGCCGACGCCGTGGTCGCCGCGCAGTTCGAGCACCGAGTCGACGTCGGCGATCGCCTCGATCGCACGGTGGATGTCGTAGGCGCGCAACCGGTTCTCCGGCACCACGTGCCTGGCCAGGCGCGGGTCCGGCGCCGCGAAGTCGGTGACCGGGCCCTGGAAGTAGCTCAGGTAGCGCTTGGCGAGGTCGACCGCTTGCGCCTCGTCGCGGGCGACCAGGTCGACAACGCCGTTGCGTCGCTGCACCTCGATCGGGCCGATGTCCTCGGGCCGGTAGGCACCGAGACCACCGCCCTCGATCATCGCCGGGCCGCCCATCCCGATATTGGCGTCGGGGGTCGCGATGATCACGTCGCAGACCCCGGCCAGTGCCGCGTTCCCGGCGAAACAGCGACCCGACACGATCGACACCAGCGGCACCTGTCCGCGCAGGGCGCCGAGCGCACGGAAGGTGGTCACGTCCAGACCCATTCCGGTCCAGTCGGTGTCGCCCGGTCTGCCGCCGCCGCCTTCGGCGAACAGCACGACCGGGATCCGCTTGCGGGCGGCGAGTTCGAAGGCGCGGTCGGTCTTGGCGTGGTTGACCTTGCCCTGGGTGCCTGCCAGCACGGTGTAGTCGTAGGAGATCACCACGGCCTCGGCCTTGGCGAAGCGGTCGGCGCCGATCGTGGCCAGGCCGGTGACCAGGCCGTCGGCGGGGGTGTTGGCGATCAGGTCGTCCTCGCTGCGCCTGCTGCGCTGCGCGGCGACGGCGAGCGCGCCGTATTCGACGAAGCTGCCGGGGTCGACGAGGTCGGCGATGTTCTCCCTGGCCGTGCGGCGGCCGAGCCGATGCCGCTTGGCGACGGCCTCGGGGCGGGCCTCGTCCAGGGTGCGGCGATGACGGGCGAGGATCTCCTCGACGTCGGCGCGGGGCCGGTCCGGATCGAGCACCGGCCCGGCGCTCCCACCGTCCTCGGCGCCGGTGTGGCTGACGATCACCAGCGGGTCGCCTGGCGCGACGACCTGGCCGGGCCGCACCAGCACCCGCACGGCGAGCGCGGGGTGCGGCGCGGCGACGACGTGCTGCATCTTCATCGCCTCGAGCACCGCGAGCTGCCCGCCTGCGCCGACCTCGGTGCCCTCGGCCGCGACCTCGACCACGGTGCCCGCGAGCTGGGCGCGCACGGCCTCCTGGCCCGGATACAACTCGACCTCGGTGAGGGTGGCTTCGGGCTGCGGAACGACGAACTCGGTCAACCGCTCCGTGAGGAACGCGGTGGTGGCGACCCCTGTCTGGAACTCGCTGTCGGACAGGATCTCCCGCAGGAAGCCGATGTTCGTGCCGAGCCCGGTGACGGTGAATTCGGCCAGCGCCGTCGCGGTCTTGCGCGCGGCGGCGGGAAAGGACCGGCCGCGGGAGCGGGTGATGACCTTGGCCAGCAACGAGTCGTAGCGGGGGCTCGGGGTGAGTCCGGGGCGGGCAAAGGTGTCGACGCGCACGCCGGGACCGGCCGGCGGCGCGAAATCCGTCAGGGTGCCCGCGGTGGGGACGGCGGAGCCGTCGGGCGCCATGGTCTCCATGTTCACGCGGGCCTGGATCGCGATGCCGTCGGCGGGGGCCGGGTCGCCGGTGGTCGCTGTTCCGTCGGAGACGATCCCGGCGGGCAGCTCCAGCTCGTCGAGCGTGGCGCCCCCGGCGATGGCGAGCTGGACGGCGACCAGGTCGACCCCGGTGACCTCCTCGGTCACCGTGTGCTCCACCTGGATGCGGGGATTCACCTCCAGGAACACGAATTCCTCGCCGGACACGAGGAATTCGACGGTCGCCAGCCCGCGGTAGCCCACCCGCGCGCACAGCCACGCCGCCGCCGTGTGCAGGTTCCGGCGCAGTGCTTCCGAAAGTCCCTGGGCAGGAGCGATTTCGAGCAGCTTCTGATGTCTGCGTTGCACGCTGCAGTCACGATCGCCCAGGGCGAGCGCGGCGCCGCCCGCGGCGACGATCTGGACCTCGATGTGTCGCGCGCGCTCGAGCAGCGCCTCGGCGAAGACCGCCGGATCGCCGAAGCCGAGCTGGGCCTCGGCGGCGCATCGGCGGTAGGCGTCGTCGAGTTCCGTCGCGGCGCGCACCACCCGCAGCCCGCGTCCGCCGCCACCGGCCAGCGCCTTGATCATGATCGCGCCGGACCGCTCCTCGAAGAACGCGCGCACCCGCTCCAGTTCGGTGGGGCCCTCGGTCGCGGGCAGCACCGGCACGTCCGCGGCGATCGCCGCCCGCCGCGCCGAGGACTTGTCGCCGAACAGGTCGAGCACGGCGGGGTCGGGGCCGATGAAGGTGCAGTCCGCCGCGGCGCACGCGCGCGCGAATTCCGCGTTCTCGCTGAGGAATCCGTAGCCGGGATGGAGATGATCGGCGCCCGACTCCTTGACGGCGGCCAGGATCGCGGCCTGGTCGAGATAGGCGGCGGCGCCGGTGCCGGGCAGGGCGATCGCCGTGTCGGCGGCGTGCACGTTCGGGTTGTCCGCGTCGTCCTCGGCGTAGACGGCCACGGTCTCGACACCGAGTTCGGCGGCGGTGCGGATGATCCGCAGGGCGATCTCGCCGCGGTTGGCGATCAGCAGTCTCACTTGGCGTCCTCGCTGGTGGTGGTGATGTTCTCCGCGAGGGTGAACAGCTCGCCCTTGCGGATCTTGCCGGTCGCCGTCATCGGCAACGCGTCGAGAATTTCGACCAGCGGCACCTTGTAGCCCGCCATGTTCTGCCCGGCCCAGGCACGCAATTCGCCCGCGGTGACGGCTGATCCGGGGCGCACCTGCACGAAGGCGAGGGGCACCTGGCCGCGCCGCGCGTCCGGCGCCGGGACGACGCCCACCGTCTGCACCTCCGGGTGCAAACTCAGCAGCGACTCCACCTCCGACGGGAAGACGCTCATCCCGTTGACCTTGATCATCTCCTTGTTCCGCGCCAGATAGTGCAGCGCGCCACGCTCGTTCAGCTTGCCCACGTCGCCGGTGTGCAGCCAGCCGTCGCGCAGCGTCTCGGCGGTTGCCTCGGGCTTGCCGTAGTAGCGGGTCATGATCGAAGGGCTGCGGACGATGATCTGTCCCTCCTGGCCGATCGGCACCGGGGCGCCGTGCTCATCGACGATGAGGATGTCGGTGCCTGGCACCGGCAGGCCGCAGAACACCGGCTCGCTGCGCAGGTCGTAGTCGTCGTCCTGCAGGCCGAGGGTGAAGGTGTCGGCGGTGTGCGTCTCGGTCATGCCGTAGCTGGCCTCGCGCAGGGTGGTGCCCACCGCCGCGCGCCAGCGGGCCCTGATCTCGGCGTTCAGCTTCACGACGAAGGAGACGCCGGTGGTGTTCTCCAGCGCGTCGAGCGCGGCCGGGTCGAAGGCCGGGTGCTCCATCATCTCGACGTAGTTGTCGATCATGCCGATCATCGAGGAGACCCGGTAGCGGCTCAGCAGGGTCAGCGCGGTCGCGGCGTCCCAGCGGTTCATCAGCACCGCGGTGCCGCCGCCGATCAACGGCAACAGGATGCCGAAATCCTCGCCCGCGATCCAGAACACGGGCAGGAAGTTCAGCACCGCCCGCGGTGGGCCGTCCAGCTCGAAGCCGTTGGCGATGGTCGCGGTGGCGGCGGTGTAGACCATGTGGCGCTGGGTGTGCTCGCAGCCCTTGGGCATTCCGGTCGTGCCGCCGGTGTAGTTCAGCGCGGCCAGGGCGTCGGGATCGGCGGGTCGCGCCGGGGCGCGCGGGCTTTCGACGATCTCGTGCCAGTCGGTGTGCACGGGCGCGGTGGCGAAAGGCGGCGGCACGGCGGGCTCGGCGGTGAACATGTCGGCGAGCGCGGTGACGGCCACCAGACGCACCGGCGTCTCGGCGCGCACCTGCGCGACCAGCGGGGCCAGATCGTCCTGGGCGAGCAGGACCGTCACGCCGGCGTCGACGAGTTCGTGGCGCAGTTCGTGCGCGCGGAACAGCGGATTGATCGGCACGTGCACCGCGCCGGCCTTCAGGATGCCGAGCATGGCGATCAGGAACTGCGGACAGTTGCCGAGGAACACCCCGATCCGGTCGCCCGGCTCGACGCCGTTGGCCAGCAGCCAGCCCGCGAAACGGTCCGTGAGCTCGTCGTATTCGGCGTAACTGATATCGCGCCCGTAGAACGCGATCGCGGTGACCTCGGGACGCACGCGCGCCCAGTGCCGCAGATAGTCGACGACGGCCATGGACTCGATCGGGTAGGTCACCGCGCGCGGGACGACGGTGGGCCAGGCGGCCGCCTGCACGGCCCTGATCTCCGCGAGTGCCTCGGCGTAATCGGGCGAGACGGCGGCGGGTTCGACGGTCATGGGCACATCCGTTCCGGTACTGGGTTATCGGGTGAAGCCGATCAATCGCTCGGCGATGGCGATGTGATCGGTGATGAACTGCTCGCGCTCCTCGGCGTCGGCCCCGGCGATGCGCGACGCGCCGATCAGCAGCGCGTCGGCGAGCGCCTCGACGATGCGCGGCAGCGGCGCGCAGGGATCGATGCCCGCCTCGGGCTGGATCCGGGTGAGGTAGCCGGTGAATCGCTTGCGCAGCAGGGCGCGGACCCGCGACCACTGCGCGCCGATCGCGGGGTCGATTCCGGCCCGGTGCTCGATCAGGGTCACCAGCGTGCCGTTGGCGAACACCGCCTCGGCGAAGGCTCGCGTGGTGGCCGCGACCACCTCGCGCGGCGCGGTGACCTCGGTGTCGACCACGAACTGCGCCTCGTGGAACTGCGCGCACACCCGCTCGGTGATGGCGCCGAAGATCTCGTCCTTGGAGGAGAAGTAGGCGTAGAACGTGGCCCGGGAGACCCCGGACCTGGTGGTGACGGTCTCCACCGAGGTCTGGTCGTAGCCGAGTTCGGCGAAGCAGTGTGCCGCCGCGTCGAGCAGTTCGCCGCGGCGCGGTCCGGCGCTGTCCTTGCGCGCCGAGCGCGCTCGCTCCTGCGCTTCGCTTGTGGTCACGGTCACAAGTGTTGTTGACGTTGACGTCAATGTCAACAGTCGAACGTCGATGCCACCTGCGCGGTTACCGTCGACGGCCCGTCTCGGGGTAGAGTCCTCCCGCACGCAGCGATGCGGCACGGCCCTGTGGCGCAGTTGGTTAGCGCGCCGCCCTGTCACGGCGGAGGTCGCGGGTTCGAGTCCCGTCAGGGTCGCAAAGAAATCCCCTCGCCCGTTCCGGGTCGAGGGGATTTTCGCTATCTGCGATGGTCGATGCTGGTTATTCGATACCGCCCGGGCGCCACCTCGGCGGTCCGCATGGTCTGCTGGATCTTCTCGATCGCCGCGTCGCCGGGCCACTGCTGCTGGACGGTGACGTTCCAGAGCGTGGGGTCGGTGGCATCGGCCCTGGTGATGTGGATGCAGTACTTCACGCCGGTCGGGAAGGTGGCGATGCCCGCCGCGAGCGCGGCCTCGTCGCCGACGTGGGCGTCGTCGGTGACATAGGTGCGAGCCTTGGCGGCGTCGCGATCCACGTAGTAGCTGTACTCGAAGCCGAGGATCGCGCCCTGGGGCGAGGCGGTGTCGCCGCGTTCGGCGCTGATGGTGATGGATTGGCTGCGGAACGACTCGCAACCGGCCACGGCGTGCGCGGGCAGCGGCGCGACCGCGGTCTGGCTGGGTGCCGTGCTGGACGCACCGGAGACGGCCGCCTGCTGGGTGGACCCGGACTTCTCGTCGGGCCCGAGGAAGATGGTCGCCGCCACGCCGACGAGCAGCACGAACAGCAGCGCGCCGACGATGCCCTTCACCGCGGCCGCCGCCTTCGCGCGGCCGTGCGGATCGTCGTAACGCTCGTCGTCGTACTTCTTGCGCGGCCGCCTGCTGATCGGGCCGCCGCCACCGAAGTCCTTGAGGCGCGGCAGCACCGGCATCTCGACCCGGTCCCCGCTCTGCTCGGTCGCGGTGGTGGTGGCCCAGTCGTTCCAGTCGACCTCGTCGCCGCGGTGCGGTGCCGGCTCGACCGGCGCGTCGCTGTGCCAGTCGTTCCAGTCGCCGGTGAAACCGTCCTCGTCGGCGGGATCACGGTAGATCGGCTGGGTCAGGGCGTGCGGATCCCCTTCGGGCACTTCGGTATAGGGCTCTGGATCCGGGGGCGGCCAGGTCTCCGGATTGGTGCCGATGGTCTGCGGCTCGGCCTCACGCCTGCGCCGGCGACGCCGTTTGCCCTGGGGGCGACGGCGCGCCGGCTCCGGCGACGACAGATAGGCGCCGAACGGGTTGTCCATCCGCCACGTCCTACGCGGTCGCCGGGACGACTCCCGGCTGCCCGTGCTTCGGGGCGGCCGACGGGCGTTCGGTCTCCTGATCCTGTTGGGGACGGGCGGCGGGCGGAATCACCCCGGACTGGACCGGAGGTTGCTGCGCGGCGGGGGCAGGCGCGGGATTGCTGTTCTGTTGTGGCGCTTCGACGGTCGGGGTCGACGGGGCCTGCGTGGACGGCGCCGCCGGGGCGGGCTTGGTCGAATTGTTGGTGGTGCCACCGCCGGTGGACGGTTCGGGCTTGGTGGTGGTGTCGCCGTTGCCGAGTCCGGCGAACAGGCCGCCGCCGGAGGTGCCGCCGCTGGTCGACGGGGTGGTCGGCGTGGTCGTCGCGGGCGAGGTCTGGGCGCTCTCGGCGCCGGTGACGTTCGCGGCCAGCGTGTCGATGCCGGTGGTCGCGAGTTCGGCGCCGGTGTCGATCCCGTGCATCGCCACCTCGGCGATCTTGTCGATCAGATGCGTGCCGAAGGTGACACCCGCGTCGATGGCCGCGGTGCCGAGCGAGACGCCGCCGTCGATCAGGGCCTCCTGCAACGCGATCTGCGCGGCCGTGGCCGGATCGGTGGTCGTGGTGTCGGAGTCCCAGCTGTCGGAGTCCCAGCTGTCGGTGGAGGTGCCGCCGGTGCCGAGCACATAGACGCCCGGCGCCACCTCGGTCGCGCCCTGCGGCACGGTGACCCCGTTGGTGCCGCCGAGATCGGAGCTCAGTTCCCTGGTGCTGCGGGTGTACCCGTCCATCTCGGTGCTCGCGGTACCGACCACGCCCACGGCCTCGGTGATCGCCTCCTCGGCGAGTTCCACGATCGCGTCGAGGTTGTTGCCGTTCACGGCGGGCGCCGCGGCCTTGGCCTTGGCCCGGAAGTCGGCGATGATCGCGTCGACCTTGGCCGCCGCGCTCGCCTGCGTCGAATGGGCCTGGCCCAGCAGGGTGCTCAGGCGCTGGCCGCGGTCGGCCGCCGCGGAGACCTCGGTCGCGGTCCGGCGCAGCGCGGGTGTGGCGGGTGCCGCGGTCTCGGTGGATTCCAGGGCGTAGAGGCCGAGGCGGTGCGGGTCCTCGGTGGCGCTGGTCGCGGTGGAGGCCGAGGTCAGCGCGGCCACCACGTCGGCGTCCGGGTCGGCGGAGGTGTTGGTGCCCAGCGATTTCCGTAACTCCAGCAGCGGCACCTCGAGCAGGGCGACGACCGGGGCGATCTTGGCCTCGGCCTCGGCGGGCGAGATCGTGCTGAGGGTGGTCTCGGTGGCCAGCGACTTCGAGCGCATCACGCCACCTCGGTCTCGACGGCGCCCAGGTCGCTCGCCAGGCCGGTATCGATCCCGGTGACGGTGACGCCGAAGCGATTCAGGATGTCCTGATAGGCCGTGACCAGGTTTCCCGCCGTGCTCAAGGTCGACGCGTGGGCCCCCGCCGCCGCCGTCCAGGCCGCCGCGAACTCCCGTCCGAGCACCCCGAGCCCGGACAGGTCGGCCCCCGCCGCGGTGGTGGTGTTGGTGGCCGCTTCTCCGAGTAGATCTGCGACCCGAGCTGCAGCGCGCTGATAAGCGTCGAGCGCTGACGGGTCGAATGACATTTCCGCCACGATGTCTTCCCCTTCACGATCGCGGGTGCTCGTCGGGCACTCCCGGCACGAAAAGCGTAACCAGCAAGCGCCCCCAGGGTGCAAGGTTCGTTTCCGAGGCGTCGGTGACCGGCGGGTAGGGTCGGGGCGGTCATGGGTGTCCTGTTGATCGCGTTGCTCGGGTTCGCGCTGCTCGACGCCCTGGACGTGCTGTTGGTGGCGATCACGACGGCCGTGGTGGCGGACAGCCGGTTGACGCGCCGATCGCCGATGGTTGGCGGGCTGAGTTTCCTCGGCGGCGTGTTCGCGGTGTCGGTGGCGTTCGGCGTGGCGACCGTGCTCGGCATCGACTTCCTGGTCCGCCTGTTCGACTTCCAGCTCACGCCGATGCTGCGGTATTGGGGCGAGCTGCTGATCGGCCTGGTGCTGATCGTCGTCGCCGCGCTGCCGATGGACACCACCATGCGCGGCGGCGAGCGCTGGGTGCGCCCGGTGCGCAAGTACCCGTGGCTGATGGGAGTCGTCGGACTCACCCTCGGGCTGGCGAAGGTGCCGACCTCGGTGCCGTACCTGGCCGCGCTGGCCCTGCTCTCCGCGCAGCGTCCGCTGCCGGTGGTGTGGCCGCTGATCGTGGCGGCGTACTGCGCGATCGCGCTGCTGCTGCCCCTGGTCGTGCTCGCGCTGGCCATGCGAAGGACCCCGCGCGCCCGCCGGGTGTACCGGGTGCTGGTGCGTGGGCTCACGCGCTTCGGACCGCCCGCCGTCCGGGTGCTTTTCGTGGTGTTCGGCGTGGTCCTGGTGGTCGATGCGCTGGTCCACGCCCGGCAGTTGTGGTGAACGGCCCGCACGGCCGCTCAGGTTCGCGTCAGGTCGATCGAGTACGGTCATAACGAATCGATGACATGCCGCCGTGCCCGCTGACCGGGTCACGGGGCGTAACCAGGTGAGCAGGGAGGGCGACCCTTGAGGGTTACCGTTGTTGTGCCGACCTACAACGAGCGGGAAAATCTGCCGGTGGCGGTGGAGCGGCTGACGGCGCTGCCGGTCCCCGATCTGCACGTGCTGGTGGTGGACGACAATTCCCCCGACGGCACCGGCGAGGTGGCCGACAAGCTGGCCGCCGAGCTGCCGAACGTGGTGAGCGTGCTGCACCGCACCGAGAAGGACGGCCTCGGCCGCGCCTACATCGCGGGCATCACCAAGGCCCTCGACGAGGGTGCCGACGTGGTGATCCAGATGGATGCCGACCTCTCGCACCCCGCCGAGGTGATCCCGGCCATGCTGGAGAAGCTGAGCTCCGCCGACGTCGGTGTCGTGCTCGGCTCCCGCTACGTGCCCGGCGGCTCGACCGCGGCGGAGTGGAAGTGGTACCGCAAGGCCCTCTCGGCCTGGGCCAACTTCTACGTGAACCTGATTCTGCGCCTCGGCGTGAAGGACGCGACCGCCGGCTTCAAGGCGTGGAAGGCCGACACCCTGCGCGCGATCGACGTGGCCTCGATCCGCAGCAACGGCTACTCGTTCCAGGTCGAGATGAACTACCGCGCGATCAAGAAGGGCTACACGATCGCGGAGGTGCCGATCCGCTTCGAGGAGCGCACCCTCGGCGCCTCGAAGATGAGCCTGAAGGTGCAGCTCGAGTCGGCGTTGATGCCGTGGAAGCTGCTGTTCGGCCGCTCGGTCTAGCAACCGGACACACGAAACGAGGACCTCGCCGAAGATCGGCGGGGTCCTCGTTCGTGTGCGGTCAAGCGGCCGTGATGCTCTTGCGGACGCCTTCGAGCGCGACCACGATCACCGGAACCAGCACCACGTGCATCGCCGACAGGGCGATGGTGGACGCGGTGTCGAAGTCGGCGTTGACGGTCAGCGCGATGGTCGCGATCGACAGCAGCGACCCGACGACCGCCCCCACGCGCAGCACTCCGGTCCACAGGTAGGCGAGCAGCACGGCGACGGTCAGGCCGATCAACAGCGGCACGGACGACATGAGGATCACGCCGCCGGGAGCGACATCCATGACCTTCCCGCCGTCGGTGGTGACGAACGATCCGCCGGCGGCTTCGCCGAGCCCCCAGACGATCAGGTTCGCCACGACGGCGGCGGCCACGCCACCCAGGACGGCGACGGGACGGCTCAGGGCGGGCAGCGTGCGGATGGCGGCCGGAGCGGTGGTGGTGGTCATGATGTTCTCCCTCATTCGGTGGTGCGACAATCATCAAACCTGAACAATCCTTTAGGTCAAGCGAGTCGGGAGAACTTTCTCGCAGCCGTCGCTGAGATGCTGGTCACACGCCCTCCGCCGATTTACTACGACACGGAGTCGTAGCATGGCGGGGTGGGTTCACCGACGGATCACACCGCGCGTTTACGCGGCGCGGCGGTCGGTGCCGCCTCGGGTGCGGTCGCCGTGCTCGCGCACGGCCTCGGTGGCGCGACCGCACTGCCGTCCGGTTCCTCGGCGACAGTGCTGCTGGCCGCCTGCGCGCTGATCGGCGTGGTGGTCTCGGCGCTGCCACGGGGGAACACCGCGCTGTCGACGATGTCGGTGCTCGCCCTCGGGCAGATCGTCGGGCACACCGCTCTCTCGCTGGGGCACACCCACCACCAGCACATCTTCTCCGCCGCCATGCTGCTCGCGCACCTGGTGGCGATCCCGGTCGGCGCGATCGCCATCAGGGCCGCCGAGGTGGGGATGCGACGCGCGATCACCAGCGTGCGACGGCTGGCGCGGGTGCTGGCGGGTGCGCCGATCCCCGCCGCGCGTCCGGGCCCAACGCCGCTCGCCGACGAGCGCGCCCTGCTCCGCCAACTGCTCCTGCGGCCGGGCATCGGGTTGCGCGGTCCACCCGCGGTGGGCCGCCTCTCCTTTCCTCCCGTACCGGCCTCGTAGTCGGCACCCCCTGAATTCGCGGATACCCCGTCGACGGCCCTGACCATCGACAGTGTCCGCACGGCGTGGTGCCCAGGTCCGGGTCCGGGCTCACCTCACCCCGAATCGGAGTCTCACCATGTCCGTGTTCCCGCATGCCAACCTGCCTGCACCCCGTGCCGTCCGCCGCCTCGGCGGTGCAGCCGCCCTGTCCGTCCTCGCGCTGTTCGCCACCTCGTGCGCGAACGACGAGCCGGCGCCCGTCGCCTCCGCGGATCGGATCACCATGAGCGACCAGTGGATCAAGGCCGCCGATTCCGGCATGTCGGCCGCCTTCGGCAATCTCCGCAACACCGGCGACACCCCCGTGACGCTGATCTCCGCCACCAGCCCCGCCTCGGATCGCGTCGAGATCCACGAGGTCGTCCCGGACAGCTCCGGCGCGAAGACCATGCGCCCCAAGGCTGGTGGCATCACCATTCCCGCCAAGGGCGAGGCCGTCCTGAAGCCCGGCGGCGAACACCTGATGTTCATGGAGCTGAAGCAGCCGTTGCGCACCGGCGCCGAAACCTCGCTCACGCTGACCTTCGCCGACGGTTCGAGCACCGTCGTCACCGCGCAGGTGCGTGACTTCGCCGGCGGCAAGGAGAACTACGCGCCGGGCACCGAGAACTCCTCGCACGGTGGCTGATCCGCGCTCCGGGGTGTCGCGCCGCCGTCTGCTCGGCGGCGGCGCGGCCGCGGTCGGCGCGGCCGGAATCGGCTGGGGCGCGGTCGGTCTCACGCGCTCCGAACCCGAGCGGGACGACGCGCTCGACGTGGTCCCGTTCTACGGCAGGCACCAGGCCGGGATCGAGCAGGACGCGCCGGGGCACGTCGCCTTCGCCGGATTCGACCTCGCGCCCGGCGTCGACCGGGACGACGTCATCGGCCTGCTCCGCATCTGGACCGACGACGCCTCCCGGCTCACCCAGGGACTGCCCGCGCTCGCCGACACCGAGCCGGAGCTGGCCGCGCGCCCGGCAGGCCTGACCGTCACCGTCGGCTTCGGGCCGGAACTGTTCACCGTCACCGGCCTCACCGACCGGCGACCGCGCTGGTTACGGCAGCTCCCGCCGTTCCCGATCGACCGCCTCGACCCGGCCTACACCGGCGCCGACCTGGTGCTCCAGGTCTGCGCCGGGGAGGCCACCACGGTCGCGCACGCGGTGCGCGTGCTGTCCAAGCACGTGAAATCGCTGGTGACCGTGCGCTGGGTGCAGCGCGGATTCCGCGACGCGCCGAAGGGACAGACCATGCGCAACCTCATGGGCCAGGTCGACGGCACCGTCAACATCGCCCCCGGCACGGTCGACTTCGACCGGCTCGTCTGGGACGACGGCGCGTCGACACCCTGGCTCGCGGGCGGCACCTCGCTGGTGCTGCGCCGGATCGCCATGGACCTCGACACCTGGGACGAACTCGACGAGGACGGCAGGGAGCTCACGGTCGGCCGCCGCGTGGCCGACGGGGCGCCGCTCACCGGGACCGCCGAGCACGACGAGCCCGACCTGGCCGCGGTCGACCGCAACGGGATCCCGGTGATCCCGCCGTCGTCGCACGTCGCCAGGGCCAGGCACACCCACGACGGGGAACGGTTCCTGCGGCGCGGTTTCAACTACGACGAGGCACCGGCGCCGGGGCAGGTGTCGAACTCCGGGCTGCTCTTCGTCGCCTTCCAGCGCGATGTCGACGCCCAGTTCCTGCCGGTGCAGCAGCGGCTGGCCGAGTTCGACGCGCTCAACGAGTGGACCACGCCGATCGGCTCGGCCGTGTTCGCGATCCCGCCCGGGGTGCCGGGGCCGGGGCACTATCTCGGGCAGCAGTTGTTCGAGGGCTGAACGGGTCCGGCCGGGCACCGCGCCCGGCCGGGCTCAGGCTCGCGGCCAGTCCAGCAGCGTCCGCTCGAACAGCTGCCGCACGCCCTCGACCTCGTCGTCCATGTCGGCCGGGTCCCAGCCGGACACGTCGATCGGCGGCAGGACCGCCACGTCGACCACGCCGGAGCGCGCGATCGGGGAGTCGCGCCAGGCGATCTCGCCGGCATTGCGGATCACCACCGGGATCACCGGAACGCCCGCCTGGATGGCGATGTGGAAGGCGCCCTTCTTGAACGGGCCCACCCCCGGCGTGTACGAGCGGGTGCCCTCCGGTGCCACCGCGATGGACAGCCCGTCGCGCAGGGTCGACACCACGGGTGCCAGCGCGGCCTTGGCGCGCTCGGTGTTCGTGCGGTCGATGAAGGTGACCCCGACGAACCGCATGAGCGGGCCGAACAGCGGGTGCTTGGCCAGCTCCTTCTTGCCGATGCCGGTCACCGCGCCGTCGAGCACCTTCGGCACGATGATCACGTCGAACTGGCTCTGGTGGTTGAACAGGAACACCGCGGGCCGTGGTGCGCGCGCGTGCTCGGCGCCGACGACCCGCAGCCGCACCTTCGCGGCGGCGAGGGTGGCGGTGGTGGCGTCGTGCATGAGCGCGTCGGCCATCGTCTGGCGCCGGCGGGTGTAGGACTTGCGCACGACCCCGAGCAGCGCGCCGCCGAGCAGCGCCGCGAAACCGGTGATGGTGCGCAGGTAGTCGATCGGGCGCGGCGCGAGCCGGGGCCGGAAGCGCAGGACGGGCCAGCCCCGGTCGGCCGCGATCTCGGCCAGCTCGGGATCCGGGTCGACGGCGGTCGGAACGTCGGCGAGGTCGAGCAGGGTCAGGTCGGTCGCGCTGTCGGCGTAGACGTAGCCGACCTCCACCTCGGCCGCCGCCGCGAATTCGGCGACCGCCGCGGCCTTCTCGCCGCGCCACAGCGGATCGCCCGTCGGCCGCCCGGTCACCGTGCCGTCCTCGACAGCGAGCTTCGTGCACAGGACGTGCGCGATGCCGAGTTGCTCCGCGGCGGGCTCCACCTGGTAGCGGGTGAGCTCGCTGACCAGCACCACCGTGTGCCCGGCACGCTGGTGTTCGCGCACGAGCCGCCAGGCCTCGGGGAACAGCCTGCCGTAGATCTCCGTGCGGAAAGCCTTGCGGCCGAGCAGTTCCAGATCGTCCTCGGTCGATCCGGCCCATTCGTGCTCGACGGCACGCAGGAAGCGGCTGTAGTCACCGTCGGTGCCGCCGCGCCGGATACCGCCGAGCAGGGTGGCGGCGGGAGCGTCGGCGCGACGGAACACCCTGCGCGCCAAGCCCCGTCGCGGCAGCCCGTCGACGACGGTGCCCCCGAAGTCGAAGACGGCGGCGATGCGCGGACCCTGCGGCCCCGACCGGATCGCGGCGACGGCCGCGTCGAGCTCGCCCATCAGAGCACGGTCCGGTTCGACGGATCGAGACTGGCAGCCCTGGCGATGCGCTCGCCGAGATCGCGCAGCCGCTCGGCGAATTCCAGCCTGCGGGCCAGCAGCGCGTCCTCCTCGCCCGGCGCCGACGGCGCGATCAGGCCGTGGTTGTCGGCGAGTTTCCACGCGCTGGTGAACAGTTCGCTCGACACCGATTCGGCGCTGTGCAGCCGCTGCTGCAACAGCATCTGCTTGCCGACCGCCACGCACTCGTCGATGAACTCCTTGCGGTCGATCACCGCGTCGGACGCGCGCGACGCCAACCGCTCGGCCACCACCAGCTGCGCGTCGAAGAACGAGCGCAGCACGCGGTGCGCCATCACGAAGCCGGAATCGGTGAGCGCGCCGAGGAATTGGCGGTCGAGCCGGTCGTCGGGGGTGTTCTCGTCCCACTCCGGCACGATGATGCGCACCTCGTCGATGATCTGCTCGGCGAATTCCTGGCGCTCGGGGAAGAAGAACTCGAACTTGAGCATGTCGCGCAGCGCGAACGCCGCCTTCCAGGCCGAGCGCAGCGGGTCGTCGCCCGGCTCCTCGACGGCGGTCAGCGCGGCCAGCTCGAGAATGGCGCGGTTGACGAACCAGTGCACCGCGCTGTTGCGGTAGAACGCCGCCTCGAGGTGGGCGCCCGCCTCGATCGCGTACACCGGTTCCAGCCCACCGCGATACACGGTGACCACGCCGGCGAGCGCCAGTTGTTCCAGCACCACCCGCAGGCCCTGATCGTCGCGCAGGGCCGACAGTTCGCCGCTGGGCAGCCCGCGCTTGTCGATGTAGCCGAGGACGGGGTCGACCACGGTGCGCACCTGCCCGAGCGTCAGCGCGCGCTCGTGCACGCCGAGCAGGGCGAGGGTGACCAGCGCGTTGACGGTGATCGGGGTGACCTGGTTGATGCCGACCGCCACGTCGAAGGCCAGCCGCTGCACCGCTTTCCGCTCGGTCTCGGCCAGCTCGGACTCGTCGGGCACACTGGCCGCGCCGGTCGTGGTGTCGCGCAGCGGAATGGTCACCGGTCGGCGGTCGAGCGGGTCGCCGTGCGCGGCGAGCCGTTCGCGCGCCGAGAGCGGTTCACCGAAGCGCACATAGACGCGTCCGGCCGAATGCTGCTGACTGCGCACATATCTGGCGAGCCAGCCGATACCTTCCGGCTTCTTCGCGCCGCCCGATTGTTCGCTGGCGATCGCGCCGAGTTCGTTGAGCCGTTCGTAGGTGATCGAGACCGGGACCAGCATCACGTCCTCGACACGGCGGGAACGCACCGCGGCCGCAAGGTAATTGAGCAATCCGTAGCGCGGCGGCCGCAATTTCCCGGTGCGGGTGCGGCCGCCCTCGAAATACCACTCCATGTTGAAGCGCTTGGCCAGCAGATAGGCGAAGTATTCCTCGACGACCGCCTTGTAGATCTCGTCGTCGCCGAAACTGCGGCGGATGAACACCGTGCCGGTGCGCCGGGCGATCGGGCCCATCGGCCAGAAACTCAGATTCGCGCCGCCGATCACATGATTAGGGGGAAAGTCGTTGCGCGCCAGCACATCGCCGAGCACGAACGCGTCGACATAGGAGCGGTGCGAGGGCAGGAACACCAGCGGGAACTTGCGGTTGAGCCTGCGTAGCGCGTCCAGGCCGGTCAGGTCGGTGTCGACCTTCCAGGTGGAGGCGTGGATGGGGCGCATGGCCTGGGTGAACAGGTCGGAGACCAGCCGGCTCTGCGCCGCCACCAGTTCGCGCAGCGCCTTCTCGGCATTGCGGTACACCTGGTCGGGCTCGGCCCCGGTCTCGTCGGCGATGTAGTCGAGTTTGCGCTGGAAATCGGGGGAGTCCAGGATCTCCTCGGCGACCAGCTGCGGCACCTTGTACCGATCGCCGATGACGGTGCGCTCGGCGCGCTCGAGCGCCACCACCGCGGCGCGCACCACCGCGCGCGCGAACGGTTCGCCCGAGCCTGCCCGCAGCAGCGCGGCGGCCTCGGGATTGTTGGTCCGCAGCTCGCTGAGCTTGGCGGGCGCGCCGACGAGCACGCGGTGGCGGTCGGGGTCGGTGCGCACCAGCCTGCGCTGCACGAGCCGGTTGGGCTTGCGCGGGTTGGTGAGCAGCGCCAGATCGGCGAAGGTGACCCGGCGGACGCCGTCGCGCTCGGGCGGCAGCCACAGCACCCGGACCGGAACCACCAGTGGGTCGTCGTGCCTGCCGACGAGGCGTTTGCTGATCGCCTTGGCGTCGAGGTCGAGCTGGGTCACCGGCGCGGTCGAGCCGAGTTCGCGGTCGAGGCCGCCCTCGGCGATCCAGGTGCCGATCAATTCGCGTTCGACGCCGGAGGCCGCGTCGACCAGGGCGACCACCGAATCGGCCATGGGGCCCGTTCGCGGGCCGCGCCGCCCACCGATCTCGATCATCTCTCCATTCAAGCGTCAGAATCGCCTCGGCGCACCGAACTTGGGTCACTGGGCGTGGGCCAGGCGGGTCGGGTGGCGAAGAATACCCACTTTGGAGGCTCGATAATCGACGAGGTAATGCTAACCTAACCTGCATTAGTTAGGTCAGCTTTACCTTGGAGGATCGTTGTCGTCGACGGAACAGCCCGTTCGGGTGGAGTATGTAGCCGACCCGGCGGCAGCGATGTCCCGCCTGGCGGCGGCCGATCGCTTCGGTGAATACGTGATGTACGAACGGCCGGGCGAATGGGTGTTCGCCGCCGATCCGCTCGGCAGCGTCGAACTCGACGCGGGCGAGCTGCGCACCGTGTGGGACGGCCGGACCACCGCGCGCGCCTGGACCGGCAGCCCGGCCCAGGTCGTCGACGCCGCCCTCGCCGCGCTGCCACTGGGCGGCCGCAGCGCCTACGGCTGGATCGCGTTCGAGTTCTGCGCCTACTCGCTGGCCGCCACCAACTACCTGAACCGGCTCACACCGCTGGCGCACCTGCTGATCCCCCGGATCGAGGTCCGCATCGACGCCACCGGCGTGCGGATCAGCGGCGCCACCCCGAGCGAGGTGTGCGACATCCACGATCTGATCGCCGAGTCGCAGGCCGCCGAGCTGCCCGCCGCGCATCCGGTCGACGTGCGCCCCGATCCGACCGGCTACCAGGACCGGGTCGCGAAGGCCGTGGCCGAGATCCGGGCCGGTGACTACCAGAAGGTGATCCTGTCCCGCAAGGTCGAGCTGCCCTTCGCGGTCGACGTGCCAGCCACCTATCGGCTCGGCCGGGCCAACAACACCCCGGCCCGCTCGTTCCTGCTGCGGCTTGGCGGCCTGGAAGCCGCCGGCTTCAGCCCGGAGCTGGTGGCCTCGGTGGACGACGACCGCATCGTCACCACCGAGCCGCTGGCGGGTACCCGCGCCTTCGGCCTCGGCGCCGAGGCCGACACCGCGGCCAGGGCCGAGCTGCTCGCCGACCCGAAGGAGATCGTGGAGCACGCGATCTCGGTGCAGACCTCCTTCGCCGAGATCAGCCAGGTCGCCCTGCCCGGAACGCCCGCCGTCTCCGATTTCATGGCGGTGCGCGAGCGCGGCAGCGTGCAGCACCTGGCCTCCACCGTGCGCGGCACCCTCGCGGCCGACCGCACCAGCTGGGACGCGCTCGAGGTGTTGTTCCCGTCGGTGACCGCCTCCGGCATCCCGAAGCGGGAGGGCGTCGACGCCGTCTTCCGCAACGATCACGACCCGCGCGGGCTGTACTCCGGTGCGGTGGTGTGCGTCTCGCCGACCGGCGCGCTCGAGGCGACGCTGGTGCTGCGGGCGATCTATCAGACCGGCGAGGGCGCGTGGTTGCGCGCCGGCGCCGGCGTGGTCGGGCAGTCGCGGCCGGAGCGCGAGTTCGAGGAGACCTGCGAAAAGCTCGGCAGCGTAGCCCCTTACGTCGTCAAGGCGTGACCTCACGACAACGGCGGCTCACCTCCTCGAGGTGAGCCGCCGTTGCGTCTCAGCCGTGCAGCGCGCGCAGCGCCTTCTTGTCGATCTTGCCGACGGCGGTGATCGGGAGCGAATCCGCCTGGCGCACCAGGTCGGGCAGCTTGTAGGTGGCCAGGCCGCGCTCGGTGAGGAAGGCCTTCAGCTCGCCGAGGCTCGGCAGCTCGCCGGTGACGACCAGCACCACACACGCCTTCTCGCCCAGCGCCGCGTCCGGCAGGCCGACCGCGGCGGCGTGGCGGACAGCGGGATGGGCGAGCAGGTGTTCCTCGAGTTCGTCGCAGGAGATGTTCTCGCCGCCGCGATTGATCACGTCCTTGATGCGGCCGCTCACGACCAGGTGGCCGGTGGGCAGCTGACGCACCAGATCGCCGCTGCGATAGAAGCCGTCGGGCGTGAAGGCGCGCGCGTTGTGTTCGGGCGCGCGGTAGTATCCGCGCAGCGTGTAGGGGCCGCGGGTGAGCAGTTCACCCTCCTCGCCCGGCGCGACATCGTTGCCGTCGGCGTCGACGACGCGCAGTTCGTCGGCGGGGGAGAGCGGGCGGCCCTGGGTGGTGCACACCAGGTCCGCGTCGTCGTCGAGGCGGGTGAAGTTGAGCAGGCCCTCGGCCATGCCGAACACCTGCTGCAGGCGGCAGTGCAGCGCAGGCTCCACCTCGCGGGCGTTCACCTCGGCCAGGCGCGCGCCGCCGACCTGCAGCAGCCGCAGCGAGCCGAGGTCCGCGTCCTCCCATTCCACCGCGGCGCTCCACAGCTGGGCCAGCGGCGGGACGACGGCGGTCACGGTCACCCCGTGCCGCTCGATCGCGGCGAAGGCGGCCTCCGGGCTCGGATCAAGGGTGAACGCGAGCGCGCCGCCCGTGGCGACGGTGCCGAGGATGCCGGGGCAGGCGAGCGGGAAGTTGTGGGCCGCGGGCAGGGTCGCCAGGTAGACGTCGTCGGGGGTCAGCGCGCACACCTCGGCGCTGGCCGTGGCGTTGTAGGCGTAGTCGTCGTGGGTGCGCGCGATCAGCTTGGGTAGCCCGGTGGTGCCGCCGGAGACCAGCATCAGCGCGATCTCGGCCGGGGCGATCTCGGGGAGTGAATCGCCTTCGCGCGGTACCGAATCCAGGGCGGTGAACGCGCCGGGGTCGCCGGCGACGAGCACGTGGCGCAGGCTCGGCACGTTCGCCAGCACGGTGGCGGCGAGCTCGCGATAGTCGAAGTCGGCCAGGCGATCGGGAACGAGGTAGGCCACGGCTTCCGAGAGCGCGGCGAGGTGTTCGATCTCGGCGCGGCGGTGCGCGGGCAGCGTGAGCACCGGAATGATGCCGGCGCGCAGCAGGCCGAACAGCACCGTCGCGAACTCGGGGATGTTCGGCAGCTGGACGATCACCCGGTCGCCGGGGGCGATGCCGAGCGCGAGCAGGCCGTGCGCCATGCGGTCGGCGGCGGCGTCGAGTTCGGCGTAGGACACGGGCGCCGCGTCGCTCAGCACTGCGGCGTGGTCGGGCTGGGCGCGGGCGGTGTCACGCAGCAGATCGCCCAGGGTGCGCCCGGCCCAGTAGCCGGCGGCGCGGTACTCCTGTGCGGCGGTCTCCGGGAAGGGGACGTAGCCCGCACGGTGGTCTGTGGTCGATGTCGACGTCACGAACTGCCTCACTGTGGTCCTGGCGGCCGGTGCCGCGTCCTCGGCCCTCCGCGCGGTGCTCCGTAGCGATCCACATGGGAAGGTTAGGCAACCCTATCTCAATGGAGTAGGCTGCCGCCGGGCAGTACCGAAAATCCGTCCGGTGACGGGCGGCGAGCAAGGAGTGATCGGCAGATGGAGCAAGCACCCGCAGGCGGCGCCGGGATCGACCGCGCGGAGATCCGCGCCGCGATCGCCCGTCAGCTCGATCTCGATCTCGCCGACCTCACCGACGCCACCGACCTGATCCAGCTCGGCCTCGACTCGATCCGCACCATGAAGCTGGCAGGCGGCTGGCGCAAGCGCGGCATCGCGGTCAACTTCGCCCTCCTGGCAGCCCACCCGACCGTCGACGCGTGGCACGCCCTGCTCAACGGCGCCGACCCCGAAGCTCTCACAGCCCCGGACGGCAACGCAGCCGTCGATGCCGTTCCTGACGCGGGCGGTGCCGCCCCAGCGCCCGGTGTGGCCGAAGGCGCCGCTGCGGAGATCAGTGACGCCACTGCCGCGGGTGCGTTCGGGGCTGAGCGCGGTGTCGTCGTTGCGTCGAATGCGTTCGGGGCCGAGCGCGGTGACGCCGTCGCGTCGGATGTCTCCGGGGCTGAGCTCGGAGGTTCCGCTGACGGTGGATTCGAGATCGTTCCCGATGACGGGACGCCCTTCGCGCTGGCGCCGATGCAGCACGCGTACTGGATCGGGCGGTCCGACGGGCAGGAACTCGGTGGCGTCGCGGCGCACCTGTATGTCGAATTCGACGGCGCCGGTGTGGAACCCGAGCGGCTCGAGCGGGCAGTGGAACAGCTGCTGGTCCGTCATCCCATGCTGCGCACCCGGTTCCTGCCCGACGGCACCCAGCAGACCCTCGACCGGCCCGGTCGCGCGGTGTTCAGCGTCGCCGACCTGCGGGCGGACGCGCCGGAGGTCGCCGAGCGGCGGCTCGCGGAGCTGCGGGACGCGCGCACCCATCAGAAAATGGCCGTGCAGGACGGTCAGGTGATCGATATCGCGCTCACCCGCCTCGCCGATGGCCGCACCCGTCTGCACCTCGACGTCGACATGCTCGCCGCCGACGCCATGAGCTACCGCATCCTCATCACCGATCTGGCCCGCCTGTACCACGGCGAACAGCTGCCACCGCAGGACTACACCTTCCGCCAGTACCTGGCCGAACACGGCCCCGGCGCAACCGACCATCTCACGCGCGGTGCGGAATTCGAGCCGCGTGTCGACGCGGTCGGCGGAGACACGCCTGCGCCCGCCGCGCCTGCGCCCGCCGCGCCTGGGACCGCCGCGTCTGGGACCGCCGCGCTTGCGCCCGCCGCGCCTGCGCCTGCCGCGTCTGCGCCCGCCGCGTCTGCGACTGCCGCGCCTGCGCCTGCCGCGCCTGCGCCCGCCGCGTCTGGGACCGGCGCGTCTGCGCCCGCCGAGCCTGCGACTGCCACGCCTGGGACCGGTGCGTCTGTGACCGCCGCGCCTGGGACCAGTGCGCCCGTGACAGGTGCGCCGGGGATCGGTGTGGCCGTGGACGTGCTCGGGGCCGATGCGGCCGGGGGTGGCGTGGCCGGGACCGGTGTGGCTCGGGGCGGTGCCGCGTTGGCCGACGAACGCGCCCGCGACCGCGCCTGGTGGCAGGCACGCCTCCCCGAGCTGCCGGGCGCGCCGGAACTTCCGCAGGCCCAGCACATCTCGGATCCGAGCCGTACCGTCCGCCTGCATCGCTGGCTCTCCCCGCAGGCCAAGGCGCAGGTCTTCGACGCCGCGCACGCCCGGGGCATCACCCCGGCGATGGCGCTGGCCTCGGTGTTCGCCGAGACCATCGGTGGCTGGTCGGCGCAGCGCCGGTTCCTGCTGAATCTGCCGCTGTTCCATCGCGAACCGGTGCATCCGCAGGTCGACGGCGTCGTCGGCGACTTCACCTCCTCGGTGCTGCTCGAGGTCGACGTCACCGAGCCCGCCACCGTCGCCGACCGGGCCCGCGCCCTGCAGCAGCGGCTGCACGAGGCGGGCGCCCACTCCGCCTACTCCGGCCTGGAGGTCCTGCGCGACCTGGGCCGTCACCGAGGTGAGCCGGTGCTGGCCCCCATCGTCTACACCAGCGCCCTGAACCTGGGTGAACTGTTCGCCGACACCGTCACCGACACCTTCGGCGACCCGGTCTGGATCATCTCCCAGGGCCCCCAGGTCCTCCTGGACGCCCAGATCACCGAGGTACGCGGCGGCCTCCTGCTCAACTGGGACATCCGCGCATCCGCCTTCCCGGCGGGCATGGTCGAGGTCATGTTCGCCCGCTACATCGAGGCGATCGAGCGCCTTGGCGGGCAGACCGCCGAGCTGTCCGGCACTCACGACGGGTTCGGAACGACCGTCGGCGCTGCGCCGCACGACAGCGATCCGATCGATGGCGAGCTGGGCGCGACGACGGGGCGGCTCGCGGCGGGTCGCGGCGACACCGCTGATGGCAGTTCGGCGGCGCCGGGTACCGGTCTCGTCGGCGCGGCGGGTCAGCACAGTGGTCCGCAGGTGGCGGAAGTGCGCGCAGACGCCGAGTCGGCACCGGACCACCCCGGGGCGGACCGCCGCGAGCAGAGCGGTCGCTCCAGGCGCGCGCCGTCCGGTGGCGCCGGGTGGCAGGCCGAAGCCGGTGTGCGTATCCCGGTGGAGCAGGCGGCTACTCGCGCCAGGGTCAATGCCACGGACGGGCCGGTGAGCGGAGGTCTGCTGCACACGGGCTTCTTCGCGAACGCGGCGACGAATCCGTCCGCGCCCGCGGTGATCTGGGAGCCGGCCGGGCGACTGACCTATGGCGAGCTGGCCGCCGACGCGCTCGCGGTCGCGGGCGCCCTGCGCGAAGCCGGTGTGGCGCCGGGTGATTCGGTGGCGGTGCAGCTGCCGAAGGGCCCGGACCAGGTGCTGGCTGTGCTCGGTGTGCTCGCCGCGGGCGCGGTGTACGTGCCGATCGGCTTCGACCAGCCCGCCGCCCGCCGCGCGGAGATCCTGCGCACCGCCGACGCGGTCGCGGTCCTCACCGTCGGCGGCGCCGAGATCCCCGACGCGCGCGCGATCGACCTCGCCGAGGCGCGCGAACACGCGGAACCGTTGGCGCGCCCCGTCTTCGGCGATCCGGAGAACATCGCCTACGTGCTGTTCACCTCCGGTTCCACCGGCAAGCCCAAGGGCGTCGAGGTGCCGCACCGGGCCGCGATGAACACCATCGACGACCTGAACGAGCGGTTCGCCCTCGGCCCCGCCGACCGCGCCCTCGCCCTGTCGGCCCTCGAGTTCGACCTGTCGGTCTACGACATCTTCGGCCTGCTCGCCGCGGGCGGCGCCGTGGTCGCGGTCGACGACACCCAGCGCGCCGATCCCGCCCGCTGGGTGGAACTGATCCGCCGCCACGAGGTCTCGCTGCTGAACTGCGTGCCCAGCCTGCTCGACATGCTGCTCACCGCCGCGGCGGGGGAGCCGCTGCCCGCGCTGCGCACGGTGATCCTCGGCGGCGACTGGGTCGACATCGCCCTGCCCGCCCGCCTGGCCGCGGTGGCCCCCGAGTGCCGCTTCGCCGGCCTCGGCGGCGCCACCGAGACCGCGATCCACTCCACCATCTGCGAGGTCGTCGGCGCCGAGGTGCCCGCCGAGTGGAGCGCGGTGCCCTACGGCACCCCGCTGCGCAATGTGCGCTGCCGCGTCGTCGGGCCCGCGGGCAACGACTGCCCCGACTGGGTCACCGGCGAACTGTGGATCGGCGGCGACGGCGTGGCCACCGGCTACCGCAAGGACCCCGAACGCACCGCCGACCGGTTCGTCACCCACGAGGGTCTGCGCTGGTACCGCACCGGCGACCTGGCCCGATACCTGCCCGACGGCACCCTGGAATTCCTCGGCCGCGCCGATCACCAGGTGAAGATCCGCGGCTACCGGGTGGAACTCGGCGAGGTGGAGAGCGCCCTGCGCGCCGTGCCCGGCATCCGGCACGCGGTGGCCGCCGTGGTCGGCTCGGCCGCGCCCAAACTGGTCGCCGCCGTCGTCCCCACCCCGGACGCCGCCCTCGACGTCGACCAGGTGCTCGCCGCCGCCGCGGAACTCGTCCCGGCGTACATGGTGCCGACCCGGCTGGAACTCCTCCCCGAACTCCCGCTCACCTCGAACGCCAAGCCGGACCGCAAGGCCGTGCGTGCGATCCTCGAAAAGGGCGAGACCGCAGCGGAATTCGTCGCGCCGCGGACCGACCTGGAACGCGCGCTCGCCGCGGTGATCGGCGAGGTACTCGCGACCGAGCGGATCGGCGTCACCGACGACTTCTTCGCTCTCGGTGGCGATTCCGTGCTCGCCACCACCGCCGTCGCCCGCATCCGCGAATGGCTGGACGCCCCCGACACCGTCGTGGCCGACCTGTTCACCGCGCGCACCGTCGCGGGCCTGGCCGCGCGAATGCTGGAGCGGGAGAACGAGTCAGGCGCCGCGGGCAGGCTCGCGGCGGTCGCGACGCTGTACCTCGAGGTGGCCGCGATGAGCGACGAGGAGGTCCTCGCGCAGTCGTGAGCTCCGATTCGCGCTGTGCGCAGGTCGCACTAGACTTTCCCCAGTGAGTAAGTGGACTGCCGCGAACCTGCCCGACCAGACCGGCCGCACGATCGTCGTCACCGGAGCCAACAGTGGGCTGGGCGCGGCGACCGCACGGGCGCTGTCCCGCGTCGGCGCGAAGGTGATCCTGGCCTGCCGCGACACCGGCAAGGCGCGGCAGGTGGCGGCGGGCCTGCCCGGTCCGACCGAGGTCCGCGAACTCGACCTGGCGAACCTGAACTCGGTGCGCGCGTTCACCGACGCGATCGATCGCGTCGACGTGCTGATCAACAACGCGGGCGTGATGGCGCTGCCGCTGCGCCGCACCGGCGACGGCTTCGAAATGCAGTTCGGCACAAACCATCTCGGCCACTTCGCCCTCACCAACCTGCTGCTGGACCGGATCACCGACCGGGTGGTGACGGTGTCGAGCGTGGCGCACCGCCTCGGCCGGATCGACCTCGACGACCCGAACTGGGAGCGCCGCCGCTACGACCGCTGGCTCGCCTACGGTCAGTCCAAGCTGGCCAACCTGATGTTCGCCTACGAGTTGCAGCGCAGGCTGGCCGGTGAGGGTTCGGCGGTGGTGTCGGTGGCCGCGCACCCCGGCTACGCCGCCACCGAGCTGATGTCGCACACCGAATCGGTGCGCGACCTGGTGATGGCGCTGGGCAATCGCCTGTTCGCCCAGGACGCCGATCAGGGCGCACTGCCCACCCTGTTCGCCGCCACCGCCGACATCGTGCCCGGCGCGTTCTACGGTCCCGACGGCTTCCTCGGACTGCACGGCCACCCCGCGCGGTGCGGCAGCAGCGACGCGTCGAAGGACCGCGCGCTCGCCTCCGAGCTGTGGGAACTCTCGGAGAAGCTCTGCGGCCTGATCTGAGTGTCGGTGACCGGCATCACATTCGGTGATGTCACACCGCCACGGGCTCCGTCGTCGTCTCGGTGAATCCCACGACGAAGGAGCTCATCATGGAAGCGCGTTTCAACCTCTACGGCAACCCGGTCGCCGCCAGCTTCGTGAAGCGGATGACGATGGCGAGCAAGGTGGTCGACGACTCCCCGCTGGACAAGGCCACCTACGAGCTGGTGAAGATCCGGGCCTCGCAGATCAACGGCTGCAGCTACTGCGTCGACATGCACACCAAGGACGCCGCCCACGCGGGCGAGTCGGCGGTCCGGATCAACCTGGTCGCGGCCTGGCGCGAGGCCAATGTCTTCACCGAGGCGGAGCGGGCCGCCCTCGCCCTCACCGAGGAGGCGACCCGCGTCGCCGACGGCGGACACGTCGGCGACGACACCTGGCAGCAGGTGCGCAAGCACTACGACGACGACCAGATCGCCGGGCTGATCGCCGCCATCGCGATGATCAACGCCTGGAACCGGCTCAACGCCGTCGCCCACACCCCGGCAGGCGACTACGTTCCCGGCCAGTGGGGCTGAGTCCTCAGGTCAGGGCGAATCGGTGCCCGTGCTCGGCCGCCCACTGCGCGAACGTGCGCGCCGGGCGGCCGAGCACCTGTTCGACGGTCGGGTCCACCGTGTAGGACTCCGGGCTCGACTCGGCGTACCAGCCGATCACGTACTCGGCGTCGGCCTGCGAGACCCCGGTCGCCCGCAGCCGGTCGACGGCCTGCTGATGGGTGATCCTGGCGAACTCGATCGGCCTGCCCGCCGCCTCGGCCAGCATCGCGATCCGCTCGTGCGGGGTGATCGCCGCGGGCCCGGTCAGGTTGTAGGCCTGGCCGTGATGGCCGTCCTCGAGCAGGGCGACGGCCGCGACCGCGCCGATGTCGGCCTCGTGCACCAGCGCGCTCGGATGGTCGTAGGGCTCGCGGACGACGCCGTCGGCCAGGATCGGTGCGAGCCAGGTGAGGGTGTTGGACATGAACTCCTGCGGCTCCAGCCGCGTCCATTCCACCCCGGACTCGGCGATCGCCTGTTCGACCGGGCCGACCCCGCCACCCCAGACCACGGTGATGCGCCGGACGCCCGCGTCCACCGCCCGGCCGATCAGTTCGGGGCCGACCTCGGCGAGCCCGGCGGTCACCGTCACGTGCAGCCGGTCGACGCCGTGCCATGCCTCGCCGATCGTCGCGGGCTCGGTATGGGTGCCGGTGACCAGTTCCACGTCGGCGCCGAGCAGCGTGCGCGCCGCGGCGGCATCCCGGGTGAGTGCCCTGACCTTCTCGCCGCGGGCGTGGAGTTCGCGAACCACGTGGCGGCCGGTGTTGCCGGTCGCGCCCGTAACCAGTGTTGTCACAGTCGATTTCCTTTCGTCGACTGCCGACGCTAGGACCCGAAGTTATGTTGAGGTCAAGGCTTCGCGCGGTGGTCGGTGCGCCGGGTCGCGGTGTGATGCCCGGCACTTCGGGCAACCGAGGCCATCCTTACCGCGTTGCACCGGTGGTACAGTCCACGGCATGCAGCGCGCATATTTCTGGTTTAGCGAGCCGGCCCTGGGTGGGCCGGTCTGCGACCCTGCGCGCTGACCTCCTCACCCCGAGCCGGACACTGACCGGCTCGACGGGTTCGCGAAAAGTCCGTGGGTCGGCCTCGAAGAATAGGAAACCCACACATGACCACCGCAGCCGATGTCGACTCGCGGCATTCCGATCTCGATGACCAGCGCACCCTCAGCGTGAGCCCCCTGCGCTCGCCCGCCGAGGTACGCACCGTCCACCCCATCACCGACGAGCTCGCCGACACCGTCCGCGCGGGCCGCAAGGCCACCGTCGACGTGCTCAACGGCGACGACGACCGCCTCATGGTGATCGTCGGCCCGTGCTCGGTGCACGACCCGGCTGCCGCCCTGGACTACGCCCGCAAACTGGCCGCCAAGGCCGAGGAGTTGAGCGACCGGCTGCACGTGGTGATGCGGGTGTACTTCGAGAAGCCGCGTACCACGCTGGGCTGGAAGGGTCTGATCAACGATCCGCACCTGGACGGGTCGTTCGACGTCAACACCGGTCTCGGCATCGGCCGCAAGGTTCTCGTCGACATCACCGCGCTCGGCCTGCCCGTGGCGTGCGAGTTCCTCGACCCGATCACCCCGCAGTACATCGCCGACCTGGTCTCCTACGGCGCGATCGGTGCCCGCACGGCCGCCAGCCAGGTGCACCGCCAGCTCTCCAGCGCGCTGTCCATGCCGGTCGGCATCAAGAACGGCACCGACGGTGACGTGCAGGTCGCCGTCGACGGCGTGCGCGCCGCGGCCGCCAGCCACGTCTTCCCCGGCACCGACCTCGACGGGCGTTCGGCGCTGATCCGCACCACCGGTAACCCGGACTGCCACGTCATCCTGCGCGGCGGCAGCAACGGCACCAACTACGACGCGGCCTCGGTGGCCGAGGCCAAGCTGCGGCTGGAGAAGTCCTCGCTGGCCCAGCGCGTGGTCGTCGACGCCAGCCACGGCAACAGCAACAAGGACCACAACCGCCAGGTCGACGTCGTCACCGATATCGCCGAGCGGCTCGCCGCCGGTGAGCAGGGCGTGGTCGGCGTGATGCTGGAGTCCTTCCTCGTGGCGGGCCGCCAGGACCTGACCCTCGGCAAGGCCGACGAGCTCACCTACGGCCAGTCCATCACCGACGCGTGCATCGACTGGAACGTCACCGCCACCCAGCTCGACCGCCTCGCCGCCGCGATCGAAGCCCGCCGCGGCGCCGCGGCGTAGCTCGCACTGGCCGGAGCTTCCCGCCGAGGGTATGCTGGCATACCATGAAGCGTACGACCATCAAATTGCCGGACGACCTCGACAGTCGTGTTCGGCACGAGGCCGCGCGACGTGACATGACAGTGTCGGAATGGACGCGGGAAGCTGTGGCCGCGCACCTGCCGGGCGATGGAGTCCGCCGGTTCGGTGCGGCGGGCGCTGGGCGAAGTGGGCGGTCCGATATCTCGGAGCGCATCGAGGAGATCCTGCGCGGGGAGTGGGACCGATAGCCCGATTGCTGGTCGACGCGGGGCCGCTCTATGCCTACGTCGACGCCGACGACGCACATCACCGGACCTGCCTGGATCTGTTGCAAAGCCACCGCGGCCCGCTTGTCGTTCCGACTCTGGTCGTCACCGAGGCGGCCTGTCTGATCGGGACCCGGCTCGGCGCCGAAGCCGAGGTGCGCTTCCTCGGTGATTTCGCCGAGGGACTGTTCGAGGTGGAGCCGGTCCGTCCGGCGGATTGGCTGCGCATCGCGGAACTTGTTGCGCGCTACCGTGACTGGCCACTCGGTACGGCGGACGCCTCGGTGGTGGCCACGGCGGAACGATTGGGAATCACTCAGATCGCGACCGTGGACCGTCGGCACTTCGGCGCCGTTCGGCCCAAGCACGTGGAGGCCTTCACCTTGCTGCCGTGACGGGTACCCGATCGATTCGGTCGGGTACTCGTCACGGTCAGTCCACGGTGTAGGTCCAGGTGCCTGGGCAGTCGCCGCCCCGGTTCTGTTCGGCGTTGAAGCGTCAGGTGCCGTTGGGTGGGAGCTGATGTTCCAGGCGCCGTCGTTGGGCGAGTCTTCTGCCGGTCTCGGGGAGCACGAAGCGTGTGTGCGCCGGGATGTCTGGTGCGGAGCGGGGAATCTCGCGGCGAGGTTGCCCGGGTTGTCGCGCACCGGGTTGCGGCGGGGCGGCAGACTGGGAGGCGATGAAGCTGCCTGAACTGCCTGATCTGCCGGTGCGGCCCGCGCTCGGTGAGATCGTCGAGACGCTGGCCGGACGTGGTGTGGCGGTGCTGGTGGCGCCGCCGGGGACCGGCAAGACCACGCTGGTTCCGCTGGCCTTGGCCGCCGCGACGGCGGGGCGGATCGTGGTGGCCGAGCCGCGGCGGTTGGCGGCGCGGGCGGCGGCCGCGCGGATGGCCGCGCTGCTGGGGGAGAAGGTGGGGGAGACCGTCGGCTACGCCGTTCGCGGTGACCGCAAGGTCGGGCCGCGCACGCGCGTGGAAGTGGTCACCTCGGGCCTGCTCGTCCGGCGCCTGCAGAGCGACCCGGAGCTGCCCGGCGTCGACACCGTCGTCCTCGACGAATGCCACGAACGCCACCTCGACGCCGACCTGCTCTTGGCACTGCTGCTCGACGCCAGGTCCGGACTGCGCCCCGATCTGCGGATACTCGCCACCTCGGCGACGGTGGCGGCGGATCGGCTCGCGCAGTTGCTCGGCGCGGACGATGGTGAGCCCGCGTCGGCGGGTGGCTCCTCGGCGTCGGGTCGCGGTGGGGCGGCGGCGGATCGGCTCGCGCAATCGCTCGGCGCGGACGATGGTGAGCCCGCGTCGGCGGGTGGCGGCTCGGCGTCGGGTCGCGGTGAGGAGGCAGCGGATCGGTTCGCGCAGTTGCTCGGCGCGGACGATGGTGAGCCCGCGTCGGCGGGTGGCTCCTCGGCGTCGGGTCGTGGTGAGGAGGCGGCGGGCTCGCCGTCGGTGTCGCCGGAGCCGACGGCGCACAGTGGGGCGGGAGGGTTCGTGGACGAGGTGCGTTCGTCGTCTCCGGGGCGGTCGGAGAGTGCGGTGATTCGGGTGGGCGCGCCGGGGTTCGCGCCGGTGCTCGAGGTGCGGGGGCGGGCCTATCCGGTGGATGTCCGGTATCTGCCCGCCCTTCCGCGCGAACGGGTGGAAGCGCAGGTCGCGCGGGCTGTCCGGGCGGCGTTGGCGGAGGTCGACGGTGACGTTCTGGTCTTCCTGCCCGGCGTCGGCGAGATCAACCGGACCGCCGGGTTGCTGCGCGACCTCCATGTCGATGTCGTGCCGCTGCACGGGCGGCTCGGCGGCGCCGCTCAGGACACCGCGCTGCGGCCCGGCACGCGGCGGCGCGTCGTCTTGTCCACGGCCGTCGCGGAATCCAGCCTCACGGTGCCCGGCGTGCGCGCGGTCGTCGACTCCGGTCTGGCGCGGGTGCCGCGCATCGATCATCGGCGCGGGCTGTCCGGCCTTGCGACGGTGCGGGTTTCGGCGGCGGTGGCCGAACAGCGCGCGGGCCGCGCGGGCCGTGAGGGTCCGGGCTGGGCCTGGCGCTGCTGGCCCGAGTACGAGCACAACACCCTGCCCGCCTACCCCGAACCGGAGATCCGTACCGCCGAACTGACCCGTCTCGCACTGGAATTGGCCTGCTGGGGCACGCCCGACGGGTCCGCCCTGGCCTGGTGGGACGCTCCACCGGAAGGTGGCCTCGCCGCGGGTCGTGCCGTCCTCCGAGCCTTAGGCGCCCTCGACCCCGGCGACCGCATCACGCCACGCGGCCGCGCCATGTCGGCTCTCGGCCTGCACCCCCGCCTCGCCCGCGCACTCCTCGACGGCGCCCCGCACCTCGGCCCCCGCGCCGCCGCCGAGATGGTCGTCCTCATGGACGACGACTCCCTGTCCGCCTCCACCGACGCCGCCACCGCCCTGCGCACCCTGCGCAACGAACGCCCACCACGCTGGTCCCGCGAGGTACAGCGCCTGACGAAACAACTCGCCACGCGGACTCCCGGTGCGGATGGCGCTCCGGTCGCTCGGAGCGTGCCTGCCGGCGAGGCGCTCAGCAGTGGGCGTGGTGCCGCGGCTACGCATGGTGACCAGGCCGTGGCCCCGGTGGATAGTGGGGAACTCGCTACCGCTCGCACAGGGGGAGATGTCCCGGTGGGGGAGGTGGCGGCGTTGATGATCGCGCTGGCTTTCCCGGAGCGGTTGGCGCGGCGACGAGCGCACGGCGGCTCGTATCTGATGGCGGGTGGGACAGCAGTGTCCTTGCCGCCCGGTTCGGGGGTCGGTGACGCGGAGTGGTTGGCGGTGGCTGTCGCGGATCGGGATCCGGGGCGGGCCGAGGGGCGGATTCGATTGGCGGCCATCGCCGATGCGGAGCTCGCGCGGGCGGCGGCGCCCGGATTGGTGACGCGCGCCGAGGAGGTGCGGTGGGAGTCGGGGGACGTCGTGGCGCGGCGGGTCGAACGGCTCGGAGCGATCGTGCTCGCGGAAAACCCACTGCGCGAACCGGATTCACACCTGGTCGCGCAGGCCGTTCGGGACGGGCTCAACGCGGAAGGGCTCGACCTCCTCCGCTGGGACGACGATGCCCGTGGCCTGCGGCAACGCCTCGACTTCCTGCGTCGCACCCTCGGCGAACCCTGGCCCGCCGTCGACGACGACGCCCTGCTCACCGACCTCGACGCCTGGCTCGGCCCCGACCTCGCCACCGCCCGCCGCCGCGCCGACCTCACCCGGATCGACGCGGGCACCGCCCTGCGCCGGCTGCTCCCGTGGCCGGCGGCGGCCAGGCTCGACGAGCTCGCCCCCGAACGGCTGGAAGTCCCCTCCGGCAGCCGCGTCCGCGTGGACTACACCGCCGACCCGCCGGTCCTGGCCGTGAAGGTCCAGGAGATCTTCGGCTGGACCACCCCGCCCACCCTCGCCGACGGCCGGTCCCCGATCCTGCTCCACCTGCTCTCCCCGGCCCAGCGCCCCGTCGCCGTCACCGCCGACCTCCCGTCCTTCTGGCGCAACGGTTGGCCCCAGGTCCGCGCCGACCTCCGCGGCCGCTATCCCAAACACGCCTGGCCCGAAGATCCCACCACCCTCACCGCCCACCGCGGCACAGCCCGAAACGCCAAGAACCGCTGAACCGCTCAGTCGAGCGGAACGAGGTTCACGGCGAGCAGATCACCGGCCGTCCTGACCCGGCAGCCGAAACCCGCTGTGGCAGCGCGGCGTTCCAGCACGGCGGTGTCCGGTTTGGGGCTGTTCGCGGGACCATCCGGACTGCCGTACCCGTAGCAGAGCCAGAATCGCCCACCGGGCGAAAGGCATTCGCGCACCAACGCCCAGGCCCGCACCGCCGGACCGGTCCAGAACAGGTTGACGTTCACCGCGAACACCAGATCGAACCGCGCCCCGTCCTCCAGCCCAGCGAGCACCTCGGCAGCCGACACCTCCCCGACCGTCCCCTCGACCAATCGCACCCGCCCCGCCCCGATCTCCCCGGCACACCGCTCAGCGGCCCGTGCGAGCGCACTCGCCGACCGCTCGACCCCCACGATCCGCCCACCCCGCAGCCGCCTCGCGATCCGCACCAACGAAACCCCCGCACCCGGCCCGAACTCCAACACCCGATCCGCCGCCCCCACCTCCATCACCTCGGCGAACCACTCGAACCGCACGTCATCAGGCATCTGCGCTCCTCGGAGGATTACCAGCCGGTGGGCTTCCGCCAGTGATTCGCCACCGGGTCGGCGAGTTGCGACGAATAGAAGTGTTGCGCGGAGAGCCTTGCCCACCAGTGTCTGCCGACTCCGTCCTGCGCGGTACCGCGCAGTGCGCCCGCGAGCTGACGCGGCCCGGGATTCACCGTGCCGACCGGCACCTGCTGTTGGAGATCACGATCGCGCCATCCACGTGCCCGCGGAACACATCGGTGAGCAGATGTGTCGCGACGTTGACGTCCGAGCCCTTCTCTTCGCGCATGCGCACGGTCGCCATCAGGACATCGGTGCCGGCGCCGTTGGGTGCGGTACGGATCGGCAGATCCGGCGACCACTGCCCCCAACAAGTGCGAACCGAATGAGCTCCCGGACCAGGCGAAGATCGACCGGGCAAAAAAAGACCCAGCCCCGCGTGGGGACTGGGTTGGTAGCTACATGCTAGTGCCGCCCACCGCATCGGTCAACCTGCTGGTCAGACCGGTCGGCTGTCAGGGTGCGAGGACCGAATCCGGCCAGTCTTCGGCGTATCCCGGTGGGTCGGTGGCGAGGCGGGCGGCGTGCCATTCGTCGACTCGGGTGCCGCGTTGGATGCCGCCCTGGCGGGCCAGGCCCTCGTAGTGGAAGCCGGTGCGGCGGACGGCGGCGGCGGAGGGGTGGTTGCCGACCATGGCGCGCCAGGTGAGCCGGGCCAGGCCGAGGCCGTCGGGGGCGAAGGCGAAGTCGCAGGCCAGGGTGATGGCGCGGGTCATCAGGCCGCGGCCGCGCTGGGCGGGGGTGAGCCAGAAGCCGATCTCGTGGACGCCGGGGCCGCGGTCGTGCAGGCCGAGCATGCCTTCGACCGGGCCGTCGAGCGCGGTGCGGATGGCCCAGACGGGGATGCCCGCTGCCCAGCCAGGGGCGACGACCAGGTCGAGGAACTGCTCGGCATCGGCGCGGCCGTAGGGCGACGGGATGGTCGTCCAGCGCACGATCTCGGGGTCCTGGCAGCACTCCACGATGCGGTCGATGTCGGCGGCGCCGGGGCGGGTGAGCCAGACCGTGCCGTCGGTGAGCGTGTGCTCGTACATCCTGACATCGTGCCAGGTCCCCGCCCGGTTTCTCATCCGGTTTTCGCCGACCGTAGGATCAGCGATGATGGTTTCCCCGCTCCTCACCGACCTGTTCGAATCACATCGAACGCATTTGCTTTCGGTCGCCTACCGGCTCACCGGAAGCGTCGGCGACGCCGAGGACGCGGTGCAGGAGAGCTGGCTGCGGCTGGCGGGCGTGCACCAATCCGAGATCGACGACCTGCGCGCCTGGCTGACGACGGTGGTCAGCCGGATCTGCCTGGATCACCTGCGCAGCGCGGCCGTACGCCGGGAAACCTATGTGGGGCAGTGGCTTCCGGAACCGATCGTCACCGTGTCCGCGCGCACGCCCGATCCGCTCGACGTGGTGGTCCGCAATCAGGACAGCCGGCTGGCGGCGATGGTGGTGCTCGACGCGCTCACCCCGCAGCAGCGGGTGGCGCTGGTCCTGCACGACAGCCTCGACGTGCCGTTCGACGAGATCGCCGCGATCATCGGCGTATCACCCGATGCCGCACGGCAATTGGCGGTGCGGGCGCGCAAGGCCGCGGCCAGGGCGCCGGAGCCGGTCGCCGACGAGGTGCACGACGCGGCGGTGCGGCGCTTCCTGGCGGCGCTGGCCACCGGTGACGTCGCCGCGGTGGCGGCCACCCTGCACCCGGACGCGACCTTCACCGCCGACGCGGGCGGCACCACCAAGACGGCGCTCAATGTGGTCGAGGGAGCGGACAGGATCGCCCGCCTGGCGCTGGGACTGTGGCGCAAGCATCTGCTGGAGGCGGGGCTGGAACTGGCGCCCGCCGCGGTGAACGGGCAGTCGGGCCTGGTGCTCACCGATCCGAACTCGCCGTTCGGCAGGCCCGTGCGCGTGATCGGGTTCGCGGTGCGCGAGGGGAAAGTCTGGGCTGCTTACGATTTCGCGAATGCCGCGAAGCTGTCGGGGGCGCGTTCGCGCTGAACCCGTGTGTCGGACCGGACCCGCGCGATCCGGTCCGAGCTGCACGGGTCTACGGGTAGGTGGACCCCCACTGGTGATTGCCGGTGGACGAGCCGAGGTTGTGGTCGCCCGTCGAGGAACCCATGTTGTTGTCCGGGGTCGCCGAGCCGGTGAAGAAGTCGGCGATCGGGCTGCCGAGCAACTGGTCGTGGATGAACCGCAGAGCCGAACCGGCAACCTCCGACGCAGCCGGTCCGACGATGAAGTCGAGCAGAGGTGAGGCCATAGAGAGCCCCTTTCGATATGCCACCACGCTGTGGTGTGTGAGGTAGAACACGGCAAAGCTAGCTCAGCTCGAGTGACTGCACAATAGTGCAGGTCAAACCGGAAAAACGTTTGTGAAACATGTGTGTTCGCTATCATGCGGCAACGTGGGAGAAAAGTGGGATACGCTGCGGGGATGTCGTCTGCGCCGCCCACTGTGTCCCGTCTGCGCCCGTTCGGATCGACGATCTTCGCCGAGATGACCGAGCTGGCCGTCCGCCACGACGCGGTCAATCTCGGGCAGGGCTTCCCGGACACCGACGGCCCGGCGGGCATGCTCGAGGTCGCGCGCACCGCCATCGCCGACGGCCTCAACCAGTACCCGCCCGGGCGCGGCATGCCGGTGCTGCGCCAGGCGATCGCCGACGACCGCGCCCGCCGCTACGGCACCGCCTACGACCCGGCCACCGAGGTGCTGGTGACCGTCGGCGCCACCGAAGCCATCAGCGCGGCGGCGCTCGGGCTGGTCGAGCCGGGGCAGGAGGTGGTGCTGATCGAGCCGTACTACGACTCCTACGCCGCCTCGGTCGCGCTGGCCGGCGCCCAGCGGCGGACCGCGCGCCTGGTCGCCGACGGTGATCGCTTCGTCCTCGACCTGGACAGCCTGCGCGCCGCGATCACCCCGAAAACCCGCATGCTGGTGATCAATTCACCGCACAATCCGACCGGCTCCGTCCTCGACCGCGCCGACCTCACCGCCATCGCCGAGCTGGCCCGCGAACGCGACCTGCTTGTGCTGGCCGACGAGGTGTACGAGCACCTGGTCTACGACGGCGCCGAACACCTCAGCATCTCCACCCTGCCCGGCATGCGCGAGCGGACCGTCGTGGTCTCCAGCGCGGCGAAGACGTTCAACGTCACCGGGTGGAAGATCGGCTGGGTGTGCGCGCCCGCGCCGCTGCTCGACGGGGTGCTCGCGGCCAAGCAGTTCCTCACCTTCGTCGGCGGTGGACCGTTCCAGCCCGCCGTCGCGCACGCGATCAACGCCGAGCTGGACTGGGTGCACGCGCTGCGCGACAGCCTGTCCGACAAGCGCCTTCGCCTGTCGGCGGCCTTGCGCGACACCGGGTTCGGTGTCGCGCGCAGTTCCGGTGGTTACTTCGTCTGCGCCGACATCCGCCCGCTCGGCGCCACGGACGGGATGACGTTCTGCCGCGAACTGCCCGGCAGGCTCGGGGTGGCCGCGGTGCCGGTCAGCGTGTTCGCCGACCTCGCCGACGACTGGAAGCACCTGGTGCGCTTCACCTTCAGCAAGCGTGACGAGACCATCGACGAGGGTGTGCGACGGTTGCGGGCCGGAATCGCGCTCCACTGATTCCGTTGCGGCAGTGTTCGATTCCATGGTCGTGCCGCGCCGACGAGCGGAAGGGCCGGGCTTCGCGACGTCGTCAGTCGCGGGCGTGCCGGGCGGTCGGCGCGTGCCACTGGTAGTGGCGGGCCAACAGCCGGAAGCCGATCGCGCCGACAGCGGCGAGCAGGCCGGTCCATGTCCGGTACAGGTCGAAGTGCAGCAGGGTGGCGGTGGCGGCCGCGCCGAACAGGGCGGGGATCGCGTAGAGGTCCTGGTCGGGGCGCAGGACGAACGGCACTTCCCCGCTGAGCACATCGCGGAGGACGCCGCCGCCGATGGCGGTCGTCATGCCGAGCAGCGCCGCGGTGGGCGCACCGACCCCGGCCGAGTACGCGATCACCGTGCCGGTGACGCAGAACAGCCCGAGCCCGATCGCGTCCGCGATCTCCAGCGGCCCCTTGGTGAGCCGCCGCGACGGCGCGATGAAGTACAGGACCAGCGCCGTGAGCAGGGAGGCGGACAGGTAGGTCAAGTCGGTGAACGCGCCGGGCGGGGTGCGCCCGATGAGCAGATCGCGCACGATGCCGCCGCCGAGCGCGGTCGCGGCGGCCAGGATCGCCATGCCGAACAGATCGAGCCGCTTGCGCACGGCGACCAGCGCTCCCGATGCCGCGAAGGAGATGACGCCCATCAGCTCGCCGCCACGATGTACAGCGGTCAGCGCGGAATCGAGCTCCGTTGCCAACGGCCCGGCCGCGACCACCGCCACCAGCACTGCACCACTCACCGCTCACTCCTTCGCTTGAACCCCCGCGAGCAGCGTGGCATGGGGGCCGACCGCGTCCGCATCCGCCTCACCTGGTCGGCGGGGGAGTGCGTTCGACCCGGCGCGCCGCAATCGTCCGGCGGCAGGCGCGGTTCGCGGGCGCAGGCGATGGACAGCCGTCGGACCGTGCCCAGCTGCCCCGGTCGCGGTGGTCCGGGTGGCCGCTCAGGCGGGAGCCGGGCGCGTCCGGTCGGTGGCGAGCAGGATCGCGATGGTGCCGAGCGCGGTGCCCATGAGATAGCGCTGGGTGCGCAACCACAGCGGCCGCGCGGTGAGGAACGACGCCAGCCCGGCGGCTCCGAGCACGATCAGCGCGTTCACGGCGAGCGCAACGGCGATCTGGACCGCACCCAGCGACAGGCTCTGCAACCACAGCGCGCCGCGCCCCGGGTCGACGAACTGCGGGATCAGCGCCATGTACATGATCGCGATCTTGGGATTGAGCAGGTTTGTGACGAACCCCATGGTGAAAAGCCGTCGCGCCGGATCGACCGGCAGCTCGACGGGCGCGAACACCGACGTCCCGCCCGGGCGGACGGCCTGCCAGGCCAGCCACAGCAGATAGCCCGCGCCGGCGAGCTTGAGGCCCAGGTACAGGCCGGGCACCACGGCGAACACGGCGGTGATGCCCACGGCGGCGGCCAGCAGATACACGCCGAATCCGGCGGCGACCCCGGCCAGTGAGATGAGTCCGGCCCTGCGGCCCTGCGCGACCGTCCGGGAGACCAAGTACATCATGTTCGGTCCAGGGGTGAGCACCATGCCCAACGCCGCGGCCGCCACCCCGAGAATCGCCGTCGTCTGTAGCACGCATCGAGTCTGACCTGGTCAGCGCGGCTTGTCGCGGTCCAGTACGCAACCGCTGGACTGCCCGGTCGAGCCCCGCCACCAGGACCTCTGTCGGTCCCCGTCCGTACAATCGAACAAGGCGACCGACCACCGGCGCCACCACGAAGATCAACACTCCAGGCCGAACGCACCCCGCACAGGGCGAGTCTTACGAGCCCGTTCGGGGCCGCCCCTCGCTGAATCGAGGGGTCACGAGGCCCCGAACCCGCGGCCCCGGCCGCCAAGGAGCACTGTGACCGACGGTCCGCTGATCGTGCAGAGCGACAAGACCCTCCTGCTCGAGGTCGACCACGAGCTGGCGGGCAACGCGCGGCAGGCCATCGCGCCGTTCGCGGAGCTGGAGCGCGCGCCAGAGCACGTGCACACCTACCGGATCACGCCGCTGGCGCTGTGGAACGCGCGCGCCGCCGGCCACGACGCCGAGCAGGTCGTCGACGCGCTGGTGAGTTTCTCGCGGTACGCGGTGCCGCAGCCGCTGCTGGTCGACATCGTCGACACGATGGGCCGCTACGGCAGGCTGCAGCTGGTCAAGCATCCGGCGCACGGCCTGTGCCTGGTGAGCCTGGACCGCGCGGTGCTCGAGGAGGTGCTGCGGCACAAGAAGATCGCGCCCATGCTCGGCGCCCGCATCGACGACGACACGGTGATCGTGCATCCGTCCGAGCGCGGCCACATCAAACAGATGCTGCTCAAGATCGGCTGGCCCGCCGAGGACCTGGCAGGCTACGTCGACGGCGAGGCGCACGACATCGGCCTCGACTACACCGAGGGCAAATGGCACCTGCGCGACTACCAGGAGATGGCCGCCGACTCGTTCTGGGCCGGTGGCTCCGGCGTGGTGGTGCTGCCGTGTGGCGCGGGCAAGACGATGGTCGGTGCCGCCGCCATGGCCAAGGCGAAGGCGACCACGTTGATCCTGGTCACCAATACCGTCGCGGGCAGGCAGTGGCGGCGCGAGCTGCTGGCGCGCACCACGCTCACCGAGGACGAGATCGGCGAGTACTCGGGTGAGCGCAAGGAGATCCGGCCCGTCACGATCGCCACGTACCAGGTGATCACCCGCAAGACCAAGGGCGAGTACAAGCATCTGGAGCTGTTCGACAGCCGCGACTGGGGCCTGGTGATCTACGACGAGGTGCACCTGCTGCCAGCGCCCGTCTTCCGGATGACCGCCGATCTGCAGTCGCGCCGCCGCCTCGGCCTGACCGCCACGCTGGTGCGCGAGGACGGCCGCGAGGGCGACGTCTTCTCCCTGATCGGCCCCAAGCGCTACGACGCGCCGTGGAAGGACATCGAGGCGCAGGGCTGGATCGCCCCCGCCGACTGCGTCGAGGTGCGGGTGACGCTCACCGACGCCGAGCGGATGGCCTACGCGACGGCCGAGCCGGAGGAGCGCTACAAGCTGTGCTCCACCGCGCGCACCAAGATCCCGGTGGTCGAGTCGATCCTGGCCAGGCACAAGGACGCGCCGACCCTGGTGATCGGCGCCTATCTCGATCAGCTCGACGAACTCGGCGTCGACCTGAACGCACCGGTCATCACCGGCGCCACGAAGAACAAGGAGCGCGAGGCACTCTTCGACGCGTTCCGCTCAGGCGAGATCCCGGTGCTGGTGGTGAGCAAGGTGGCCAACTTCTCCATCGATCTGCCGGAAGCCTCGGTGGCGGTGCAGGTGTCGGGCACGTTCGGCTCGCGGCAGGAGGAGGCGCAGCGCCTCGGTCGGTTGCTGCGGCCGAAACAGGATGGGGGACAGGCGCATTTCTATTCGGTGGTCGCCCGCGACACCCTCGACGCCGAGTACGCCGCGCACCGGCAGCGCTTCCTCGCCGAACAGGGCTACGCCTACCGGATCACCGACGCCGACGATCTGCTCGGACCGCCGATCGGTGACGGCGCGTAGCCACTGTCGGCCGGTCAGAACGCGGTAGCGTGCGGTGACAGCCCTCGACAGATAAGCGGAGGCAATTCCTCCGCAACCTGTGCTAGGAAGGAAACGTGCGCCGCTTCGAATTCGTGGTCGACCGTGAGCACGCTCACGCGGTCAACGAGACGTTCACCGGACTCCGCAGACTGCGCCTCGTCGCGCTGCTGGCGGCCGGGCTCGCCATCGCGGCCACGGCCGCCCTGCTCTGGAGCGGGCAGGCGTGGGGCTACCTGCTCGCCGTGGTCTGCGCGCTGGCCGCGGCGATCGCGCTGTGGGTGGCGCTGTGGACACCGCACCGTTCCAGCATCGAAAAGCTGTACCAGGACGGCGCTTTGGTGCCCGCGGTGGTCACCGATGTCGACCCGGGCGGCATCGTGCTGCTCGCCCTCGTCGACATCGCCGAACCAGCGGCGCCGACCCGCGGCTGGGCACTGGTGACCCGCAAGGTGCGCGCCCTGCCCGGCCACGCGCCGGAGCCGGGGGAGCGGGTGCCCGCCGTCGCGGTCCGCACCGACCGTGCCCCGCGCCAGGTGGGCGAACGCTGGCAGCTGGTCACCGCCATGCCGATCGCGTGGGCCACCCGCGACAGCGCCGTGATCGAACGGGCCCGCGGCGCCATCACCGAGCTCGAATGGCGGCTGCTCGCGGAGAATCTGGAGCTGGCCGACCGCGTGCGGCGCACGGCGACCAAGCGGATGATGCTAGACCCGGAGCACCTACCGGGCGATCTGCGCTGACCGCACCGTGTGTCCGGCGTGACCCGCACCGGGTGTCCGGCGTGACCCGCACCGTGTGTCCGGCGTGACCCGCACCGTGTGTCCGGCGTGACCCGCACCGTGTGCTCGGCGCTGACTGCACCGCGCAATCGGCGCTGACCGAACCGCGTTATCGGCGCTGACCCACAGGCGTGCTCGGCGCCGACGGGCGAAGCGCCGGGCGGTATCCCGTGCGCGCTCGAGCTGATGCGACGATGGTCGGTGCCCACGCGAACCCGTTCCGGCGAAAGGTGTGTCGACGATGCGACTCTGTGCCGGAGCGTGCGCGGTGCTCACGGTGCTCGTGCTCGGTACCTGCCCGGCGGGCGCCGATGCCGGGCTCATCGGGGCACCCGGGCTCGGCGACCCCTACTTTCCCGGCGACGGTAACGGCGGCTACGACGTCACCCACTACGACGTGACGATCGACTACGACCCGCCCACCCACTTCCTGCGCGGCACGGCGAGCGTCGACGCACGGGCGACCCAGCCGCTGGCCCAGTTCAACCTCGACTACACCGGCCCCGAGGTGCTGATGGTGACGGTGAACGGCCAGCCCGCCGCCTTCGCCCACGACGGCACGCAGGAACTCGTCGTCACCCCGCTGCTCCCGCTGCCGCCCGGCCTGCCGCTGCGGATCGTCGTCGACTACGCGGGCCAGGCCGCCGACACCGACGGCGAGGGCTGGACCTACGCGCCCAGCGGCGGCGCCTTCGCCGTCGGCCAGCCGCACAGCGCCACCTCCTGGTACCCGCTCAACGACACCCCCTTGGACAAGGCGACTTTCACCCTGCGCGCCGCGGTGCCCGCCGACTGGGAGGTGATGTCGACCGGGGACCGCGCCGAACACGAGGTGCGCGACGGCCGGCTGTTCACCACCTGGGAGACCAGGCAGCCCGTCCTCGGCTACCTCACCACCGTCGCGGTCGACCACTTCACCTTCCTCGAGCAGCGTCGGCCGAACGGCACTCCGGTGCTGAGCGCGTTCGCGCCGGAATCGGAACCCAACCGCGACGACGAGCAGCGGCTGCCGGAGATCCTCGACTTCCTCGAAAACCTCTACGGTCCCTACCCGTTCGACGTCGCCGGTGGCATCTACGTCGACGCCGTGATCCCCTTCTCGCTGGAAACCCAGACCCGCCCCACCTATGCCCCGTGGGCCGAACTGAACACCGTGGTGCACGAACTGGCGCACCAGTGGTGGGGCGACACCATGTCGGTGCGGCAGTGGTCCGACATCTGCCTCAACGAATGCTTCGCCAGCTACACCGCCGACTACCTGTGGCCCGAACGCGTCGACGGCGCCGACGTGGACACCCGATACCGCGAGACCGTCGCGAATTACCGTGACGACCCGCAGTTCTGGGACACCGCGCTCGCCGATCCGGGCGCGGAGCGCATGTTCACCTCGGTCTACGACCGCGGACCGCTGTTCCTGCACGCCCTGCGCAAACTGCTCGGTGAGGACGTGTTCTTCACCGCCATCCGCGATTTCGTGAACGCCCACCGCGACGGCCACGCCTCGATGCCGGAATTCCGGGAGTTCGTGCAGAGCCGCACCTCGATGCCGCTCGGCGGCTTCCTGGCCGAATGGCTGGACGCGACGACGCGGCCGCGGGATGCCTTCCTCTACCCGGGAACACTCGGTCGCTGAGCAGGTCCACGTGGCTGTGCCGCGGTGTCAGGTCTCCTCCAGGCGGGCGCCCGCGCGTTCGACCCAGCGTCGCATCCGGTCGAACTGGCTACGCGCCGAAGTCAGTTCCCCGCGCGCGCGGTGTTCGGCGGTGCGGGCGAAATGGCGCTGCTGTTCGGCGTGCTCGAGTTCGGCGCGCAATTCCTCGATCCTGGACTCGATCTCGTCCAGCTCCGTCTTCGCCTGTGCCGCCGCGGTTTCGGCCTCGTCCTTCGCGGTACGGGCTTCGGCGAGCGCGGACTCGGCGTCGTCGAGTTCCTGCTTCGCCTCCGCCCTGCGCTGGGCCGCGGCGTCCTCCGGCGAGGTCTTGCCGCGGCGCGGGCTCGCCTTCTTGGGCGGGGTGGCCTTGCCGCCGGTGATCGCCACGAGCCCGGCCGGGCCGAACCCGTCATAGGTGACGGTGGTCGGCAGCACGCCCGCCCTGACCTGATCGGCGACCTCGGGATCGGCCAGCGCGGCGGTCAGCGTCTGGCCGACCTCGCGCAGCACCTGCTCGCTCGCCGGGCGCTCGTGCTCGGCCGCCAGCTCGCCCGCCCGCTTGGTCATCGCGTTGACCACCTGCTGGCGCTGGGCGCCGAGCGCGCGCAACTTGTCACCGGAGAGCTGGCGCTGCGCCGACCGCAGCGCGTCACCGAGGTCGAGCAGCGCCGAGATCTCCTGCGGCGCGTGCCGGGCCAGCAGGTTCACCGTCCACGCCGCGACCGTGGGTTTGCGCAGCGCGGTGATGGCCGCGGCCAGCTCGCGATCGCCGTCCGCGCGGGCCTGGGCGGCTCGCTCGGTGCGGGTCGCCACGAACTCGCCGGGGTCGAGGCCGTACAGCTCGTCCACGACATCGTCGATGGTCACCTTTGTGATGGTAGCCAGGGTTCGACGCGGGCGAGCGTGACCGGGACCGGCTTGGGTATCGTCACCGGCGGTCATATATGCCTGAACCGTTCGGTGAGTGAGGTTTTCAGTGTTTTTCCCAGGAAAGCGACTGCTGGCACGGCTCGTGCTCGCCCCCGTGGCGACGGTCGCACTGGTCGGGGCGGTCGTCGCCTGTTCGTCGGACAGCGATTCGGCGGGGGATTCGGTGAGCAAGGGCTCCTGCGTGGAGGTCACCGACAACGCGGCCGACGCCATGAAGGCGACCGTGGGTGACTGCGGCGCCGCCACCTCGAACTACCGGATCGCGCAGGTCGGCACGGCCCCGCTGAACTGCGCCGTCGAGGACGCGACCTTCAACGGCACCGTCGGCGACACCAAGACCGGCCTGTGCCTGTCCCCGAACTTCGCCGAGGGCAAGTGCTACGCCGACGCGGGCCAGCGCCCGGCCGAGGCCGTCGCCTGCACCGCGCCGGAGGCCACCTTCAAGGTGGTCAAGCGCATCGACGGCGCCACCGACGAACTGCAGTGCGGCACCGACGCCACCCAGTTCCGCTTCGCCGCCGATCCCAAGGCAACGTTCTGCATGGCCAAGCCGTAACACTGGAGCGCTGGCGCGCTCGAGTCGCGGCCCCTTGGCCCCGTCGATCAGGCACCGTTGCTTCGACTTCGTCGTGATGCCGTTCGCCGCGGTGATCGCGCAGAACGCGGACTGGCACATGCT
>NZ_JBFAHR010000014.1:0-209272 GCF_040654275.1 Nocardia sp. NPDC050717
TCGGGATCGGCCTCCCCGCCCTGCACGAAGTCCAGCTTCTGATCGTTGGGCACCGACGGATCCAGCGCGGTGGTGAGCTGCTGGTTCAGCTCGTCCACGGTCGGCACCGGGGGCAGATTCGTGGCGGCCGTGGTGCTGGCGACCTTGCTGGTGGTCGGCTTGGCGGCGGGCTTGTCGCCCTTGTCGTCGCTGCACGCGCTCAGTCCGAGGGCGGCGACCACGGCCAGTCCGGCGATCGCGACACGTCCGGTCGTACGAAGCTTCAACTGCTCGTCCTTTGCGTTCGAGGTGGGAGTTCCATCGCGGTAGTCGAGGCTACTACTCACGCGAGGCTGTCGAGAGGGTCGGCCCGGGTGAGGTCCGGGTCGTCGGCTGGAAAGGTACGCGCCGGGCCCTGGCCTGTCGAGCGGGTCTCGAAGCGGACGGTCACCACGCCGTAGCCCGCGCCCTGCACCCACCCGTGGCCGAAGTCGGGATGGCGCACGTCCATGCCCGGAAACCAGTGTCCGGCAGGCGCCTCGCGCGACGGTTCGGGTTCGGCGGCGGACGCGGCGGTGTCCTCGATCGTCGAGTCCGCGGGCAGCGCCTGATCGAGTTCGGGGAACAGCGATTCCTGCCGGACCAGCGACAGGCCGCCGTAGCCGACGCCCACCAGGCGGATGGGTCCGAGTTCGGCCGGGTCGATGGCCGAGCGCTGCGCGGCCGCGGCCAGGGTGGTGGGGTCGGCCGTGGCGTAGGGCAGGGTGAACGACCTGGTCACGATGCTCATATCGGATTTCTTGAGCTTGAGCACCACGGTGCGGGCCGCCCGGCCGTCACGCTCCAGGCGGCGATGGGCGGCCGCGGCCATCGCGGCGACGGCGCCGCGCAACTCGGGCAGGGTGACGATGTCGCGCTCGTAGGTGTTCTCGGCGCTGATCTGTTTGGCCTCGGCCCGCTCGGTGACCGGCCGGTCGTCGATGCCACGGGCGAGCCGGTGCAGCGCGGTGCCGATGCTGCCGCCCAGGATCGAGGTGGCCTCCGATTCCGGCAGCGCCGCGAACGCCCCGACGGTCTCGATGCCGAGCCCGCGCAATCTGCTCTCGGCGACCGGCCCGATCCCCCACAGCTTGCGCACCGGCAGCCCGGCCAGCAGCTCGCCCTGCTCGGCCGGTGAGATCACCCGCATCCCATCGGGTTTGGCCAGGCCGGAGCCGATCTTGGCCAGCTGTTTGCCGGTGCCCGCGCCGATCGAGGCGGTGAGTCCGGTGCGCTCGCGCACCAGGGCGCGCAGCATCGCGCAGTATTCCTGCACGTCGGCCACGGTGGCACCCGCCAGTTCGGCGGGTTCGGCGAACGCCTCGTCGAACGACAGCGTCTCCAGAACCGGGATCCGGCCGCGCAGCGTGTCGAACACCTGCCCGCTCAGCAGCGAGTACACCGCGCCGCGCGGCGGCACCACCACCGCCGAGGCCCCGATCAGCCGCCGCGCCTGGTGCATGGGCATGGCCGAGCGCGCCCCGTACACCCTGGCCTCGTAACTGGCGCCCGCCACGACCCCGCGCTGTCCGGCGCCGCCGACCAGTACCGGGCGGCCGCGCAGCGTGGGCCGGGTGAGCTGTTCGACCGAGGCGAAGAACGCGTCCATATCGATGTGCAGCACCCAGCGACGCGCCGTGACCGCGGCATCGGGCCTGGCCGGGGCGCCGGCGGCGGAGGCGTCGGTGCTCACGCCCGCAATCTACGCCGCGCCGCCGACAGGTTTCCCAGCCGACTGACAGCCGTGCCACAGCGACAACCCGGCCCGGTGTGTGATGATCGGGGAATGAAGATCCGCAAGGCTGTCATTCCCGCTGCGGGCATCGGCTCCCGACTGCTCCCGCTGACGAAGGCGACGCCCAAGGAGATGCTCCCGGTCGGCGACAAGCCGGTCATCGAGCACACCGTCCGTGAGCTGGTCTCCTCCGGTATCACCGACATCACCATCGTGGTGAGCGGCGGCAAGTCGCTCATCCAGGATCACTTCCGCCCGAACCCGGCACTGGTCGCGCAGCTGCGCGCCGACGGCAAGTCCGCCTTCGCCGATGCGGTGGAGGAGGTCGGCGAGCTCTCCGCCGCCGGGCACATCACCTACCTCGACCAGCACGGGCCCTACGGCAACGGCACGCCCGTGCTCAACGCCGCCCGCCACCTGGGCGACGAGCCGATGCTGGTGCTGTGGCCCGACGACGTGTTCGTCGCCGAGGTGCCGCGTGCCCAGCAGCTCATCACCGCCTACGAATCCACCGGCTGCCCGGTGCTGGCCCTGCTTCCGATGGAGCCGGGCGAGTCGCAGCGCTACGGCGTCCCGGTCGTGCGCGAGGACCTCGACGACGGGCTGCTGCGCATCTCCGGCCTGATGGAGAAGCCCAAGCCCGAGGACGCCCCGTCGGCGTTCGCGGCGATCGGCGGCTACGTGGTGACCCCGGGCATCATCGAGGAGCTGCAGGTCCAGACGGAGAAGTGGTACACCCACCAGAACGGCGAGGTGTACCTGACCGACGCGATCAACAGCTACGCCGCCAACCACGCGGTGTACGGCCAGGTGATCCAGGGCCGCTGGTACGACACCGGCAACCCGGCCGATTACCTCGTCGCCCAGTTCGCCTCGGCCCTGGCCCATCCCGAGTACGGACCGCTGCTGCGTCAGCTCGTCGACTGAGCCGAGCGCTCAGAACCGGCGGATGGTGAAGATGTCGAATTCGCGCAGGGGATGCAGGCCGACCGGGACGCCCGCGGCGTGGGCGTCGAGGATCTGGCCCATCCCCGCGTAGATGCCGACGTGGGAGCCGTCGCCGTTGAGGACGACGACGTCGCCGGGCGCCAGCCCGCGGAACGTCACCGGCATGCCGACTTTCGCCTGCTCCCAGGTGGTGCGCGGCAGGGTGACGCCGACCTGCCGGAAGGCCCACTGCACCAGGGCCGAGCAGTCCCAGGCGTGCGGGCCCGTCGCGCCCCACTCGTAGGGTTTGCCGATCTGGGTGGCGGCCGCGGTGAGCGCGCCGATGCCGGTGGCGCTGGGCAGCGGGATACCGCCCGAGCCACTCGAACTGCCCGAGGCGGAGCCGGATTCGCCCGAGCCCGAGGCACTGCCGGTCTGGGACCAGGCGGGTCCGGCGAGGACGAGGGTGGTGGCGAGGGAGGCGACGAAGCCGAAGGCCAACCGTCGCAGAACTTTTCGTCTCATGCGCGCGCCCTTCCTCACGGCCGGACCGGTGGGCCCGGCTGGTCGGTTATCGGGTGGCATCGCCAACCCTGACGGCGGCGCCACCCCGGGGTGCAGTGCCGCGCCCCGAGCGGTCACCGAGGGCACGGCACTGTTTCCACAGGACAATCGTCACAAGCAATTACTGTCGCCTCAGCGGTTCCATGCGCATCAGCAGTAACACCTCGATTGTGCGCGAAGATCACGTCGCTGTCTCGAAGATTCAGCAAATTGTCAGCATCGTTACCTTCGGTCAGCTCCGGCGCAGCGAGAAGGGACGGAGCCGAAAGTCGGCTCCGCCCCTCGGGTGTCGCGATCAGGCCTTGGCGACGACCGCCTTCACACCGCCCGTGAGTTCGGCGGCGTCGGTGCCCGCGCTGCCGAAATCGAGGGTGGTGGCGAGGATTTCACCGGCGATGAGCTCGCGGTGGGTCTGCGCCCAGGCCAGCCGCTCGGCCGGGACCTCCAGGGTGACGGTGATCCGGTCCGACACCTCGAGGCCACGCGACTTGCGGGTCTCCTGCAGATCACGGATGAGGTCGCGGGCCCAGCCCTCGGCCTCCAGCTCCTCGGTGACCACCGAATTCAGCACCACCAGACCGGCATTGCCGGGCAGGGCGGCGGTGGACTCGGGTTCGGCGGCCACCAGGCGCTGGGTGTACTCCTCGGGCAGCAGGGTGATCCCGGCGGCGGTGACGACACCGTCGGCCGACTCCGACCACTCCCCCGCCTTGACGGCCTTGATCACCGTCTGCACGTCCTTGCCCAGGCGCGGTCCCGCGGCGCGCGCGTTGACGGCCAGCTCGAACCGCCCGTGCGCGTCGACATCGGTGGTCAGGTCGACCTTCTTGACGTTGACCTCGTCGGCGATCAGCGCGGTGAACGGCGCCAGCCGCTCGGCGTCGCCCGCCGCGATGGTCACCTCGGCCAGCGGCAGCCGCACCCGCAGGTTCTTGGCCTTGCGCAGGCTCAGCACGGTGGAACACACCACGCGCACCTCGTCCATCGCGGCCACCAGCTCGGGATCGTGCGGCAGCTCGGTCTCGGCGGGCCAGTCGGCCAGGTGCACCGAGCGCTCGCCGGTGAGGCCGCGCCAGATCACCTCGCTGATCAGCGGCAGCAGCGGCGCCGCCAGTCGGGTGACCACCTCGAGCACCGTGTGCAGTGTGTCCACCGCGTCGCGGTCCTCGGACCAGAACCGCGAACGCGACCGGCGCACATACCAATTGGTGAGCGCGTCGGCGAACGAGCGCAGCTCGTCGCAGGCACCGGCGATGTCGTAGGTCTCGAGCGCCTCGGTGATCACATCCCGCGTGGCCGCCAGCTTGGCCAGGATGTAGCGGTCGAGCACATTCGGCGAATCCGTGCGCCACACACCGGGCTTCGAGGCGTAGAGCTGCAGGAAGGTCCACGCGTTCCACAGCGGCCGCAGCGCGTGGCTGACGCCCTCGCGGATGCCGCGCTCGGTGACGATGAGGTTGCCGCCGCGCAGGATCGGCGAGCTCATCAGGAACCAGCGCATCGCGTCGGAGCCGTCGCGGTCGAAGACCTCGTTGACGTCGGGGTAGTTGCCCTTCGACTTCGACATCTTCAGGCCGTCGTCACCGAGCACGATGCCGTGCGCGGCAACGGTTTTGAACGACGGCGAGTCGAACAGCGCGGTCGCGAGCACGTGCAGGGTGTAGAACCAGCCGCGCGTCTGCCCGTTGTACTCGACGATGAAATCGCCGGGGAAATGGCTGTCGAACCACTCCTTGTTCTCGAACGGGTAGTGCACCTGGGCGAAGGGCATCGAGCCCGACTCGAACCAGCAGTCGAGCACCTCGGGGACCCGGCGCATGGTCGACTTCCCGGTCGGGTCGTCGGGGTTGGGCCGGGTGAGGTTGTCGATGCCGGGGCGGTGCAGGTCGTCCAGGCGCACGCCGAAGTCGCGCGCGAGCTCGTCGAGCGAGCCGTAGACGTCCACGCGCGGGTAGGCCGGGTCGTCGGAGACCCACACCGGGATCGGGCTGCCCCAGTAGCGGTTCCGGCTGATGTTCCAGTCGCGCGCGCCCTCGAGCCACTTGCCGAACTGGCCGTCGCGGATGTGCTCGGGGACCCAGGTGATCTGCTTGTTCAGCTCGACCATGCGGTCGCGGAACTTGGTGACCGCGACGAACCAGGACGGCACGGCCATGTAGATCAGCGGCTGGCCCGAGCGCCAGCTGTGCGGGTAGGAGTGCTCGATCGTCTCGTGCCGCAACAGCTTTCCGGCGGCCTTGAGGTCCTTGATGATCACCGGGTTGGCGTCGAAGACCATCAGGCCCTCGTACGGCGGCACCATCGAGGTGAACTTGCCCGCCGGGTCGAGCGGCTGCACGATCTCGATGCCGTTGGCCGAGGCCACGTCCATGTCCTCCTCACCGAAAGCCGGTGCGAGGTGGACGATTCCGGTGCCGGAATCGGTGGTGACGTAGTCGGCGGTGAGCACGCGGTGCGCGTTCGGGTGACCGAGGAAGAAGCCGAACGGCGGCCGGTAGGACAGGCCGGCCAGGGCCGCGCCGTCGTATTCGCCGAGCACCGTCGGCTCCTCGCCGAACTCGCGGGCGTAGTGCGACACGCGTTCGGCGGCCAGCACGTAGCGCTTGCCGTCGGCGGCCTGGACGTGCACGTAACGCACGTCGGGGTGCACGGCGATCGCCAGGTTGGAGGGCAGCGTCCACGGGGTGGTGGTCCAGATCAGGGCGTTGGCGCCGTCGAGCGCGGCCAGCGGGTGCTCGGCGGGCACCGACAGCACCATGTCGACGGTGACCGCCGGATCCTGGCGCATCTTGTACGCGTCGTCGAGGCGGGTCTCCTGGTTCGACAGTGGGGTCTGCTCGTACCAGCTGTAGGGCAGCACGCGGAAGCCCTGGTAGATCAGGCCCTTGTCGTAGAGGGTCTTGAAGGCCCACATCACCGACTCCATGAAGTCGAGATCGAGGGTCTTGTAGTCGTTGTCGAAGTCGACCCAGCGCGCCTGGCGGGTGACGTAGTCGCGCCACTCGCCGGTGTAGCGCAGCACCGAGGACTTGCAGGCCGCGTTGAACTCGGCCAGCCCCATCGCGTCGATCTGCGACTTGTCGGTGATGCCGAGCTGCTTCTCGGCCTCGATCTCGGCGGGCAGGCCGTGGGTGTCCCAGCCGAAGCGGCGGTCCACCTTCTTGCCGCGCATGGTCTGGAAACGCGGGACCAGGTCCTTGACGTAGCCGGTGAGCAGGTGGCCGTAGTGCGGCAGGCCGTTGGCGAAGGGCGGGCCGTCGTAGAAGACGAACTCGGCCCCGCCGTCGCGATTGTCGACGCTGGCGCGGAAGGTGTCGTCGCGGCCCCAGTAGTCGAGAACCTGCTGTTCGAGTTCCGGGAAGGACGCGCCGGAACCCGCGCCGAAATCGACCCGGGGGTATGCACCGGTGGTTGTCTCGTCCGCCATCGCGGATTCACTCCTCGTGCCGCCGCGCCGTCGGCGCGAATCCTGGGCACGGGGACGATGTCGACGCCGGTGCGCCGAACCGCGGTACCACCCCGCTTGCCCGTGCCGTCCTGGTCGGAGCGGTGCGGGCCTCTCGTTGTGAGCTGTGACGGGCTCACCCGTTCGGTTCTACTGAGCGCCTGCGCGCCGTTCTTCCGAAGACTCCCCGGTGATGGCCGGATCAGTGCCGTGTCTGTGTCGATTCTAGCGGGAACCGTCCAGCGAATATTCCCGCGGTCAGTCCCGTCGGACGTGCCGCCCGGGCCGGACCTCGTCGTTCTCGGGCTTGCGCGCGGCCAGCGCGCTCACCAGCAGGGTGGCGGCGCCGATCACGCAGACCAGGATGCACCCCCACGCCCAGAGCACCGAACCGGTGGCGAGCGCCGCGACGAGCAGTCCGAATCCGATTGCCGCGAGGACGAGCGTCAAGACGAGCATGCTGACTCCCAAGAAACCCGAGCAGCCCGACGAAAGCTGGGCGTTCCCGGATCACGCGGGGTGCCGCGCGATCCGGGTCCAGTTTACTTGCCGCCCTTGGCGAAGGAGGCGGGAGCCAAGCCGTTGGCGGAGCCATTGGTCTCGCCGGCGAACTCGCCGCCGTCGACCGGCACGGCCGACCCGCGGTTCTCCAGCTCCTCCAGCTGCGACTCCAGGTACGACTTCAGCCGCACGCGGTACTCGCGCTCGAAGGTCTTGAGCTGCTCGATGCGGCTCTCCAGCACGGTGCGCTGCTGGGTGATGGTGGCCATGATCTCGGCGTGCTGACGCTCGGCGTCGGCGGTGAGCGCCTCGGCCTTGTCCTTGGCCTGGCGCAGCTGGGTGTCGGAGCGGTTCTGCGCGTCGGCCAGCATCGCGTCGGACTTCTGGCGCGCGTCGGCGATCATCGCCTCCGAGCGGGTGCGGGCGTCGCCGACCAGTCGCTCGGAGTTTGCCCGCGCGTTCGACAGCAGGCCCTCGGCCTCGGTCTTGGCGTCGGTGGTGAGCCGGTCGGCCATCTCCTGGGCCAGCGTCAGCACCTTGGCGGCCTGCATGTTCGCGTCTGGGCCGGAGTTGTCCCGGACCGGCGCGGCGACCGGCATCGGCGCGGGCGGCGCGGCGGGCACCGGTGGCGCGATCGGTTCAGGTGCCGGTGGCGGTGCCTGTTGAACGGGCGCCTTCACGGCGTTGACCGGGGCGGATCCGCGGTTCTTCTTGGCATCGGCCAGCTCGGTGTCGAGCTCGGCGACCCGCTGACGCAGGTCGGCGTTCTCCTCGATCAGGCGCGAAAGCTCCTGCTCGACGAGGTCCAGGAAGGCGTCGACCTCGTCCTCGTTGTAGCCGCGCTTCCCGATCGGCGGTTTGCTGAACGCGACGTTATGCACATCGGCAGGAGTCAGCGGCATCGAAGGATCCCTTCACGCGTCTTTTGGAGAACTAGCAAGCGGTCTTCTCGATTCAGTATGTCACACGGAGGTCACGGGCTGCCCGAGCCTACCCACGATGGACATCAGGATGAAGACCACGAAGAGCAGGACCATTATCGACAGATCGAGCCGAATACCCCCGAGATTCACAGGAGGTATCAACCGCCTCAGGAGTTTCACCGGCGGGTCGGTGATCGTGAAGATGACCTCCAAGATGATCACCACCACACCGGTCGGGCGCCAATCACGCGCGAAACTGCGAATGAACTCGACGATCACCCGGCTGATCAGCAACAGCCAGAAGATGAAAAGCACCAGGTACAGAACCGCGAACAGGGCCACGGCTTCACTCTGCCGCAAAATCGGCGGCGTGCAAAATGGCCGCGCCGCGCGATGCGCGGGCGGCCATCATCAGCGGACGGAAGTCGGGGCTATTTCTGGTTGTAGAAGCCGTTTTCGGCGATGCGGCGGCGTTCTTCCGCCGATACGTCGACATCGGCCGGTGAGAGCAGGAACACCTTCGTGGCCACCTTGTCGAACGAACCACGCAGGGCGAATGCGAGACCCGCTGCGAAATCCACCAGTCGCTTCGCGTCGGCGTTGCTCAGATCGACCAGGTCCATGATCACCGGGTTGCCCTCGCGGAAACGCTCACCGATGATCCTGGCCTCGCTGTAATCGCGCGGACGCAGCGTGGTGATCTTGGACAAGGGGCCTCCGTCCTCGAAGATCCCCGGCCGCCGCGCCGCCGCGGGCTCGGGTCGCATGCGCTCCTCCAACCTGCGCTCCTCGGCGTCGGGATCGACCGCGAGCGCGCCGCGCGTGGAGCCGCGCATCCCCGGGGCGATGCCGCCTGCCCGGAACGAGCGACCCGAGGAGGGCGCCGTCTCGATCCTGGTCGGGCGGCGCGGCGCCTCGTAGCGCTCGTCGGCGTAGGTGTCGGCGACGTAGTCGTCGCGACGTGCCTGGTAGGCCGACTTGTAGGCCGGCTGCGGGTAGTCGTCGGGCTCGTCCTCGAAACGGTCGGAGCCGTAACGGTCTTCGGCGTAGCGGTCGTAGCTGCGCGGGCGAGGGCGGCCGAGGCGCTCGTCGGCGCCGCGAGGGGCGTGATCGTCGACGTAATCGTCTTCGTACTCGTCGAGCGGAACCATGCCGAAGTACGCCTTGAACTTGTGCAGCGTGCTCATGATGGACCTTCCTTCGGCCCCGGTGGCGGCCGGGTGTTGAAGTTCTTGCTCAGCGCCTCTTCGGCCCAATCGTATGTGTCGAATGTGACTGATGAGGTTTCTTTGCTACGCCGAGGTTATCGGTCGGGCGCCCATCAACGCGGTTCCGACACGCACACAAGTCGAACCGTGTTCGACCGCGACTTCCAAATCACCCGACATACCTGCAGAAAGTTCGGTCGCCTCGGCGTGTTGCGCGAGCAGCGAAGTGTGCAAAGTCGCAAGATTCGCAAACGACGCATCACTGGCGGCGTCAAGGGGCGGAATCGCCATCAGACCGGCCAGATGCAGTCCGGGAGCCTTCGCCACCAGGTCGGCCAGCGCGGGCAGATCGGCGGGTGCGACACCCCCGCGCCCGGGGTCCTCGTCCAGGCTCACCTGCAGCAGCACACGCAGGGGCGCGGTACGCTCACCGGCTGCGAGCGCGTCCTGCGCGCCCCGGTCCAGCGCGTTTGCCAGCCGTTCGCTGTCGACCGAGTGCACGGTGTGCGCCCAGCGCGCCACCGCGCGGGCCTTGTTCCGCTGCAGCCGCCCGATCATGTGCCACTCGACGTCGTCGTAGCCGAGCTCGGCGACCTTGGCCGAGGCCTCCTGCTCGCGCGACTCACCGAAGGCACGGCGGCCGAGGCGGTACAGGATGCCGACATCGGTGGCGGGGAAGAACTTCGTCACCGGGAGCAGACGGACCGAGCCTGCCGGTCGGCCCGCCGCCGCCACGGCCGCGTCGATGCGGGCGAGCAGGCCGTCGAGGCGGGCCGAGAGTTCCGCTTCGCGGGTGTCGGAGTCGGTCGTGGTCATGCGTGCGCCGTATCCATCCAGATCACGCTCCCGATACGGCCGGTCGGGGCGCCGCGACGGTGGCTGAACAGGGTCTTGTCCTCGATGGTGCAGCGCGGGTCGAGGGCGATGCCGCCGATCCCGGCCTCGGTGAGCTGCCTGCTGATCCCCGCCCGCAGGTCGAGGCCAGGGGTCTTGCGGACCGTGGTGGTGGCGCTGCCGGGCAGGTGGGCCTCCACGTCGGCGCGCATCGCGGCGGGGACCTCGTACTGACGGCCCGAGGCGGCGGGGCCGAGGAAGGCGCCGATGCGCTCCATCCTGGCGCCGGCCGAGACCATCGCCTCGAGCACCAGCGGCACGATGCCGATCCGGGCGCCGATGCGGCCCGCGTGCACCGCGGCGATCACACCCGCCTCGTCGTCGGAGAGCAGCAGCGGGACACAGTCGGCGGTGAGGACGACGAGCGCCAGGTCCGGCACCGTGGTGACCAGCGCGTCGGTCACCGGGACCGGTTCGGCCCGCGGGCCGTCCACGATCTCGACATTGCGTCCGTGCACCTGCTCCATCCAGACCAGGCGGTCGGGGGTGAGCCCGATGCCCTCGGCCAGGCGAACCCGATTGCGGCGCACGGCTTCCGGATCGTCACCGACGTGATCGCCCAGGTTGAACGAGTCGTACGGGGCGGCGGAGAAGCCACCGGCGCGGGTCGTTGTCACCCGGCGGACGGTCACGGTCGGCGGTGCGGAAGTCATGGGAACGAGGGTAGTGCGCGCGGCGGGGTGCCGGTCGTACGCAAGTGGTGACATCGATCAATGCCGCGGGACACGCGGCTGCCTGGCGCATCGCGCGATCAGGCCGCGCCGTGGTCGGAGGCTCGCGGCCGGGTGGAGCCGTTAGGCCGGGGTGTGGTCGAGTTCGTCGAGTCGGCGGGCGATTCCGGCGCGACCGGTGAGGCCGAGCTTGCGCAGGACGCGGCTCAGGTGGTCCTCGACGGTGCGCGGGCTCAGGTACAGCAGCGCGGCGATGTCCTTGTTGGTGTGGCCGCGCGCGGCCAGGTCGGCTACCTCGCGTTCGCGCCGGGTCAGCGCGTCGGCGCCGGTGACGGGGCGACTGCCCGCCAGACTGCGCTGCGCGCTCGTCGTCTCGGCGACCAGGCGGTGCGCGCCCGCGGCGACGAATACCGCACGCGCCGAAGCGAATCGGCTCGTGGCCGCGCCGAAGTCACCGCAGCGGCCCGCGACGATCCCGGCGAACAGCTCCGCCTGCGCGGCGTGCACCACCATTCCGGCGCGGGTGAACGCCGTCGCCGCCAGCTCGGCGGCCCGCGCGGCCGAGGCCAGGTCACCGATCGCCGCGGCGTAGTCGGCCCTGGCCATGGCGGCGGCGCCGACCTGGCTGCCCCGGAAGAGTTCGCGTTCCGGCTCCGCCGGGTCGGTGGCGAGGGCTCCGCCGCATGCGGTCTCCGCACGGCTGACCAGGTCGGCGGCCCCGGTGAGGTCGTGGTCGGCGATGGCGGCGTGGGCGGCCCGGGCGAGGTGGGTCGGATGCAGGGGGCCTGGTCGCTGGTCGAGGGGTGGGGTGACGGGGTGCGGGAGGTTCAGGGCGCGGGCGGTTTCGGCGAGGGTGATGTCGACGACCTGGCGCCACCAGCGCATCGCGGGGCGCGGGAGGGCGGCGACGGTGTGCCACTGGGCGGCCACCAGGTCCGCCGGTGCGGTGAGCTGGAGGGTGCGGAGCTTGATCGCGCCGGCGAAGGCGAGCAGATCCGGGTAGTGGAAGGTGGTGGCCGCGGCGGTGGCGTCGTCGGCGGCGGCGATCGCGTCGTCGAGACGGCCGAGTTTGGCCAGTGAGTAGGCGCGCACGGTGTGCAGTTCGGCGATCGCGTAGGTGCGGCCGTAGCGGCGGCTCACCCGGACCGCGCGCTCGAGGTGGGCCAGGCCCGCCGCGTCGTGGTCGAGGAAGTAGGCGCACCAGCCGAAGGCGGGGATCGCGTGCACGACCTCGCGGAATCCGATGTCGCCCAGCGCCGTGAGGGCGCGGTCGCACACGGGGTAGAGCTGTTCGGCCTCGGCCAGCCTGCCGTCGGCGATGAAGCCGATTCCGCGCAGGGCGGTGGCGGCGGCGCGCACGGCGGGGTCCTCGATCGCCGCGGAGCCGAACAGCGCGTCCAGGCGGGCCTGCCCGTCGGCGTCCTGATGGTCCTGCATCTCCAGGATGGCCAGTTCCAGCTGGTCCGGGCCGTCGTCCGCCCGGCGTGGCAGGTCGGCGGCGCGCGCCAGCAGCGAGCGGGCCTGGTCGACGCGTCCGAGCATGCGGGCGCAGCGCGCCGCGAGCAGCAGGGCTTCCAGCTGGTGTGGCCCCGGTGTCGCGGCGGCGGCGTCGAGGGCCTCGCCCGCGCGCGCGGCGGCGCCGGACAAGAGCAGCGCCCGCCCCAGCGCGACCGCGTCGGCCAGCGGATCGGCGGTCGACGGCGCGATCCGCTGGGCGATCGCGAGCCAGCGCGCGCTGGCGGCGGGCGCGTCGGCGATGACCTGCGCCGCCGCCTGCCGCAGTTCGGCGCCCGCCACCTCGTCGCGGCCGAGCATGGCGTGTTCGAGTTGCCCGGCCCGGGCAGGCATCGGCGCGTCCCTGGCGCGCAGGGCCTGGGCGGCGCGGCGATGCGCCATGGTCAGCCAGCCGGGCCCGGCCGAGCGGTAGGCCGCGGTGCGCACCAGCGGGTGGACGAAGGTGACCGTGCCCGCACCCAGCACGACCACCCCGCGCCGGACCAGCCCGTCGAGCGCGTCGGCGACCGTCTGCGCGGGCAGACCGGCGGTGGCCCCGAGCAAGTCGAGGTCGGGCGGCACGCCGCAGACGGCGGCCGCCTGGGCGACGGTCCGCTGGGTCTCGGGCAGGTGCGCCAGTTCCGCGCGGATCGTCCGGTCCAGCACCGCGTAGTCGTCGGAGGCCGGGTCCGGGTTCTCCCCGCGCAGGGTGCGTTCGAGTTCGGGTTCGGGCAGCGCGGCCAGCAGGGACAGATACAGCGGATTGCCGTGCGAGGCGCTGAGCAGCCTGGCCCGGCGCGCCCGCGTCTCCCCCGGCAACAGCCCGTCGACGTCGGCCGCGGTGAACGGCGGAACCCGCAGATGGACCGAACGCACCCGCGGCGCCCGCAGCAGCCGGGCGAGCATCGGCGGACAGGCACCGTCCCGATAGGCCAGCACCACCCGGAACCCGCCCCTCGGCCGGTTCCGGATCACGAACGCCAGCACCCGCAACGATTCCCGATCCGCCCACTGCACGTCATCGACGACGAGCAAGGTCTCCACCGCCCCGAGCCCACCCCGCACCCGCCGCGCGAAACCCACATCGGCCACCACCTCCGCCCCCGACCCGAGCGCGTCGACCCGATCCGTCCCACGATCCCGCGGCGCGACGTCGCCCACCGTGGTCGCGAAGTCGCCGAGTTGTTCGGCGATGTCGTCGGCCAGATAGCGCGGCTGGAGCTGGGCGTCCTCGGCGCCGGTGACCGTGAGGACGCGGCAGGGGGCGGCGTGGGCGAAGTGAGCGATCAGGCGCGACTTGCCGATGCCCGCCGGGCCCTCGACCAGCAGCAGCCACGGGCCGTCGGGGGCGGTGAAGGTCGCGGTGAGGGTGGCGAGTTCGGCGGCGCGGCCGACGAAGGCGCGTTCGATCATCGTTTGACACCCTTCGCACACCGGATCGGCAGGGTCACAGCGTAACCCGGACCACCGTCCAGCAATTCCCGTGGTTTCCCGGATGCTCGCCGGTCGGGGGTGGGGTTGGGTGGGCGAGGCCGATCACCGCCGAAGGGTCCGCGGTGAGGTACTCCAGAAAGTAGGTTCGCATGACGTTCACCGGCAAGGGAATGGTTTCGCGGTGCGCGATCGCCCTGCTCGCGGTCGCGGCACTCGGCACCGCCGGGTGCTCCGCGGTCGAGAAGGCCACCGAGGTGGTCCAGGACGCGGGCAAGTCCGACACCGCCCGTTCGAAGGTCGGTGCGTGCATCAACGTCATCTCGGCGTCGGTGGTCGACTCGAAGACCGAGCCGGTGGACTGCTCGTCCGAGACGGCGGTGTACAAGGTCGTCCAGACGCACGACCAGAAGGTCGAGTGCCACGAGGACTACACCTCCTACGAGGAGACCTACGGTAGCGGCGGCACCCTCGCCTTCCTGTGTCTGGCGCCCAACTTCAAGGAGGGCAGCTGCTACAACGAGGGCATGATGACCGGCTACAAGTACGTGCCGTGCACCGCCTCCGACGCCAGCTTCAAGGTGGTCTCGCGCGTCGACGGCCAGGTCGACGAGCAGCTGTGCGGGGAGGACGCCGATTCGGTGCTCGTGGTCAACGACCCGAAGACCACGTTCTGCCTGAGCGACACCACCAGCTGAGCCCCGAAACGACGAAAGCGCCCGGACTCGACGGAGTCCGGGCGCTTTCGTCGTTTCCGCCTAGCGGCGCATGAAGATCGGCACCTCGATGTCGTCGTCATCGTCGCCGTCGTCGCGCTGATCCGGGTTGTTCACCTGGTTCATCGCCCGCTCGGTGACGCGCTGACGCTCCGACTCCCGGTACCGCTCGGTGTCGCGGTAGCTCGGCGCGGCGGTGCGGCCGCCGGAGACTCCGCTGCCGGCCGGCTCGGTGGCCCTGGCAGGCGCTTCGGTGCGGGATTGGCCGATCTCGCCCGCCCGGCCCGACCCGATCGGGTTGGTGCCGTTGCGGGGGGCCGCGGTGTGCTCGGTGCGCAACCGCGACGGTCCACCGCCGTCGAAACCGGCCGCGATCACGGTGACGCGCACCTCGTCACCGAGCGAGTCGTCGATGACGGTACCGAAGATGATGTTGGCCTCGATGTGGGCCGCTTCCTGCACCAGCGAGGCCGCCTCGTTGATCTCGAACAGGCCGAGATCGGAGCCGCCCGCGATCGAGAGCAGCACGCCGTGCGCGCCGTCCATCGATGCCTCGAGCAGCGGCGAGTTGATCGCCGTCTCGGCCGCTTTCACCGAGCGGCCCTCGCCGCGCGCCGAGCCGATGCCCATCAGCGCCGAGCCGGCACCCGACATCACGCTCTTGACGTCGGCGAAGTCGACGTTGATCAGGCCAGGGGTGGTGATCAGGTCGGTGATGCCCTGGACACCGTTGAGCAGCACCTCGTCGGCCGAACGGAACGCGTCCATCAGGCTCACGGCCGCGTCGCCCAGCTGCAGCAGCCGGTCGTTCGGGATGACGATGAGCGTGTCGCAGGACTCGCGGAGCAGGTTGATGCCGACCTCGGCCTGGTTGCCGCGGCGCTTGCCCTCGAACGAGAACGGCCGGGTGACCACGCCGATGGTCAGTGCGCCCAGCTTGCGGGCGATGCTGGCGACGACCGGCGCGCCACCGGTACCGGTGCCACCGCCCTCGCCCGCCGTGACGAACACCATGTCGGCGCCCTTGAGCACCTCTTCGATCTCGTCCTTGTGGTCTTCGGCCGCCTTGCGGCCCACTTCCGGATCGGCCCCGGCGCCGAGGCCGCGGGTGAGCTCGCGGCCGACATCGAGTTTGACGTCGGCATCACTCATCAGCAGCGCCTGCGCGTCGGTGTTGACCGCGATGAACTCGACTCCCTTGAGTCCCTGTTCGATCATCCGGTTGACGGCGTTCACGCCGCCGCCGCCGATACCGACGACCTTGATCACGGCAAGGTAGTTGTGCGGGGGCGTCATGGGCTCTCGCCTTCCTTCGATCTTAAACCCTCAACCTCAACCATAGGGTTGGCGTTATGTCAAGTATCCGACTGCTGCGGAACGCTATTCGCAGCCAGCGCGATCCCGGCGCAGGCGCGCCGACGTTTCGCTCACTTTACCGTGACCAGATTCGGACTCGACACGTCGAACACGGTCCCCTCACGGGTCAGCAGTGGCAGCACGACGGCAGCTTTGCGCTCGCCGTCGCCCGTGCCGCCCCACACTACCTTCCTGCCGTCACGCAGGTTCAGTGAGACGTCCGAATTCGACCGTGCCACAACCTCACCCACCTGCACCGACAGCGCGGGCGGCAGCGTGACCAGCACATCGACGGCGGCCCGGGCCGCCGCGGGTCCGGTGAAGGACCCCTCGGTGAGCAATTTCGGCACGGCGACCGGCGGCGCCGCCTCGATCGCGAATTCGACGCTCTCGGCGTCGATCAGGTGCGCGCCGTCCGGTGTTTCGAAGTACAGCACCGGTGTTCGCTCCACGACCGTCACCAGCACGGTGGAGGGGAACTTGCGCTGCACCCGCACCGACCGCACCTTCGGGATCTGCGCGACGCGCCGGGCGATCGCGGTGGTGTCGATGCGCAACATCGAACGGCCGTCCGGGATTTCGAGCCGGCCACGCACCTCCTGCTCCGGCACCGCCGCCAGCCCGTCGACGCGCACCGTGCGCACCGACAGCACCGGGGTGAACCAGGCCAGCACGACCAGCACCGTCACCACGAGCAACCCGACCACCGTCCAGAGGCGGTAGCCGCGCCACCCGCGCGCGGCGGGCATCGGCAATCTCACCGGCCGCCCTGCTGCGGCCGGGCCCGGAGGCCGTCGAGGATCTGGTTGCCGAGCATGGTGACATCGCCGGCACCCATGGTGATCACCACGTCGCCGGGCTGGGCCAGCGCGGCGACCTGCCTGCCGACCTTCGACATATCCGGTTGGTAGTGCACGGGTTCGGTGACCGCCTGCGCCACCAGCGCGCCGTTGACACCGGGCAGTGGTTCCTCGCGCGCGCCGTACACGTCCAGCACCACGACCTCGTCGGCCAGGCTCAGCGCGGCACCGAACTCGGTGGCGAAGGTGGCGGTGCGGCTGTACAGGTGCGGCTGGAACACCACGATCACCCGGCCGCGCCGGGTGCGGGCGCCGTCGCGGGCCTCCTGCTCGACCAGCTGCGCGGCGGCCTCGAGGACCGCGCGGACCTCGGTGGGATGGTGGGCGTAGTCGTCGAAGACGCGCACGCCGTTCTCCCGGCCGGTGAACTGGAAGCGGCGGTGCACGCCGCCGAAGCCCTCCAGGCCCTGCACGATCTCGTCGACATCGGCGCCGGTCGCCTTGGCGGCCAGCAGCGCGGCCAGCGCGTTGAGCGCCATGTGCCTGCCCGGCACCGACAGCCGCACCGTGCGCGGGGTGTGCTCCCCCGCCAGCTCGAATTCCACGATGCCGCCGACATCACGCGGCTGCCAGCCGAGCAGGCGCGCGCCCACCGGCACCGGGGCGTCGGCCAGCTCGCCGGAGCCGTAGCCGAGGACCTCGACGCCGCGTTCGCGCAGCCGCGGCGCGACCCGGTGGGCCAGCGCGAGCGAGCCGGGATCGTCCAGGCACACCACCAGCAGGCCGCCGGGGGCGAGGCGGTCGGCGAAATCGTCGAAGACCTGGATGTAGGCCTCGTCGGTGCCGAAGAAGTCGAGGTGGTCGGACTCGATGTTGGTGACCACGGCGACGTCGGGGTCGTACTGGAGCAGGGAGCCGTCGGATTCGTCGGCCTCGGCCACGAAGATGTCACCGCTGCCGTGGTGGGCGTTGGTGCCCGCCTCGTTGAGCTCGCCGCCGACCGCGAAGGACGGATTCGCGCCGCAGTGCTGCAGCGAGACGATCAGCATCGAGGTGGTGGAGGTCTTGCCGTGAGTGCCCGAGACCAGCAGGGTCTTGTGGCCGCGCATCAGCGCGGCGAGCACCGTCGGACGCAGCAGCACCGGGATGTTGCGCCGATTCGCCTCGACCAGTTCGGGATTGGTCTTCGGGATGGCGGCATAGGTGGTGACCACGACGGTCGGGCCACCGGGCAGCAGGTCGAGAGCGTCGGCGTCGTGGCCGATGCGGACCTGCGCGCCGCGCGCCCGCAGCGACAGCACGCCGCGGCTCTCGCGCGCGTCGGACCCGGAGACCGCGCCGCCACGGGAGAGCAGGATCCTGGCGATGCCGGACATCCCGGCGCCGCCGATGCCGACCATGTGCACCCGTTCGAGTTCGGGCGGCAGGTCGGTGCCCGCGGCCTCGCTGATGCCGCTCGCGCCGGTCATCGGGCGACCTCGGTGACGATCCGGGCCACGGTGGCGGCCGCGTCGCGATGGCCCGCGCTCGCGGCGGCGCGGCTCATCTCGGCGAGTCGGGCGGGCTCGAGCAGCAGCGGGATCACCTCGTCGATCACGTATTTCGGGGTCAGGTCGGCGTCGGCCACAATTCTGCCACCACCGTGGGCCACCACCGGCCGCGCGTTGAACTCCTGCTCGCCGTTGCCGTGCGGCAGCGGCACATAGAAGGCGGGCAGCCCGACCGCCGACACCTCGGCCACGGTCATCGCGCCGGAGCGGCACACCACCGCGTCGGCGGCCGCGTAGGCCAGGTCCATCCGGGACAGGTACGGCACCGCGACATAGGGCGACTCGGCGTCGGCGGTGCTCACCTCGACGCTGTTCTTGGGGCCGTGCGCGTGCAGGACCGAGATCCCGGCGGCGGCCAGTTGCGGCGCGGCGCCCGAGACGGCCTCGTTGAGGCTGCGCGCGCCCTGCGATCCGCCGAACACCAGCAGCACCGGCCCCTCCGCGGGCAGCCCGAAGTGGGCGCGTGCCTCGGCGCGCAGGGCGGTCCGGTCGAGCCCGGTGATCGAGGCGCGCACCGGGATACCGACGACCTGGGCATTCGCCAGTCCCGAATCGGGGACGGCGGCAAGCACCTTCGCGGCCAGCTTCGCGCCGACCTTGTTGGCGATCCCGGCCTTGGCGTTGGCCTCGTGCACCACCACCGGCACGGCGCGCCGACGGCCGAACAGCCCACCGCGCGCGGCGAGGTAGGCGGGCAGCGCGACATAGCCGCCGAAACCGACGATCACATCGGCCTGCACCTCGTCGATGACGGCCCTGGTCCGCCGCACCGAGGCCAGCACCCGGCCGGGCAGGCGCAGCAGATCGGCGGAGGGCTTGCGCGGCAACGGCACCGGCGGGATCAGCTCGAGCGGGTAACCGCGTTCGGGGACCAGCTTCGTCTCGAGCCCGCGCTCGGTCCCCAGTGCGGTGACCCGGATCGACGCGTCGAGCGTGCGCAGCGCGTCGGCGACGGCCAGCGCGGGTTCGATATGCCCTGCGGTGCCGCCGCCGGCGACGATCACCGACAACCCGGAGCGCGGGTGACTCACTTGGATCTACCTCGTTCTTTGGAGTGTGGCATCGGATAGGTCGGTTCCCATGCCCGGGTCGACCGTAACGAACTGGTGCCGCGGCTCTGCGGGGCCCGGCGGCGGCGCGGGGCGGGCGCCTCGCGCCGGGCCGCCGGACGCGGCCGCTCGGCCCTGACCTTCGGGGTGGCGCGGCGGGGGGCGTCGGCCTTGAACGGCGTGTAGGTCTCGGGCACCGGCAGGCGCAACATCCGGCTCACCCGGCCGTCCTGGCCCGCCTGCAGCGCCGAGATCGCCTCCGGCTCGTGCCGGGCGGCGCTGGCGATGATGCCGAACATGAACAGGGTGATGGCCAGCGACGAGCCACCGGCGGAGACCAGCGGCAGCTGCAGACCGGTCACCGGCAGCAGGCCGACGACGTAGCCGATGTTGATCAGCGCCTGGGCGGTGATCCAGGTGGTCGCGGTGGCGGTGAGCAGCCGCAGGAACGGGTCCACCGAGCGCAGCGCGATCCGGATCCCGGTGTAGACGAACAGCGCGAACAGCGCCAGGACGACCATGCAGCCCAGGAAGCCGAGTTCCTCGCCGATGATGGCGAAGATGAAGTCGTTGTGTGAGTTGGGCAGGTAGCTCCACTTCGCGCGGCTCTGCCCGAGCCCGCGCCCGAGGATGCCGCCGTCGGCGAGGGAGTACTTGGCCTGCCTGGCCTGATAATTCACGCCCTGAGGGTCGTCACCGGGGTTGAAGAACGCGCGCACCCGATCGGAGCGGTACCCGGCCGACAGCGCCAGCACCGAGGCCGCGACCAGGCCGCTGACCATGATCCCGACGAACAACCGCACCGGCAGCCCGCCGAACCACAGCAGCGCCATCAGCACGATGCCCAACGCGATGGTGGTCGACAGGTTCGGTTCCAGCACCACGAGCAGACACACCAGCAGACCGGCGGGCACCAGCGGCACCAGCAGGTCCTTGAGCTGGGCGCCGCGGCGCGAGGCGAGCAGATGCGCGCCCCACACCACCAGCGTCACCTTGACGACCTCGGACGGCTGGATCGACAGCGGGCCGATGTCGAACCAGCGCCGCGCGCCGCCGTGGACGGCGCCGATGCCCGGGATCAGCACCAGGACCAGCGCGATCACCGAGAGACTGAAGATCGGGAAGGACCACTGCCGCAGCAATCGCAGCGGCAGCCGCAACGCGATGTAGAACGCGACGGCGCCGAGCGCGGCGAACATCGCCTGCTGGATGAACAGCGCGTACGCCGACCCACCCCCGGCGTAGGCCTCGACGCTCGACGCCGACAACACCATCACCAGACCGAGCACGGTCAGCAGCGTGGCGATGGTGACGACCAGATGGAAGGACGCGAGCGGACGGGCCAACCAAGCGCCGAAGCGCTCCCCCGCCCACCCCGGCTGTGCCGCATTCCGCCTGCCCCGGCGCCCTACGTGGTTACGCAAGCTGCCTCCTCCGGGCGCTGACGGTTCAGCCGGGCGCGTCTCCGTCATAGGGCCCGCCCGATGTCACCGTCTTCCAGTGCCGTCACCGCGTCCACGAAGCAGCGCCCGCGGTGGGTGTAGTCGTCGTACATGTCCAGGGAGGCCGCGGCCGGGGCGAGGAGCACGGTGTCTCCGGCGCGGGCCAGGCCCGCCGCGGCGCGGACCGCGCGACCCATGACCGCCTCGGCACGCTGGGATCTCGACGACTCCATGTCTGCATCGTCTCCCGCGCCCAGCTCGATGACCGGGACTTCGGGCGCGTGTCGCGCCAACGCGGCCGCGATCACCGGCGCGTCGGCGCCGAAGAGCACCGCCCCGACGAGCCGGTCACCGACCTCTTCGACGAGGTCGTCGACGCTGGCACCCTTGAGCAGACCACCCGCCAGCCACACCACGTGCGGATGCGCCATGATCGCGGCGCGCGCGGCGTGCGGGTTGGTGGCCTTGGAGTCGTCGATGAAGTCGACACCGCCCAGTTCGCGCACGAACGCGGTGCGGTGCGGACCCACCTTGTGCTCGGCCAGGCCCTCCTTGACGAACTGCGGGGCGACATCGATCGCCCTGGTCAGCGCCGAGGCGGCGAGCGCGTCGGCGATGCCGGCGGGCCCCTGCGGGCTGATGTCGGAGGTCTCGGCGAGGATAGCCGCCTTGGTGAACGCGCGGTCGAGCAGCTTGCCGTCGACCACGCCCAGCTCACCGTCGGCGGGCACACCGATGCGGAACCCGACCGTCCGGCGCGCCTTGGCCTTGCGGGCCAGCGACCCGGCGACCGGATCGTCGAGACCGACGACGCCGACCCGGCCGGTCAGCGCGCGCGCCTTGGCGGCGGCGTAGGCGTCGAGGCCGCCGTGCCAGTCGAGATGGTCCTCGGCCACATTGAGCACCACGCCCGCCTCTGGCCGCACCGACGGCGCCCAGTGCAGCTGGAACGAGGACAGTTCCACGGCCAGCACCTGCGGACCCGGGTTGCGGCGCAGTGCGTCCAGGATCGGCAGGCCGATGTTGCCGCAGGCCACGCTGGCGATCCCGGCGGCACGCAGGATCGAGTGGGTCATATTGGTGGTGGTGGTCTTGCCGTTGGTGCCGGTGATCACCAGCCACTTGCGGACCGGGCCGTAGATCCTGGCCTGATCGACCCACCAGGCGAATTCCACGTCGCCCCAGACCGGGATGCCCTCGGTGACCGCCGAGACCAGCACCGGCGAGTCGGGCCGCCAGCCCGGGCTGGTGATCACCAGCGCGAACCGGCTCAGATCGGCGTTCTCCAGCTCGACGCTGGTGGCGACCTCGAGGCCGAGTTCGGCGGCCTCGGCCAGCGCCTTGGCGCCGCTGTCGGTGACCACCGGGTGCGCGCCGATGTCGCGCAGCGGTTCGATCAGCGAGCGCCCGGAGACGCCCCACCCCGCGACCAGAACGTCACGGCCACGCAGGAATTCGAGCATCGGGCCCGGGGAGCGCAATGCGCGGGGAGAGTGTTCGACCATGTTCGTCCTCACCCGACCTGCGAAAGATATTCGCTGTAGAACAGTCCGAGACCCACGGCGGCGGCGATGCCTGCCAGGATCCAGAACCTGATGATCACCGTGGTTTCGGCCCACTTGCTCAATTCGAAGTGGTGATGGAACGGCGCCATCTTGAACAACCGGTTACGGGTGGTGCGGAACACCGCCACCTGCAGCACCACCGACGCCGCCTCGGCGACGAACAGCGCGCCGATGACGACCATCAGCAGCTCGGTGCGGGTGGTGATCGAGAGCCCGGCGAGCATGCCGCCCAGGGCCAGCGAGCCGGTGTCGCCCATGAAGATCTTGGCGGGCGCGGCGTTCCACCACAGGAAGCCGATGCACGCGGCGGCCGCGGCGGCGCACACCAGCGCCAGGTCCAGCGGGTCGCGCACGTTGTAGCACCCCGCCTCGGGGGCGGTCGAGCACGCGTTGCGGTACTGCCAGAAGGTGATGATCACGTAGGCGCCCAGCACCAGGCTCATCGAGCCCGCCGCCAGACCGTCCAGGCCGTCGGTCAGGTTGACCGCGTTCGACCAGGCCACCACGAGCAGGCACACCAGGATGACGAACACGATCGCGCCCAGCGACACCGTCGAGATGTCGCGCACATAGGAGATGTGCTTGCTGCCGGGGGTGAGCCCGTTCTCGCCGCGGAACTGCAGCACCAGCACCGCGAAGATCACCGCGGCGCCGATCTGGCCGACGTACTTGCCCGCCGCGGACAGGCCGAGGTTGCGCTGTTTGCGCAGCTTGATGAAATCGTCGAGGAACCCGACGACACCCAGCGCGGTGGTGAGCCCGAGCACCAGCATGCCCGAGGCCGTCGGCCCCTCGGCGTTGTAGCCGATGCCGATGAGGTGCGAGCCGAGATAGCCCGCCCACATGCCGATCAGGATCGCGACACCGCCCATGGTGGGGGTTCCGCGCTTGGCCTGGTGGCTGGCCGGTCCGTCGACCCGGATCTCCTGGCCGAAGCCCTGCCTGGCGAAGACCCGGATCAGCAACGGCGTCAACAGGATCGACACCGCCAGTGCGATCCCCGCCGCGAAAAGAATCTGCCTCATCGAGTGGCCTCCGTGCTACCTTCCCCTGCCCTGGTCAGGTGCTCGGCGACGGCCCACAGGCCGACCGCCTTCGACGCCTTGACCAGTACCACATCGCCCGCGGCGATCTCGTCGTCGAGCAGCGCGATCGCCGCGTCGATATCAGGTACGAGGATCGACTCCTCGCCCCATGAGCCTTCCATCACCGCGCCCTGGTGCATTCCCCGGGACGGTCGTCCGGTGCCGACCACGATCAATCGGTCGACGTCGAGGCGGACCGCGAGGCGGCCGATCGCGTCGTGTTCGATCACCGAGGTGTCGCCGAGTTCGCCCATCTCGCCGAGGACGGCCCAGCTGCGGCGCGGCTCCTCGCCCGCCTTGGCCAGGGTGACCAGCGCCTTGAGCGCGGCCCGCACCGAATCGGGGTTGGCGTTGTAGGAATCGTTGATGACGGTCACCCCAGCGGCCGTGGTGCGCACGTCCATGCGGCGCGCCGAGGCGGCGGTGGCGCCGGAGAGCGCCGCCGCGATCGTCGCGAGGTCGGCGCCGCATTCCAGCGCGACGGCGGCCGCGGACAGCGCGTTGCCGACCTGGTGCTCGCCGTGCACGGCCAGCTGGACGGGCACGGACTGCCCGCCCGCGTGCAGGGTGAACCGGGCGCGAGCCTGGTCGTCGGTGACGACGTCGGTGGCGCGGATGTCGGCGTCGCCGGACAGGCCGACCAGGACCACGCGGGCCTTCGTCCGCGAGGCCATGGCGGCGACATTGGGGTCGTCGGCGTTGAGGACGGCAAGGCCGTCGGCGGGCAGTGCCTCGACCAGCTCGCCCTTGGTCTGCGCGATGGCCTCGCGGCTGCCGAATTCGCCCAGGTGGGCGGTGCCGACATTGAGGACGACGCCGATGCGCGGCGGGGCGATCCTGGCCAGCGCGGCGATGTGGCCGGGCCCGCGGGCGGAGAGTTCGAGCGCGAGGAACCTGGTGTCGGCGTCGGCGCGCAGCGCGGTCCACGGGTGGCCGAGTTCGTTGTTGAACGAGCCGGGCGGCGCGACGACCGGTCCCAGCGGCGCCAGCACGGCGGCCAGCAGATCCTTGGTCGAGGTCTTGCCGGAGGACCCGGTGACCCCGACGACGGTGAGGCCGGTGCGCTCGGCCAGCCGCTCGGTGCTGACCCGCGCCAGCTCGGCGAGGGCGGCCAGCACGGCGGCGCCGGAGCCGTCGCTGTCGTGGCTCAGCGCGACCGAGGTCGCCGGGACCGAGCCGAGCTCGGGGCCGACGACGATCGCGGGCACCCCGACCGGCCTGGCGGCCAGCACGGCGACCGCGCCCGCGGCGACGGCGTTCGCGGCGAAATCGTGTCCGTCGGAGGTGGCGCCCGGCAGCGCGAGGAACAGATCGCCGGAACCGATTCGGCGCGAATCGAATTCGACCGAACCGGTCACCAGGGCCTGGGGGTCGGGTACGTCGTGCAGCTCGCCGCCGACGACGTCCGCGATCTCCCGCAGTGTCATCTCGATCATGAAACCGTCAAGTCCTCCGAGTCCGTCTGCGGACTGTGTCGTGTCTGCAGGGCTTCCAGCGCCGCCGCGACCACCTCGCGGTCGTCGAAGGGATGCTTGACGCCCTGGATCTCCTGTCCCGCCTCGTGGCCCTTGCCCGCGATGAGCACCACGTCGCCGGAACGCGCCCAGGCGAGGGCGGCGGCGATGGCCGCCGCGCGGTCACCGATCTCGCGGATCTCGCCGCGGTCGGTGTCCGGGAGTTCGTGCGCACCGGCCACCACGGCGGCCCTGATGGCCGCCGGGTCCTCGGTGCGTGGGTTGTCGTCGGTGACGATCAGCAGGTCGGCGCCGCGCGCGGCGGCCGCGCCCATCAGCGGGCGCTTGGCCGAGTCGCGGTCGCCCCCGGCGCCGACGACGACGGCCAGCCTGCCGCGGCCCGCCTCGGTGAGGTGCCCGCGCAGCGTGGCCACCACGGATTCCACCGCGGCGGGCTTGTGCGCGTAGTCGACGACGGCGAGGAAGTCCTGGCCGCGCTCGACCCGCTGCATGCGGCCCGGCACGTCGACGGTGGCCAGCGCGGGCGCGGCCACCGCGGGATCGACACCGGCCGCCGCGCAGGTCGCGACGGCGAGCAGCGCGTTGGCGACGTTGTAGCGGCCGGGCAGCCGCAGCCGCACGGTGAGATCCCCCTCGGGTCCGGCCGCGGTGAACTCCTGCGCACCGCCGGTGGCCCGCACGTCACCGGCGACCTGCCAGGTGGCGCCGCCGCGCCCGGCGGGCCGGGACGCACCGGCGGCAGAGCTCCCGGTCGCGGCATCGGGGACAGCGCCGACGGTCGACACGGTGATCGGGTCGGTGAGATCACCGGCGAGGCGCGTGCCCCACTCGTCGTCGACGCAGATCACCGCGGTCCGCGCGGCGATCGGCGAATCCGCTTCGAACAGCCGCCGTTTCGCGGCGAAGTAGTCCTCGAAGTCGGCGTGGAAGTCGAGGTGGTCCTGGGACAGGTTGGTGAACGCGCCGACCGCGAAGCGCACGCCGTCGACCCGGCCGAGCGCGAGCGCGTGGCTCGACACCTCCATCACGACCGCCTGCACGCCCTGCTCGACCATCGCCGCGAACATCGCGTGCAGCTGCGGGGCCTCGGGGGTGGTGAGCGCGCTGGGCACCCGCCTGCCGCCGATGCGGGTCTCGATCGTGCCGATCAGGCCGGTGGACAGCCCCGCCGCGACCAGCCCGGCCTCCACCAGATACGAGGTGGTGGTCTTGCCGGAGGTGCCGGTGATGCCGATGATGCGCAGCCGATCGCTCGGGTGACCGTAGATCTCGGCGGACAGTTCGCCGAGCACGGCGCGCGGATCGTCGCGCACGAGCACCGGCACGGTGACCTCGCCGAGCAGGGCGGCGCCCTCGGCGTCGGTGAACACGGCCACCGCGCCGCGGGCGATGGCGTCGGCGGCGAAGCGGGCGCCGTGCGAGGTGGCGCCGGGCAGGGCGGCGAACAGGTCACCGGGGCGCACGGCGTTGGACCGTTGCTCGATGCCGGTGACCGTCGATTCGGTGGGTACCGGCGTCGCCGAGGTGGCGCCGGTGAGGTCCAGCAGGGCCTGCAGCGACGTCGACGGCGGCGTGGTGGGCCGGAGCGCGTGCGGGCTGGACTGCGCGGGCACAAGGCTCCTCTCTGAGAGTGATCGAGCGCGTGGGCGAGACGAGCAGTCAGGTTACCGACGCGCGGTGTCGGACGGACAACGCGGGTTGTGCCAAGGCGCAGGAGTTAGAGCCCCGCCTCCAGCACGAGCTGCTTGGGCTCCGGTGAGGGCGGCACCCGGTCGCGCTGCAACGCCCAGGAGGCGATGGTGTGGAACAGCGGCGCGGCCGATCCGCCCCCGGTGCCGTCGGAGCTGCGGACCGGCGCGTCGAGCATCATGCCGATCACGTAGCGGGGGTTGTCGGCGGGCACCATGCCGGCGAAGGTGATGTAGTACGACGAGGTCGAGTAGCACCGGCAGGCCGGGTCGACCTTCTGCGCGGTGCCGGTCTTGCCCGCCACCTGATAGCCCTCGATCGCGGCCTGCGGACCGGTACCCATCTGGTAGCCCATCGGGTCCTTCTGCACGGTCGCCTGGAAGATCGAGCGCAGCGTGGCCGCGGTCTGCGGGCTCACCACACGCACGCCGTCGGGCTGCAGTTCCTCGGTGCGGGTGCCGTCGGGGGCGACCTTGGCCTTGACGATGCGCGGCGGGATGCGCAGGCCGTCGTTGGCGATGGCCTGGTACATGCCGGTCATCTGCAGGGTCGTCATCGAAAGACCCTGACCGATGGGCAGGTTCGCGAACGTGCCGCCGGACCACTGATCGCGCGCGGGCACCAGGCCCGGGCTCTCGCCGGGCAGGCCGATGCCGGTGCGCTTGCCGAGGCCGAAGCGGTCGATCATGTCGGCGAAGCGGTCCTCGCCCACCCGCTGCGCGAGCATGAGCGTGCCCACGTTGGAGGACTTCCCGAAGATGCCGGTGGTCGTGTAGGGCGCGGTGCCGTGCTGCCAGGCGTCGTTGACCGTGACACCCGACATCCGGATCGAGCCGGGCACCTGCAGCACCTCGTCGGGCGAGGTGAGCCCGTACTCGATGGCGGCGGCCGCGGTGATGATCTTGTTCACCGAGCCCGGTTCGAACGGTTCGGAGACCGAGGGGTTGCTCATGTTCGCCGAGGCCCAATGCTGGGGCCCCAGTGCGGGATTGAACGTGTTGTCGTTGGCCATGGCCAGTACCTGACCGGTCTTGGCGTCGAGCACCACCGCCGAGGCCGCCGACGCGCCGGACTGCTGCTTGGCCTGCTGCACCTGCTGCTGGACGAAGTACTGCATGTCCTCGTCGAGGGTGAGCTCGACGCCGTACCCGTTGACGGCGGGCTGCTGGTCGCGATAGCTGCCCGGGATCACCGCGCCGTCGGAACCGCGGTCGTAGGTGCGCGAACCGTCGGTGCCCGCGAGCACCGAGTCCAGCGCGGATTCCAGGCCGATCTGGCCGTGCCCGTCCCAGCCGGTCGCGCCGACCACGTTGGCCGCCAGCACCCCGCCGGGGTACTCCCGCAGATCCTGGCGTTCGGCGCCGACCTCGGGGAACTTGGCGACGATCTCGGAGGCCACCCGCGGATCGACATTGCGCGCCAGGTAGGTGAAGGTCTTGTCGCTGCGCAGCTTGTCCAGCAGCTCTTCCTCTTTCGGCGCGCCCGCGCCGAGCTTGTCGTGCACGAACTTCGCGATGTCCTTCAGCCGCTGCTCCGGATCGGGCGCGCTCGGCTTGGTCTTCTTGGCGTCGGCCAGCTGCTGACGCACCCGGACCGGCTGGAAGTGCAGGGCTTTCGCGGTGAGGGTGAAGGCGAGCCGGTTGCCGTTGCGGTCGGTGATCGGGCCGCGCACGGCGGCCTCGGTCTCCTTCGTGGTGCGCTGGGAGGCCGCCTGCGCCGAGAGCGCGGGCGCGGCGATGCTCTGCACGTACAGCAGTTGCAGCGCGACCACCGCCAGCGAGGCCAGCAGGGTGACCCGGCCGACGCCGAGCCGCAACCGGATCGGCCGGTCCGGCGAGAGCGAGCGCGTGCGGCGGGCCCTCGACGAGACCGGCCCGCGACGCTGTCGCGACGCGGGCCCGCTCTGCCTCATCGACCGCCCTCCGGAGCCACGATCCGCGGTGTCTCACTCGGGGCCCGTCCGCCCGGTCCCGGCGCGACACCCGGTGCGGGCGGCGGCGTGTCGGCCGGTAGGCCCTGGTCGGCGGGTGCGGTGACCTCGGCGGGGCCGGTGGCCGGCGGAACCGGCGGGACCTGTCCTTCGACCGGAGCAGGGCCGCTGATCGGCGCAGGCGCCTGGCCGTCCGCTGCCTGGCCTTCGACCGGGACCTGGCCACTGATCGGGGCGGGCGCCTGGCCTTCCGGTGCCGCCTGCGCGGGCAGGCGACCGTTGGCGGGCGCCATCGGCGCCGGACCGTCGGCGGGGGCCAGCGGCGCGGGCGCCTGTCCGCCTGCGGGGGTCTGCCCCTCGGCGGGCGCGAGCGGTGCGGGCGACGTCCCCTCCGCCGGGGCGGTTCCCTCCGCCGGAGCGGTGGCGAGCGGGGCAGGCGCGACAGCGACGGCGGGCTGCGGCGCGACGGCCGGAGCCTGAGGCGCGGCCGGGGTGCCGCCGTGGGGGACACCGCCCGGTGTCGTGGGCGCGGCCTGTGCGGGCGCGGGCGCCTGGCTCGACGACGGGATGCCCGGCTGCACCGGCACCACACGTTCGCCCTGCGCCTGCGCATGGCCGGGGACCGGACCGGTGGGGGTGGTGGTCGGGGGCGCGTTGAGCGGCGGCGCAGGCGCGCCCTGGGCCGGGCTCGGTGTCCCGATGACGGTCACCGCACCGCCGGGACCGAGCACCAGCCGGGCCGGGTCCTTGGCCGGGATCATGCCGAGTTCCCGTGCGCGCGCGGCCAATTCGGGGGCGGAGTCGGCGGCGGCGACCTCACGCTCCAGCGCGGCGCGCTCGTCGGCGAGCTTGCGGTTGACGGCCCTGGCGTCACCGAGCAGGTAGCTGTCCTCGGCGGCACGGGTGGTGAGCAGCAGGGTGAGCGCGAGACCGCAGCCGAGCAGACCGATGATGGCGGTGACGAAGGGAATCCGCCCGGCCATGCTCGACGCCCGTTCGGGCAGCTCGATGCCGTCGAGCAGCTGCTCCCTGGTGCGCTTGCGCGCGTAGGCCCGCTGTGCGGCACCGGATTTCACCCGTTCGGCCGTCTCGGCGCGGCGGGCCGTCCGGCCCGGCACGGCGACGGTGCTCGTCCGCAGGCTCATCGTGTCCCCTCCTGTGTCCTCCCTGACCTCTCCGCGATCCGTTCGGCCGCGCGCATCCGCACCGGCGCGGATCGCGGGTTGACCTCGATCTCGGACTCGGTCGCTTTCTCCGCGCCGCGGGTGAGCATCCGGAATTCCGGTCCCATACCGGGCAATTCGACCGGCAGATCCATCGGCGACCTGGAGACGATGCGTGGCGCGAATTCCTGCTTGACCAGCCGGTCCTCCAGCGACTGGTACGACATGACGCAGATCCGCCCGCCCACGCGCAGCGCGTCGAGCGCCGCGGGCAGCGCCGCGCGCAGCGAATCGAGCTCTCCGTTGACCTCCACCCGCAGGGCCTGGAACGTGCGCTTGGCCGGATGTCCACCGGTGCGCCGCGCCGCGGCCGGGATGGTGTCGTAGAGCAGTTCGACCAGCTCGGCGCTGGTGGTGAACGGCTTGACCGCGCGCCTGCGCAGCACCTCGGAGGCGATCTTGCCCGCGAACCGTTCGTCGCCATAGGTTTTCAGCACCCTGGCCAGGTCACCGTGGCTGTAGGTGTTGAGCACGTCGGCGGCGGTCGGGCCGGTGGTCGGGTCCATCCGCATGTCCAGCGGCGCGTCGACGGAGTAGGCGAAGCCGCGGTCGGCCTCGTCGAGCTGCATCGACGACACCCCGAGGTCCATCAGAATCGCTGAGACGGAATCGGTTTCGGGCAGGCCCGCCTCGGCGAGCGCGTCGGCGATGCCGTCGTAGCGGGTGTGCACCAGCGTGATCCGGTCGGCGTAGGGCGCGAGCCGCTCCCCGGCCAGCCGCAGCGCGGTGGTGTCGCGGTCGAGGCCGACCAGGCGCGCGTCCGGGTAGGTGCGCAGGAAGTGTTCGGCATGCCCGCCGAGACCGAGGGTCGCGTCGAGGTAGACCGCGCCCGGTTCGCTCAGCGCGGGGCCGAGCAGCTCGTCGGCTCGTTCGAGCAGGACCGGCACATGACGGGGGTTCTCGGTGTCATGGTTCACCTCGACCTCCCGGGATACTGCCTCGCGTCGCAGACGGGTCGCCTTGCCACACAGTGCTTTCGAATGAGATTTGCGATGAGCGAATGCGTCGAGGTCTCTGACCGAGGCGCGGCACCTGGCGTCGGGGAAGTACGTCAGGGTCCGCGCCCGGGCAGAGGCCTCGCAGCACTCGCGTGCTCCGGCTAGAAGATCCCGCCCAGCGACTCGTCTCTGGCTTGCGCGTAGTCCTCCTCGTGCTCGGCGAGGTAGGACTCCCACGCCTGCTTGTCCCATATCTCGAGGAAGTCGACCGAACCGATCACCACGCAATCCCGCGCGAGATTGGCGTAGCGCCGATGGTCCGGCGACAGCGTGATCCGGCCCTGTGCGTCCGGACGTTGCTCGTCGGTGCCCGCCGCCAGCGCGCGGACGAAAGCCCTTGCCTGCGGATTGCTTCGAGACGCCGCCGCGGCCCGCCGCGCGAGCGCGGTGAACTCGTCTTTCGGATACACGGCCAGGCTGTGGTCTTGACCTTTGGTGACCATCAACCCTCCCGCCAGATCGTCTCGGAACTTCGCAGGCAACGTCAGTCGCCCTTTGTCATCCAATCGGGGGGTGTAGGTACCGAGAAACATCCCGGCCACCTCCCTACTGGATCACCTCGCCGTACGGCCTCTCCTGTAGTGCGCGACCCACATTACCCCACTTTCCCCCACTTTCAATCGAAACCCCGGGTGATCCTGGTCCCCGCCGGCACAATTCCGCAGGTCATGCCAGCTATCACCGAGATTCGCGACTATCGCGTGTTCGGACAACCCGCGCGGGTCGGCAACCTGCGGTTCCGACAACGTTCAGCAAACTTCGCAGGTGCGACGGGTGCGAACACGCGCCGTCACCGCGCGCGGGGGCGCGGTGGGGAACGGTGGGGAAGGTGGGGGAAGCGCCCTGATCACGCCGTCATCGGGGAATCGGGCGCAGAACAGGCGAAGGCGGCGCCGCACCCGGCTGGGTGCGGCGCCGCCTTCGATGCCGTCGTGCTCCGGCTACAGCGGAGCTACTCCTGCTCGAACCTTCGGCGGAACCGGTCTTCCATCCGCTCGGAGAAGCCGCCCGACTTGCGGGGCCGGCCACCGCGACCGGACGAGCCGCCCGACGGGCTCGCACCCGACGCGGAGGTCTCGCCCGAGTCCTGATGAGCGGACTTGCGGGAGTTGCCGATCATGAGCAGGACTCCGGCGCCGAACATGGCGATGAAGCCGACGAGGCTGATGATCGGGAAACCGCCCGGCTTGAACGGGGCGGCCAGGCCGGCGACGAGCAGGAACAGGCCGACGGCGAACAGCGCCGCCGCCTGCAGTCTGCGTCGACTCGACGTGGAGCGAAGGCGTCCGCCGCGGACGGACGAGGCGAACTTCGGATCCTCAGCATAGAGAGCGCTCTCGATCTGTTCGAGCATGCGCTGCTCGTGCTCGGAGAGTGGCACGGTACCTCCCCCGGCACTAGGCGTGGCTGGTCGCCTCCGGGTAGGCGACGGGTAGCCGACCTTGGCGGCTATCTGCTCCCCATGATACGAGTTCGATCGAAGCCGTACCACCTACTCGGTGATAACTAAGCGGTCATGTCCCGGTCGCGGCCCGGCTGCGGGCGTGTCTTGGCGGCGGCGACCAGCGCATCGTCGATGTCGTAGAGGAATGCGCCCACGCGTGAACAGAACTCGTCGGCCCTGGTGTCGGTGATCTTGCGATCGAGTCCGGCCTCCAGATCGGCCCGCAGCTGCGAATGGGCCTCGAAGTAGTCGGCCCACATCGCGAACTCGGGTGTCGCACGTCTCAGCAGCACCCACGCGCTGCGCGAGCGCGCCCGCGGCGCCCGGTCGGCGCCGGTGAGCGCGATCATGGCGCCCGCGCCGCGCAGGGCGGCCAGGTAGGCCGTGCGGAAGCGCTCCCCTGGCTCGTGCTCCCAGGCCGAATCGGTGAGCAGGGCATCGGCCTGCCGTAGCAGGCCGCCCGCGCGACCGTCGTGCCCCGCGTGCTCCCGACCATCGTTGCGACCAGCCATCTGCTGCCCCTTTCGCCCCTCGCACAGATCGAACAAGCATTCGAACGTTTGAATTGGGTTTGAATATAGGGACACCCACCGACAACTTCCGCGCCTGCGCGCCAGCGACGAGAGCAATGACAGCCGTCAAGCCGAATCACACCACCCCCGCACCCGTGGTCGTCGACCTCAGTGTCGCCGCCCTGCGCGCGCGCCTGCACGACGCGCTGTCGGTCTATGTGGCAGCCATGGACTATCCGCGCGGCACCGAGCACCACCGTGCTCCGATGTGGACCGAACACACCACCCGCGCCGGATGGCGGGCCGTGGCGGCCGTGCTGCCCGACGACTCCGGCGCGGTCGACCTGCGCACCGCGCCGATCGTCGCGATCGCCTACGGTTACAGCGGCGCGCCGCGGCAGTGGTGGCATCAGCAGGTGCACACCGGTATGCGCCGCTGCGGCTGGCCCGAAGCGGCCGCCCGCGATCTGCTCGCCGACTACTTCGAGCTCACCGAACTGCACGTGCATCCGGCGGCGCAGGGCCGTGGCATCGGATCGACGCTGCTCGAGCGGCTGCTGGCGGACCGGCCGGAGGCCGCGGTGCTGCTGTCGACACCGGAGGTCCCCGAGGAGGCCAACCGGGCCTGGCGGCTGTACCGGCGGGCCGGCTTCACCGATGTGATCCGCAATTTCGTGTTCGCGGGCGACACCAGGCCGTTCGCCATCCTGGGGCGGCGTCTGCCGCTGCCGGGCAGCCGGGCGTGAGCGCGGCGGGGACGACCGTCGTCGTCGGTTCGGGGCACAACGCGCTGGTCGCCGCCTGCTACCTGGCGCGGGCCGGACAGCGGGTGACGGTGCTCGAGCGCGACGAGGTGCCCGGCGGCGCGGTCTCGACGGTCGAGCGGTTCCCCGGTCATCTGGTGGATCGCGGGTCCTCGGCGCACATCATGATCCGGCACACCGGAATCGTCGAGGAGCTCGAGCTCGCGCGCTTCGGGCTGCGCTATCTCGACTGTGATCCATGGGGTTTCACCCCGTCCGACGGCGTGCGCCCACCGATCGTCTTCCACCGGGATCTCGACGCCACCTGCGCCTCGATCGCGGCCGCCTGCGGCGCGCGCGACGCCGATGCCTACCGCCGATTCGTCGCGGTGTGGGGCGAGCGCAGCGCGCGGGTGATGCGCTCCTTCGGCGGGCCGCCGACCCCCGGCCGCCTGCTGCGCTCGTTCTGGGGGCTGGACGCGCGCGACGGCGGGAGCGCGCTGTCGCGGGAGTTCCTGCAGACCGGTGACGCGCTGCTGGACCACTGGTTCGACGACGAGCGGCTCAAGGCCTCGCTGGCCTGGTTCGGCGCGCAGTCCGGCCCGCCGATGTCGGAGCCCGGCTCGGCGCCGATGGCGGGTTTCGCCGCGCTCATGCACCGGCTGCCGCCCGGCCGGGCCGTGGGGGGAAGTGGGGCACTGAGCGCCGCGCTGATCGCCCGGCTGCGTGCCGACGGCGGTGACCTGCACCTCGGGGAGGCCGTCACCGCCCTGCGCCGTGACGGCGACGGCTGGCGGGTACGGACCGCGGCGGGACGAGAACTGCGCGCCGACACGGTGATCGCGGGCTCGCACATCCTGACCACCCTCGACCTGTTGCGCGCCGGTGATTTCGACGCGGGCGCCCTCGACGACTGGCAGCGGCGGATCCGGGTCGGCCCCGGCATCGGCATGGTGGTGCGCCTCGCCACCGATCGGCTCCCGGAGTACCCCGGCGCGACGGCCGAGGAGTCGGCCCACGGACTGCAGTTCCTGGTCGGCGACCGCAATCAGCTGCGGCTGGCGCACGGCGCGGCCATGGGCGGCACGCTGCCCCCACGCCCGGTGGTGCTGGCCATGAGTTTCAGCGCGCTCGACCCCAGCATCGCCCCGCCCGGTGAGCATCAACTCTCGCTGTGGGCGCAGTGGCATCCCTACGCGCTGGCCGACGGCAGCGACTGGACGGCGCACGCCGAGCACGAGGCGGACCGCGTCATCGCCGAAGTGGAGCGGTACGCACCGGGATTCGCGTCCTCGGTGCGGCAGCGCTTCGTCCAGACGCCCGTCGACCTCGAGCGGGAGATGGGTCTGCGCGGCGGCAATGTGATGCACATCGAGATGTCGCTGGACCAGATGATGCTGTGGCGGCCGCTGCCCGAACTGTCGGGCCAGCGGGTGCCCGGCGCCCCCGGGCTCTACCTCACCGGCGCCTCCACCCACCCGGGCGGCGGCGTGTCCGGTGCCAGCGGGCGCAGCGCCGCCAGGCTGCTCCTCGGCGACCGGCGCAAGCGACGATTCACCGTGTCACACAAGCGATGACAGCGCGTCGAAACCCGAGCCCCGTGCTCGCGCGAACGCCTGACGCGAGCGGGGAGCCGCCGCCCGGCACTGCCGGACCGGGCGATCGACCCTCGACGGCGCGCGGCTCATCCGGTGCCCGTCGCCACGCGACCGTGCGGCGCCCCGCCGAGGCCGCACGGCCGCACGGGAGGCCACGGTGATTCGCGCCGGCCGGTTCCGCCGAGTGCCCGGCGTCGCCGCGCGTGCGGGCGATGCGGTCCGCGCCTGGGTGGGTGCGGCACCGGCCCGGGCGATCCCCGCTGTCGCGGCGGTGTCGCTGGTGCTGGTCCAGATCACCTACCCGTTGAGTGCCGGGGCGGCGCGGGACCGGATCACCGTCGCGGTGGTCCTGCTGACCGTGGCGACCGCACTGCTGCACGCCGTGACGACGCGCGGAGTGCGCTGGGCCGCCGGGTTCTTCGTGATCGTGTCCGGTCTCGGCCTCCTCGCGGAGATGATCGGAACGGCCACCGGATATCCGTTCGGCGCCTACTCCTACGCCGTCGACCGGCTCGGCCCCGCACTCGCCGACGTGCCCCTGATCGTCCCGCTGGCGTGGACCGGTGGCCTGTACCCGATCTGGATCGTCGCCGGGTTGCTCACCACGGCACGCCGAATGCCAGACGCCGAGCCCGACGACCCGCGACACCGCGCCGCGCCCGACGGAGCGCTGCCGGAGGTCGGGCCCGCGGAGCAACCGGCCACCGCCGCGGAACCGGCAGGCCGACGCGCCCCCAGCCGCCCGCTCGCGGGCGACTTCGCGACGAGGCAGGCCGCGGCGCGGGAGATCACCGCCGAGGCTCGGACGGCTGCCACGAGCGCGCTGCGTTGCGGAGTGTTCGTCCTCGGCGCGGTGGGGTGGGACCTGTTCCTCGATCCGCAGATGGTGGCCGACGGGCAGTGGACCTGGCGCGTCACCGACGCCGGGCTGCCCGGCCTGCCGCAGATCCCGTACACGAACTACCTCGGCTGGGCGCTGGTGGCGACGCTCATGGCGGTGTTGCTGACCGTGCTGGACCGGTTGCTCCCGCCGGCGCGGGACGATTCGGTGGCGGTGCCGGTCGCCGTCTTCGCCTGGACCTGGCTCGGTTCCACGCTCGCGCACGCGGTCTTCCTCGGTCTGCCCGCGTCGGCGGCCTGGGGTTTCGCGGGGCTGGGGTTGCTCGGCGTCCCGTTGCTCGCGCGGCACGCCCGCACCGGCTGACCCGGCCAGCCCGCCGAATTCCCCGGGAAACGCCTGTTCGGTGCCGGTCGGTGGCGCGGGGTGGGCCCGTCGTGTGGGTTCTCGGGCCCGGGCCTGGCACGATGTCACCCGTGCAGCCGAGTCCCGTCGCCGACAAGCCCACGCCGTCACCGCGCCGATCCGTCCCCGCGCGGCGCGTCGCCGCCGTCACCGTTCTGCTGGCCCTGTTGGTGTCCGCGCTGACCGGTTGCCTGCGGGTGCAGGTGTCGATGGGCGTGTCGTCCAACGACCGCGTGTCGGGCCGGATCGTGGCCGCGGTGGTGCCGACCAACTCCGAGGACAAGGGCCCGCAGCTGAAGGCGCCCGACCAGCTGGCGGCGAAGGTGCGGGTGGAGAAGTACAACCAGGACGGCTTCGTGGGCACCCAGGTGTTCTTCGACGATCTGTCCTTCGGCGAGGTCGGCCAGCTGGGCGGCCTGTCGGACCAGACGCAGGGCCTGTTCACCCTGGAGTTCAAGCGTAGCGGCGATCTGGTGAGCCTCACCGGGCGTGTCGATCTCGAGTCGCTGCCGCCGCAGGGCTCGGACGTGCAGTTCTCCATCGCGTTCCCGGCCCGCGTCGCCAAGACCAACGGCACCCGCGAGGGCGACAACACCGTCTCGTGGAAGCTGCCCGCCGGCGAGACCTCCTCGCTGCGCGCCGAGGTGAAGTACGCCGATCCGAACACGCGCTCGTTCGCGGGCTGGGCCGGCATCGTCGGCGGCATCACCCTGGCCGTCGCCGCGCTCGTGGCCGGCCTGGCCTTCCGTGATCGCAACCCCGCCGCGCCGAACGCGCCGCGCGGCCGGTTCTCGCCACGGGAGATGTGGGACGAGATCGCCCGGCGCAGGCTCGGCCGCTGACATGGGCGCGGCGGCACGCACGCTGACCTGGGCCGGAACCGGCCTGGCCGCGCTCGGCGCGAGCACCGCCCTCTACAACCTGGCCACCCTGCGCACCCTGCCGCGCCGGGTCTCGGGCGTGATCGAGCCGGTGACGGTCTGCGTCCCCGCCCGCGACGAGGCCGACAGGCTGCCCGCCCTGATCGCCGATCTGCGCGCCCAGACCGGCGTCCCCCGGCTGCGGGTGCTCATCCTCGACGACGCCTCCACCGACGGCACCTACGAGGCCGCGATCGCCGCGATCGCGGGCGACGACCGGTTCAGCGTGCTCCGCTCGGCCGCCCACCCCGCGCCCGGCTGGACCGGCAAGGCCGCCGCCTGCGCGCGCCTGGCCGCCCGCACCGACGCCGCCGCGCTGGTCTTCGTCGACGCCGATGTGCGCCTGGCGCCGCACGCCGTGGCGGCAGCGGTCACCGAATTGCGCAAGCGCGGAGCCGGTCTGGTGTCGGCGTGGCCGGTGCAGGAGACCGGGTCACCGACGGAGCGACTGGTGCAGCCGCTGCTGGCGTGGTCGTGGGCGTCCACCCTGCCGCTGGGTCCGGCCAATCACAGCCTGCGCCCGTCGACCGCCGTGGCGTGCGGGCAGTTCCTCGCGGTCGACGCGGCCGCCTATCGCGCCGGTGGCGGGCACGCGGGCGTCGCCGCGAGCGCCACCGAAGACCTCGACCTGGCCAGGGCGCTGCGCCGGGCCGGGCACCGCACCGCGCTGGTCACCGCGGGCCCGGCGGCCACGACCCGGATGTACACCGGGGCTGCCGAACTCGCCGAGGGCTACACGCGCTGGCTGTGGTCGGCCTACGGCGGCCGCGTCGACGCGGGCGCGGCCGTGGGAGTCGTTGCCGCGCTGGCCTATTGGGTCCCACCGCTGGCGCTGCTGCTCGGCCGCGGGCCGGTCCGCCGCGCGGGGCTGCTCGGCTATCTCGCCGCCGTCGCGGGCCGGCTCGTCGCCCGGCGCCTCGAGAGCCGCCGCCGCCCGACCGGCGCCGATCTCACCTCGGCCCTCGCCCATCCCGTGGGCGTCCTGAAGTACCTGTCGCTGTGGGCCCGCTCGCACCGCCGTCACCGCTCCGGCGACCTGCGCTGGAAGCAGCGGCCACTCGTCACCCCGAGCGCCGCGCGGGTCGCCGACCGGCTCGGCTGAGCAGTCCGCCCTCATCGCCCACCCGGCGAGGACGAACCCGCCGACCTGTTCCGCCCGCTCCGCGCCGACCAGACGCGAACTCACCCGGAGTAGCGCGATCCACCCCTTCGGGTGCGTAGCGGCAAACCCGCGTCGGGTCAGGGGACTTCGGTGATGCCCACCGTCGGGAAGAAGAAGCAGGAGCGGCCCGCGTTGTCGGTGGTGCCGAAGACGGCGGCCAGCACCGTGCCGTGCCCGGTGTCGACGGGGACCGCGCGCACACCGCCGACGGGGATGGCGGTGAAGAGGAAGTCGCGGATGGCCGTCTCGGCCAGCGGCCGCAGTTCCACCGGCACCTCGGGCGGCACCAGCGCGCGGACGATGTCGGCGATCGACCCCATCGAGGCCATCCCGCCGCGGCCGGTGCTGATGTTGAGCCAGGCCACCTGCATGCCGGAGGTCTTGGTGGCGGCGGTGTCCGGGGCGAGCCCGTAGGGCAGGAAGGTGAACATCGTCTGCCCGGACTTCACCGCGGTGAGATCGAGGCCGGGGATCTGGACGGTGTTCGACGGCCACGGGCCGGGCACCGCGCCCGCCACGGCCGGGACGAGACCGAGCCCGTCCCCGGCGCAGTTCGCGGCGACCGTGGGGTACAGGAACGGCTGGACGCCCAGCGATTCGAGGGTGGCGACGACGGTCTGATAGGCGCCGAGCAGGTCACCCGGCCCCGCGGCCTGCGTCGCGGGCGCATCCCTGGTTACCGCGGGCTCCGCCGCCGCGGGTGGCGCGGCGAGTAGGAGCGCGGCGGCGCAGGCCGCCAGCGTGGTGAGCGTGGTCTTCGGACGCGAATCGAACACGGCGCACTCCTCATCGACGTGAAGAAGGCCGAGGCTACTCCCCGCGCGGACCGAATCCGCCCAGGTGGCGGCGATCCTTGTTCGGCGCGTCGCGCACATTGTCGTCGCGTTCGGCCCCGGATCGAAGCTCTGCGCTCACGCTGATTTCTACCGTTGTGCGCGATCGCGCCTGTGCCCCATGCTGGTTCAGCTCGGGCTCGATGGCTGGGGCACACCATCCAGAGCGACCGAGAGACCTGGCTCCACGACGTCGCAGCAACCCGCCCGTGACCGGGTGTGGGTGCTTCCGCCGGGTTCGATGGAGGAGGTCAACGTGAAGTTTCTGCTGTTCACCTTGGTGACCAGGGTGCCCGATCCGCACACCGGCGTTGTCCCGGCGACCAGGGACCGGTTCCGGGAGGTCGTCGAGCAGGCGCGCCTGGCCGAGGAGCTGGGCTACGACGGGTTCGCCGTCGGCGAGCGCCACGAGGACCCCTTCCTCTCGGCCGCTCCCCCGGTGCTGCTGAGCCACCTCGCCGCGGTCACCTCGCGGATCACCCTGTTCACCGCGGTGACCACGCTGAGTCTGCTGGATCCGGTGCGCGCGTTCGAGGACTACTCGACGCTGGACAATCTCGCCGACGGGCGCCTGGAGCTGATCATCGGCAAGGGCAACGGCGCCGCGCAGGCCCGGCTCTACCACGTCACCACCGAGGATCAGTGGGATCGCAATCGCGAGGGCTACGAGCTGTTCCGTGCCCTGTGGGACAGCGACGAGGTGACCTGGTCGGGCCGTTTCCGCCCACCGCTCACCGCGGCGAAGGCGCTGCCGCGACCGTGGCAGCCGCGGATCCGGGTCTGGCACGGCAGCGCGACCAGCCGCGAATCGGTGGAACTGGCCGCCCGCCACGGTGATCCGCTGTTCTCCGCGAACGTGACCCATCCGATCGAGCCCTACGCCGAACTGGTGCGGCACTACCGGGAGCGCTGGGCACACCACGGCCACGACCCGGCCGACGCGCTGGTCGGCGCCGGTACCGCGGGCTTCCACGTCGCGCCCACCTCGCAGCAGGCCAGGGCGGTGTACGCCCCGCTGTTCGAGGCGCGGTCGGCGCTGGCGCGAAAGCTGGGCCTGCCCCTCGTGTTCGACACCCTCGACGACTTCGTCGCGCGCAGTTCCGCGCTGATCGGCAGCCCGCAGGAGGTGATCGACAAGGTCGGTCGCTATCACGAGCGGTTCGGGCACGAGGTGATCCACCTCTCCGCCGAGCGCGAAGGCCGCGCCGACGCCGACTACCTGGGCAGCCTCGAGCTGTTCCAGGCCGAGGTGGCGCCGGAGCTGCGCCGCCGCATTCCCAGCCGTCCCCTGGCCGCAGGCCGCGAATTCTCTGGAGTCACCCCGTGATCGGTTCTCGTCATCGTCTCGCCGCCGTCGTCGGCGTGTTCGCCACCGCCGCCACCGTGGCCGCGTGCGGCGGGGAGTCGGGAGGTCCCGGCGGGCAGGCCGGTCCGCCGCAGCCGGGTGGCACGCTGCGGTACGGCCTGTCGCAGGCGCCCTCGTGCTCGGATCCGGCGCAGGCCGGGTCGAACCAGTCGATCTATGTCGCCCGCCAGATCGTCGACTCGCTCACCGATCAGGATCCGAAGACCGGCGCGATCACGCCGTGGCTGGCCAAGAGCTGGGAGATCAGCCCCGACGCCAAGGTCTTCACCTTCCGGCTCGCCGACGGGGTCACTTTCAGCGACGGCACCCCGCTCACCGCCGACTCGGTGCGCGACACCTTCGACGCGGTCGTGCGGCTCGGCGGCGCGAAGGCCCCGCTCGGCACGAGCTACCTCACCAACTACGTCGGCACCACCGCGGTCGACAAGCTCACCGCCCGTGTCGAATTCAGCCAGCCGAACGCCCAGTTCCTGCAGGCCTCCTCGACCCCGCAACTCGGCATCCTCGGCCAGGCGACCAACGCGAAACCGGCCGAGGCCAGGTGCGCGGGCGACAACATCGGCAGCGGCCCCTTCACCTACGCCGAATACAAGCAGGACGTCTCCGTGGCGCTGGCCAAGCGCACCGGATACCACTGGGGTTCGGACGTTTTCGGGCACGAGGGCGAGGCGTACCTGGATCGGATCGAGTTCACCGTCGTCCCCGAATCCGGGGTGCGCACCGGCAGTCTCGTCTCCGGTCAGCTCGACGCGATCAGCGACGCGCTGCCCCAGGACGCCCCACAGATCGAGGCGGTCGGCGGTCGGGTGCTCTCCACGTCCAACCCCGGCACACCGTTCGGCCTGCACGTCAATGTGACGCGCGGTCCGCTGCGCGATCCCGCGGTGCGCCAGGCGCTGCTGCCCGCGCTCGACCGGCAGCAACTCGTCGACACCGTGCTCGGCCCGCAGTTCAAGACCGCGACCTCGACGCTGGCCTCGGCGACACCCGCCTACACCGACCTCTCGGCGCGCCTGCCCTACGACCCCGCGAAGGCGAAGTCGATCCTCGACCAGGCGGGCTGGACCACCGGCCCGGACGGCATCCGCGCGAAGAACGGTGAGCGACTGAGCTTCTCGGTCACCTTCAGCCAGGTGTTCGCCGGCAATCAGGCGATCCTGGAGCTGGTGCAGCAGCAGCTGCGACAGGTCGGCGTCGACCTGCGGCTCGACCTGGTGTCGCTGCCGGAGTGGACCGCCAAGATGAACGCCAAGGACTACGACTCCACCTACGGCAACTCCACCCGCGCCGACGGCGACATCCTGCGCACTTCCTTCGCCGTCACCGGCCGCAATCTCAACGCGCGCGGCCCGATCCCGGCGCTGGACGAGACCTTGGACAAGCAGCTCGCCACCAACGACCCGGCTGCGCGGGCGGAGTTGATCAAGACCGCGCAGCAGCAGATCCTCGACAACGGCCTCTACGTCCCGACCATCGAGCTCTCGCAGGCGATCGGCGCGGCGGCGGGCACCCAGGATCTGAAGTTCGAGGCCTCGGCGCGGCTGCAGTTCTTCGACACCTGGCTGAGCGGGCGCTGACCATGGTCCGCTACGTGGGATCGCGGCTGCTGCAGGCGATCTGGGTGATCTGGGCGGCGTTCACCGTCTCGTTCGTCGTGCTGTATCTGCTGCCGGCCGACCCGGTCTCGATGGCCGCCGACGGCGCGGGCACCGGCACGCCGGTCGACAAGGCGGCCATCGCCGAGATGCAGGCCCGCTACGGCCTGGACAAGCCGCTGTGGGAGCAGTACCTGAGCGCGCTCGGCAACGCGGTGACCGGTGATCTGGGCCGTTCGATCAACACCGGGCAGCCGGTGACCGAGGCGATCGGCGACGCGATACCGGCCACCCTCGGACTGGCCGGTCTGGCCCTGCTGTTCGCGGTCGCGGGCGGCACCGCGATCGCCTTCGCCGCCACCTACACCCGGCGCGCGTGGCTGCGCAACGCCCTCGCCGCGCTGCCGCCACTGGGCGTCTCGGTGCCGACGTTCTGGACGGGTCTGCTGCTGCTGCAGCTGTTCTCGTTCCGGCTGCACTGGTTTCCCGCGTTCGGCGGCACCGGGTTGCGCGGCACGCTGCTGCCCGCGGTGACGCTGGCCCTGCCGATCGGCGCGGTCATCGCCCAGGTGCTCGCGGCCGGCTTGGCGCAGACCTGGCGGCAGCCGTTCACCGAGGTGGCGCTGGCCAAGGGCGGTTCACGCTGGTGGGTGCAGCGTCGCCACGTCGCCCGGCTGGCGAGCGTGCCCGCGTTCACCATCGCCGGCGTGCTGGCCGGAACCATGCTGGCGGGCTCGGTGGTGGTGGAGTCGGTGTTCGCCAGGGCAGGCGTCGGGCGGTTGACCCAGACCGCGGTGCTCAATCAGGACATTCCGGTGGTGCAGGGCGTTGTGCTGTTGTCGGCGCTGATCTTCGTGCTCGTGAACCTCGCCGTCGACCTGGTGTATCCGCTGATCGACCCGCGCATCGCGGGGGTGCGCGCCACGACGACCGGCGGTGGCGCAGCGGCGACCGACCCGGCTCTCCCGGTCTCCGCCGACCTCGTGCCGGTGACCGCCGCGGCGAGCGGTGGGCAGTCCAGGGGTGCGGCCCGCGATTCCGAAGGGGTACAGCATGGTTGAGGTCGTTTCCCACTACCGACCCGAGCAGCGCGATGCGCGACGCACGGCTGTCGCCCTCGAGAAGGCCGCCGGCGATGCCGATTCCGCTGCGGGCACTCCCCCGTCGGCCCGCACCGACGGGTGGTCGCTCGCGCACCTACGCCTGCCGGCGTCCCGCGTCGCCGGCGCCGTCCGGTGGGCGCGCGGGAATCTCGGGCTCGTGCTGTCCGGCGTGATCCTCGCGGTGGCGTTCGGCTGGGCCGTGGCGCCCTCGGTGTTCGCCCCCGGCGACCCGCTGACGGGCGTGCCCGCGGAGAAGTTCCAGGGGCCGAGCGCGGCGCACTGGTTCGGCACCGACAACCTCGGCCGCGATCTCTACACCCGGATGGTGCACGGCGCCGGGCTGTCGCTGACCGCGACGCTCACCGCGGTCGGCATCGCCCTGGTCGTCGGCACGCTGCTCGGCCTGCTCTCGGGGGCGGCGGGCGGGCTGCTCGACACCGCGATCATGCGGGTGGTCGACGTGCTGCTGTCCATCCCCTCGCTGCTGCTGTCCCTGGCGCTGGTGACCGCGCTCGGCTTCGGCACCCGCAATGTCGCGCTCGCCGTCGGCATCGCGCTCATCGCGAACTTCGCGCGGGTGATGCGCTCGGAGGTGCTGCGGGTGCGGCACGCGCCGTACGTGGAGGCGGCGCACGCCTCCGGTGTGCGCTGGTACACGGTGCTCGCGCGGCATGTGCTGCCCAACGCGTTCCAGCCGGTCCTCGCGCTGGCCGCGGTCGAATTCGGGATGGCCGTGCTGGCGGTGTCCTCACTCAGTTTTCTCGGCTACGGCACCAAACCACCCACGCCCGAATGGGGTTCGCTCATCTCGGAGGGTCGCAATTTCCTCGCCACGGCCTGGTGGCTCACCACGCTGCCCGGCCTGGTGATCGTCGCCGTGGTGCTCTCGGCCCAACGCCTCGGCCGCTTCGCGGGAAGGACACAGAACCGATGAGCATCCCGTCCCCTGCCGCGCCGACGAACTCGGAAACGCCGACCGGTCCGCAGGAGCACACCTCGGACGACGGCCTGCCGAACGCCGACAACGACAGCGCCCGAAGCGAACCCCTGCTGCGCGTGCGCGATCTGCGGATCACCTACCGATCGAGCGCCGGTCCGGTCGACGCCCTGCGTGGCGCCTCGATCGAGGTCGCGCGCGGTGAGGTGGTGGCGCTGGTCGGCGAGTCGGGCTCGGGCAAATCGACGCTGGCGCACTCGGTGATCGGGCTGCTCGGCGATTCCGCCCGGATCACCTCGGGCGGAGTCGAATTCGACGGCGAACCGGTCGATCCCACCGATGAGAAGGCCCTGCGCCGGATACGTGGGACGCGGGTGGGCTTCGTCCCGCAGGACCCGGGTCTGTCCCTGAATCCCGTCCTGCGGGTGGGTGATCAGGTGGCCGAGGCGCTGCTGGTGCACAAGCTGGCGGATCGCCGGGGTGCGCGGCTGCGGGCGCTGGACCTGCTCGAGGAGGTCGGGCTGGACCGTCCCGCGGTGCGCGCGCGGCAGTATCCGCACGAGCTGTCCGGCGGACAGCGCCAGCGGGTGCTCATCGCGATCGCGCTGGCCTGCGGGCCGGACCTGATCATCGCCGACGAGCCGACCAGCGCACTCGACGCCACCGTGGCCAGGCAGGTGCTGGACCGGCTGGCCGAGCGGATCGCGGCACGCGGTACGGCGGTCCTGCTGATCACCCACGACCTCGCCGTGGCCGCGGAACGGGCCGACCGGCTCGTGGTGCTGGCCGACGGCGCGGTCGTCGAGTCCGGCGCGACCGAATCGGTCCTGGCCGAGCCCGCGCATCCCTACACCCGTCGGCTGCTCGCCGCGTCACCGGCGCTCGCGCCCACCGGGTTCCGCGCGCCACGCGCCCGCGCCGAGACGCCGCTGCTGTCGGTGCGCGCGCTGCACAAGCGGTTCCACGCGGCCGACGTCACCGCCGTCGACGACGTCGAGTTCAGTCTCGACCGCGGCGAAACGCTCGCGCTGGTCGGCGAATCCGGATCGGGCAAGTCGACCACGGCGCGCATCGCGGTCCGGCTCACCGAACCCGACCGCGGCACGGTGACCTTCGACGGGCACGATCTCACCGCCGCCAGGCGGCGCAGGCTGCGCGAGCTGCGCAGACGCTTCCAGGTGGTGTACCAGAACCCGTACTCCTCGCTCGACCCGCGCTGGGCGGTCGGCGACATCATCGCCGAACCGCTGCACGCCTACGGTGTCGGCCGCCGCCCCGAGCGCACCGAGCGGGTCACCGAACTGCTCGGCCAGGTCGCGCTGCCCGCCGGATTCCGCGAGCGCAGGCCCGCGGAACTGTCGGGCGGGCAGCGTCAGCGGGTGGCGATCGCCCGCGCCCTGGCACTGCGCCCTGACCTGCTGGTCCTCGACGAGCCGGTCTCCGCGCTGGACGCCTCGGTGCAGGCGCAGATCCTCGAACTGCTCGACGACCTGCAGCGCGAACTCGCGCTCGGCTACCTGTTCATCTCCCACGATCTGGCCGTCGTGCGCCAGATCAGCGACCGGGTGGCGGTGATGCGGCACGGCCGCATCGTCGAAACCGGGCCGACAGCCACCTTGTTCACCGAGCCACGGCACGGCTACACGCGGGAACTGCTCGCCGCGATTCCCACCCCCGGTGGCCGGATCGCCACGCCCGACCGAAAGGACCCCACCCGATGAGCGCGCCACCCCTGTTCCTCGGCCTCGACCTCGAGGGCACCGGAACGCATCCGGCGTCCTGGCGCCGCGCCGACTCGCGGGCCGAGGACGTCTTCGGCCCCGCCTACTGGACCGAGGCGGTGACGCGGGCCGAGCGGCTCGGCGTCGACGCCGTCTTCCTGCCCGATTCCTTCGGCCTCCAGCCGGGTGGCGCAGGCGTGACCCGCGGGCGGCTCGACGCCGTCGCGATCGCCGCCCGCGTCGCGCCGCTGACCCGCCGGATCGGGCTGGTTCCGCAGGTGCCGGTGACCCACACCGAACCGTTCCACGTGTCCAAGGCGATCGCGGCCCTCGATTTCGCGAGCCTGGGCCGGGCGGGCTGGGAGGTCGAGGTGTCCGGCACCGCCGTCGAGGCGAAGGCCTTCGGCCGCAAGGACGTCCAGCCCACCGACTCGCTCTGGCGTGAGGCCGAGGAAGCCGTCGAGGTGGTCACCCGACTGTGGGACAGCTGGGAGGACGACGCCGAGATCCGTGACGTCCCCACCGGCCGCTTCATCGACCGGGATCGCCTGCACTACATCGACTTCCACGGCGAGCACTTCTCGGTGAAGGGCCCGTCGATCACGCCGAGGTCGCCGCAGGGCCAGCCGATCGTGACGGTGCGCGCCGACGATCCGGCCGCCGCCGAGGTCGCCGCCCGCCGTGCCGACCTCGTCCGCATCACCGCGGCCGATCCGGCCGGTGCCGCCGCGCTCCGCACCGCGCTGCGCGCGGCGATCACCACCGCAGGCCGCGATCCCGACTCCGTCCGCGTCCTGCTCGATCTGCCTGTGCACCTGGCCGATTCGGCCGACCGTGCCCGCGCCGAGGTCGACGAACTCGACCGATGGGCAGGCACCGAGCCCGCGGCCGGTCTCCAGCACGTGGGGACGGCCGCCGGGCTCGACGACCTGCTCGCCGAGATCGGCGCGACCGGCAGCGCGGACGGCGTCGTGCTGCGCCCGCTGGCCGTCTACGCCACGCTGGCGGCCCTCCCCGAGCGTCCGGCCCCCACCGGCCCGCCGGACACCTTCCGCGACCGTCTCGCCCTCCCCCGACCCGCCAGCCGTTACGCCCGAGGAGCAGCGCTGTGACCGCGAAGCCACGCAAGCAAGTCCACCTCGCCGCGCACTTCCCCGGCGTCAACAACACCACCGTCTGGGCCGATCCCGCCTCGAAGTCGCAGGTGGAGTTCGCCTCGTTCGAGCACCTGGCCCGCACCGCCGAGCGCGGGCTGTTCGACTTCTTCTTCCTCGCCGAGGGGCTGCGCCTGCGCGAACACCGCGGGCACATCCACGATCTCGACGTGGTGGGCAGGCCGGACACCTTCACCGTGCTCAACGCGCTGGCCGCCGTCACCGACCGGCTCGGGCTGGCGGGCACCATCAACAGCACCTACAACGAACCCTTCGAGCTGGCCAAGCAGTTCGCGACGCTGGACCATCTCTCCGGTGGCCGGGCGGCCTGGAACGTGGTGACCTCCTCGGACGCGTTCACCGGCGAGAACTTCCGTCGCGGCGGCTATCTGGAGCACGCCCAGCGGTACCGGCGGGCCGCGGAAGTCGTCGAGGCGAGCCGCGCGCTGTGGGACAGCTGGCCCGCCGACGCGCTCGTGGTCGACCGGGAACGCGGCGTCTTCGCCCGCGACATCCCCGGAACCTCGTTCCACAGCACCCAATTCGACATCGACGCGCCGTTCGTGACGCCGCCCAGCCCGCAGGGCCATCCGGTGCTGTTGCAGGCGGGCGATTCCGACGAGGGCCGCGAGTTCGGCGCGCGCGCCGCCGACGCGATCTTCACCGTGCACGGCACGCTCGAGGCGGGGCAGCGGTTCTACGCCGACATCAAGGGCAGGCTCGCGAAGTACGGGCGCGGCCACGACGAGCTGCTGGTCTTCCCCGCCGCCACCTTCGTCCTCGGCGACACCGAGGCCGAGGCGCACGAGCGCGCCCGCCACATCCGGTATCAGCAGGTGAGCCCGCAGACCGCGATCGCCTTCCTCGAGCAGGTCTGGGGCCGCGATCTGTCCGGCTACGACCCGGACGGCCCGCTGCCCGACATCGACCCCGACACCACCAGCGAGATCACCCGCGGCCGGGTGCGGCACACGAAAGACCCACTCGCCCTGGCGAAGACCTGGCGCGAGCGCGCCGCAGCCGAAAAGCTCAGCATCCGGGAACTGATCATCGAGGTCACCGCGCGTCAGCAGTTCATCGGCACCCCCGGCCAGGTCGCCGCGCAGATCGACCACTACGTGCAGTCCGACGCCGCCGACGGATTCATCCTCGTCCCGCACCTCACCCCGGCGGGGCTGGACGAATTCGTCGACCGGGTGGTGCCGGAACTGCAGGAACGCGGCAGTTTCCGCACCGCCTACACCGGCACCACCCTGCGCGACCACCTCGGTCTGCGCCATCCCCACCACCGCACCGCCGCCGAAGGAGCACGCGCCTCATGACGATCACCCTCGACACCGCCAGCGCCACCACGACGTTCCTCGACGACTGGCGTCGCTGGCACGACGCCCGCGAGGACGGCCTGCGCGACCCGCTCGGCTGGCTCAGCCTCACCGCGCTGCACTGGCTCACCGACAGCCCGGACCACCTCGACGGGCTGCCCGGCACCTGGTGGGTCACCGACGAGAAGGTGTTCATCACCGCCAAGCCGGGCGACCGGCTCGACGTCGACGGCGAACGCATCGCCGGCGTGCACATCCTGACGCCCGCCGAGGGCGCACCCGGGCTGAGCGTGCTGCACGAGGACCGGGTGCTCGAGGTGATCCGGCGGTCCGGGCAGTTCGCGGTGCGCGTGCACGATCCGGCGGCGGCGACCCTCACCGGATTCACCGGCGTGCCCACCTATCCGGCCGATCCGCGCTGGGTCGTCGCCGGCCGGTTCACCCCCTTCAGCACCGCCCGCACCGTCACCACCGGCGCGGTCGTCGACGGGCTCGAGCATCACCACAGCGCGGCGGGCCTGATCGAGTTCCGGATCGGCGACACCGCGGCGACCCTGCTCGCCTTCGGCACACCGGCGGATCTGAAGGTGCTGTTCACCGACGCCACCAGCGGCGTCACCACCTATCCGGCGGCGCGCTCGCTCGCGATCGGCGCCGTCGACGCCGACGGCACGGTGACGCTGGACTTCAACCGGGCGGTCAACCTGCCGTGCGCGTTCACCGACTACGCCACCTGCCCCGTGGCGCCGGCGGAGAACCGGCTGCGCGTGGCGATCGAAGCGGGAGAACAGGATCCGAAGCTGTGACCGTGCCCCTGTCGATTCTCGACCTCTCGCCGATCAGCGCGGGGTCCTCGGCCGCGCAGGCGCTGCGCAACACCGTCGATCTGGCCCAGCACGCCGAACAGTGGGGCTACCACCGGTATTGGCTGGCCGAACACCACTTCGTGTCGGTGGCCAGTTCGGCCTCGCTCACCCTGCTCGGGCTCGTCGCCGCCGCGACCTCACGGATCCGGGTGGGAACCGGGGCGGTGCAGGTGGGCCATCACACCTCCGCCTCGATCGTGGAGGCCTTCGGCACCGTCGACGCACTGCACCCGGGGCGCCTCGATCTCGGCCTCGGCCGGTCGGGACACCGTCGCGGCCAGTTCGGCGCCGAGAAGTCGGCGGCCAAGGGCGGCCGGCCGGTGGTGGACGCGGTGACCGGGCGCACCAGGATCCGGGACGGCGTGGTGGTGCCGCCGCCGTTCGATCCGCGCGGGATCACCGACCGGTCCAGGTTCGTCGCCTCGCTCGAAGCCCTGCAGCAGCCGGGCGCCACGGCGCCGGACTTCCCCGACCAGGTCGACGAGGTGCGGGCGCTGCTCGACGGCACGTTCACCGTCGACGACATCGCGCTGCACGCGGTGCCCGGCGAGGGCGCGCGCGTGCAGCTGTGGTTGTTCGGCAGCACCGCCGGGGAGAGCGCCGAGGTGGCGGGGCGGCTCGGGCTGCCGTTCGCCGCGGCGTATCACGTCGCCCCCGGCACCGCGCTGGACGCGGTCGAGGCGTATCGGGCGGCGTTCCGGCCGTCGGCCGTGCTCGCCGAACCGCACGTGATCGTGTCCGCCGACGTGGTGGTGGCCGCCGACGACGCCACCGCCCGCCACCACGCGAGCACCTACGGGCACTGGGTGCACAGCATCCGCAGCGGCTCCGGCGCGAGCGAATACCTCGACCCCGCCACCGCGGCGCCGCTCACCGCCGACCAGCTGCGCCTGGTGGAGGACCGCCTCGCCGCCCAGATCGTCGGCTCCCCCGACACCGTCACCGAGCGGCTCGAGGCCCTGGTCCGGGTCACCGGCGCCGCCGAACTGCTCGTCACCACGATCACCCACGACCACGCCGACCGCCTCGAATCCCACCGCCTCCTGGCCGACGCCTGGGGCCTGCGCGCGGCCCGCGCCGCCTGAGCCTCGGGGCTGTGGAGTCCACCCTCCACAGCCCCGGCGGCTCGGTGACTTGTCAGGGGTCGTGGCCATACTCGGGACATGAGTTCTCAGGAGCGGCCGGTGCCGCCGTTCAATGCCGACGAGCGGGCGACACTCGAGGGGTGGCTGGACTTCCATCGGGCCACGCTGGCCAGGAAGTGTGCCGGCTTGGACGACGTGCAAGGGGCGACCGCGGCGGTGCCGCCGTCGGGGTTCACGCTGACCGGGCTGGTGCAGCACCTCGCGGAGGTGGAGCGCAACTGGTTCCAGCGGGTCTTCGCGGGCGAGCGGGTGCCGCCGATCTACGACCCCGCCGCCGATCCGGACGGGCCCGACGGCGGATTCACCGTCGCGCCCGGCGCCACCCTCGCCGACGCGCTCGCCACCTGGGACGCGCAGATCGCGCGCGCCCGCGAACTCTGCGCCGACCGCGACCTGGCCGACACCGGCAGGATGGCGGGCCAGGAGGTCAGCCTGCGCTGGATCTACGTGCACATGATCGAGGAATACGCCCGGCACAACGGCCACGCCGACCTGCTGCGCGAACGCCTCGACGGCACGACCGGCGTGTAGCGCTCAGGCGCTGAGCGGGGCCGCCGTGACGCCGTAGCCGAGGTTGGTGAGGACCTCGCTGGTGGCCTTGGCGAAATTGAGGGTGATGAAGTGCAGGCAGGGGGCGCCCTCGTCGATCAGGCGCTGGGCCATCTCGGTCGCGATCTGGATGCCCTCGGCGCGCACGGCGGCCTTGTCCTCCTCGGGGCCGGTGCCCGCGGCGCGGGTCAGGCGCTCGAGGACGGCGGGCGCCAGCGGGCGGCCGCACAGTTCCTCGGCGCGCGCGACGGTGCGCAGCGAGGTGATGGGCATCAGCTCGGGGATGATCGGCTTGTCGCCCTCGACCGGATCCAGCGCCACGACGCGATCGCGCAGCCGCAGGTAGTGGTCGACGTCGAAGAACATCTGGGTGATCGAATACTCCGCGCCCGCACGCAGTTTCGCGGCCAGGTAGCGGGTGTCGTGGTCGAGATCGGGCGAGCGGTGGTGGCCCTGCGGGAACGAGGCGACACCCACGTGGAAGTCACCCAGATCGCGCACGATGCGCACCAGTTCCTCGGCGTACTCCACGCCCTCGGGATGCTTGCGCCACTCACCGAGCGGGTCGCCCGGCGGATCCCCGCGCAGGACGAGCAGATTGCGGATGCCCGAATCGGCGTAGGAGCCCACGAGCGCGCGCAGTTCGTCGAGGCTGTGCCCGACGGCGGTGAGGTGGGCGACCGGCAGCAGCGTGGTCTCGGTGGCCAGCTCACCGGTGATGCGCACGGTGCGGTCCTTGGTGGACCCGCCCGCGCCGTAGGTCATCGACACGAAGGCCGGGTGCATGCACTCGAACTCACGCACCGCGCGCCACAGCCTGGCCTCGCCCGCCGCGTCGCGCGGCGGATTGAACTCCACCGAGAAGGGCACACCGCTGCCCGCGTGGGTCCGCAGGCTCTGCACCACCGAGGGGGTGTTCGAGACGATCGGCTGCTTCTGGGCGGGTCGATCTGGGGTCGAACGTCCCCGTCCATTGTCGAAAGTCACCGGTTCAGTGTAGTGGTGCGCACCGTGACGGCGGCACGGACCGGGGCGCGAACGCCCTGATCGCACCCCCGGCGCGGGGTGCCCGTCAACCCCGATGGACACGAAAGTCGTGGTCGATGTGCCCGCCGACACGCCGGGTGTGGCCTCGGTCGCACCGGCGATGTGCACCGGTCGGCGCGCCCCGGGGTCCGCGTATCCTGCGACTGAACGCCGGTGCGCTCGGCACCGCGCGCGACCAGGTCCATCCCTCGCCCACTTTTCGCACCTGGAGGCCACCCTGTCCGCCGGAATCGGTACCCCGCTCGCCCGGTCCGTCCACGACACCCCGGCCCCGGTCGACCTCGGCGCGCTCACACCGGGCACGCCCGCGTTCGTCGCCGCGGTGGAGCGGGTGCTCACCGATTTCTTCGCCACCCGGCGCGAGATCGTCGATCCGCTGGGACCGGTCTTCGTCGATGCCGCGGACGCACTCGAACAGTTCGTCCTGCGCGGCGGCAAACGGACCAGGCCCGGCTTCGCGTGGACCGGCTGGCTCGGTGCGGGCGGCGACCCGAGCGGCCCCGACGCGGCCGCGGTGCTCACCGCGTGCTCGGCGCTGGAACTGGTGCAGGCGTGCGCGCTGGTGCACGACGACATCATCGATTCCTCCCGCACCCGGCGCGGATTCCCGACGGTCCACGTCGACTTCGAGGACCGCCATCGCGCGGCCGGCTGGCCCGGCGACGGCGCCGAGTACGGTGCCGCGGTCGCCATCCTGATCGGCGATCTGGCCCTGGCCTGGGCCGACGACCTGGTCCACGAGGCAGGCCTGGCCCCCGCCGCGCTGGCGCGCTTCGCTCCGGTGTGGGCGCGGATGCGCACCGAGGTGCTCGGCGGTCAGCTCCTGGACGTCAACGGCGAGGCGGGCGGTGACGAATCGGTCGAGGCCGCGCTGCGGATCAACCGCTACAAGACCGCCGCGTACACGATCGAACGGCCGCTGCACCTCGGCGCCGCGCTCGCGGGCGCGGACGAGGCGCTGGTCGCCGCGCTGCGCACCTACGGCACCGATGTCGGGATCGCCTTCCAGCTGCGCGACGACCTGCTCGGCGTGTTCGGCGACCCGGCCGTCACCGGCAAGCCCTCGGGCGACGACCTGCGCGAGGGCAAGCGCACCGTGCTCGTCGCCGAGGCGCTGCGCCGGGCCGATCCGGCCGCCGCCGCGCTGATCCGCGACGGGCTCGGCACCGATCTCGACGACGCCGCCGTCGACCGGCTGCGCGCCCTGCTCACCGAGCTCGGCGCGGTCGACGACGTGGAGCGCCGGATCACCGAGCTCACCGACGCCGGCCTGGCGGCCGTGGCGGCCAGCAGCGCCACCCCGGCCGCGAAAGAGCTGCTGCACGCCATGGCGCTGGCCGCCACCCGTCGCGCCGCGTGACCGGGATGACACGCGTGGCGGGACAGGTGAATCACGTCGTCGTGGTCGGCGCGGGGCTGGCCGGACTGGCCGCCGCACTGCATCTGCGGGGCGCCGGCCTCGAGGTGACGGTGCTCGAGCGCGCCGATCACCCGGGCGGCCGGGTGGGCCGCTACCGGTTCGGCGACTACGAGATCGACAGCGGGGCAACGGTTCTCACCTTGCCCGAGGTCATAGACGAGGCGCTGGCCGCGGTCGGCCGCACCCGCGAGGACGTCGGGCTGCGGATCCACCGGCTCACCCCCGCCTATCACGCACGGTATGCCGACGGGTCCGACATCCGCGTCTTCGACGACGCCGAGACCATGGCCGCCGAGGTCACCCGGACCTGCGGGCCCGCCGAGGCCGCCAACTACCGGCGCCTGCGCACCTGGCTCGGCCGGATCTACCACGCCGAATTCGACCATTTCATGGACGCGAACTTCGATTCCCCCCTCGACCTGGTGCGTGGCGCGTCGTCGCGGGCCGCACTCGCCACCCTCGTTGGTCTCGGCGGCTTCGGCAGGCTCGGCCCGCGGGTGCGGTCCTACCTGCGCGACGAGCGGCTGGCCCGGCTGTTCACCTTCCAGGCGCTGTACGCGGGCACCGTGCCGGACAAGGCGCTCGCGCTCTACGGCGCGATCCCGAACATGGACACCTGCCTCGGCGTCTACTTCCCCGAGGGCGGTATGCGGGCGATCACCACCGCGTTGGCGGCGGCGTTCACCGAGGCCGGCGGGCGGCTGCGGCTCGGCGCCGAGGTCACGGGAATCGACTACACCGCCGTGGCCGGGGGCGATCGATCGCGCGGGGACGATCGTGCGGCGAGCACCCGAACACGCGGCGGGGCACCCGATCCGCGCGCCGGACGGTCCGGGCGTCGGTTCGGTGCGCAGCGCCGGGCCGAGGCGGTCCGCACCGCCGACGGACAGCGCCACCCCTGCGATGCCGTGGTCGTCACCGCCGATCTGGGCTCGCTGCCCCGCTTCGGGCTGCGATTCCGGCGCGGGCTGCGCGCGTCTCCCTCGGCGGTGGTCGCCCACGGGACCGTGCCGGCCGACATCGCGGCGCGCTGGCCCGTGCAGGCTCATCACACGATCGAATTCGGCGCGGCGTGGGCACGGACCTTCACCGAGATCTCCGCGCCACGCGGGCGCGGGCGGCTGATGAGCGACCCGTCCCTGCTGCTCACCCGGCCCGCCCTCACCGACCCGGGCCAGTACATCGACCGCGCGGACGGCAGGCACGAGCCGTTCTCCCTGCTGGCGCCGTGCCCGAACCTCGACGCGGCACCGCTGGACTGGGAACGCCTGGCCCCGGCGTATCTGCGCGAACTGCTCACCGAACTCGAGCGCCGCGGCTACACCGGCATCGCCGACCACTTCCGCGTCGACCACGTCGACACACCGGCGACGTGGGCCGCCCAGGGCATGATCGCCGGCACGCCGTTCTCGATCGCGCACCTGTTCCGCCAGACCGGCCCGTTCCGGCCGCGCAATCTGCCAAGGGGTGTCGACAACGTCGTTCTCGCAGGTTGCGGCACCACTCCGGGGGTCGGTGTGCCCACCACGCTGCTGTCGGGCAAGCTGGCCGCGGCGCGAATCGGAGGCAGCCGGGCGCGCACCGCGACCGACCACCGGGTTAGTGTTCGACAGTGAAGCCGTAAACTGACGGCCGACATCATCAGCTCGCGGTTGCGACCGCCGACCATCCGGGGGGACCGACCGAAGATGCCGCCCCCCGAGACGACCGTAGGCCCCATGGACACCACGCGCACCCTCGAGCCGCAGCGCCACCTGCCCACCGGGACCGATCCCGGCGTCCGGTCGTGGCTACGCACCGCGGGCGATTTCGCCCGCAGCCCCGAAGGCCACGCGGCCGTGATGGGCTTCTTCGGCGCGGCGATGATCACCTTCGGCGGGTTCGGCGCGGGCGCGGTCCGCAAGCGCGACCCGCTGCTCGAGGCACTGCACCTGTCGTGGCTGCGGTTCGGGCACGGATACGCGCTGTCCACGATCCTGATCTGGGCCGGCGTGCTGATGATGATCACCGCGTGGGTTCGCCTCGGCCGCACCACGATCGGCAAGGGCGGCGGCGGCACCGTCACCCTCAACGAACTGCGCGCGATCGTCGGTATCTGGATCACCCCGCTGTTGTTCGCGGCGCCGATGTTCAGCCGCGACGCCTACTCCTATCTCGCCCAGGGCGCGCTGCTGCGCGACGGTTTCGACCCCTACCAGGTGGGTCCCGTCGCCAACCCCGGCGTGCTGCTCGAGAACGTGAGCCCGGTCTGGACCACCACCACCGCGCCCTACGGTCCGGTGTTCCTGCTCATGGGCCGCGCCATCACGATGATCACCGGCGACAGCGTCATCGGCGGCACCATCGCCCTGCGGTTCGCGATGCTGCCCGGCCTGGCGCTGATGATGTGGGCGGTGCCGTATCTGACCAAGCACCTGGGTGGCAAGCCCACGGTCGCGCTGTGGCTGGCCGTGCTCAACCCGCTGGTGCTCATCCACCTCATCGGCGGCGTGCACAACGAGATGCTGATGGTCGGGCTGATGTGCGCCGGCATCGCGCTGGTGCTGGAACGCCATCACGTGGCGGGCATCGTGGTGGTCGCCATCGGCGTCGCGATCAAGGCGACCGCCGGGGTGGCGCTGCCCTTCCTGGTGTGGATCTGGATCCTGCACGAGAAGGAACGCCGCGCGGCCCAGCGCGCCGCCGAGCATCCCGAGGCGGCCGGGGTGTCGGAGGATCAGAAGCATCCCGACGCCGCCAGGGCCACCGCCGACATGCCGCATCCGCTGTTCACCTTCGCCAAGATCGCCGGTCTCGGCGTGAGCGTGTTCGCGCTGGTGTTCCTGGCCGCCTCCGCGATCGCCGGGGTCGGATTCGGTTGGGTGACGGCACTGCAGGGCTCGAACAAGATCATCAACTGGCTGTCGCTGCCGACGATCCTCGCGCACATGGTCACCTGGGTGACCCCGCTGCGCCTGGACCCCGTGCTCAGCGTGACCCGCGAGCTGTGCAAGTTCGCGCTGGTGGCGCTGCTGGTGGCGATCTGGTGGCGCTTCCGGCACTCCGAGCGCGAGGCCGTGCTCGGCATCGTCATCGCCTTCGTGGCCATCGTGCTGCTCTCCCCCGCCGCGCTGCCCTGGTACTACTCGTGGCCGCTGGCGCTGGCCGCCGGGTTCGCGCTGTCGACGGTGACCCTGCAGTGGCTCGTCGGCATCTGCACCTGGCTGATGCTGGTGTTCCAGCCCGACGGGTCGATCGGCCTGTACAACTTCTGGCACGTCGCGCTGGCGACCTTCGCCGCCGTGGTCGCCGCGCTCTCGCTGCGCGTCGTCGACCCGCTGCATCTGCGGTCGGCCAGTGCGCGAGCCGCGACGAAGGAACCGGCGCCGACCCTCCCGGCATGAGCGGGATACGCCGCGCGGCGGCACCGGACGGGTCGAGGACGAACCCCGTCGCCACCCACCGGGCGGTGGACCCCGAGCGCCGGGGCGAATCACCAAGCGACAGAGCCCCGCTCGACCTCGACGCCGCCTACGCGACCTGCCGGCGGATCGCCGCCGAGCACGGCCGCACCTACTATCTGGCGACGACCCTGCTCACCCCGCCGCGGCGCCGGGCCGTGCACGCGCTGTACGCCTTCGCCAGGATGGTCGACGACATCGTCGACCACGCCGACAACCCCGGCCACGTGCTCGATCCGCGCGACGGCGGCACCCCGGGTGGGCCCGCGATCGGCGCGGCCCAGCACCTCGACCTGGTCGAGCAGCAGCTGCGCCGCGCCCTCGAGCACGGCACCGTCGACCTCGCCGATCCGCGCCGCCGCCAGATCCTCGCCGCCGCGGCCGACACCATCCACGGCTACGACATCGCGCACACGCACCTGTGGACCTTCCTCGACGCCATGCGCATGGACGTCCCCGGCACCGCCACCCACCGCACCCACTACGCCACCATGGCCGAGCTGCGCGAGTACATGCGCGGGTCGGCGGCCGCCATCGGGCTGCAACTGCTGCCGGTGCTCGGCACGGTCGTCCCCGTCGCCGAGGCCGAACCCGCCGCGGCGGCGCTGGGCGAGGCGTTCCAGCTCACGAACTTCCTGCGCGACGTCGGCGAGGATCTCGACCGCGGCCGCGTCTACCTGCCCACCGCCGAACTGGCCGCGTTCGGCGTCGACGAGGAACGCCTGCGGGCCTGCCGGGCCAGTGGGCGCACCGATCGGCCGCTGCGGCGCGCGCTGGCCCACCTGATCGCGCTCAACCGCGACATCTACCGTCGCGCCACCCCGGGCATCGACCTGCTCGAACCCCGCGTGCGCCCGGCGATCCGCACGGCCGCCGTGCTCTACGCGGAGATCCTCGACCGGATCGAGGCGGCGGACCACCAGGTGTTCCAGCGGCGAGCGACGGTACCGAACCACCGCCGGATCCTCGTGGCCGCCAAGGGCTTCACGACTCGCGGCTGAGGCCGTCGGTCGCTCGGTCACCGGATTCGAACTCGGCCTTGCGGCGGGCGAGGTAGCCGGGCCAATCGGCTCGCGCCGCGACCACGTCGGCGAGGGACAGCTTGATGACAGCGCAATGGCTCAGTGAACACGCGCGCGGCGAGGTGGCGTCGATCAGCGAGATGCCGCCGATCTCGTCGCCGTCGTCGATGTAGGTGCACAGCACGGGGTGGAAGTGACAGTCCTCGTAGATGTCTCCCGGGCGCAGCTCACCCGGACGATCCCTCGTCATGGTCCGAGTATGCCGCCGTGCCGGATGCTCAGCCTGCGATGTCGGGGCGTTCGGCGAGGCCGAGGCGCAGGTGTTCGCTGTGGTAGACCGCCTCGTCCAGCAGTTGGGCGACGTGGTTGTCGTAGAGGCTGTAGACGATGCTGCGCCCGGCGCGGGTGCCGGTGACCAGGCCCAGGTTGCGCAGCAATCGCAGCTGATGGGAGACGGCGGACTGTTCCATCCCGACCGCCTCGGCGAGCTCGGTGACCGGCCGCGGACCCTGCCGGAGCTCGGAGAGGATCAGCAGGCGGCTCGGAGTCGCCAACGCCTGCAGGGTGGTGGCCACGTGCGCGGCGGCAGTGGCGTCCAGCCGCTTCATCGGCTGGTCGCGGCCCTCCACACCGTGTCCCATGGCGTGGAGTCTAGCGGAGACCAGCACATGAATACCTCTTCATATGATCTGTTATTCTCGGGTGCCTTGTCCCTGATCCGGAGGTGCTTCGTGGTCTCGTCCACCGCCGTCCGCCCGGCCGCCGTCGCGGCGCCGCGCACCCGGCTGTTCGCCATCCCCGAGATGCGCTGGGCCGCCGCCGCGACCGCCCTGTTCGCGCTCGGCCTCGTCGCGAAGTTCACCGGCGGGCCGAGCTGGCTGTGGTGGGCGCTGCTGCTGGCCTGCTACGCCACCGGCGGGTGGGAGCCGGGCCTCGAGGGCCTGAAGGCCTTGCGCGAGAAGACCCTCGACGTCGACCTGCTGATGGTGGTCGCGGCGATCGGCGCGGCCGCCATCGGGCAGATCATCGACGGCGCCCTGCTGATCGTCATCTTCGCCACCTCGGGCGCGCTGGAGGCGCTGGCGACCCGCCGCACCGAGGACTCGGTGCGCGGCCTGCTCACCCTGGCACCCGACACGGCGACCAGGCTCGACGACGGAGTGGAACAGACCGTCGCCGCCGCCGACCTCGCCGTGGGCGAGGTGATCCTGGTGCGCCCCGGCGACCGGATCGCGGCCGACGGGCGCGTGCTCGACGGGGCGAGCGAGGTCGACCAGGCCACCGTCACCGGCGAACCGCTGCCGGTCGACAAGGCCGCCGGTGACGAGGTGTTCGCCGGCACCCTCAACGGCACCGGCGCCCTGCGGGTGCGGGTCGAGCGCAGGGCCGAGGACTCGGTCGTCGCGCGGATCGCGGCGCTGGTCGAGGAGGCGGGCCGCACCAAGGCCAAGACCCAGCTGTTCATCGAGAAGATCGAGCAGCGCTATTCGATCGGCATGGTGGTCGTCACCCTCGCGGTGTTCGCGGTGCCGCTGATTCTCGGTGCGACACTGCGTGATTCGCTGCTGCGCGCGATGACGTTCATGATCGTCGCCTCCCCCTGCGCCGTGGTGCTGGCGACCATGCCGCCGCTGCTGGCCGCCATCGCCAACGCCGGGCGCCACGGTGTGCTCGTGAAATCGGCCGTGGTGATGGAACAGCTCGGCGCCACCACCCGCGTCGCTTTCGACAAGACGGGCACGCTCACCCGGGGCACCCCCGAGCTCGTGGAGATCCATCCGCTGCCCGGCGCCTCGGCCGGCCCGGCCGCCGAGCACCGGATTCTGCGCCTGGCCGCGGCCGTCGAGTTCCCCAGCGAGCACCCCTTGGCCGCCGCGACCGTCCGCCTCGCCCGGCAACGGGGTATCCCGCTACCGGCGGTCACCGAGTTCGCCGCCAGACCGGGCCGCGGTGTCTCCGGCCGCGTCGACCACCACCTGGTGCGCGTCGGCTCACCCGGCACGCCCCCGCCGGCGGGTCCTGGGCTGCCGGAGGCGCCCGAGCATCCGACGACGTGCCTTCGCGACGGCGCGGCACCACCACCCGACGTCGACACCGATCCCGCGGATCCGGCGCTGCCTGCCCTGCCCACGCCGTCCGCGACACGGCTACGCGATGGCGTGGCCCCAGCACCCGACGTTGTCGGCCACCCGGCTCGCGTGCTGCCGGAAGCGACAGAACAACAGCCCGGCCCACGAGTACGCGGTGGCGTAACGGTACCGCCCGGCGTTGCCGCCCCGTCTGCGGCGATCGACGCACCGGCGCGTGACGGTGACAGCGACGGCCACGCATCGCTCGGTGCCGCGGCGCCGCTTCTCTCACGGGTGCGGACGGCCCTGACCGCCGACGCGGGGCAGCCGACCGAGGGGGTCGCCTCGACGCCCCAGGCCGACCTCGTCGCGGCGATCCGGTCGCGTGGCCGGACCGCTGTGGTGGTGGTCTGTGACGAGGAGCCGATCGGGGTACTCGGGTTCGCCGATCAGGTCCGCCCGGATGCGGGCGCCGCGGTAGCCGCGCTCACCCGGATGCAGGGCGGCGCACCGGTTCTGCTCACCGGGGACAATCACCGCACGGCGGAAAGGCTGGCCGAGGAGGTCGGCATCACCGAGGTGCGGGCGGGGCTGCTACCGCACGAGAAGGTCGCCGCGGTGCGCGCACTGGAGAGCGGGGGCGAGCGGGTGACGATGGTGGGCGACGGGATCAACGACGCGCCCGCCCTGGCCGCAGCGCACGCGGGCATCGCGATGGGCGGGGCCGGTTCGGATCTCACGGTGCAGACCGCGGACGCCATCGTCGTCCGGGACGATCTGACCGCCATCCCCACCGTCATCGCGCTCTCGCGCCGGGCCCGCCGGGTGGTACTGGCCAACCTCGCCATCGCGGCGACCTTCATCGCCGTGCTGGTGGTGTGGGACCTGTTCGGCCATCTCCCCCTGCCGCTGGGCGTGCTCGGCCATGAGGGCTCGACAGTCATCGTCGGACTCAACGGCCTGCGACTGCTCCGCTCCACCGCCTGGCATCAAGCCCGCCACCAGGCCGCGGGCAGCCGGTAGCCGCCCGACCGCGGCCGATGGCTGAACGGTCCGCGCCCCTCGACGCCCGGCGCAACGTCGGCCCGCGAACCTCGGCCACGCCGCGATACGTCCAGCCACGAACCTCGGCGGCCCCGCACCGTCAGCCCGCAGACCTCGATCACCCGGCGCAGCGTCAGCTTGAGAACCTCGACCGCCCCACGGATCGTCGATACGACTCGGTGTGCGATATCGGTGGCAACGGCGGAACGCGTGCTCAGCGGCGCACGGTCCGCGCCGAGAGCCGTGCGGAGCGAGTGCTCAGAAGGGTTCGGCGGCGGCGCGGCGGACGACCTCGCGGGCCAGTGGGCCGTGCAGGGCGTCGACGGGGCGGCCGGGGAGGGAGTCGTCCTCGGTGAAGATCCAGCGCAGGATGTCCTCGTCGGAGTACTTGCCGTCGCGCATCACCGTGATGAGACCGGGCAGCATCCGGACGACCTCGTCGTTGTCGTCGAAGAAGCGGGCCGGGATCCCGGCGACACCGCCCCGGCGCACCGCGAGGATCTGGTGGTCACGCAGCAACTGGTGCACGGCGGTGACCGGGATGCCGAGCAGGTCGGCGACCTCGGGCAGCGGGAGGAGGGTTTCGGTGTCGGGCAGCACGTCGTCGCTGCAGGGGAAGGCACTCACCCGCACAGGGTAGTACGTGTGGCCCGGCACGCATCGTCGGGCACAGCGGTGGCACCCCGCTACGATCGTGGGGGCCGCACACGGTGGCCATTCGCTCGTCGTTACTGCCGGAGGACATCACTTGATCGGCCAGATGCTGGAAGGGCGCTATCGCATCGATGCGCCGATCGCGCGCGGCGGAATGTCGATGGTGTTCCGTGGCACGGACACCCGGTTGGATCGTCCGGTCGCGATCAAGGTGATGGATCCGAAGTTCGCCGGGGATCCCCAGTTCCTGACCCGCTTCGAGTTCGAGGCGCGCGCGGTCGCCAAGCTCAAGCATCCGTCGCTGGTCGCCGTGTACGACCAGGGCATCGACGGTGAATACCCGTTCCTGATCATGGAATTGGTCGAGGGCGGCACGCTGCGCGAGCTGCTGCGCGAACGCGGCCCGATGCCGCCGCACGCCGTGCGCGCCGTCGCCGAACCCGTGCTGCGCGCCATCGGCACCGCGCACGACGCCGGCCTGGTGCACCGCGACATCAAACCGGAGAACGTGCTGATCTCCGACGGCGGCGAGGTGAAGATCGCCGACTTCGGCCTGGTCCGCGCCGTCGCCGCCGCGAACACCACCTCCGCGAGCGTCATCCTCGGCACCGCCGCGTACCTCTCCCCCGAGCAGGTCACCACCGGCACCGCCGACGCGCGCTCGGACGTGTACTCCTTCGGCATCCTGATCTTCGAACTGCTCACCGGCCGGGTGCCGTTCACCGGCGACAACTCGCTGTCGGTGGCGTATCAGCGGGTGGAGAACGACGTGCCGCCGCCGAGCCAGTTCATCGACGGCGTGCCGCCGGAGCTCGACGAACTGGTCGCCAAGGCCACCGCCCGCGACCCGCAGCAGCGCTATGCCGACGCCAACGAGATGGCGGCGCGGCTGCAGACGATCGCGATGGAACTCGCCCTGCCGCCGTATCGTGTTCCGGCGCCGCGGGATTCGGCCGAACATCTCAGCGAGAGCTACCGGACCGGCGCCGCGCACCACCCCGGTGACCGCCCGATGACGCCGCATCCGGTGGCGATGCATCCGTCCCCTGGACTCGATCATCAGCCCCAGCACACCAAGGTCGTCACCGCCCCGCGCCCGCGGGCCGACGAGTACGCCCCGGCGCACGCACCCGCGCCGCACCACCCGTACGTGCCCAACGAGGCCGCCTCGCGCCGCACCGGCATGGTGTGGGCCGCGATCGTCACCGCGCTCACCCTGCTGGTCGGGATCGGCGGCTGGTGGCTCGGCGTCGGCCGCTACACCTCGGTGCCGCCCATCGCGGGCATGGATTCCGAGCGGGCCGTCGCCGTGCTGCAGGAAGCCGGTTTCGAGACGGTGCTGCGCAACAAGGCCTCCGACACCATTCCGGTGGGCGGGGTCGTCGGCACCGATCCCTCGGCGGGTTCCCGGGTCACCAAGAGCTCGACCATCGCGGTACTGATCTCCAATGGCAAGCCGCGCGTGCCCGACATCAAGCCCGGCGACCAGATCAGCGCCACCAACGAGGCGATCCGCGACGCGGGCCTGCAGCCGATCGACGCGGGCGAGGCGCCGAGCACCGCGCCGAAGGGCTCACTGGCGAAGGTGGACCCGGCGCCGGGCACCGTGCTGCCGATGGGCGCGCAGGTGAAGGTGTACCGCAGCAAGGGCTCGCAGCCGGTCAACGTGCCCGATGTGCGCGGCAAGACCGCCGAGGAGGCCGCCGAGGCGCTCACCACCGCGGGGCTGACCGTCCGCGAGACCCGCGTGCAGTACGACAAGAGCATCGAGGGCGACAAGGCGATCGCCACCGAACCCGCCGTCGGCACGACCCTGCAGTCCGGCGACAGCGTCACCCTGATCGTGTCGAACGCGGTGAAGGTGCCCAATGTGATGGGTCAGAGCGTCGGCAACGCCCGCGCGAAACTGCAGCAGCTGGGCCTGCGGGTGGAGGTCAAATCGCTGACCGACTCCGACAGCTCGCTGGTGATCGGCCAGGTCCCCGGCTTCAACTCGAATGTGGAGGCGGGCAGCGTCGTCTCGCTGACCGCCCTGCCTTGAAGAGCACAGGCCCCGGACAAAGACGACAAGGAAAAGCCCGGACGCGGCAATCGCTGACCGCCCGCACCTGACCGCCCGCACTCCCGGCCCCGCACGACCCGACCCCGAGGAGGGTCCGCCGCGTCAGCGGCGGGTCGCGGCCGTCCCGTCGATCAGGCGCCGTTGCGCAAGCGACGAAGGAGCAAGCAATGGTGCCTGATCGACGGGACACAAAGGGCCGCGACCTCGAGCGCGCCAGCGCTCAGATCAACGCAGCATCTCGGCTACCAGGAACGACAGTTCCAGGGACTGCTGGGTGTTCAGGCGGGGGTCGCAGGCGGTCTCGTAGCGGTCCTCGAGGTCGAGGTCGGAGATGTCCTGCGCGCCGCCGAGGCACTCGGTGACGTTCTCGCCGGTCAGTTCGATGTGCAGGCCGCCGGGGTGGGTGCCCAGAGCGCGGTGCACCTCGAAGAAGCCCTGCACCTCGTCGACGATGCGGTCGAAGTGGCGGGTCTTGAAGCCGGTCGAGGATTCGTGGGTGTTGCCGTGCATCGGGTCGCACTGCCAGATCACCTGGTGACCGGTGGCCTGCACCTTCTCGATGATGGGCGGCAGCACGTCGCGCACCTTGCCGTTGCCCATCCGGGCCACCAGGGTCAGCCGGCCCGGCTCGTTGTTGGGGTCGAGCCGCTCGACGTACTCCACGGCCTGGTCGGGCGTGGTGGTCGGGCCGATCTTGAGGCCGATCGGGTTGGCCAGCAGTTCGGCCAGCGCGATGTGGGCGCCGTCGAGCTGACGGGTGCGCTCGCCGATCCACAGGAAGTGCGCGGACAGGTCGTAGAGCAGCGGCTCGCCGGTCTCGCTCTCACTCAGCCGCAGCATCGCGCGCTCGTAGTCGAGCACCAGCGCCTCGTGCGAGGCGTAGATACGGGCCGACTTCAGGCTCGGGTCGTTCACCTGGCAGGCGGTCATGAACCGCAGGCCGCGGTCGATCTCCTCGGCCAGCGCCTCGTAGCGGGCGCCCGCGGGCGACTGCGCCACGAAGTCGCGGTTCCAGTCGTGCACCTTGTGCAGGTCGGCCATGCCCGCGGTGGTGAGCGCGCGGACCAGGTTCATCGCGGCGCTGGCGTTGGCGTAGGCGCGGACCAGGCGCGAGGGATCGTGGCGGCGCAGCGCCTCGTCGGCGACCAGCGAGTTGACCATGTCGCCGCGGTAGGACTTGAGTCCCAGCGCGTCGATGTCGGAGGAGCGCGGCTTGGCGTACTGGCCCGCGATCCGCGCCACCTTCACCACCGGCAGGCTGGCGCCGTAGGTGAGCACCACGGCCATCTGCAGCAGGGTGCGGATGTTGCCACGGATGTGCGGTTCGGTGTTGTCGGCGAAGGTCTCCGCGCAGTCACCGCCCTGCATGAGGAACGCCTCACCGCGCGCGACCGCGGCGAGCTGGGATTTGAGCTCCTCCACCTCCGCGGGCAGGCAGATGGGCGGCACGCTCTCGAGCACGGTGCGCATGGTGGCGGCCTCGTCGGCGTCCCAGGACGGCTGTTGCAGCGCGGGCCGGGCCAAGGCGGCGTCGAGCCTGCTGCGCAACTCGGCGGGCAGCGGCGGCAGTTCCGGCAGGCGGTCAATGGGTACGTCGACGGTCCAGGTCACCAGATCAGAATACGGAACCATCGCGTGCGCAGGTCACGCGCGGGCCCCGTATAGGGTTCCACATTGACATTGACCCACCCGCGGGTCACGGCGGTCCGCGCGGACCGCCGCCCACCGGCACGAAGAGGCGATCTCCCTGCGATATTTCTATGATTCGGAATTCATCGAGGACGGCGTGACGATCGATCTGATCTCGATCGGCGTCGTCTGCGAGGACGGGCGCGAATACTACGCCGTCTCCACCGAATTCGACGCGGGCCGGGCGGGCCCGTGGGTCCGCAGGCACGTGCTGCCCAAGCTGCCGCCCGCGGGCTCGCACCTGTATCGCACCCGCGCGCAGATCCGCGACGACCTGCACGCCTTCTTCCTGCCGCGCTCCGGCGTGCATCCGGAACTGTGGGCCTGGGTCTCCGCCTACGACCACGTGGCGCTGTGCCAGCTGTGGGGCGACATGACCGCCCTGCCCAAGGACATGCCGCGCTACACCAACGAGTTGCGCCAGCACTGGGTCGCGCACGGCAGCCCCGACCTGCCGCCCATCCCCGGCGACGCCCACGACGCCCTGGCCGACGCCAGGCACAACCTGGCCAAGTTCGAGGCCATCGAGGCCTACCGCCGCACCCCGCGGCTCTGAGCCGGAAACGCCGAAAGGCCCCGAGTCGCGTGACTCGGGGCCTTTCTCGTGCTGCGTGCGCGGTCAGTGACCGTGCGAGCCGTTGTTGTCGCGGGCCTGCTCCTCGGCGAGCGCGGTGAGCATCTTGTGCTCCTCGGCGTGCTCGTTGGCGAAGTAGGCGTCGGACTCGGCCTTGGGGTCGGCGAAGAGGAAGCTACCGGTGCCCGGCTTGCCCGCCGAACCCAGCTTGTTCATCTTCTTCGGCACCGCGGCGCCCTGGTACTCCAGCGGGATCGGGTGGCCGTGGTCGTCGACCGGGCCCAACGGCTGGTGCACCTCGATGTACTCACCGTGCGGCAGGCGCTTGATCACACCGGTCTCGATGCCGTGCTCGAGCACCGCCCGGTCACTGCGCTGCAGACCGATGCAGAACCGGTAGGTGACGAAGTACGCCAGCGGCGGCAGCAGCAGCACGCCGATGCGGCCGATCCAGGTGGTCGCGTTCAGCGAGATGTCGAACTTCAGCGCGATGATGTCGTTGACACACGAGAGCGTGAGCACCACGTAGAACGCGATCGCCATGGCGCCGATCGCGGTACGCACCGGCACGTCGCGCGGACGCTGCAGCAGGTTGTGGTGCGCGGTGGTGTCGCCGGTGAGGCGCTTCTCGATCCACGGGTAGGCGATCAGCAGGGTGAACACCAGACCCATCACCAGCGCGACCCAGACCACGGCCGGAACCGTGTAGCGGCCAAGGTAGAGCTCCCACGGCGGCATCAGACGCGCCAGACCGTCGGTCCACATCATGTAGAAGTCCGGCTGCGAACCCGCCGAGACCTGGGACGGGTTGTACGGACCCAGGTTCCAGATCGGGTTGATCTGCAGGACGCCACCCATGATGCCGACGATGCCGAGGGTGAAGGCGAAGAACGCGCCCTGGTCCGCGGCGAACACCGGCACGATGCGTGCGCCGACGACGTTGGTCTCCTTGCGGCCGGGGCCGGGGAACTGGGTGTGCTTCTGGTACCAGACCAGCGCGACGTGCGCGCCGATCAGCGCCAGGATGATGCCGGGCAGCAGCAGCACGTGCGCGATGTAGAGGCGCGGGATGATGATGTCGCCGGGGAAGTCGCCGCCGAACATCAGCCAGTGCATCCAGGTACCGATGACCGGAAGGCTCATCGTGATACCACCGAAGGCGGCACGAAGACCGGTACCCGAGAGCAGGTCGTCGGGCAGCGAGTAGCCGAAGAAGCCCTCGAACATCGCCAGGATCAGCAGCAGCGAGCCGATCACCCAGTTCGCCTCACGCGGCTTGCGGAACGCGCCGGTGAAGAAGATGCGGAACAGGTGGATGATGATCGACGCCGCGAACAGCAGGGCCGCCCAGTGGTGGATCTGCCGGACGAACAGACCGCCGCGCACCTCGAAGGAGATGTTCAGCGCGGTCTCGTAGGCCCGCGACATGCCGACGCCGCGCAGCGGCTGGTAGGCGCCGTCGTAGGTGACGTGCGCCATCGACGGGTCGAAGAACAGCGTCAGGTACACACCCGACAGCAACAGGATGATGAACGCGTACAGCGCGATCTCACCCAGCAGGAACGACCAGTGGGTCGGGAAGACCTTGTTGATCGACCGCTTCACGAACGCGGCGGCACGATACCGCTCGTCCATCTCGTTGGCTTGGTTCGCCACCAGAGTGCTCATGAACGACGCTCCCAGAAGGCCGGGCCGAGCGGCTCGATGAAGTCGCCGTTGGCGACCAGGAAGCCCTCGGAGTTGACGGTGATCGGCAGCTGAGGCAGTGCGCGGGCAGCGGGACCGAAGACCGGCTTACCCCATTCGGTCGCCGAGAACTGCGACTGGTGGCAGGGGCACAGGATGCGGTTGGTCTGCTGCTCGAACAGCGAGGTGGGGCAACCGAGGTGGGTGCAGATCTTCGAGTAGGCGAAGTAGTCGCCGTAGTTGAAGCTCTCCTGGCCCTTGCGCTTGATCGCCTTCTCGGCGTCTTCGGTACGCAACCGGATCAGCATGACGGAGTTGCGGACACCGCGCAGCGACTGCAGGGTCTCGTGCGCGTCGCCGCGCCACTTCTCCTTCCACGGGAACACGGTTTCCATGGCACCTGCGTCCAGATCCTCCGGGCGCACCAGCACGACATCTTCGGGGCGACCGGTGTCGCGACGGATGTAGATGGTCTCGCCGGGGAAGTCCGGGGTCCAGCCCGAGACCCACAGCGGCGACTTCTCGCGCTTGGCCCACGGGTTCTTCACCATGCCGCCGACGAACACCAGCAGCGCGCCGATACCGAGCACGCCGACGCCGGCGCCCGCGGTACCGAGCATCATCTTGCGGCGACCCAGGGTGGAGGTGTCGAGCGCGTCCTGCAGCTCGGCCGCCAGGGTGCGGCGCTCGACCTCGTCGGACGGACCGTCGTGACGCTCCTGGATGGAGATCTCGGCGGGGATGAACTTCTTGCGGATCAGCACCACGGCGATACCGATGACGAGCACCGAGATGCCGAAGGTCAGGCCGACCAGCGGGGTGAACAGCGAGTAGGCGGCGTGGCCCTCGTCGTTCTTGCCCTTCCATTCCCAGGGCCAGAACAGGAAGACACCGATCAGCGCGGCCGCGGCCAGGCCGGAGATGGCGAACCAGAACGTCACCTGACGTTCGGCGCGCTTCTCGGCGCGGGTGCCGGGGACCGGCCACCGCTCGCCGCGGTAGGCGACATCGACGCCGTCACGCGCGGTACCGAGCTCGACCAGCTCGTCACGCGACATCGCGTCCAGTTCGGCTTCGGTCGGTTCCCGACCCATGTCGTTGTGCTCCTGTCCACTCATGGCGCTCATGTCCTGGATCCGATCCACATCGCGGCGCCGACCACGGCGGTGATGCCGATGACCCAGATCGCCAGACCCTCGGTCGCCGGACCGAATCCACCGAGGTCCCAGCCGCCGGGCGACTTCTCCTCGACGGAGTTCTTGACGTAGGCGACGATGTCGCGCTTCTCCTCCGGCGAGAGCTGCCGGTCGGAGAACTTCGGCATGTTCTGCGGGCCGGTGAGCATCGCGTCGTAGATCTGCTGCTCGCTGGCCGGCGCCAGCGGCGGGGCGAACTTACCGCTGGAGAGCGCGCCACCACGGCCGGTGAAGTTGTGGCAGGAGGCGCAGTTCATGCGGAACAGCTCCGAACCACGGGCGATGTCGTCGCCGCGCAGCGATTCCTGAGCGACCTCACCGTTGGCGTCGCGGATCACCGAGGGGCCACCGCCGTTGGCGGCGACGAACGCGCCGAGCGCGTCGGTCTGATGCGCGTCGAACTTCTCCGGCTTGCGCTCGGCCTGGGCCTCGTTGCGCGTCATCGGCATGCGGCCCGAGGACACCTGGAAGTAGACGGCGGCCTCGCCGACGCCGATCAGGCTGGGACCACGGTCCTCGACGCCCTGCAGGTTGGCACCGTGGCAGGTGATGCACGAGGTGTCGTAGAGCTGCTTGCCCTCGCGGATGAGCGCGGACTGGTCCTGGTTCGCCGTGGCGACCTGCGGCTCGGGAGTGAGCGCCGTGGCCAGGAAGCCGGCCCCGACCAGACCCACCAGCAACGCGAGACCGCCCGCGATACGACGGCGAACACGACGCTGCTTACGCGTCTTGGCGGCCTGACCGTTGCCGGGGCCAGCGGGCTCTGGGGCCGACGGGGGAGATGAACTCATCTGTGTCCCTTTGGAGTAGACGGAACCGACTTGTGCAAATGCTGTGCGCCCGCGCCTAGCGGACGAAGTAGATCGTGGCGAACAACCCGATCCAGACGATGTCGACGAAGTGCCAGTAGTACGACACCACGATCGCGGCGGTGGCCTGCGCGGGCGTGAACTTGCTCAGCGTGGTGCGGATCAGCAGGAACACGAACGCGATCAGACCGCCGATCACGTGCAGACCGTGGAAGCCGGTGGTGATGTAGAAGACCGAGCCGTAGGAGCTGCCTGCGATGGAGGTGCCCTCGTGGACCAGGTGGTAGTACTCGTAGCCCTGGCCGAACACGAAGAAGGTGCCCATCGCCAAGGTGATCAGGTACCACCGGCGCAGGCCGAACACGTCGCCCTTCTCCGCGGCGAACACGCCCATCTGGCACGTGAACGACGATGCGATCAGCACGGCCGTCACCGGAATGGCGAGCGTCATGTTCAGCTCGGTCGGCTCCGGGGGCCAGTCGCCGTGCGCCTGCGCGCGCGCAACGAAGTACATGGCGAAGAGGCCGGCGAAGAACATCAGCTCGCTCGACAGCCAGATGATGGTTCCGACGCTGACCATGTTGGGCCGGTTCAGCGAATGCACACGCTGAGTAATGGCCGATCCTGGGGTGCCTACTGCGGTCGTCACGGGGTAAGTATGACTCTTCGTAGTACGACAGCTGTACCCGGGTACGAAAGTTTGTCGCGGGAATCGGAAAACCCACGCACAGAGGGGGTCCTGGACCCGCCTCGGCGTGTTGGCGACACCGGGTGCGAGGACCCATTGTGACAGCGCCAGATGTGGATAACCTGAGACGAAGGAGGTCGCGATGGTCGTGGTGCGGATGTGGCGGCGATTGTTCGGCGGGCACGCCGAGACACTGGACCCGGAGCGCGCCGATCTCGTCGTGGTCGCGGCGAGTTTCGACGATGCCGAGGCGTGTTCGACGGCGCTGGACCGGGCGACCGAACTGGACCGGGAGGCCGAGGCGGTGCTGCGGCACCATCTGCGCCTGCCCGCCGAGCGGATCGACGCGGCGTGCGAGATCGCCGGTTACGACGGCTACCGGCGGGCCGAACCCGCCGAACAGAGCGAGGGCGAGCTGGTACCGGTCGTCCTGCAGCGGGTGCAACTGCTCGATCCGCTGTCGTGTTCGCAGGAACGCTCACGGATGGCGGGCCTGGCCCAGCGCCACGACGGTGTCGCCGACGGCTGGGACGCGCTGCAACCACCGCGCGGCGCCGCCTAGACTTGCTCGGCAGCGCAATAGGGTTGCGCGATACAGGCGCGCGCGAGCAGAGTTCGCGCAGACGTTGTCGGTCGAACGAAAGATGCGGAGCAGATGAGCGTGCGCAGCTGGCCCCAGGTGCTCGGAACCCTCGCCGACGGCGGTGACCTGGCCGCGGACGACACCACCTGGGTCATCGACGAGATCTTCACCGACAACGCCACCGCCGCCCAGATCGCGGCGTTCGGGGTGGCCATGAAGATCAAGGGCCCCACCCCCACCGAACTCGCGGGCATGGTCGCCGGCATGCTCGGGCACGCCCGCCTGGTGCACGTCGACGGCGACGCGGTCGACATCGTCGGCACCGGCGGTGACCGGTCCGGGTCGGTGAACATCTCCACCATGTCCTCGGTGGTGGTCGCCGCGGCCGGGGTGCCGGTGGTCAAGCACGGCAATCGCGCGGCCTCGTCCAAGGCGGGCGGCGCCGATGTGCTCGAGGCGCTGGGCGTGAAGCTGGCGCTCGGACCGGAGTCGGTGGCGCGGTCGGTGCGCGAGGCCGGAATCGGCTTCTGTTTCGCGCCGCTGTTCCACTCCGGGCTGCGTTTCGCCGGTCCGGCGCGCAAGGAGATCGGTATCCCCACCGTGTTCAACGTGCTGGGACCGCTCACCAACCCGGCGCAGCCGCGCGCCGGCCTGATCGGCTGCGCGTTCGCCGATCTGGCCCCCGTGATCGCGGGTGTCTTCGCCGAGCGCGGCGCGAGCGCCCTGGTGGTGCGCGGCCGCGACGGACTCGACGAGATCACCACCTCCGACCTCACCGATGTGTGGGTGGTCAGCGACGGGCGGATCCGGCAGACCGTGCTCGATCCGACGGCGCTGGGCATCCCCCGCGTGGATCTGGACGCGCTGCGCGGTGGGGACGCGACGGTCAACGCGCGTATCGCACGCGAGGTCTTCGGTGGGACGCCGGGCCCGGTGCGTGACGCGACGCTGCTGAACTCGGCCGCCGCGATCGTCGCCTACGACCTGTCGCGCGGCGCAGGCGACGCCGATCTCGATCTGAACGCCGCGCTGACGGCCGGGCTGGAGCGCGCCGCGGCCGCCGTGGACAGCGGCGCGGCGGCGAAACTGCTCGACTCCTGGGCCCAGCTCACCAACACCCTCGACGAGCGCTGAGCGAAAGGCTCACTCCCCCAACGAGAATCCGGCCTCCACATCGGCGCTCGAGTACGACTTGAACGCGATGTGGGTGGTCGTGCGGAGCACGCCGTCGACCTTGTCGATGCCGCTGGTCACCACCTCGGCGATGCGCTCGTGGTCGCGCACCCGCACGATCGCGATCAGATCGACGTCACCGGCGCAGGAGTACACCTCGGCGACTCCTGCGGTGTCGGCGAGCGCCTGCGCGGTCTCGGGGATACGAGAGTTCTCGGCCTGGATCAGCACGATCGCGGTAATCATGGGATCAGCCTAGAACTTCGGGCCGCTCGGTGGCCGCTTTGAAGCGTCGCATCAGCTCGCGGCTCTTCACGCCGGGCGCCGATTCCACCGAGCTGGAGACGTCGACGCCGTAGGGCCGGTGCCGCGCGATGGTGGCGGCCACATTGTCGGCGTCGAGGCCGCCCGCCAGCACGACCTTGCCGGGCAGGGCCCGGACCCAGTCGGGGAACTCCTCGAAGATCCCGGACCCGGCACTGGCGTCGTAGAAGAAGTATTCGCTGGTCTGCCCCGGCTCCGGTGGGGTCGACGAGCAGAACGCGAGGTTCGGGCGGTCGCTCCACTCGTAGAGCTGCACGACATCGAACGCGTCGGCCACCTCGGCGACCTCGTCGGCGGTCAACGCGACCACGAAGGTGGTGATGCGGCCGCGCGCGTGGTCGGCCAGCGCGCGCGCCTGTTCGGGAGTGCGGTAACGCTTGCTCCTGGGCGTCACCATGACGCCGATCGCGGAGTATCCGAGCTCGACGGCCCAGTCGATCTGCTCCGTGGTGGTCAGCCCGCACACCTTCACGAACATCCGCGTCCTCGCCCTTTCGCCCGCTGCCACCGCGCGTGACACCGCCTCCATGATCCCGGACCGGGCGCCCGGCGGGCTGGGCAGGTTCACCCGGCAGCCCGGTCGAGCCACTCTCGATCACACCACCTCAACGTTCGGACAGGTACTGCTCGGCAGCGTCGATAGTGGTCGCGGCGGCGCGAGCCAGCCGCTCCAGGCCGACCGGCGGCCGCGCCACCTCGAGCGAGGCCGGCAGCGCCGACCGACCTTTCAGCAGGATTCCGGGGCGCCGCCGGTCAGCGTTCGGACAGGTACTGCTCGGCGGCGGTGGGCGTGGTCGCGGCGGCGCGGGCCAGTTGGGCCCAGCCGGTCCAGCGGGCGGCGCCGTGGAGTGGTTCGTGGTAGCCCTCGCTGGTGCGGACGATGCGGGCGCCCGGTTTGGCGAGCCAGCGGGCGATGACGCCGACTTCCTCGGGTGGGGCGCCGCGCAACGGCGGGATGGCGTCCTCGGGCGGTGGGGCGAGGGCGAACAGGGCATCGTCGGCGGGCGGGGCAGACACCGGCGTTTCGGACGATACGGCGGGCCACGGCACAGGTGGACCCGCCGACATCGTGTCCACCCGATCAGCCTCGGCCGCAACGCCGGGCAGAGGTTTCGGCTCGGCTGCCGCGGTCGGCTGCCGGGAAGAGCCTCTCGCAGCGTCACCCAGATCCGGGATGACCGTCTCCGCGGCGGCGACGAGCTGGTCGACCACCGCCATGGGCGGGGTGCCGCGGCGGGCGACGCCGGCGGCCGCGAGGCGGCCGTAGCGGATGATCGAGAACTCCCAGCCGCCCGCGCCGTCGGGCAGGGCGACGATGAGCTCGGCGATCCGGGCCAGGGCGCTGAGGCGCTGGGTGCGGTGCAGCATGGTGACCACGGTGGCGGCCCGATCACGCAGACGTGCGGCCGCTTCGAAATGCTCGGCGGCGGAATGGGTTTCGATGCGATCGAGCATGGCGCGCAGCAGCGTGTCGGCGCGGCCGGTGAACAGGTCGCGGACCGACTGCACGGCCGGGGCGTAGGCGGCGGCGTCGAGGTCGCCGTCGGGGCGGGCGGCGGGACAGCCGCCGACGATCGCGGGCGGGCAGGTGTGGCGGGCCGCGCGGGTCAGCCGGGTGGCGCAGGTGCGCAGTCCCGCGAACTCGGCGACGGTGGCGGCGACATCGACGGCGTCGGCGCGGGAACCGAAGGGACCCACCGCGGTTCGGGTCGGCGTGCGCACCGCGACCAGGCGGGGGAACGGTTCGTCGCTGAGCGTGAGCCACCAGCCCCGGCGCGGGAACTTCGAGCGGCGGTTGTACGGCGGCGCGTGCGCGGCCAGCAACCGCAGCTCGCGCACGCCGGCCTCGAGGCCGTGCGCGCACACCACGTGGTCGACCCGAAGCGCCAGCGCCACCATCTCTTTCATCCGGCCGCGAGTCTCCGAGCCGGTGAAGTAGGTGCGCACGCGGCGGCGCAGATTCACCGCGGTCCCTATATAGAGGACTTCGTCGGACGGTCCGCGGAACAGGTACACGCCCGGCGCGGTCGGCAGATCGCCCGCGAAGGCGCGTTTGGCGCGCTGGGTTCCGGTGACGTTCGGCAGATAGTCGAGCAGCTCGGTGAGACTGTGCACGCCCTGGTTGCCGACGCGGGCGATCAGCGCGTGCAGCACGTCGACGGTGGCGCGGGCGTCGTCGAGCGCGCGGTGGGTCGGCGTGGTCGACGCGCCGAGCACCCTGGCCAGCACGCCCAGCCGCGCCGAGGGCGCCTCGTCCCTGGTGAGCACCCGGCGCGCCAGCTTCACCGTGCACAGCACCTGCGGATTCGGCCAGGCGATGTCCTGGCGCGCGGCGGCGGCCTTGAGGAAGGCCGTGTCGAAGCGCGCGTTGTGCGCCACCAGCACCGCGCCCGCCGCGAATTCGAGGAAGCCGGGCAGCACCGCTTCGATCCGCGGCGCCTCGTACACCATGGCCGTGGTGATCCCGGTGACGTGCACGATCGCGGGCGGGATGGCACAGCCCGGATTCACCAGGGTCGCGAACTCCCCCAGCACCTCTCCCCCGCGCACCTTCACCGCGCCGATCTCGGTGATCGCGTCGCCCTCGGGGCTGGTCCCGGTCGTCTCGAGGTCGACCACGACGAACGTGGTGTCGTACAACGGCGTATCGAGCTCGTCGAACGCCAGCTGACGCACGGCGACCGGCTGCGGAGCGGGATCGGGCACGGCGTGCAGCGTAGGGCGGGGGTCCGACACGATCCGCCGTCCCGGCACCCCCTCCGCCGCAACGGGGTTCACACCGCAGGCAAACCTCAGGTCCCGGCCAGCGGGACCGATCGCGACATCCTCGCCCGCGACAATTCGCCGCGAGACTTTCGTTCCGGTGCGAGCGAAATGACCCCGAACATCAGGCATTGAGATCGGGCTCACAGTTTGGATCAAGATCGTATGACTACGCCGAATTACATCGGGTAAGACGTATTGCCGGTTACGGCGGCGCCGGACCGGCGGCGCGCCGCCCGCGCGGCTCGCCGCTCGACACGCCGCGAGTCACCCCGACGCGCGGAGTCGACCTGCGCATTCGCCGCGAGAGACCGCCCGCATCGCGAGGTGGCGACGCGCCGGAAGTCAGTCGGAAATGCCGCCGAGACGACCTGGCGTTATCGTTTCGTGATCGGGTGTGACGCAGCTCGCAGGCAATGTTCGGCCGATCGGGCCGAATCGCTTCCCGGACCGATGTCCGACTTTACAAACCACCGTGATGTCTTCGTAACCTTTTCGAGACCTCACGGAGTCCCGTAGACCGGCCAACGGTTCGGCGGGATGAAGCCCGCCGCGTCATACGGACCCGGCGTCGTGGGGCAGATTGGAAGTACCCGCATCATGGCGACCAACACCGTCAAGCGTCAGGCGCAGCGAGCCGTTGCCGCCGGAGCCGTCGGCGCTGCCACCATCGGCGCGTTCCTCCTGCCGGCCGCTCCCGCGTCGGCGACGCCGGTCACCGTCCCCGGCATCGGCACCTTCGAGGTGCCCAACGAGATCCCGATCCCGCAGGGCATCCCCGGCATCGAGACCCCGGGCGCGCCGCAGGTGTTCACCGCGCCGCGCGCCACCGCCGCCGACATCGCGCTCGACGCCGCGCTGAGCAAGGTCGGCTCCCCCTACGTCTACGGCGCCGCGGGCCCGGACGCCTTCGACTGCTCGGGTCTGGTCCAGTGGGCCTACCGCCAGGCGGGCATGGAGCTGCCGCGCACCAGTGGCGCCCAGCTCGGCGCCGGCACCCCGGTCGCCTTCGAGGACCTGCGCCCCGGCGACCTGGTGTCGTTCTACGGCGGCGGCCACTCCGGCCTGTACGCGGGCGACGGCAACGTCGTGCACGCGGCCACCTCGGGCAGCCCGGTGCACGTCGCGCCGGTCTCCTCGATGCCGTTCGCGGGCGCGCGCCGCTTCTGACGCGGACACGGTGCGTCGTTCGCGGGGAAGGGCGCACCGTGACCCCTCCGTGGCCTACTGGACACGGGCATACACAGTTCCGTAACCTGATCGAGACCTTCTCGGCGGACGCGGGGATCCGGTTCGGGTAAGGCGCTGTATCGGCGGACATCGAGAGAACGGGGCACGGCGCACAGTGACTGCACACCACCGGAATCCGCGCGTGCCGCGAGGCATCGCCGGAGTCATGTCCGCCGCGATCCTGGTGTGCGCCACCTACGCCGCCGGCCCCTCCCTCGCCGACCCGGTCGCGCTGCCGACCACCGCCAGTGACGCCATCGCCAGGATGGTCGACCTGTCCCGGCAGGCCGAGGCCCTCAATCAGGCCTCCCTCACCGCGCAGCAGGATCTCGACGCCAAGCTCGCCGTGCAGCGCGAGGCCGACGACAAGCTCGCCGCCAGCACCGCCGTCGCCGACGCCGCCCGCGCCGAGGTGCGCAAGTTCCAGCCGATGATCGATCGCACCGCGATCGCCACCTACACCGGCGCGCGCACCGATCGCATGTTCGCGGTGCTGTCCAGCGATTCGCCGCAGCAGCTGCTGGACAAGATGTCGACCCTCGACGTGCTCAGCCAGCAGACCGCCGCGAGCGTGCGCGAGTTCAAGAAGTCCGCCGACGCGGCCACCGCCGCCGAGACCGCCGCCCGCGCCGCCGCCGACACCGCGCGCACCGCGACCGCGGCCGCCGAGGCCGTGCGCACCGACGTCGACCGCAAGCGCAACGATCTCAGCGCGGCCACCACCCAGGTCGTCGAGGCGTGGGGCGCGCTCTCGGCCAAGGACAAGTCCACCCTGGCCGGTTCCCCGTTCCCGCCCGGATTCGACCGCGACTCGCTGCTGCAGGGACTGGTTCCCGGCAGCGGCACCAGCGCGCTCGCCGCCGCGCTCACCCGGGTCGGTGATCCGTACGTGTGGGGCGCCACCGGTCCCGATCAGTTCGACTGCTCCGGGCTCGTGCAGTGGGCGTTCAAGCAGGTCGGCAAGGACGTGCCGCGCACCAGTTCGCAGCAGGCGAACTTCGGCACCCCGGTCGCCAAGGACGATCTGCAGCCCGGCGACGTGGTGCTGTTCTATCCCGAGATCTCGCACGTCGGCATCTACGCCGGCAACGGAATGATGGTGCACGCCTCCACCTTCGGCGTACCCGTGGCCGTGGCGCCGATCAACACCACTCCGTACCACTCGGCCCGGCGATACTGAGCCGGCGGTGACCGATCCATCGCGCCGGACGTCCGGCCTCCGATCCTGGTTCTCGGCCAACGGCCGCCTCGAATTCGTGCTCGCGCTCGCCTCGGTCACCCTGCTGACCGGGGCGTGCGTCGCGCTGATCCTGGTGCCGCGCAACGCCGGTCCGCTGCAGCTGGCCACCGACGAGGCCGAGGTGCTCGGCACCGCCGAGCCCATCGACGATCCCCGCCTCACCCCGGTACGTCGCGACGTGCAGCCGTTCGGCCCGATCCTGGTGCGCCGGGTCGCGGCGGGCGACGGCGCCGACGCGCTGCTGGTGGCCCATCCCAGCCATCGCGCGGATCTCGATGTCCTCGAACAGCAGCTCGGTCCGGCGATCGCCGACGTGAGCGCCGTTTGGGGCCAGGACTGGAATCGCGCGCCGGTGCTCGTCGTCGCCGGGACTCCCACCGAGTTCACGGCGCTCACCAGGACCGCGGGCGCCGCGACCACGCCCGAGGTAGCCGCGGTCTCCCTCACCGGGTCCTACGTCCCCGGCACCACACCGACCGATCAGCGGATCGTGTTCAACCCCGACGCCCGGCGCCGGGTCGGCGACGAGGGCCTGGCGACCCTGCTGCGGCACGAGCTCACGCACGTCGCCACCAGGGCCGCGACCGGTGACGGTGCCCCGTTGTGGCTGACGGAGGGCTACGCCGAATACGTGGCCCAGCGCGCGAGCGGCAACACCTTCTCCCAGATCGCGCCGACCCTGACGACCCGGCTGCGCGCGGGCGCGCTGCCCGCCGACCTGGTCGCGGACGCGGAGTTCGCGGGTCCCGAGGCCGCCGTCGCCTACGAGTCCGCGTGGAGCGCCTGCGCTTTCCTCGCCGACCGCTACGGCCCCGGCACCCTCACCACGCTGTATCAGCGGCTGGCGCCGGGCCCGCAATCCGCCGCGGCGCAGGAGGCCGCCTTCTCCGCCGTGCTCGGCGCCTCCCGCGCCGAGCTGCTCGACGGTTGGCGCGCCTGGTTGCGTGGCCGCGCCGTCTGACCACTGCCACCAACCCATTAGGTTGTTCACTTATGGCCCGAACGCTGCTGGTTACCAACGATTTCCCGCCTAGGCCGGGCGGCATCCAGTCCTATCTGCAGGCGCTGGCGAATCAGCTGCCGCCCGACGACCTGGTCGTGTACGCGCCGCGCTGGCGCGGGGACAGCCACGAGAAGTTCGACGCCGCGCAGAAGTTCCGCGTCGTTCGCCACCCGACGACGCTCATGCTCCCCACGCCGGGCGTGGTCCGGCGGGCGAGCGCGCTGCTGCGCGAACACGAGTGCGACACCGTGTGGTTCGGCGCGGCGGCCCCGCTGGCCGCGATGTCGCCGATGCTGCGGCGCGCGGGCGCCGAACGCATCCTGGCCAGCACGCACGGGCACGAGGTCGGCTGGTCGATGCTGCCCGGCGCCCGTCAGGTGCTGCGGTCCATCGGCGAGAACACCGATGTGGTCACCTACGTCAGCAAGTACACCCGCGGCCGCTTCGCCTCCGCGTTCGGGCCGCGCGCCGCGCTCGAATACCTGCCGCCGGGCGTGGATCCCGCCGAGTTCCGGCCCGATCCGGGGGCGCGGGCCGAACTGCGCGCCCGCTACGGCCTCGGTGATCGGCCGACGGTGCTGTGCCTGTCGCGCCTGGTCCCGCGCAAGGGGCAGGACATGCTGATCGTCGCGATGACCGAGATCCGCGAGCGCGTCGACGGCGCGGTCCTGGTGATCGCGGGCGGCGGGCCCTACGAGGTCAAGCTGCGCGCGCTGGCCGACGCGCTCGGGGTGAGCGACAGCGTGGTGTTCACCGGCCGGGTGCCCTCCGGCGAACTGGCCGCCCACCACACCCTCGCCGACGTCTTCGCCATGCCGTGCCGCACCCGCGGCGCCGGGCTCGACGTGGAGGGCCTGGGCATCGTCTACCTGGAGGCCTCCGCCACCGGGGTGCCGGTGGTCGCGGGCAGTTCCGGCGGCGCACCGGAGACGGTGCGCGAGGGCGAGACCGGCCTGGTGGTGCACGGACGCTCCGTCGAGCAGATCAGCGACGCCGTCGTCGAGCTGCTCACCGACCGCGACAAAGCGGCCGCGATGGGCGCCGCGGGGCGCGCGTGGGTGGAGGAGAACTGGCACTGGGACCGCCAGGGCGCCCGCCTGCGGGAGCTGCTGCGGTGACACCCCGGCCGCGATCGGGGCCGCGTCCACTACGCTCAGCGAGGTGAGCAGTATCCAGGTCGCAGATCAGACCTTCCTCGCGGCGCCGCCCGCCGCGATCGCCGACGTGCTGAGCGCCACCAACAACTGGCGCCGCTGGTGGCCCGACCTGCGCCTCGACGTGCGCGAGGATCGCGGCGACAAGGGCATCCGCTGGACGGTGACCGGCCCACTGGACGGCACCATGGAGGTGTGGCTCGAGGCGTTCGCCGACGGCACGATCCTGCACTACTTCCTGCATGCGGAGCCCACCGCGGCCAAGCCGCTCGCCCCGCGCGCGCTGGCAGCGGCCAACCGCGCGCGCCGGGTCGCCGGGAAGGACATGTCGTTCGAACTGAAGGCCCGGCTCGAGGCCGGCCGCCCCGCAGGCGTCGCGCCCGCGGCCGTCGCGGCGCCCTGACCGGCGCCCCGGCACACTGCTCGTCCGCACGAAAGGAACCACTCCGCCGCCATGGCCGACCGGACCCAGAGATCGATCGTCATCGAGGCGCCGTCGAAGCAGGTGATGGCCGTCATCGCGGATCTGGCGTCCTACCCGGAGTGGGTGGCGGCCGCGCAGTCGGTCGAGGTGCTCGAGACCGACGCACAGGGCCGCGCGAGCACCGCGCGCTTCGTGCTCGACGCGGGCGTCGTGAAGGACACCTACGTGCTGGCCTACAGCTGGCGGGCCGACGGCAAGGCGGTGAGCTGGCGGCTGCTCAGCGGTGACCTGCAGAAGGCGCAGGACGGCAGCTACGAACTGCGCGAGCGGCCCGACGGCAGCACCGAGGTCGTCTACGAGCTGACGGTCGACTTGAACATCCCGATGATCGGCATGTTCAAGCGCAAGGCCGAGAAGGTGATCACCGATACGGCCTTGAAGGAACTGAAGAAGCGGGTCGAGGGCTGAGCGCCACCGGCGGTACCCGGGTCGAACTGTTCGTCGGCAAGGGCGGTGTCGGGAAGACGACGCTGGCCTGCGCGACGGGCCTGGCGCACGCGCGCGCGGGCCTGCGGGTGCTGATCGCCTCGCTGGATCAGGCGCATTCCCTCGGTGACGCGCTGGGCGTGCGGTTCCCGCACGATCCGGGCACGGTCACCGGGGTGGCCAGGGTGGCGCCCGGGCTCGAGGCGATCGAGATCGATTCCCTCGCCCTGCTCGAAGACCGGTTCCGCGATGTGGTGGGCATGCTGGAGCGCGGCGGCGGCCACGACCACGGCATCGACCTGGCCGCGCTTGACCCGGCCGAGCTGACCGGGCTGCCCGGCGTCCAGGAACTGCTGATGCTGGTGGAGATCGCCCAGTTCGCCGAGGAGGACGACTGGGACGTCGTGATCGTGGACTGCCCGCCCTCGGCCGACATGCTGCGCATCGTCACCGCGCCCGACACCCTGCTCACCTATCTGGACCGGCTCTGGCCCCGGCACGCGCGCGCGATGAGCGCGATCGGCACCGACCTGCGCAAGGCCGTGCTCGCGGCCACCGTGGAGCGGATCGTCGGGGCGGTGACCCGGGTCAGGGATCTGCTCGCCGACCCGGCCCGCACCAGCGCGCGGCTGATCACCGGCCCCGAACAGGTCGCGGTGGCCGAGGCGCGCCGGGTGCGCTCGGCGGCCGCGCTGCTGGGACTGCGGCTGGACGCGGTGGTCGTGAACAAGGTGCTCGCGCCGGTGCCGCCGCCGGGCGAGAGCGCCCATCCGGCCGTGCACTGGTACCTCAACCGCCGCGCCGAGCAGCTCGAGGTGGTGGCGCGGCTGCACGAGCAACTCAGCGATGTGCCGATCCTGCTCGCCCAGCACGCCGGCGCCGAACCGGTGGGGGTGAACGCGCTGGTCGCGTTCTCCTATTCGCTCGACACGCGGCCCGGCCCGGCCGCTCGGGAAGCGGATTCGGGCGAACCGATGGTTCGATGGGAGTCCGGCTCCGGTGTCGACTCCGTGTACGCGATGCGGATGCGGCTGCCGGTGGTCGATCCCGGCACCTTGCGGCTGGGCCGAGTGGAGGACGATCTGATCGTGGGAGCCGACGGCGTGCGCACGCGTGTCCGCCTCGCCCCGGTGCTGCGGCGCTGCATCGTGGCGGGCGCCGAGCTCGACGACGGTCACCTGGTGGTCCGCTTCCGGCCCGATCCGCAGGTGTGGCCCGCCGATCCGAACTACACGAAGGCGACCGCAGATGAGCAGTGACTCCCAGTCCGAGCGCCGCGGCCACCACCCCGACGGCTTCGCCGAGTTCACCGAGGAGTTGCGGCTGCTCGCCGAGGTGCTGCTGGCCAGGGTCGAACCCGTGCTGCGCCGCACCGCGGCCGACGGTCAGGCCGATCTCGGCGGCTGCGCGTGGTGCCCGGTGTGCGCGGCCGCCGCGCTGGTCCGCGGCGATCACCACGATGTGGTGGCCGCGCTCGCCGAGCACGGCACCTCGATGGTGACGGTCCTGCGCGAGGCGCTCGCCGGCGTTCCGGTCGACCCTGTCTTCCCGCCGGAATGGGCGGAATACGCTGCCGCCCACCATGATTCGCACCACGCGGCCGAGCAGTTCGCGCGCGCCGCCGAACAACACCAGGGGACAGATCCGGTCGGATTCCCGGACGCCGACCGACCACACACGACCACGGCACGGGGCGCCGCCACGGCTTCGGGTCGATCCACACCCGCCGGAGCGGGTGGCACCGCCGCCGGGCCACCCGCGTCGGGAGCAGGCGCGACAGCTGCCGAGGGCCCACACGGCTCGGGCACGACCGGCGGGATGTTCCGCACCGAGCCGCCGACCGGCGACGCCCCCGCGGAGGGACCACGCGGCTCAGGCACCGCGGCGCCGACGCCGCCACCATCCGGCGCCGGGCCGACCCCCGGCCGGAGCTCCCGGCACCGCACCGGAACCCCGCGCCCACGCCGCGTCGACGAATACGCGCCTCCGCAGACCCCCGCGCCCGAGGACTCCGGCATCGGCCTGACCACCTCCGGCCCGCAGCGCGCCGCCGAAGCCGACAGATCGCGCGCCGCCCGCGCGCCACGCTCGCGTTATGTCGACATTCCGGTGACGATCCGGGGATGACCCAACGGATCGACCCGCAGCATCTGCTCACCGTCGGGATCGACGTCGGTGGCACGAACATCCGCGCCTCGGTCGTCGACGCCGAGGGTGAGGTGCTCGACACCGTGCAGGCGCCGACGCCGCATTCCGAGCGCGCGCTCGAGGACGCGATCGACCGTGCCGTGCGTGACCTCGCGCGCCGTCACCCGGTCGCCGCCGTCGGGCTCGCGGTGGCCGGGTTCATCTCCGCCGATCGGTCCACCGTCCGGTTCGCCCCGCACCTGCCGTGGCAGGACGCCCCCGTCGCGCAGCGGCTCTCCACTCGCCTGGAACTGCCGGTGATCCTCGAACACGACGCGAACGCCGCGGGCTGGGCCGAGTACCGCTTCGGCGCGGCGGCGGGCGGGCACACCGTGGTCCTCATCGCGATCGGCACCGGCATCGGCGCCGCCCTGCTGATCGACGGGCAGCTCTATCGCGGCAGCCACGGCATCGCTCCCGAACTCGGTCACCTCCAGGTCGTTCCGGAGGGCCGGGCCTGCCCGTGCGGCAAGCGCGGCTGCTGGGAGCGCTACTGCAGCGGGACGGCGCTGGCCGACACCGCGATCGAACTGCTGGCGACCGACTCGGCGCGCTCGGTGCTCGCCCGCGACGTGCGCCGCGACCCCGGCTCGCTCACCGGCCGCCGGGTGGCGGGCGCCGCGCAGGACGGCGACGAGCTCGCGGTGCGGGTGCTGGCCGACTTCGCCCGCTGGCTGGGCCTGGGGCTGGCTTTCGTCAGCGACATCTTCGATCCCGATCTGGTCGTGATCGCCGGTGGCGTCAGCAGTTCGGCGCCGCTGTTCCTCGACGAGGCCCGCGAACACTACGCGAGCGCGGTCACCGGGGCCGGGCACCGGCCGCTGGCGCGCCTGCGGACGACCCAGCTCGGGGAGGCCGCAGGCATGATCGGTGCCGCGGAATTGGCCAGGGCGGCGGTCGGCGCACCGGTCGCGGGCCACAGCGGGAGATAAGCGCCACACCACTGTGACGTGGACACCGTCTCGGGTTGGTTGTGACCTGCGACCAGCGGTAAAGTCGGTAGCCGACGAGGCCGCACCCCACGATTCCGGTTCCGAGGAAAGGACGCCATGTTCTACTGGCTGCTCAAGTTCGTCTTCCCGGGACCGTTCATGCACCTATACAACCGGCCGGTGGTCGAGGGCGTCGAGAACGTGCCGACCGACGGGCCCGCGATCATGGCCGGTAATCACCTGTCGTTCGCCGACTGGCTGTTCGCGCCGTTGCTGAGCCCGCGCCGGATCAACTACCTCGCCAAGGCGGAGTACTTCAACACCCCCGGTCTCAAGGGGCGCCTGCAGAAGTTCTTCTTCAGCGGCACCGGCCAGTACCCGATCGATCGCAGCGGCGCCACCGCCGCCGAGGACGCGCTCAACGCGGCCCGCAAGCTGCTCGACGAGGGCCGCCTGGTCGGCCTGTACCCGGAGGGCACCCGCTCCCCCGACGGCCGCCTCTACAAGGGCAAGACCGGCATGGCGCGGCTGGCGCTGGAAACCGGTGTTCCGGTCATCCCGGTCGCCGTCATCGGCACCGACAAGGTGAGCCCGCCCGGACCGTTCAAGTGGCGCAGGCACAAGGTCACCCTCAAGTTCGGCGCCCCGCTGGACTTCTCGCGCTACGAGGGGATGAGCGGCAACCGCTTCGTCGAGCGCGCCGTCACCGACGAAGTGATGTACGAGCTGATGCGCCTCACCGGCCAGGAATACGTCGACGTGTACGCGCACAGCCTCAAGAAGGGCGTCGCCCCCACCGACCGCCAGCTCGAGGCCACCCGCATCCCGGACACCGCCGCGGGCTGAGCTGTTCTCGTCGCTTCCGCCGCACGCCGCATCACGCGCCGTGCGGCGGAAGTGTTTCCGGGCCGCGATGCGCGGCGACGCGTTCCAGTGCGGCCAGATCCCGTTCCAGCATCCGGAACAGCCAGTACACGCCGACGAAGGCCAGCGCGCCGCCGATGCACAGCACGCGCAGCGGCACGATCACCGAGGGGATGTCGGCGGGCGGAATGAAGGTCACCCCGGCAGCGCCGAGCAACGGGACGGCGGCGGCGATCGTCAGGAAATAGGTGCTGCGCCGTTCGAGCGCGCGCAGTTGCGCGCCGTCGGCGGGACCTAGCCCGCCCAGCGACAGGAACGCCGGATAGAGGCAGCGCACCGCGTAGAAGCTGACCAGGAAGTACGGATAGGCCATGGCGATGGCGCCGCAGACGATCTGGGTCAGGAAGAAGTGGGCCGAGGATTCGGCGCCGAGGTTGCTCCCGGACAGCTGCACCGACAGCGGGACCGCGATCCCGGCGATCACCCACAGCACGAAGCAGGTGAGCACGTTGCGGCCGGCGAGCTGCAGCGTGTCCGAGCGCGCCCTGGCCAGCGCGCGGGAATCGTAGCCGCGGCCGGTGCGCAGGCCGTGCATGATGAACCACAGGTGCATGACCAGCGTGACGGTCACGACGGCGCCGATCACGAAACCGACGCCGTAACAGGTCCAGGCGACCAGGTCGAAGGTCCGCTGGGCGTCGGCGTCGAGCTTGCCGAAGATCAGGGTCCGGTTGTGGTTGTAGCTGTAGAGGATCGCCAGGGCGTTGGGCACCGCGATGGCCAGCGCCATGATGGGGTGGATCCAGCTGCGTGCCCGCAGCCGCGCGCTGCCCGCGGGTGGGTCGACCAGATCGCGGGCCCGCGCGTCCAGGCACACCTGGAGCTGCTGGGCCATGTCGGCACCGCGTTCCCAGCGGGCGGCCGGATCGGGTTCGAGGGCGCGCACGAGCGCGCGGCGCAGCGCGGCGGGGGTGTCGGGCGGCAGGTCGCCGTAGGGCAGGTCGCCCGGACTGTGCGCGCGCCGGTCGAGCATCGAGTCCAGGGCGGTGCGGTCACCGCCGGCGGCGGTGTCGTCGCCGAAGGGTTTGCGGCCCGTGAGCAGCTCCCACAGCACCACCGCGAGCGAGAACAGGTCGCTGCGGGTGTCGAGGTCGGCGGCCGCGGTGGGCCGGTCCGGATGCACCACCGACAGTTGCTCGGGTGACATGTACGCCAGCGATCCGCCGAAGTAGGCCACCGGACTGTCCCCGGAGACGTTGCCGCTGAAGCTGATGTTGAAGTCGGCGAGCTTGGGCACTCCCTCCGCGGTGAGCAGCACGTTCGCCGGTTTCACGTCGCGGTGCAGGACGCCGAGCCCGCCCGCGTAGTCCAGCGCCTGCGCCAGCCGGCGTCCCAGCCATGCCACGGTCTCCGGCCAGGACAGGCCGGCGATCTCGGCGCGGACCGGTGATTCGGCGGGCTGGATCTCCCCCTTCGCGGCGAGCACGGAGTCGATGACGTCGAGCAGCAACTGCCCGTCGCGCTGGTCGGGCGGGGTGACGCGGACCCGTTCCAGCACGTTGAGCAGCGTGCCGCCGGGCACGTACTGCATGTACAGCAGCCGCAGCCCCGGCCCCTCGACGACCCGCTGGTCGAACACACGCACGATGTAGTCGTGGTCGAGCTGGGCCAGCGTCTGCGGTTCGGTGCCTTTGTCGCGGGAGATCTTCACCGCCACCAGCCGCTGCATGGAGCGCTGCCGGGCGAGGAAGACGCGGGCGAACGCACCGCGGCCGAGCCCGGCCATCAGGTCGAAGTCGTCGATGCTCTGCCCGGCCGCCAGCTCGTCGAGACCGGTGGGCGCGGTGGGTTCGGCGGCCGCGCCGAGCAGCGTGCTGTGGTAGTCCTCGGTGGTCAGCAGGTGCGAAAGCTGTTCGGCCTGTTCGGGATAGGCGGCGGTGTATTCGCCCACGTCCACCGAGCCGCCAGCGCGGCGGCGCAGGTGGAATTCCTCGTAGATCAGCTCGGGCGGCAGCGGCCAGGTGCGCAGCTCGGGCAGTTCGTCGACGTAGTCGGCCAGCCGTTTCGGTGCGGTGCCGCGCTGCCACCGGTTGGCCAGATCGATCTTGATCAGTTCGATCAGCGAGACCCGCCGGAGGGCGGGCGCCGCGGGCAGGTAGTCGACCAGTTCGGGTGGCATCCCGGTGTCGCGCCAGGCCGCGCTGAAGCGTTCGATGGCGTCGGTGACCTGGTTGCCACACGATGTCTCCGGCGACCGGTCGGAATGGACGGTCACCCCGGAGGCAGGCGGGGCGGAGTGCGCCATCTCCGCATCGTAACGCCGCGGGCGATCCGTCGACACCATGTCGGGGGCGGCGGCCTCGCTGTCACGCGACCCCGCCCTGACCCACCCACCGACTTGATAGCCTCGTGCGAGGGCAGAGCCGACCGGCGGATCGGTGTCGGCGGGGCAGCGAGGTGGCACATGGTCGAGGCAGACCCGGACAGGCGGGTGACACCGTTGCTCCGGCGGACCGAGCCCGCCGCCGAACCGCGCGGTACCGCCCTGCCGACCGGCAAGGTCGCCCGCAGCGCGCGCCTGGCCGCGGTGCCCGTGGCCTACGCGGGCCGCCGGATCGCCGGGCTCGGCAAGCGTGCCGTCGGCCGCGATCCCGCCCAGGTGCAACGCGACATCCGTCTGCGCACCGCCGAGCATCTGTTCCAGGTGCTCGGCGAACTCAAGGGCTGCGTCGCGAAACTGGGTCAGCTGCTGGGCCTGCTCGAACTCGGCCTCGCCCCCGATCTGGCCGAACCGTATCGCCAGGCCCTTGCCCGCCTGCACGATTCGGCTCCGGCCATGCTGCCCGGCGCCGTGCACGCCGAGCTGGCCACCCACCTCGGCGGCGACTGGCGTTCGCTGTTCCTGGAATTCGACGACCGCGCCGCGGCCGCGGCGTCGGTCGGGCAGGTCCATCGTGCCCGCTGGCACGACGGCACCCCGGTGGCGGTGAAGGTCATGTACCCGGGCGCGCGCACCGCGGTGCTCGCCGATCTACAGGTGCTGCGCCGCGCCACCCCGCTGTTCACCGCCCTGCTGCCCGGCGCCGACACCCGGCCGGTGATCGAGGCGCTGTGCGAGGAGATCCGCGCCGAACTCGACTACGCGCGCGAGGCCGCCAATCAGCGCGCGTTCGCCGCCGCCTTCGCCGACGACCCGGATGTCGTGCTCAGCCGGGTGATCGCGCAGCGCGGAGACGTGCTGGTCACCGAATGGCTCGAAGGTGTCCCGCTGACCCAGCTGATCCCGCGCGGCGCGGCGGCCGAACTCGACCGGCTCGGCGTACTGATCCTGCGTTTCCTGTTCTCCGCGCCCGCCCGCGCCGCGCTGGTCTACGGCGATCCACACCCCGGCAACTTCCTGCGCATGCCCGACGGGCGCCTCGGCGTGGTCGACTTCGGCGCCTGCACCCCGTGGCCCTCGGCCTTTCTCGACGTCGCCGGTGACGTGGGCGCCGCCGTCATCGCCGACTCCCCCGCCGATCTCGAGGCCGCCATCCGCCGCCACGGCTTCGTCGCCCCCGGCCGTGCCCTCGACATCGCCACCGTCGCGGCCCGCCTGCGACCGGTCCGCGAGGCCCTGCTGGCGCCCACCTACCCGCTCACGGCCGACTGGCTGCGCGAGCAGGTCCGGCTGGCCACCGACCTGCGGTTGTCGAATGTGTTGCGCCAGTTGACGATGCCACCCGACCACACACCCATCCTGCGCTCGTTCCTCGGCGGCATCGCGGTGCTGTGCCAGCTGCGCACGGAGGTTCCGCTGCGCGCGGAGTGCACCCGCTGGTACCCCGAGACCGCGGCCGCCGCGGGTCTGTAGCGGCGCACCCGGATTCCGCCCGCTCCTAGAATCGGCTCGTGGTGCACTGGGACATACCGCGCACGCCCGTCGGCGCGCTGCTGACGATCCGCCTCGCCGAGGAGCACGGTGTCCCGCTCCGGACCTGTCTGCGTGACACCGGCCTGCGCGCCGACCTGCTGGCCGATCCCAGGGCCGAGATCTCCGCGACCGCCGAGCTGACCGTCATCGCGAATGTGGTCAGGGCGCTCGGCGATCCGCCGGGCCTCGGACTGCGGGCGGGCACCCTGTTCCGCGTCACCTCCTACGGCATGTGGGGTTTCGCGCTGATCAGCAGTCCCACGCTGCGCTCGGCGATCCAGGCCGGCCTGCAGTTCGTCGACCTCACCTTCGCCTTCAGCGACGTGGAGGTGCGCCGCATCGACGGTGACCTGCAGCTCGCCCTCACCGCCCCCGGCGTTCCGGAGCCGTTGCGGCGCTTCGTGATCGAGCGCGACATGGCCGCCATCCAGACACTGAACCGGGATCTGCTCGCCGATCCGGTGCCGCTCGGCACTGTGCGCTTCGCCTTTCCCGAACCGGCGCGGGCGGCGCTGCCGCTCTACACCGAGATCTTCGGTCTGACACCGGAATTCGGCGCCGACGAATGCCTGGCGGGCTTCGACCGGACCCATCTGGACGTGCCGCTGCCGCAGGCCAACGAGCACACCGCCGCCAGCACCCTGGCACATTGTCGCGATCTGCTGGACCGGCGCACGGCACGCGGCGGCACGGCAGGCCGGGTGCGGGACATCCTCGTCGAGCACCTCGCCCAGCCACCGAACGCGCCGCGCCTGGCGACCATGCTGCACCTCAGCGAGCGCACGCTGCGCCATCACCTCGCCAAGGAGGGCACCTCCTACCGGGCGCTGCTCGACGAGGTGAGGGCTCAGCTGGCCGAGGAACTGCTGGTGACCAGGGGCCTGCCGGTCGCCGAGATCGCCCACCGCCTCGGCTATGTGGAGGTGTCGAGCTTCTCGCAGGCCTTCCGGCGCTGGAAGGGCATGGGGCCCCGCGCCTATCGCGACCGGCACGCGGTCGGCTGAGCGACGCCGTCAGCCGCGCGGCACCGCGGCGCCGAGCGCGGCCACCGCGTCCGTCGCCGCGCGGAACAGCCCGGCGTGCAGATGCCAGACGTGCCACATCCCGTCGAACACCGTCAGCTCCACGGGCACTCCGGCCGCGCGCAACGACTCGGCCAGCCGTTCCGCGTCCGCGCGCAGGATCTCCTCGGCCCCGACGTGCACGGTCACCGGTGGCAGCCCGGCCAGGTCGGCGTACACCGGGGACACCAGCGGATCGGCCGGATCCGCGGCGTAGGCGAGCGCGCATTGCCGCAGCCAGCCCAGCGGCAGCATGTCGTCGACGCGGCCGGTCAGCCACGGATCCGACAGGCCGAGGTCGGTCCACGGTGAGATCAGCAGCAGCGCGTCGGGCCCCGGCGCCGTGCCTGCTCGCAGCGTCACCGCCAGCGCGACCGCCAGTCCACCACCCGCGGAATCACCCGCGACGGTGATCTCGGTGTGGCCTGCGGCCAGCAGGTCGTGATAGGCCGCGACGGCGTCGTCCAGCGCGGCAGGGAAGGGGTGTTCCGGCGCGAGGCGGTAGTCGAGCACGTAGACCGGCCGCCCGGCGGCCTCGGCGAGGTGCGCGGCCAGCGCGCGATGCGTGGGCGGTCCCGCGATGGTGTAACCACCGCCGTGCAGATACAGCACGACACCCGCACCGGACGCGTGGGCGGGATCGATCCGTTCGGCCGGGCGTGCACCGAGCTCGGTCCGGCTGACCTGTGTCCCCCGTGGCAGCCTGCGCACCACGCCCAGCGCGCCGGTGGCCCTGCGCCGCACCCCGAGTGGCACCTCCGGTCGCAGCAGCGGCCGGAGCCCGTGGCGGATGATCGTCCGGAACACCGTCTGCATCGCACTCATCGCTTCGCTCCGATCGGTTCGCCCTGGCATCGTGTCCCGATACCGGCTGGTGCTGTCACGGATCGTGGCGCCACTCGCGTTCCCGTCATGCCGCCCACGGTAGGCACCGCGCGACCCGGGTCACAGAGGCGCCCCGGCGGTAAAGTTACTCGATCCGGCAAACAGTCCGTTCCGTACGGCAGCGTTCACGCGCTGTTGCCGCTGCCGCGTTCCACCGTTCCGCGCGGCGTCGCACTGTGAGACACATGGCTCGTTCGGATTTCGCGATGTCCCGGCGCACCCTGTTGCGCGCCACCGCCGCCGGTCTGGTGACCGCTCCCGCCCTCGCCGCATGCGGCGACGGCGACGGACCCGGGCTCGTGCGGGCCAGGCCCACCCTCACCCACGGTGTCGCCGTCGGCGATCCCCGCAGCGACGGCGCGCTGATCTGGGCGCGCTCGGACCGGCCCGCGACGCTGGTGGTGGAGACCGCGGCGACCGAGAAGTTCAGCGACGTCAAACGATTCACCGGCCCGCTGCTCACCCCGGCCACCGACGGCACCGGCCGCGTGCGCGTCAACGGGCTTCCCGCCGGTCAGCTGGTGCACTACCGGGTGCGGCTGGAGGGCGAGGACGGCGCCGCCTCCGAGACCGCCACCGGCGTGTTCCGCACGGCGCCGACCGCGCCCGCCGACCTCTCGCTGCTGTGGTCCGGCGATGTCGCGGGCCAGGGCTTCGGCATCAACCCCGACCTGGGCGGCATGAAGATCTTCAGCACGATGGCCGCCCGCGATCCGCACCTGTTCCTGCACTCGGGCGACTGCGTCTACGCCGACAACGCGCTGAAGGAGTCGGTCACCCTGCCCGACGGCCGGATCTGGCGCAATGTCACCGCCGAGGCCAAGAACGCGCCTGCGGAGACCCTCGACCAGTTCCGCGGCAACTACGCCTACAACCTCACCGACGACAACTACCGCCGCTTCAACGCCGCTGTCGCGCAGGTGGTCCAGTGGGACGACCACGAGACCACCAACAACTGGTACCCCGGCGGCACCGTGGCCGCCGACAAGGGCTACGCCGAGCGCTCCATGGACACCCTGGCCACCCGCGCGTGGCAGGCCTTCCACGAGTGGATGCCGCTCGAACCGAAGGAAGCCGTCGACGGCCGCCTCTACCGCAAGATCCCGTACGGCCCGCTGCTGGACGTGTTCGTCCTCGACATGCGCACCTACAAGGACGCCAACGACGCCAACACCGCGCCCAGGGGCAGCGTCCTCGGCGCCGCGCAGACCACGTGGCTGATCGAGAGCCTGCGCGAGTCGAAGGCCACCTGGAAGATCGTCGCCGCCGACCTGCCACTCGGCCTGATCGTCCCCGACGGCAAGACCGCCTTCGAGGGACCGGCCAACGCCGCTCCCGGGGCGCCCTCGGGCCGGGAAACCGAGATCGCCCAGGTGCTCTCGGCGATCAAGGCGAACAGGGTCACCGATGTCGTCTGGCTCACCGCCGACGTGCACTACACCGCCGCGCACCACTACTCCCCCGCCCGCGCCGCCTTCACCGATTTCGACGAGTTCTGGGAGTTCGTGTCCGGCCCGCTCAACGCGGGCGCGTTCGGCCCCAACCAGCTCGACCCGACCTTCGGCCCCGAGGCCGTGTTCGTGCACGCGCCGCCCGCCCCGAACGCCTCTCCGCTCGACGCGCAGTACCAGCATTTCGGTGCGGTCCGCATCGACGGGCGCACCGGCGAATTCACGGTTGACCTGTGCGACGCGACCGGCGCGGTACTGTTCACCAAGCAGCTCGCGCCTACGCGGAAGTAGGTGCGAGGTACCGTGCGCAAGAATCGCCGAGCTGTGGTTAGCTATGCGGTCATGGGCACGCCGCACACCGTCATCTCCGAAGAGTATCTCCCCCGTGACACCGCGGATGTCGTTCGCACCGTACGTGATTCGCGGGATCGCGCGGAGCGGTTGACCGTTCGTGGCGGCGAGCAGACCGAAGAGTCCTATGGGTTGACCGATCAACGCGGTGTGCTCTCGCTGCGCAAGATGAACTCGGTCCTCGACATCAACCTGGGCCGGCGCACCGTGCGGGTGCAGGCGGGCGCCAAGCTGTCCGAGATCGACCGGCGCCTCGGCGCGCACGGACTCGGCCTGCCGGTGGTCGGCGATCACCGCGACATCACCGCGGGCGGATTCGCCTCGGTCGGCGGGGTGAGCACCGCCTCGCATCGGTACGGCATGTTCATCGACCAGATCGTCGACCTCGAGTACGTCGACCCCGACGGCCGGATCGGCACCTGCGGCCGCGCCCATCACACCGAGCGGTTCCACCGGATCCTCGGCGCGGGTGGGCGCGCCGGCATCATCACCGCGCTGACTCTCGACGTGGTGGAGGTCGACAAGGACCACACCTGGCTCACCACCGACGCCGACCGGTTCCTCGACTTCGACTCCTTCGTCGAGCACGCCACCACCGAGATCACCAACCCGGGCAGCGCGGCGCTGCAGGTGGGCCGCTGGGTCGACACCGCGCCGCTGAAGGTGGCCAGGCCCGTCGGCACCGGCCAGGTGACCCTCGGCGCGGTCCGCTTCGGCCAGTGGTCCAGCCTCTACCCCGCCACCCCGACGCGCGGCCTGCGGGCCCGCCGCGAGGTCGGCACGCGCACCCGGAAGTCGTTGGGCGCCATCGCTTCCGCGGCGGGCGGTCGCGCCGGCATGCCGGTGCGCAACGCTGCGGCGGGCGCGCTGATGTTCGCACCGAAGGTGCTCACCATCCGCGACGCGGAGTACCTCGCCGACACCGTCATCAGCTCCTCCGAGCGCGGTCCCGCCTACCGCGTCGGGGTGTTCGCCCCGCTGGCCAACTACGGCTCGGTGTTCTACGGCCTGCACGACCTGTTCGCCGAGCACCGCGAGCGCACCGGCTGCTTCACCGTGATCTCCGCGATGACCTACGGCGTGCGCTCGCCCTACCTGCGCGCCGAGGCCGCCGCCCGCGGCCTCGCGCCCGCCGACTACGGCCTGATCACCTTCACCTGCCGCCTGCGCCCCTCCGCCCTGCCCTCGGAGCAGCTGCGCGAGATCGTGGCGGGCATCGACGACATCTGCCGCTCGGAACAGGCACTGCGCTACAGCGTGTGAGTCACCGATCGAGGGGGTCATCACCCAGCGTGAGGATCCCCTCGGCGGCCGCGACGACGATATCGTCGAGCTCGGCCGGAATCACCCCACCGACATGTGGCCGGACCAGCCCATACGGCCCTTGGACGACAGCGGCTCGCACGAGTGTCTCGCGCTCGGCGACCCGGCCCTCGCCGAAGCGCCGAAGACGCAGCTCCAACAGCGCCGCCCACACCCGTTCGTTCACCGCCTCGACCTCCGTTCGCAGCTCCGGCGGCGCCGTGGTGCGCAGTTCGGCGTGTCGGTACAGCATCATCGCGCGCGCGTCGGCGGGATGCTCCCGGCAGAACCTGGGGATGTGCACGGCACAGTCGCGCACCGCCGTCCGCGCGTCGGGTTCCAGTGCCGCGGCCAGAAACCCCTCGTGGAACCGGCGGATCGAGCGCAACCACAACGCGATCATCAGGTGCTCACGCGAGGCGAACCGGTGGTATATCGAGCCGGTCGGCACGCCGATCCGGGCGGACACCTGACTCAGGGTCGCCTCGAGGCCGTGCTCGAGCACCGCGGCAGCGGCCGCGTCGAGCAGCTCGTCGAGCGTATATTTCTGCGGTCTTGCCACTGCAGCAGTCTAGCCCTAGTTTTAGAATATGCGTTCTAGAAAGCGGATTCTAAAACAAGACACCCTACCGAACTGGGCGACCGCCGCCGCATGGCTGTGTGTCGCCGCCGCAGCGCCGACCGTGCTGTGGCGGGTGCTGCTCGGCCTCGGCTGGGATCTGGGCACGCCCGCGCAGTGGCGAGCCGAGCAGCAGATTCCCGGCCCAGGATCGAGCTACGTGCTGACCCTCGCCGCCCTGCAACTGGGCGCCGCCCTCCTGGCGGTGCGCATGGTCCGCCCCGATGGCGACCGGGTACCGCACTGGGTCCCGCTGCTCGCCGGCAGGCGCGCGCCCGCGGCACTGGTCGGCGGGCTCGCGTTCGGCGGCGCCGCGATCCTGCTCGCTCTGTGCGCCATGAGCATGTGGCGCTGGTCCTGGGTGAATCCGTTCGACGGTGCGCCCGCCTCGCTGGGCAACGCCGTGTGCACCGCCGCCTACCTGGCCGTACTGCTGTGGCCGCCCGCGCTGATCGCGGCGACGCTCGGCTATCTCCGAGGTCGTCTGCGCGAGCGACGTTGCACTCCGCCTGCACGTGTTCGCGAGATGTGATACACGGTGTACACGCAGCTCAGCACTGGTTTCGAGGCCGCCGATCCGCACGTCCACCATTTCCGTCTCCCGGTGGCCGGGATTTCTCGCAGTGAGACGGGCCGGGAGAAAGTGTGATGCCGGTTACGCATTCGGTACTCCTTCGAATGCGGGACCTCTGAAAGGACCTCCGATGGTCGCATCCCACCCCGCACCGACCCGCTGGACACCACGGTTGATCTTGTCGCTCGCCTCGATCGTGCTCCTGCTGGAGATGCTCGCGGTGAGCTACATGATGATCTCGACCGCGCTGCCGTCGATCGCCGCGCACTACCAGACCACCCAGGGTGCCTGGCTGCTGACCTCGTTCCTGCTCGTGGGCGCGGTCACCGCGCCACTGATCGGCAAGCTGGCCGACATGTACGGCAAGCGCAAGGCGCTGCTGGGGTGTGTGGCCGTGGCGGCGGCGGGCTCGTTGCTGTCCGCGCTCGCGGGCAGCTACGCGGTCCTGATCGCGGGCCGCGCGCTCACCGGGTTGCTCATTCCCTGCCTGTTCCTGAGCTACTCGCTGATCCGGGACGTGTTCCCGGCGAAGACGATCGCGCTGGCGGTCAGCATCGCGACCAGCGGCATGGGCCTGATCGCGATTCCCGCGCCGTTCCTCACCGGCTGGCTGATCGACAACCACGGGTTCCGCAGCATCTTCTGGTTCTTCGTCATCGGCCTCGCCGTGCTGGGCGTGCTGATCTTCTTCACCACCGCCGAATCGCCGGTGCGCCTGCGCTCCCGGATCGATCCGCTCGGCGCGCTGCTGCTCGGCGGCGGCATCGCGGGCATCCTCATCGCGGTCAGCTTCGGGCCGACGTGGGGCTGGCGTGACGGGTCGACCCTGGCCTACCTGGCCGGCGGTGTGGCGCTGCTGGTGGCGTGGCTGGTGACGGCGCGGATGATCCGCGAACCGCTGATCGACCTCGAGGTGCTCGGCCGCCGTTCGGTGCTGCTCACCACGATCGGGGCCGGGCTCTGCTACGGCGCCAGCGGACTGTTCACCATCCTGCTGCCCATGCTGGCCATGACCCCGGACGTGCTCGGTCTCGGCTACGGGTTCGGCGTCAGCGCGGAGGGTTTCGCGATCTTCCAGGCGCCGGTGGGCCTGATGGTCGTGGTCGGCGGTGTCGCGGTGGGTCTGCTGGTCGGGCGCGGCGATGTCCGCCCGCGCGTTCTGATGACCATCGGCATGCTCCTGATGGCCCTCGGCTTCACGCTGACCGCCTTCACCCACGACAGCAAGCCGCTGCTGATCGTCTTCGCGGGCGTCTTCGGTACCGGCATGGGCATGGCCTACGCCGCGATCCCGAACCTGCTGATCGAGGCCGTCCCGCCGCAGCTGCAGGCCACCACCGCGAGCCTGGTCGGCGTCTCGCAGAGCGTGTTCCCGGCGATCCTGCCGGTCATCGCGTTCACGGTCATGAACAACTCCTACATCGCCCCGATCCCGCCGGAGATGACCCAGGGCGCGGTGTTCTATCTCGACCGCGGCTTCACGATCGCGTTCCTGATCGGCGCCGCGACGGCGGTGATCGGTGCGGCGGTCGCGGTGGCGCTGCCCCGCCGGATCGTGCAGCTGTCGGCACCCAAGGTCGAGGGGCCGGAGGAGGAAGGACTGGTGTTCGCCCACTGACCCCGTGAACGACGAAATCGCCGCACCCACTCGGTCGAGAGGGTGCGGCGATTTCGTGTTGTCTCAGTGCTTCTCGGCGCCGAGGTAGTACTCGAAGACCAGGCCGGCGGCGGCGGCGAGCACGAGCGCCACGCCGAGGCCGATCAGCCAGAACTGGAAGAACGCCAGGCCGAGCGCGGTCACCGAACCGGCGGCGGCCAGCAGGATGGGCCAGAAGCTACCGGGCGAGAAGAAGCCCAGGTCGCCTGCGCCGTCCACGATCTCGGCCTCCTCGTAGTCCTCGGGCCGCAGGTCGATGCGGCGCGCGACGAACCGGAAGTAGGTGCCGATGATCAGCGACAGGCCCGCGGTCAGCACGATCGCGGTGGTGCCCGCCCACTCGATGCCGGTACGCGACTGCGCGGTGAAGAAGCCGTAGACGATGCCCACCAGGATGAAGAACGCCGTGAGCAGTTCGAAGATCCGCGCTTCGATCCTCATATCAGAATCCTCACTTGCTCTCGTTCACCGAAGCGCTCTTGATGTCACGCTTGGTGTTGAAGGGGTACGTGGAGGTGGCCACCGGCGACTCGCCGATCGACTCGAGCGCCTCGCCGTTGGTCTTGCCGTCGATGCGCGCCTGCATGTACTTGGCGTACTTCTCCGGCGAGACCGCGCGGACCTCGAAGTTCATCATCGAGTGGTAGGTGCCGCACATCTCGGCGCAGCGGCCGACGAACGCGCCTTCCTTCTCGATTTCGGAGATCTGGAAGACGTTGTCGGACTGGTTTTCCTTCGGGTTCGGCATCACGTCGCGCTTGAACATGAACTCCGGCACCCAGAAGGCGTGGATCACGTCGGCGGCGGCGAGCTGGAACTCGATGCGCTTGCCGGTCGGCAGCACCAGGACCGGGATCTCGGTGCTGGAGCCGATGGTCTCGACCTTGTCGTAGTGCAGGTACGAGAGGATGTCGTTGGCGGGCTTGCCGTGCACCGGACCCGGCTGCGGGTGGCCCTCTTCGTTCTTGCGCTCGGCGTACTCGTCGAGCTGTTCCTGGGCGGCCGCCTCACGCTCGGTGTCGATGCCGTTCCAGGTGAGCCCACCGACGTTGTTCACGTTGCGGTAGCCGAACTTCCAGTTCCACTGGAAGGCCGTCACGTCGACGGTGACATCCGGGTTGTCGGTCTTCTCGTGCACGTAGTTCTGCACGACCACGGTGAAGTAGAACAGCACCGCGATGATGACGAACGGGATCGCCGTGTAGGTCAGCTCCAGCGACACGTTGTAGCCCGTCTGGCGCGGGAACTCCGGGGAGTTCTTGCGCTTGCGGTGCATGATGACGGTCCAGAAAGTCAGACCCCAGACCAGCACGCCCATGGCGAGCGCGGCCAGCACGGACCAGGTCCACAGCTCCCGCATCCGGGTGGCCTGCGGCGTGATGCCCGAGGGCCAGCCGAACCGCAGCCAAACATTGTCGATCGAGCAGCCCGAGACCAGGACGGCAGTGATCCCCAAGGACACCGCCAGCCCGGCCCGTCGAAGGATGCGGCCCTGCCGACCCCGAACGGGTCGTGCCCCGATCTCTTCGCTCGCCTTGTGCGCCACGCTCACGCCTTCCTGGTCGCTACACATTCCGACACATTGCGTCGTCCGGGCCGCGATCCGCCCGTTCCGACACCGTTTTCAAGCACGTTTCAGGCCGCCCTCGAGTATTGCCGCTGTGAGGCCTGCACACCTGAGAAGGACCTGAGTACTACGCAGCGTAGACCAAAGCGGGCGCCGACTTGTCGCGGGGTCGTATTCGACACTCCGCGTGGGCCGAACGAAACTCCGCGACCTGCGGTTCGTCGCATGCGACGGTTCGGACCGCCGCATGCGACGAACCGCTGAGACCGTTCGAGCGGCACCGATCCGCTCGTCTGGGCGCCGTGGGCGCATACTCGGTAGAGTTCACCGCGTTCAACATTGTTGAGTGCATTCAAGCCCACGCGTCGAGCACGTCCAGCGACCCATGGTCGCCCTCACCGGCGCGTCCACCGAACGAGAGAAGGTTGCCGACACCGTGTGCGGACTGCTCGGATTCCTGACAGCTGATCCGGCGACGACCCAGGTGGTCGATCAGGTGTACGACGCGCTGCACTGCCAGCGGCACCGTGGGCCCGACGAGAAGGGCACCTGGCACGACGAGCACATGATCTTCGGCTTCAACCGCCTGTCGATCATCGACATCGAGCACTCGCACCAGCCGCTGCGGTGGGGCCCCGCCGACAACCCGCAGCGCTACGCCATGACCTTCAACGGCGAGATCTACAACTACCTGGAACTGCGCGAGCAGCTGGCCGCCGAGCACGGCGCCGAGTTCCCCGAGGGCAAGATCTTCGCCACCGACGGCGACGGCGAGTCCATCGTGGCCGCCTTCCACTTCTGGGGCCCCGAGGCCGTGCGCAAGCTGCGCGGCATGTTCGCCTTCGCGATCTGGGACACCGAGACCCAGGAGCTGTTCCTGGCGCGCGACCCGTTCGGCATCAAGCCGCTGTTCTACGCGACCGGCCCCGGCGGCACCGCCTTCGCCAGCGAGAAGAAGAGCGTGCTGGAACTGCTCAGCCCGCTCGGCGTCGCCGACGACCTGGACCCGCGCGCCCTCGAGCACTACACGGTGCTGCAGTACGTGCCCGAGCCCGAGTCGCTGCACAAGAACATCCGCCGCCTCGAGTCCGGCACCTACGCCACGGTGAAGGTGGGCCAGGCGCCGCAGGCCACCCGGTACTTCCGCCCCGACTTCCGGGTGCGCCCGTTCGCCGAGGGCGCCGCGCAGGCCCGCTACGCCGAGATCGCGGCCGCGCTCGAGGACTCGGTCGCCAAGCACATGCGCGCCGATGTCACCGTCGGCTCGTTCCTGTCCGGCGGCATCGACTCCACCGCCATCGCGGCGCTGGCCATGCGGCACAACCCGAAGCTGATCACCTTCACCACCGGGTTCGAGCGCGAGGGCTACTCCGAGGTCGACGTGGCCGCCGAGAGCGCCGAGCTGATCGGCGCGCGCCACATCGTCAAGGTGGTCTCCCCCGCGGAGTTCGCCGCCGCCATCCCCGAGATCGTCTGGTACCTCGACGATCCGGTGGCCGACCCGGCCCTGGTGCCGCTGTACTTCGTGGCCAAGGAGGCCCGCAAGCACGTCAAGGTGGTGCTCTCCGGCGAGGGCGCCGACGAGCTCTTCGGCGGCTACACCATCTACCGGGAGCCGTTGTCGCTCAAGCCCTTCGAGTACCTGCCCGCCGGGCTGCGCAAGCTCGTCGGCAAGCTCGGCGACCGGATCCCCGACGGGAAGCGTGGCAAGTCGCTGCTGCAGCGCGGCTCGCTCACCCTCGAGGACCGCTACTACGGCAATGCCCGCAGCTTCAACGACGCGCAGCTGCGCTCGGTGCTGCGCGAGTTCCGGCCCGAGTGGACCCACCAGGACGTCACCGCCCCGATCTACGCCCAGTCCGCGGGCTGGGACCCGGTGGCGCGCATGCAGCACCTGGACCTGTTCACCTGGCTGCGCGGCGACATCCTGGTCAAGGCCGACAAGATGACCATGGCCAACTCCCTCGAACTGCGCGTGCCATTCCTGGACAACGAGGTCATGCGGGTGGCCCAGGGCCTGCCCTACGACCAGAAGATCACCAAGGAGACCTCGAAGTACGCGCTGCGCCAGGCGCTGGACGGGATCGTTCCCGACCACGTCCTCAACCGCGCCAAGCTCGGCTTCCCCGTCCCCCTGCGGCACTGGCTGCGCGGCACCGAACTCTACGACTGGGCCGAGACCCAGATCGCCGAGTCCCAGACCGACCACCTCATCGACAAGGCCGCGGTCCTGCAGATGCTGCGTGACCACAAGACCGGCCTGTCCGACCACAGCCGCCGCCTGTGGACCCTGCTGGTCTTCATGGTCTGGCACGGCATCTTCGTCGAGGACCGCATCAAGCCCGAGATCCAGGAGCCCGCGTACCCTGTGTCGCTCTGATCGACGACGAACGCCCCCTGGATCGGAAGATCCAGGGGGCGTTCGCGTTTCGGCTCAGAGCAGCGGAGCCAGCTCGTCGGCGGCCTCGGCGCCGTAGGCCTTGGTGAGGCGGGTCATGGCGTCCTGGGTGTCGAGGGTCCACTCCTGGGTGCCGGTGGTCTCCAGGATCAGCACCGCGATCAGGGAGCCGAGCTGGGCGGCGCGCTCGATGCTCAGACCGGCCCGGTGGGCGGTGAGGAAGCCGGCGCGGAAGCCGTCGCCGACACCGGTGGGGTCGACCTTGGCCACCTCGGGAACCACGCCGACCCGGACCTCGTTGCCCTCGGCGTCGACGACGAGCACGCCCTCGCCGCCGAGCGTGGTCACCCGGATGCCGACCTTGGCGGCGATCTCGGCCTCGCTCAGGCCGGTCTTCTGCAGCAGCAGGGCCCACTCGTACTTGTTGGTGAACAGGTAGGCGGCGCCGTCGACCAGCTCGGCCGCCTGCTCACCGTCGAGGCGGGCCAGCTGCTGGGACGGGTCGGCGGCGTAGGCGATGCCCTCGGCCTTGGCCTGGCGGGTGTGCGCGATCATCGCCTCGGGATCGTTCGCGCCGACCAGCACCAGGTCGACCTCGTGCGCGGCGGCGACGGCGGCGATGTCGATATCGCGCGCCTCGCTCATCGCGCCCGGGTAGAACGAGGCGATCTGCGCCATCGTCTCGTCGGTGGTGCAGACGAACCGCGCGGTGTGCGCGGTGCTCGACACGTGCACCGCCGAGCAGTCGACCCCGTTGCTCTCCAGCCACTGCCGGTATTCGGTGAAGTCGGCGCCCACCGCGCCGACCAGCAGCGGCCGCTGCTTCAACAGACCCATCGCGTAGGCGATGTTGCCCGCCACGCCACCGCGCCGGATCTGCAGATCGTCGACGAGGAAACTCAGGGACACATGGTCGAGCTGATCGGCAAGCAGCGCATCGGCGAACTTCCCGGGAAATCGCATGAGATGGTCGGTGGCAATGGACGCGGACACAGCAACAGACACGAGGCGAGGCCCCTTCGACACTAGGCGCGGAAACAAGAGAAGTCCGGGATCAGCCGATCCCGGACTTCAACGGTAGCAAGCTGCTACCCCCAGTGGTTCACCTCAGCGCAACCTGTCGTGCCTCAGTTGAACGAGTCGCCGCAGGCGCAGGAGCCGGTGGCGTTGGGGTTGTCGATGGTGAAGCCCTGCTTCTCGATGGTGTCGACGAAGTCGATCGAGGCGCCCTGGATGTAGGGGGCGCTCATGCGGTCGACGGCCAGCTTCACACCGGAGAACTCCACGACGATGTCACCGTCGAGGACGCGATCGTCGAAGAAGAGCTGGTAGCGCAGACCGGCACACCCACCCGGCTGCACGGCGATCCGCAGGGCGAGGTCGTCGCGACCTTCCTGGTCGAGCAGCGCCTTCGCCTTGGCGGCGGCAGCGTCGGTCAGCGTCGCACCGTGGGTCTCGGTGGCGGTCTCGTTCTGCACAGTCATGGACACTCCTAAGTCGGTCAGTCCGTCGAACGGACCTCAGGTGCACAGCGCACGACTCATTCCAACTCCGTCGCGGCCGCTGCTATTCCTATTTTGCCACCCCTGGCACGCAGCGTGGACACGACCTCGGTGGTGCGCCCCACACTACGCCCCGTCGCCCGGTGACCCAGCTCTCACCGGTCGCCCGGGTGAGACCGGCCGCACCGGTGCACCGACCGCATTTCCCCCCGGCCGACCCGATCGAATAGCCTGGTGAACGTGAAATTGTTCCGTCGCGACGAGTCCAGCACCATCGACGAGTCCGTCGACCCCTCGGTGCCGGACGTCGAACAGACCGCCAGCGCACCCGCTTCCACCACGCCGGGCAAGGGTCGACCGACCCCGAAAAGGCGTGACGCCGAAGGCAAACGCCGCGGCCCGGTCGCCCCGGCCCCGCTGACCGCCAAGGAGGCCCGCGCGCGCCGCAAGGCCACGAAGGGCACCAGGGAGGACCGCAAGGCCGCCGCCGCCGATCGCCGCGCCGCCGTGCAGGACCGCCGGGCCAGGATGCTGGCCGGCGAGGACAAGTACCTGCTGCCCCGCGATCAGGGCCCGGTTCGCGCCTACGTGCGCGATCTGGTGGACGCCCGCCGCAACCTGGTCGGCCTGTTCATGCCGATGGCGCTGGTGCTGATCCTGTCGATGTTCGTCGCGCCGGGCCTGCAGACCATCGTCACGCTGGCCATGCTGGTGATGATGGTGTTCATGATCATCGAGGGCTTCGTGCTCGGCAAGATCGTGAACAACCGGGTGATCGAGCGCTTCCCCGACACCACCGACACCGGCTTCAAGCTGGGCTGGTACGCCTTCGTGCGCGCTTCGCAGATCCGCAAGATGCGCGCCCCCAAGCCGCGGGTCGGCCCCGGCGACGCCGTCTAGCGCCACGCACACGCCGAATGCCGTTCCACCCGCCGGGTGGGACGGCATTCGGGTTTCAGTGCAGGCCGGGACGGATGTTGGCGGCGTACCCGGCGATGGCGGCGAGTTCGGCATCGATCCGCTGGGCGTCGCGGTCGACGACCCCGGTCGAGCCCGCGGTGCCGTGCCCGATGACCAGGGCGAGGACGACGATGGCGGCGAGGACGAGCAAGAAAGTAACCATGGCAGAAATTTTGCGCTCATCAGTTTTCAGCCGAAAGTGGCAGCACTGTCATTGTGCGTAAATATTCGGCCACGTAGCATGGGTTGATGCTCTCGCGTGTCGCCGTCGTCCTCAACGACAAACTCGCCATGTTCGAATTCGGCGTGGTCTGCGAGGTTTTCGGGCTCGACCGCACCGCCGACGGGTTGCCCGGCTTCGACTTCCGGGTCTGCGGCGCCGAACCGGGCAAGCCGCTGCGCTCGACCAGCCCCGGCGTGACGGTGACCCCGGAATACGGTCTCGACGAGCTGGTCCACGCCGATCTCGTCGCGATTCCCGCCTTCCCGTTCGCCCAGGGCCACAGCTATCAGCCCGGAGTCGTCGAGGCGGTCCGCGCGGCCGCCGACGCGGGCGCGATCGTGCTCACGGTCTGCTCCGGCGCCTTCCTCGCCGGTGAGGCCGGGCTGCTGGACGGGCGCAAGTGCACCACCCACTGGCGCTATGTCGACGCGCTCGCCGCGCGCTACCCGGACGCGACCGTCGACCCCGACGTCCTGTTCGTCGACGAGGGCACCCTGATCACCAGCGCGGGCACCGCGGCGGGCATCGACGCCTGCCTGCATCTGGTGCGCCGCGAGATCGGCTCGGCGGCCGCGAACGGGATCGCCCGGCGCATGGTGGTGCCGCCGCAGCGCGACGGCGGCCAGCGCCAGTTCATCGAGCAGCCCGTCCCGGAGTGCCGCTCCGAGGGCCTGTCGAGCACGCTGAGCTGGCTCACCGAGAATCTGGCCCACCCGCACACCGTCGACGAGCTCGCGGCCCGGTCGAGCATGTCGACCCGCACCTTCGCCCGCCGGTTCGCCGCCGAGACCGGGACCACCCCGGTCAAGTGGCTCACGACGCAGCGGGTGTTGTTCGCCAAGCAATTGCTCGAGACCACCGACATGTCGCTCGAGCGCATCGCGGACCGATCCGGCTTCGGCTCCGGCGCGCTGCTGCGCCACCACTTCCAGCGCCAGGTCGGCATCGCGCCCACCGAGTACCGGCGCCGATTCGGCGCGCCGGACCGCGCGAGCTGAAATTTTCCCGAGAGCGCGAAAACCATTGGTGAACAGCACAGTTCCCCACCTCCGGGACTGTCGACCCTCATGGTCGGCTTGACCGTGACCTCGGCGCTTGGTGAGCTGACCGGGTGTTGCGTGCCAGGCGGGGAAATGTTCGACGGCTGATGAAGGCTCTCACCACGGCTACCGCCGCGGTGGTGGTCTGCACCGCCACGGTGGCCGGGACGGCGGCGGCGGTGCCCGCGATGCGCACTCCCGCAGGCGGTTTCGAGGAACTGTGGGTGCCGTCGGGCATGGGCCCGATCAAGGTGCAGGTGCAGTGGGCCAAGCGCGGCGGTGGCGCGGCGCTGTATCTGCTCGACGGTTTGCGCGCGCCCGGCGATCACAGCCAGTGGACCACCGACACCGACGCGCTGCGCCAATTCGCCGACGACGACGTGACGCTGGTGTTCCCCGTCGGCGGCCACTCCAGCTTCTACACCGACTGGTACCGGCCGAGCAGCACCAATCGGCAAGCCACGACCTACAAGTGGGAAACCTTCCTCACCCGCGAGCTGCCCGACTTCCTGGCCGGGTACGGCGTCTCGCGCACGAACAACGCCATCGTCGGGGCGTCCATGGGCGGTAACGCCGCGCTGGTCCTTGCCGCCCACCACCGCGACCAGTTCCGCTTCGCCGGCTCGTTCTCCGGGTTCGTGAACCCGACCTATCCCCTGTGGAACCAGGCCATGCGCGCGGCCATGATCGACGAGGGCAACTTCAACGTCGACGACATGTGGGGCCCGGTCGGCGATCCCGCGTGGGCGCGCAACGACGCCACCGTCCAGGCCGAACGGCTGCGCGGGCTGCCGATCTACGTCAGCACCGGCAACGGCCTGCCCGGCCCGCTCGACCTGGCCAACGGCATCGGCAACACGATCAACGCGATGGGTCTGGAAGCGACCAGCGCCACCGCGGCCGGCATCTTCCGCGACCGGGTGACCGCGCTGGGCATCTCGGCCCGCGTCGACATCCTGAACGGGACCCACACCTGGCCGTACTGGCAGCAGTCCCTCAGCACCGCCCGCCCCATGATCCTGGCCGCGCTGTCCGCCTGAGCGGGCTCGGCGCGGTGCTTGCTACCGTGCTGGAATGCCGCTCAGCGACTCCCCCACCCGCACCCTGGTTCTCGGCGGTGCGCGGTCGGGGAAGTCGGCGTTCGCCGAGGGGCTGGTCGCCGAGGCGCCGACGGTCCGCTACCTGGCGACCGCGGTGCTCGACCCGGCCGATCGCGACTTCGCCGCGCGGATCGCGGGACATCGGGAGCGGCGGCCCGCGCACTGGTCGACCGTCGAGAACGCCGAGCCCGCAACGGTTCTCACCGAGCCGGCACCGGCGACCCTGCTCGACGACATCGGCACCTGGCTCACCGCCCGCCTCGACGCGCGCGAAGCGTGGGACGCGCCGCGCGGCACCGTGACGCCGGATTGCGACGCGCTCGTCGCGGCGGTCGAGAACTACCGGCATCCGCTCGTGATCGTCTCGCCCGAGGTGGGGATGGGCGTCATCCCGGCGACCCGCTCGGGCCGGTTGTTCCGCGACGAGATCGGCGCGCTCAATCAGCGGCTGGCCCAGGTGTGCGACGCGGCCTACCTGGTCGTCGCCGGCCTGCCGGTGCGGCTGAAGTGACCCGGGCGGCGATCGCGCGGCCGACGGCCTCGCGCACCCGGATCAGCGCTGTCCGCGCGAACCTGCGCCACGGCCACGGCCCTACATCGGCCCTCGCCCGTGCGAGCCGGGCCGGTCGGCGCGGCGGCCCGAGATCCGGGCAAGATGAGCGGTATCCGACACACGGCACCACTGTCGAAAGGCTTCGCAAGTGACTCACGGATTCGGGCCGGTTCCGGCCCCGGACGCGCAGGTGCGCGCGGCGGCCGAGCAGCGCCAGACCCAGCTCACGAAACCGGCCGGGTCGCTGGGCACGCTCGAGACGCTCGGCAACTGGGTCGCGGCCTGCCAGGGCGTGTGCCCGCCCCGGCAGTTCGCGCGGGCCCGCGTGGTGCTCTTCGCCGGTGATCACGGCGTCGCGAAGCACGGCGTCTCGGCGTATCCGAGCGAGGTCACCGGCCAGATGGTGGCGAACTTCCTGGCCGGGGGCGCCGCGGTGAACGCGCTGGCCGCGGTGGCCGGGGCGAGCGTGCGGGTCGCCGACATCGCCGTCGACGGCGACACCGATCCGTCCGTCGCCCAGCACAAGGTGCGCCGGAGCAGCGGCGCGATCGACCGCGAGGACGCGCTCACCGAGGACGAGGTCGCCGCCGCGCTCGCCGCGGGCCGCGCGCTCGCCGACGAGGAGATCGACGCGGGCGCCGACCTGCTCATCGCCGGCGACATGGGCATCGGCAACACCACGCCCGCCACCGTCCTGATCGCCACCCTCACCGGCACCGAGCCGGTCGCCGCCGTCGGCCGCGGCACCGGCGTCGACGACGCGGGCTGGATCCGCAAGGTCGCCGCCATCCGCGACGCCATGCGCCGTGCCCGCCCCGTCGCCAAGGATCCGGTCGACCTGCTGCGGGTCGCGGGCGGCGCCGACTTCGCCGCCATGACCGGCTTCCTGGCCCAGGCCGCGACCCGGCGCACCCCGGTGATCCTCGACGGTGTCGTCGTCACGGCCGCCGCCCTGGTCGCCGAGGACCTCGCCGCGGGCGCGAAGGCCTGGTGGCTGGCGGGCCACCGCTCCACCGAACCGGCCCACGACCTGGCCCTGAAGCATCTGCGCCTGGAACCGCTGATCGACATGGAGATGCGCCTCGGCGAAGGCTCCGGCGCCCTCACCGCCCTGCCGATCCTGCGCGCCGCTGTCGCCACGCTCGCGGAGATGTCGACCTTCGCCGACGCGGGCGTGAGCACCGCCGACGAGCCGGACGCCGTCGACCTGGTCAAGTGAACCGCCCCGGGGCGTGGGCCCGGCCGCAGGCTGTCCTGAACGCGGTGTGCTTGACCTTCTCCTGGCTCACCGTCCTGCCGATCACCGGACCGGCCGCGGTGGATCGCCACGCGGCCGGGCAGGCCATCGCGCTCGCGCCGCTGGTCGGGCTCGTGCTGGGCGGGCTCGCGACGGCGGCGATGTGGCTGTCGGTGACGGCCGGACTCACCACCCTGCTGGCGGGACTGCTCACCGTCGGGGCCCTCGGACTGCTGACCAGGGGCATGCACCTGGACGGCCTGGCCGACACGGTCGACGGGCTCGGCAGCTACGGGCCGCCGGAGCGGGCCCGGCAGATCATGAAGTCCGGCGGCGCCGGTCCGTTCGGGGTGGCGGCGCTGATCTTCGCCATCGCGGTCCAGGCCGTGGCCTTCGCCGCCCTCGCCGACGAGGGCCACTGGTTCGCGCTCGGACTGGCCGTAACGCTGGGCCGGGTCGCCGTCGTCCCGGCGTGCCGTCGCGGGCTTGCGGCCGCGCCCGATTCCGGGTTCGGCACGCTGGTGGCGGGGACCCAGTCGCCGGGCGCGGTGGTGGGGTGGCCGGTCCTGGCCGTGCTCGCGGCGGTGTTCGCGGTGCCGGGCAACTTCTGGCTCGGCCCGGCCGTCGTCCTGGCGGTGCTCGCGCTCTGCGCGCTGATCGTCCGGCATTGCGTGCGGCGCTTCGACGGCCTGTCCGGCGATGTGCTCGGCGCCGTCGTGGAGATCACGGTTTCACTTGCGGCCGTAGGATTCTCGCTCACAGGGTAGCCAACCCGCACAAATGTGAAACCCGCACTAGTCATAATTTCGCGGGTTCGGTGGTTGTGTGCTCCCACAGACCACCTCACTCATCGGTACTCGGGTGCGCCCCCAGCACACCGGTGGCAATAAGGTGATGACATGTCTTCCGAGCGCCTCTACTTCCGCCAGCTGTTGTCCGGCCGGGATTACGCCGTCGGCGATCCGATCGCCACGCAGATGCGCAATTTCGCGTATCTCATCGGCGACCGACATACCGGCGAGACCGTGCTGGTCGATCCCGCGTACAAGGCCTCGGACCTGGTCGACGTGGCCGCGGCCGACGGAATGACCGTCACCGGCGTGCTCGCCACCCACCACCACCCCGACCACGTCGGCGGCACCATGCTCGGCTTCACCCTCGGCGGCGTGCGCGAACTGCTGGAGAAGACCAGCGTCCCGGTGCACGTGAACAAGCAGGAACTGGACTGGGTCGCCCAGACCACGGGGATCGCGCCCAGCGAACTGACCGGCCACGACAACGGCGACAAGGTGAAGGTCGGCGCGCTGGAGATCGAGCTCCTGCACACCCCCGGCCACACGCCGGGCAGCCAGTGCTTCCTGTTCGACGGGCGCCTCATCTCCGGCGACACCCTGTTCGTCGACGGCTGCGGCCGCACCGATTTCCCCGGCGGCGATTCCGACGAGATGTTCCGCAGCCTGCGCAATCTGGCCGCGCTCGACGGCAACCCGGTCGTGTACCCGGGCCACTGGTATTCCGAACAGCCCAGTGCCGCACTGTCTTCGGTCCGCGAGAACAACTACGTGCTCCGCCCGCAGACCCTGCAGCAGTGGCAGGCGTTGATGCCGGGCTGAGCACCCGCCCGGCCTAGTCGAGGCCCGCCACGTCAGCGGCGGGCCTCTTCGAGCGAGCCGGCGCTCAGTCCAGCACCCGCATCCAATCGTGGGTGTCGGCGAAGGTGCCGCGCTGGATGCCGGTGAGGGTGTCGCGCAGCGCCATCGTCACCTCGCCGGGCTCGCCGCCACCGATGCTGAATTCGCCCTCGGCCGAGCGCACCCAGCCGACCGGGGTGATCACCGCGGCGGTACCGCACGCGAAGACCTCACTGATCTCGCCGGATTCGGCGCCCTTGCGCCACTCCTCCACCGTGACCTTGCGCTCCTCGACCGGGTAACCCGAATCGGCGGCCAGGGTGAGCAGCGAGTCGCGGGTGATGCCGGGCAGCAGCGAGCCGGACAGCTCCGGGGTCACCAGCCGGGCCTCGGAGCCCTTGCCGAAGACGAAGAACAGGTTGTTCGTGCCCATCTCCTCGACGTAGCGGCGCTCGCAGGCATCCAGCCAGACGACCTGGTCGCAGCCCTTCTCGGTGGCCTGCGCCTGGGCGAGCAGCGAGGCCGCGTAGTTGCCCGCCACCTTGGCCTCGCCGGTGCCGCCGGGCGCGGCCCGCACGTACTCGGTGGACAGCCACACCCGCACCGGCTTCACGCCGCGCGGGAAGTACGCACCGGCGGGCGAGGCCAGCAGCAGGTACTTGTAGGACGCGGCGGGCTTCACGCCGAGCCCGGCCTCGGTCGAGAACATGAACGGCCGCAGGTACAGCGAATCCTCGCCACCGGCGGCGGGCACCCAGTCGCTGTCGACCTCCAGCAGCTGGCGCACGGACTCGACGAACAGTTCCTCCGGCAGCTCGGCCATCGCCATCCGCGCCGCGGAGCGGCGGAACCGCGCGGCGTTGGCGTCGATCCGGAAGGTGGCGACGGTGCCGTCGGGCTGCCGGTAGGCCTTGAGCCCCTCGAAGATCGCCTGACCGTAGTGGAACACCATGGTGGCCGGGTCCATCGACAGCGGGCCGTACGGCTCGACCCTGGCATTGCCCCACGCGCCGTCGGTGTAGTCGATCGACACCATGTGGTCGGTGAAGAACCGGCCGAAACCGGGAGCCGCCAGTACCTGTTCCCGCTGCTCGGCCGAGGTGGGCGCCGGGTGCGGAATACGAGTGAACTGTGCAGCGACTGTCATGATGCGATCCTATCCATTGCGCGAAACTACTTGGTCTTGGTGTCGACGAACGGCGGCTTGACGACCTCGCAGCGCAGCCGGCGGCCGCGCACGTCGACCTCCACCTCGTCGCCGGGCTCGAGCTTCGCTCCGGTGTCGAGCAGGGCCAGCGCGATGCCGACCTTCAGCGACGGGGAGAACGTGCCGGAGGTGGTCTCACCCACCGGCTCGCCGTCACGCAGCACGGTCTGGCCCTGCCGCAGCACACCGCGGTCGAGCGCCTTCAGGCCCAGCAGCGTGCGGCGCGGCCCGTCGGTCTTCTCCTGCTCGAGCGCCGCCTTGCCCCAGAACTCCGGCTTCTTCCAGCCGACCGCCCAGCCGGTGCGGGCCTGGTTGGGGGTGATGTCGAGGGAGAGTTCGTGGCCGTGCAGGGGGTAGCCCATCTCGGTCCGCAGGGTGTCGCGGGCGCCCAGCCCGGCCGCCTGGCCACCGGCCGCCTCCACCTGCGCGACCAGGGCGCGGAAGACCGGTTCCGCGTCGGCCCAGCGCGGGAGCAGCTCGTAGCCGTGCTCGCCGGTGTAGCCGGTCCGGCACACCCGCACGGGGCGGCCGTCCCATTCGGCGTCGGCGTAGGCCATGTACTCCATGTCGGTGGGCAGGCCGAGCGCGGCGAGCACCTCGGTCGACCGGGGACCCTGCACCGCGAACACGGCGTACTCGCGGTGCTCGTCGGTGACGGTGACGCCCGCGGGGGCCACCGCGCGCAGTGCCGCGACCACGGCCGCGGTGTTGGCGGCGTTGGGGACGAGGAACACCTCGTCGTCGCTGACGTAGTAGGCGATCAGGTCGTCGATCACCCCGCCGTCGGCGGCGCAGCACAGGGTGTACTGGGCCTTGCCCGGCCGGATCCGCGCGAGGTCGTTGGTGAGCGCCGAGTTCACGAACGCGGCGGCGCCGGGGCCCGCGACGGTCGCCTTGCCGAGGTGGCTCACGTCGAACAGGCCGACGGTGGTGCGCACGGCGGTGTGCTCGCCGACGGTGCCGCCGTACTGCACGGGCATCTCCCACCCGCCGAACGGCGCGAAGGTGGCGCCGAGTTCGACGTGAACAGCGTGGATGGGGCCCTCGAGCAGCGCGTTGTCGGTCATGGGCCCAGAGCTTATCGGGCGCGCCCCGCGCCGTGTACACCCTCCGAGCCCGGGGCGGAGACCGCCACGGCCGGTCGGCCACCAGCCCCAGCAATTGGGGGGCCGTCGCACACTTCCCTCCGATGATCTTCGCTGCGAGAGTAGCCGGGTGAACATTCGTAATCTCTGCCTCGGCGCGCTCCTCGTCGCCGCTCCCCTGCTCGTCGTCAGCCCCGCCGCCCATGCCGACACCGGCTCGTCATCGATCAACCTCGGCTGCATCCTCCAGTCACTGTCGGGCGAGACCCCCACCGCGGACTGCAACCCGCCGCAGATCCCGGTCGGCGCCACCCCGTAATCCGACGGGCGGCGGGGCACTCGACCACACCGGCGCCGCCGGAGTCGGTCCCGCGTGCGAAAGATGCTCACGGACAACGGCGGTAGTGTTTTGTGTGTGAGTGCATTGCCCCGCCGCCGCAGGTTCCACAGGGTCGCCCGGATCGACGAGACGGCCAGCCGGGTGGTGTCCCGGATCCCGGAGTCCGTGGCCGATCGCGGCATGCTGCGATTGACGAAATCGGCGAACACCGGCGGCCTGTGGCTGGCGACGGCCGCCGCGCTGGCCGCCAAGCCGGGCCCGCCGCGGCGGGCGGCGCTGCGCGGCGTCATCGCGCTGGCGGGCACCAGCTTCACCGTGAATCTCGTGCTCAAGTCGCTGTTCCCGCGACGGCGCCCACCCGCCGAACTCATGCCGCACGGTCGCCGCCTCGTCGACGCGCCGGTGTCGTCGTCGTTTCCGTCCGGCCACAGCGCCAACGCCGCGGCCTTCGCCACCGCCGTCGCCCTGGAGAGCCCGCGCACGGCACTGGCCGTCGCGCCCGTGGCCGCCGCGGTGGCCTATTCGCGGATCCACACCGGTGCGCACTGGCCCTCCGACGTCCTGGTCGGCGCCGCCGTCGGCACCGGCGTCGCGCTGGCCACCCGCCGCTGGTGGCCGATCCGCGAATCCGACGAGGCCGAGGCGCACCCGGTCCGCGACGTGCCCGCCCTCGTCGACGGCAAAGGCCTGCTCCTGCTGATCAATCCGCGATCCGGGGACGCGAACTACGACCCCACCCCCGACATCGCCGAAGCGCTGCCCGCAGCGACGCTGCTGCACACCGCACCCGGCCGTGACGCCGCCGAGCAGCTCCAGGAGGCGCTCGACCCCACCATCGTCGCGGTCGGCGCGGCGGGCGGGGACGGCACCATCGCCGCGGCCGCCGCCGTGGCGCTGCGCAACGACCTGCCCTTGGTCGTGGTCCCGGCGGGCACCCTGAACCACTTCGCCCGCGATCTCGGCGTGTACGACCTGCGTGAGGTGGCCGACGCGACCGGTGCAGGCGAGGCGGTCGAAGTCGACATCGCCGCAGTGGAATTCGAGACCTCCGACGGCCCGCGGACCCACCACCTCATCAACACCGCCAGCATCGGCGCCTACCCGGATCTGGTCCGGCTGCGCGAGCGGTGGGAGGACCGCTGGGGCAAGTGGCCCGCCTTCGCCGCCGCGCTGATCGTCACCCTGCGCCGGGCCGAGCCGATCCGCATCCGGATCGACGAACGTTGGCACGACCTGTGGTTCCTGTTCATCGGCAACGGGCCGTATCACCCGCACGGCGCGGTGCCCGCGTTCCGTTCCCGGCTGGACGAGGGTCTGCTCGATGTCCGCTGGCTGCGCGCCGATGTGCGCTGGTCCCGCACCCGTGCCGTCATCGCGCTCATGCTGGCCGCCATCGGGCACAGCCGGGTCTACGGCGAGCGTCAGATGCGCGAGCTCTCGGTCGCCCTGCACAACCCGGTCAGGGTGGCCGCCGACGGTGAAGTCCTCGGCGCCGCACGGGATCTGCGGTTCCTCGTCGCCGGGCGCGTCCCGGTGTACCGGCGCGACGAGAGCAACCCGCGCTGGGAGAACCGCGCCCGTCCGCATCATCGCCGCCCGCTGGCCTGGCTCACCGACCGGCGCCGCTGAATCCTCACGAACCCGTCTCACCTCGATCACCATCGGTCACCATCGCCTTGCGCGAGCGGCGCCCGCGGACATGATGGAGTCATGAGCTCACCGGACGGCGCACGTCCGATCACCGAATCCGAAACCGACCGCCGCTGGGACCCGTGGACCCCGAGCGTCGTGGCCGCTCGCCTCGCGTCCTGCCCGGCACCGTGGGCGGTGGCGGGCGGCTGGGCCATCGACCTGTTCGCCGGCGGCATCTCGCGCGCGCACTTCGACGTCGAGATCGCCGTTCCCCGAGCGTCTTTCACCGACATCGCGGCCGCGTTCCCCGAGTACGAATGGGACATCGTCGGCGACGGCCACCTGTATCCCTACGCCAGGGCCATCGACCGGCTCGACCTGCACCAGACCTGGTTGCGGGACCCGTTCACCGGCGCCTTCCACCTCGATGTGTTCCGCGAGCCGCATGACGGGGACACCTGGATCTGCCGTCGCGATCCCTCGATCACGCTGCCCTACGCCGACCTGATCCGCACCACCGGATCCGGAATCCCCTATCTCATCCCGGAAGTGGTGTTGCTGTTCAAGGCGAAGGCCAACCGCCCCAAGGACGAGGCGGACTTCCGCCGGGCCCTGCCGCTGCTGTCCGAGGATCGGCGCGCCCGGCTGACGGCCTGGCTGGCGAAAGTCCACCCGGGCCATCCCTGGCTCATCCGCACCGCGGCGTGAGGCCCGCCGGTCAGCTCGGTAATCGGCACCAGTCGCGCCGGTAGTCCGCCCAATCACGCGGTGTGGCGGCGAAATCCACGTACAGGGCCACGCCGAAGTTCGCGCGGTCCACCTCGGTCCTGGACAGTCCGAGCCGAATGCCGCGGACCGCGGCGGCCACGGTTTCGGCCGCGCCGTGATGGCCGGGATCGTCGGCCCAGAACGCGGGAGCGCCCATCAGCAGGTCGACCTCGCGCGGTGTCACCTCCGCCGCGAGCGCGGTCTGCTGTGCCACATATCCGCTGTAGAGCGCTTTCGTCGGCATCGCGGTGTCGTAGGACATCACCGCCACCTGATCGGCGCGCCGCGCGACCTCCGCGAAATAGCCCTGGCTCCACCACTTTCCGTGATCGGCGACCGCGATCCCCACCGAGTGCAGGCCCGGCAGCGGATCGATGACCGGCGCGGACACCGACAGTGGCACGCCCGCCGCCGACGTCACCGCCCGCGTCGCGTCGAGCAGGGCCAGGAATCCCGGCGAGCCCGACCGTACCGGTTCCAGGTCGTAGTGCACGCCGTCGAAGCCGTAGGCCAGCACCCGCCGCGCGGAGGCGACCACGCGCTCCCGGGAGACCCCCGATTCCACGTCGAGGCCGTCGAATTCGGGTCGCAGGATGTCGCCGAGCCACGACTGCACGCGAACGCCGGACAACTTCGCGTGCACGGCGTCGACGAACCACTGCGCGCGGGGCGCCAAATCGTCGCGCAGGCTGCCGTCATGCTCCAGCGGTCCGGTGTGCACGTACAGATCCCGGATTCCCGTGCCCGCCAGCGATGTCGCCAACCGATCGACATCGGCGTCGGTCCTGCGGCCGTCCACCCAGGCGTGCCCGAGCCAGAACGCGTCCTTGCCCCGTGTCCGCGCCTGCTCCGACTGCTCGCCGACGTTCTGGGCCAGCAGATAGATCGCCGCCAGAGCCACCGGCGACACCACCACCAGCACCACCGCGAGCGCGATCACCGCGCCGCGCGTCCACCACGATCGTCCCCGCCGCGTCTCCCGCATCGGACCTCCCCTTCCGGATGTCCCTAATGCTACCGGCAGGTACCGACAAGCAGATTTCCGGCAAATCGCCCAGCCGTGAAAAGCTGTGCGCCGCTGTACAACTGAACGGAGCACCATGAAATTCGCCGTCACCCTCGGATCGGCCGCCGTCGCGGCCTTCGCCTTCGCGATCGCGACGCCCACCGTCGCCACCGCGCAGGCGGAGGGCAACTGCCACCGGTCCTACACTCCCTGCCTGCCCATCGTCAGCGACGTCGACTGCGAGGGCGGCTCCGGCAACGGCCCCGTCTACACCGGCCGCGTGCGGGTGATCGGCCCCGACGAGTACGGTCTCGACCGCGACGGTAACGGGATCGGCTGCGAGTAGCACGACAGAGGGGCGTGCGATTCCTCGCACGCCCCTCGCCGAACGCGGTCAGCGTTCGATGTCGTTCGGCCCGTTGCCCGGCTTCCCCAGATCGGGCCCGCTGCCGGGATCCCGCGGCGTACCGCCGCTCGGCGGCTGGTCGGGACTGCCGGAGCCGGCGCCACCGGTTCCCTGGCCACCGTAGCCCGGCTCGCCACCGTAGCCCGGCTGTCCCGGATATCCCTGCTGCCCCGGGTAACCGGACTGACCCGGGTACCCCTGCTGACCCGGATACCCCGGCTCACCGGTCTGCCCCGGATATCCCTGCTGACCCGGGTACCCCTGCTGCCCGGGGTAACCCTGCTGTCCCGGATACCCCGGCTGCTCGAATCCGCCCGCGGGCCCGCCGTACTGCGGATATCCCGGTTCCGGCGCACTCGCCGCCCCGGCCACCGGCCCGCCGGTCACCACCCGATAGGCGTAGGTGGAGGCGATGATCGTCAACGGCACCGACACCAGCAGGCCGAGGCCGCACAGCAGCGCGCCGACGATATTGATGCCGAACAGTGCCAGCGCCAGCAGCAGCAACGGTCCGGCATTACCGGAGATCGCCGAGAAGCTGGATTTGATGGCGGTGATCGCGTCCTGATCGCGATCGATCACGAATTGCATCGTCCACCACGTGAAGAACGCGACGACAATGCCCGGCAGAATGCACAGGACGAAACCGATACCGGTCGCCAGACCGACCAGAATGCCCGCCAGGATCACCGCGCCGACATTCGTGAACTGGAAGAAGTCACCGAATCCCGGTTTGCGCCCGTCGGTTTCGTGCAGCGCCCCGCGAACGAAAGCCGCCGAGATCAGGTAGCCGACCACGGCGCTCACGACGGTGCCGATGAACTGCCAGATCCCGAACCCGATGCTGATGCCACCGTCGTAGTCGGTGTCGGTCGAGTTGCCGAGCCCGAACAGGAAGTTGATCGCCACCTGGATCAGGAAGGCGATCAGCATGATGGCGATCCACACCACCGCGTTGTTCTTGAATTTCTCCCACCCGTATCCGATGGCGTCGCCGACACCGAGTTTCGGACCCGCCGGTGGATATCCGGGTTGCTGCTGTCCATACGTCATCCGAATCGCATCCCCTCACCTTGTGCGACGGCCGGAGCCGCCGATATATGAGTCTTCCGATCCGGCGCCACGGTCACGCCGATGTCCTGATCATTTCATATCGGCGTACCGCCTTTTCCCAGGACAGAGCGGAACCGGGCGGCCATCGATGACGACGGCCGCCCGGTTCGGGGGTCGGTTCGCCCGGGCTACTTGGCGTCGGCCCGCTTGGGCAGCTTCCACCCGGGGCGGGGGAAGTGGCAGGTGTAGCCGTCGGGGTAGCGCAGCAGGTAGTCCTGGTGCTCGGGTTCGGCGTCCCAGAACGTGCTCGCCGGGGTCACCTCGGTGACGACCTTGCCGGGCCACAGGCCCGAGGCGTCGACGTCGGCGATGGTGTCCAGGGCGACCTGGCGCTGCTCGTCGTCAAGGTAGAAGATCGCCGAGCGGTAGCTGGAGCCGATGTCGTTGCCCTGGCGATCCTTGGTGGTGGGGTCGTGGATCTGGAACAGGAACTCGAGCAGGGCCCGGTAGTCGGTCCGCGCCGGGTCGTATTCGATCTCGACTGCCTCGGCGTGGCCGGGATGGTTCCGATAGGTGGGGTGGTCGTTGCTTCCGCCGGTGTAGCCGACCCGGGTGGAGAGCACTCCGGGCTGTCGGCGGATCAGGTCCTGCATGCCCCAGAAGCAGCCACCGGCCAGAATCGCCTTGCGGGTCTCAGTCACGCGTCCTCCTTCGTAGAGCTTCCACGGTCGCACAGATCGGCCACAACCGCCTCTGTGGAACTCCCCTGACGAGCGTGAAATTCCCGCCAGTAAGCTCGCCGCGCGAGCCATACCTCAGGAACATCCGTGCGTGCCCCCGAAGTCACCCAGGAAAACGGAGGAAAGCGGCGAAATGCCAGGTAGCGGCGTTACCCGGAGCTTGATGATCGCAGTGGCCACGGCCGCGTTCACCGCGGCGGCGGTGGGTGCGGCGGCGGCCCATCCCGGCGGCGCGGACACGGTCGAGCAGACCTCACCGTGCGAAGCCAGACAATCGCGACACGACGATCTATACCTGGGTGCCCCCGACGCCTCCGCGACCGGCCAGATCGACGCCGTCCTGATCGAGTCGGATTCCCGCACCCCGATCGCGGGCGGCAAGGTCGTGCTCACCGGCGACGACGTCTGCGGCGACACCATCCACCGGCACCTGTCCACCGGCGCCGACGGCCAGGCCAGCTTCCGCGGTCTGCAGCCCGGCCGCTACCGCCTGATCGCCTATCGCAGCGCGACGGCGGCGCGTTCGATCTCCGCGGCCGATGTCGAGCTGACGGTTCCGGCGCGCAAGACCCTGCAGTTCACCGCCGCCACCGGCCGCGACTGACCGGTTTCGGGCCGGGTGCACCACCGCCCGGCCCGAAACCCGTTGACACCCAGCGCCGTCGCAGCGCGCGTGATAGAACTCACCCCAGAGTGAGAAGGGGTGGTTTCCGCATGGAGCCGACAACCGAACAGCGGGCAGCGCTGGGTTCGATCTGTGACACATTCCTGCCGGGCGACGAGTTCGGGCTACCCGCGGCGACGGAGTTGGGCGCGGTCGACACGATCTTCCGGATCCTGGGCCGCAATCCCCGCGAGGCCGACAAGAAACAACTCGCGATGATGTTGGGACTGTGGGATTCCCGCGCCTTCGGTCTGCTCACCGGCAGCGGATTCCGCCGGTTCTCCTCGCTGTCGCAGGAGCGGCGCGAGGCCGCGCTGCTTCGCCTCGGCGATTCCGGCCTCGCGCCGGCCAGGGCCGTGTTCCAGGCGCTGAAGCAGGCGTCGCTGCTGGCCTACAACGTCACCCCCGGTCCCACCGGCACGAATCCGCTGTGGGAGCGGATCGGCTACCCGGCTCCGACGGGTCCGGTCGCGAACGCGCCCGCGCCGGGTCTCACCCCGCAGCGGTTCACCGAGACGACGACGCTGGACTGCGATGTCGTCGTGGTCGGCTCGGGCGCGGGCGGCGGTGTCGCGGCGGCGGTGCTGGCCGAGGCCGGTCTCGACGTGGTGGTCCTCGAACGCGGAAACTACTACGACGACAAGGACTTCGGCAACGGTGAGCTCGACGCGCTCACCAGCCTGTACGCCCCCGGTCCCCCGTCCTCGGCGGAGGGGCAGATCACGCTGGTCGCCGGTTCCTGCCTCGGCGGCGGCACCGTCGTCAACTGGAGCACGTCGTTGCCCACCCCCGAGGGTGTGCGCAAGGAGTGGGCCGAATCGGGTGTCCCCCAGTTCGCCGACGACGAGTTCGGCGACGCCCTCGACACCGTGCAGCGCCGCATCGGCGTCACGGGGAACAGGTCGCCCCTGTCCGCGCGCGACGGCATCCTCGAACGCGGCGCGAAGGCGCTGGGCTGGGATGTCGACACCCTGCCGCGCAATGTCGGCGACGCCTGCGACGCCGCGGTCGAATGCGGCCGGTGCGGATACGGTTGCCGGCTCGGCGCCAAGCAGTCGGTGACCAAGACCTGGCTGCACGACGCCGCCGCCCACGGCGCCCGCCTGGTCGTCGACGCCGACGTCCGCACCATCACGGTGCGCGGCGGCACCGCCGAATCGGTGACCGCGCGCACCGGCGACGGCGTGGAGATCACCGTGCGCGCGCGGGCGGTGGTCGTGGCCGCGGGCGCGATCCAGACACCGGCACTGCTGCTGCGCTCGGGCCTGCGCAACAAGAACATCGGCCGGTACCTGCGCCTGCATCCGGCGGCCGCGGTGTTCGGCGTGTTCGAGGAGGAGATCCGGCCGTGGGAGGGCGCCCTGCAGGGCAGGATCAGCAGGCACCACGCCGACCTCGACGGCAACGGCTACGGCGTCATCTACGAGACCGGCCCGATCCATCCCGGGCTGGCGACCGGCTTCATGAGCTGGCGGGGCGCGGCCGATCATCGCGCGGCCATGCTCGATTTCGCGCGCACCAACTCCATCGGCGTGATCACCCGCGACCGTGACCCGGGCACCGTCTCGGTCGACGGCAGCGGCGAAGCGGTGGTCAAGTACCGGCTCTCCGACTACGACGCGGGCCACCTGCACACCGGCATCGTCGGCGCCGCCTCGGTGCTCGAAGCCGCCGGCGCGCAACGGATCTACTCCGGTCACCAGGCCGGCATCTCGTTCGAGCCCGGCGTGCGCGGCTCCCTCGCGGAGTTCGACGCCGCCTGCAAGAAGGCAGGCTACGGTCCCGGCCGGTGCTCGCTGGGCGCCCTGCACATCATGGGCTCGGCCCGGATGGGCGGCACCGCCGACCTGTCGGCGACCAACCCGGACGGCGCCACCTGGGAGGTGGACAACATCGTCGTCGCCGACGGGTCCAGCTTCCCGACCGCGCCGGGCGTGAACCCGATGGTGACCATCGAGGCGATCGGCTACATGAACGCCAAGCGGCTGGCCGCGCGGCTCGCCTAGCTGTCGACCCGGCGGATTCCCGCCAGCACCGCCCGCAGCACATCGAGGTCGGCGTGACCGGCCGCGGTGTGCTGCGGCGCGCGGGCGACCAGCCTGCCCTCGTCGAGCAGGTCGCCGATGAGCACCTTGGCCAGGTTCAGCGGCAGGCCCAGGTGCGCCGACACCTCGGCCACCGCCATCGGCGTCCGGCACAGCTCGACGATGGCCGCGTACTCCGGGTCGGTCCGCCGCAGCCGCGTGCCCGCGCCCGCGTCGACCAGCAATGTGGTGAGGTCGAGTTCGGGCCGCTGGGTCCGGCCGCGCCCGCGGGTCACGGCGTACAGGCGCACGATCGGGCCCGCGTCCTCCTCGTACCAGTGTTCGCGCTCGTCGCTCATGCGCGCGGGAGGACGGCCGGGAACTGCCCGGAGATCGGCGAGGACTGGTCGGCGGCCTCGGCCAGCGCGGACGGGATCAGCACCACCGCGCGGATGCCGCCGTAGACCGATTCCGACAGCCGGACCGAGATGTTGTGCCTGCTCGCCAGTTTCGCGACGACGAACAGGCCGAGCCGGGAATTGCCCTGCAGCGTGGCCACACTGAACTCGGGCGGGTCGGCCAGCATCGCGTTGCGTTCGGCGAGTTCGCCTTCGGCCATGCCGAGGCCCTGGTCGGTGACCTCCACCGCGATACCGCGCCCGACGACGACGCCGGACACCAGCACCTGCGCTTCCGGCGGCGAGAACGCCGTCGCGTTGTCCATCAGCTCGGCGAGCAGGTGGATCACGTCGGCGACGGCGTGGCTGGCGATGCGGACCTCGGGCAGTTCCTTGGTCTGGATCCTGGTGTAGTCCATGCTCTCCGCGACCGCGCCGCGCACCAGGTCGATCAGTGCGACCGGGTTGCGCCAGCGCCTGCCGGGCTGTTCACCGCCGAGGATGATGAGGTTCTCGGCGTTGCGGCGGGTGCGGGTGGCGAGATGGTCGAGCTGGAACAGCAGTTCGAGCTGATCGGCGTTGGCCTCGTCGCGTTCGGCCCGGTCGAGCAGGGCCAGCTGCCGGTGCACCACCACCTGGCTGCGGTGGGCGATGTTGAGGAACACCGTGTTGATGCCCGCCCTGGTCCGCGCCTCGGCGACCGCCGCCGACACCGCCGCCAAGTGCGCGCGGTTGAAGGCGGCCGCGACCTGGCCCAGTTCGTCGGAGCCGAAGTCGAGCCGGGAGGTCTCCGCCTTCGGATCGACCGTCTCCCCCGCCGCGAGCCGTTTCATCAGCTCCGGCATCCGCTCGTCGGCGAGTTCGAGGGTGTCGTGGCGCAACCGCTGCATGCGGGCGATGAACCGGTTGGCCAGCACGAGCGCGACCAGGAAGGCGCCCACCGCGAGCAGCGCGACCAGCGCGCCACCGAGCAGCGCGTTGCGGGTGTCGGTGCTGCCCTGCGCCCTGGCGATCACGTGGGCGTCGCCGCTCTGGTCCTGCCACAGCTGCTGCAGCGAGCGATTGACGTGGCGGGAGGCGTCCTGCCAGCCGGCCATGCTCAGCGGGAGCTCGTCGTCGCGGCGGTTGTCGTTGACCGCGCCGCGCGCCAGCAGCGCGTCCTGCATGGCCGTCACCTGCTGCCAGTCCGGGCTGCCGGTGACGGCGCCGAGCTGGGCGAGCCGGGCGCCCTTCAACACGGCACCGGAGTAGGTCACCTGGCTCCGGAACTCGCCGACCCGGCGGCCGAAGTCGAGCAGTTCGGCGGTGGAGATCCGGCCGTTGGTCAGGGCCACCGAGCCCAGGGTGTCGGCCTGCGAGAGCGCCTCGGCCGCCCGCAGCGGCTCGACGCCGTGGCCGAGCTCGATGCCGATCTTCGCGTCCGGCGCCACCCGCGCCGCCAGCACCGAGGCGGCGATGATCGTGCCGATCACCTGGGTGAAGAAGGTGAACACGTCGGCGGAGGGGATCTGCCGGGTGTCCACGCCACCGCGCACGGTGGGCACCATCGCGAACAGCTTGTTGTAGCCCTCGATGTCCTCGCGGGAGCCGTCGGGATTGAGCTCGCGGGCGGCGTCGCCCTTGGCCATCACGGCCGCCAGCGCCTCGTCGGACCGCTGCCGCGCGGTGACGAGGGCGGCCGCGGCGGGCGGATCACCGGCCAGGCGCAGCAGCGAGAGCCTGCGTTCCTCCTGGAAGGCCGACACCATGAGAATGGCCGGTCCGGTGGTACTGCTGGCCAGCTCCGCCCAGTCGGTGGACTTCTGCGCGGAGTTCACCAGGTACACCGCCGTGCCACCCCCGGTGACCAGCAGAATCACACTGGAGATCACCACGATCGACAACAGGCGGATCCGCACGCCGACCCTGCCACGAACCCCGTGCGCGCTACGCCAGACCTTCACACCGAATCTTTCCGCTCCCGGAGCCGCCCCAGCGCTCCGCCGCGTGCCCGCGTCGGGCGAAACCGACGATTCGGCACGCTTGTCTTTCGCGGAGAGAGTAACCGACCGGCCGTCGCCGCGCGCGGTTTGCGGTAGACCGAAAAGGCCGATGCGTCAAGCAAACTCGCAGCTTACGCGATGCCGAGCGGAACCGGCCCGGCACGAGCGCCGCGAAAGCCCAGCGCGACCATCGAGAACACGCCGGCGAGCACCGCGGACCCGCGCGTTTCCGCTCGCGCGAACGGACTCAGGGCGTCGCGCGCACGCGATGGTGCGAAAGATGACTCAACACCGCCTGATTCGCTTCCCACCCGTCCGGGAATTTCACCGGGACACCGAGGTGGACCGGTTCGGCCGAGGGATGGGCGTCGAGGAGTTCGGGAATGCCGGCGCGGCCGACGAGGACGCAGGCGTGGCGATGGCGGGAGGCGAGCACGCAGAGCCGACCCGCCTCGAGGTGGAACGCGCTGGCGTCGCGGCGGCCCGAGAGCGGGTGCAGCACGAGGGTGACGTCGTATTCGCGGCCCTGCAACCGATTGGCGGTGTCGACGGTGACCGCCTCGGCGGCGCTGCCACGCAACGCGGTGCGGACCGCGTCGGCCTGGTCCCGGTGCGCGGTCCCGATCGCGATCCGCTCGGCGGTGACCGGATGACTCCCCGACTCCGAATGCGCGGTGGCGCCCCGTTCGAGCAGCCTGGCGGCGATCGACGCGAGCGCGGCGACCGCCTCGCGATCGGTGCGCAGGGTGTGCCGGGCGGGCAATTCGTACCAGCCCCAGCCGGTTTCGGCCGCCTGTTCGAGCACCGCGTCGATCGGTCCGCCCATGCCGCGGGTGCCGAAGTCCAGGCGCCGGTCGCCGAAGCCGGTACCGGATTCGAAACCGGTGAAGGGATAGAAGGCCTTCGAGACCACCGGGGCCGCGGTGGCGGGCAACCGCCAGGAGACCGGCAGCCGGTGGATCGGGATGTTGCCGTTGTTGGCCAGCATCACGGTGACGGCACTCATGGTGGGGTCCCAGGTGAGCCCGGCCCAGCGCGCGGTCTCGACGGTGGCGAACGGATCGAGCTGCCCGGGATCACCGACGAACAGGCCGCGATCGAAGCGATTCGCGATGCGCAACAGCATGTCCGAGCGCATCTGATAGGCCTCGTCGATGATCGCGTGCGACCAGCTGCCCTCGGTGACGGTGGCCCATTTGGCCGCGGTCCCGATGACGATCGTGCGGTCGGCGAGATCGCCGGGCTTGGTCGCGACGCGCACGTTCGCGTGCCGGTCGACGCGCTCGCTGGTCACATACATCGAGCTGGAGAGCCGCCCGATGCGCAGGCCGGGGTCGGCGCCCGCGAGGCGGTCGATGAGGTCGTCTACCTGCTCGTTGGTCTGGGCGACGATCATCCGCTGGTCGCCGTCCTCGGCGAGTTGCCTGGCCGCGCGGACCACCAGCGTCGACTTGCCCGCTCCCGGCGGGGAATCCACCACCAGCGCGCGGTGACTCTCGTCGCGCAGGTCGGTGAGAATGCCGGCGACGGCCTCGTCCGCGGCGCTCATTCCAGCTCCTCGCCCTCGTCGTCGGTGGGCGGCGTCCACTCCGGTGGCGGACCGCCGTGTGTCCACGGGGTGTCCTCGCGCGCGGGCAGATTCAGCTGACCGTTGAACGGTGACGGCTTGAACCGGGCGAAGCCGAGCACCTCCCCGGCTGCGGGCACCGAGCCCGGCTCCGCGACGAGCTTGCGGCCCATCCCGCCGGAGAGTTCGAGAACCAGGGTGTCGCCCTCGATCTCGACGACCACCCCGCTCTGCTTGGGCCGTTCCACGCAGGTCAGTTCCTCGCCGAGCGTGGCGGTGAACGGGTCGCTGGTGCGGATGTGGATGTGCGGCCGCAGTTTCGGGCGTGCCCCGGATCGGTCGATGCGGTCCGGTTCGCTGTGCGTCACCGTCCCGCGGAACGCGGCGCCGGTGACCCGGTGCTCGAGCATGAGCAGCGGGTCGTCGAAGGCGCACTGGGCCTGCAGTGCCTCGAGCGCGCGCTCGCGTTCCAGCAGTTTGCGCACCGCGCGCACGGCCGGATCGCGCCGCGCCTGCGGCACCCCCTCGGCCACCTCGGCCGCGAAGTAGGAGAACGCGCCGCGATCGTCGGTCCACCGGTTCACGACGCTCGCGCCCGCGGGCAGGCCGCGCAGCAGCTCCAGCGCCCGCCACATCAGGCGCCAGGTGGGCTCGAGCTGTCCGCGCAGCGACCGCTCCAGCCGTTCGGCGGCCACCGATCTCGCGTTCTCGTCGGCGGCGGTGTTGTAGGCGGTGATCAGCGGCGCGAGTTCCTCGTTGTCGAAGCCGGGATCGGTGGCCGGGCCCGCGGGTGGGGTCTGCAGCGGGTCCTCGGCGATCGCGGCGGCTTCGGCGCCGGTGAGCCCGCGCGGGGGATCGATCCAGCCGAGCAGGGCGGCGAGATTGCCGTCCTCCAGCGAGGATTGGCCCGAGGCCCAGTGCTGGGCCAGGACCGTGGTCATCGCGGGCAGCACCGCGGAGCCGGGGTGTTCGGCGCGGTCGCCGAACCAGGTGAGCCAGCGGCCGAGCAGCGGGATCGACGCGGGCACCGCGTTGTCGCCGTCGGTGCGGTGGAAGCGCACCGACCGGCCGAGCAGCTTCAGGAAGTTCACGCCGCCGGGGTTCGGCGTCCACAGCTGCGGCGCGTCCAGGCAGCGGGTGTAGGTCTCCCCGGACTTGCTGGTGAGTTCCTCGGCCTCGGCCAGGAACGACGCCACGTAGGGCAGCAGCACATCGGCGAGCTGTTCGATGAAGCGCAGCCGCAGCACCCGGTCGCGCGGCTGCGGCACGATCAGCACGTTCTGGTCGCCGGCCGACGTGCCGATCATGACGGCCAACGGCGCCGCCGCCTCGCCCGCCAGCCGCAACGGCACCGCCACCAGCGGTCGCTCGGCGAGGTGCGTGTGCCGCACCGCCGCGGTGGGCTGCGCGCGGCCGGACCGGACGGCCTCGGCCTTGGCGAGAGCCGACAGCACGCTCATCCGGCGATCTCCAGCCGCAAGCGATGCGCGGTACGCAGGATCGCAGTGATGTCGGCGTGCTCCGGCCCCGGTTCCAGGGTGCCGTCGGCGAGGCCGAGGACGGTGTCGATGTTGTCTATGCCGCCGAACTCGTCGCACACGCCGCGGCCGAGCGCGTCGACCGACCCGCAGGTGCGCGCCTCGTCGCGGCAGGCGAAGGCCAGCTCACAGCTCGACATGCACTCGGGCGCGTACCTGGCCGGAATGGCGGCGATGGTCTTCTCCAGATCCTCACCGGGCGCGAAGGTGGCCTCGGGCGGGAGGACCTCGAGCAGATCCGGGATGGCCGTGAGCCTGGTCAGCTGCCGGGAAACGACCGCGAGCTGCTTGCGCAGGTCGACCAGTTCGGCGGTCGGCCGGTTGGTGAAGTCCTTGGCGCACACCAGGATCGTGTTGTGCGAGACCAGCTCCGGTGACTCCCCGATCTCGGTCATCAACTCGCGCAGCGCGATCACGTACACCGCGGACTGCCGCGCGGCGGCGGCCACCTGCGCGGGGTCGGCCTGTCCGTCGATCACCGGGAACGCCTTGATCTCCACGACGTGGAACTTGCCGTCGAGCTGCACCGCGACCACGTCGGGCTCCAGATACGCGGTGGCGCCCGCGATGTCGAGGCGCAGCATCGGATGGTCGAACAGGGTGCCGTCGCCTGCGGCGATGCTGCTCGCGAGCAGTTGCTTCGTGCGCTGGTAGCGGACGGCGTTGCCGGTGTTCTCGCCCACCGAATTCAGGTCGTGGTAGGCGACTTCGGGGAGCGTGAGGCCGAGGGTGTCGCGCAGCAGGGCCAGCAGTTCGGCGCAGCCGTTGGCCTTCACCATCGATTCGAAGGCGTTGCCGCGGGTGATCGCGAACTGGGACTGGCCGAATTGCGGTGGGAACCCCAGCGATTGGGCGATCACCGTCTTGTCCACCGCGGCCGCGTCGAGCAGGGCGCGGCGCGCGCACCCCGGATTCGCGGTCAGCGCGGCGATCGTGCGGGCGTTGTGCCTGGTCGCCGGCGCGGCGCCGCGCAACCGGTCCAACTGTGCCGCGATCGTGCTCGTGGGGCGTTCGCTCCGCTCCCTCATGTCACCTCGATTCGTCGCCGGTCGGCCACCCCCAGCCGCACACCGAATAGTTGCGCGGCCGGATCGGCCAGTTGTTCGGCCGCCCGGCGCGCGGCCGCACGCCGGGCGCGCGCGTCCTCGTCCTCGTGCACCGCCAACTCGCCGCGGGCGGCCTCGATCACCTTCGCCGGATCGAGCGCGTCCGGACCGCCCGACACGCCGGGGATCGAGGTGGCCAGCCGCCAGAGCAGCCGCCCGCCCGAATCGCCCGGATGGGCCGAAAGATGTTCGGCCAGGCGGATGGCCGAGGTCAGCAGGCCGACGCGCGGACTCAGCGGCCCGACCATCCGGCGTTCCAGCGGCCACGAACTCACCGCCATCACACCCCTGGCCGGGGACAGCAGGTCGGTGGTGAGCGCGGCGCACAGGTAGTACGGCCGGGCGTAGGGCGCGGAGCGGAAGGATCGTTCCTCGTCGCGGCGCAGGCTGGTGAGCCGGGCGGGCTGGAGTTCGCCGGAGAAGAAGGCGTCGTGGGTGGCCAGCACCAGTTTCGGCGCGGACGGCACCGACAGCAGGGTGAGCGCCCGATGCACGTGCTCGCGGACCGGCACGGCGGGAGCGTCGATCTGCTCGGGTTCGCCGGGTTCGGCGGCCGCGCCGAGTACCACCGCGTCCCAGGCGGATTCGGCCTGCCGCAGTCGGGTGCGCAACTGCCGGGCGGTGGCCCGGTCACCGGACGCGGCGGCGCGGCGCACCTCGGCCCGGAGCGCGGCGATGCGCGTCTCCAGCTCCTCGGCCGACTCCGTCACGAGCGTGAGCGTATTCAGGCGTTCCAGTATTGTCCAGTGATTGCCAGTATTCGCGGCGAGATTGCCGCGCGCCGCGCCGGATTCGTTCGATGCCGGTGGCGCGCGGACCGGGCCGGGTTGCCGGCTCAGCCGCGGAACCACATGGGCAGCAGCGTCGGTCCGTCCTCGGGCAGCACGATCGGCTCGCCCGTCCGGGCGAACCCCCGCCGGGCGTAGAGCCGCGACGAGCGTTCCGTACTGGCCTCCAGGAACGCGGGCTCCCCCGCCGCCGCGAATCCCGCGAGCCGCTCCGCCAGGATCGCCCCGCCCGCGCCCTTCCCGCGATGCTCGGGCACCGTCACGATCACATGCAGGTAGTGGTGCGGGAATTCGCGCGGATGCGCGTCGGCGACCAGGGTCGAGACCGCCGCCATCCGCCGCACCGAGACGTTGTCCGGCACCGTCTCGGCCAGCGCCCGCACTTCCGCGGCCTCGGCGCGGAACCGGTCGGCGGAGGTGGCCCGCTGCCACAGCGACACCGCCCAGACCTCGTCCTCGGTACCCGCCACCCACACCTCGTCCTCGGCCATCGACTTCGCGACGAACCGCGGGACGTGGACGGTCCGGTACGCCTCCTCGACGGCCGGGTCGCCCGCCTTGATCCAGGTCGCCACGACCTCGTCGGCACTGCCCGCGGCGAAGGCCGCCGTCACCTTCTCGAGTTCGGCGGGACCGGCGCGCCAGACGTGCGGAATCATCGTTCTCTCCTCCGGGTGGACAGCGTTCGTGCCAGGTTAGCCAGGCCGACCGCCACCGGGCCCGTCTGTTCGACTCACTGGAACGGGCCTGCGCGGCGCTCACCCAACTCCCGTTCGGCGAACTGCTCACCGCCGGCGCCGGACTGCTGCTCGACGGCGTCGCGGTGCGGCATCGAACCGGCACCGAATAACCTGGGGCAATGACCGCTGTTGCAGATCGTTCACTCGGACCGGAACTGGCACGTATCGAATCCATCAGCCCGGACACCGACGTGCTGGTGATCGGGTTGACCTCCTCGGAGAACGGCCCGGCCATCGTCCCCGCCGACCTGTTCGGCGACGTGCTCACCCCCGAGGTCCGCGCGGAACTGCTCGACGCCCTCGGCGCGGTCGGCGCGAAGGGCAAGCCCGAGGAACTGACCAGGGTGCCCGCGCCCGCCGCGCTGGCCGACGTCACCAGCGTGCTCGCGGTCGGTCTCGGCGCGGCGGACAAGCTCGACGCCGAGCAGGTGCGCCGCAGCGCCGGCGTCGCCGGGCGCGCGCTCAGCGGCACCGAACTGGTGGCGACCACGCTGTCGGGCATCGACCTGTCGGCCGCGGCCGAGGGCTTCTACCTGGGTGCCTACTCCTTCACCACGTTCAAGTCGGCCAAGAGCGCGCCGAAGCCGGACGAGCAGCCGGTGCTGCGCGTCGAATTGCTGGTTCCCGAGCCGGAGTTCGGCGTGCTGGAGCTGCTCAGGGCTCAGCTCGTGGCCGAGGCCGTCGCCACCGCGCGCGATTTCGTCAACACGCCGCCGAGCGCCCTGTACCCGGCCGAGTTCGCCGACCGCGCCCGCCTGCTCGCCGAGGCCGCCGGGCTCGAGGTCGAGGTGCTCGACGAGAACGCACTCGTCGCGGGCGGTTACGGCGGGATCGTCGGCGTCGGCCAGGGCTCGGCCCGGCCGCCGCGGCTGGTGCGCATCACCTACGCGGGCGGGCCGAAGAAGATCGCGCTCGTCGGCAAGGGCATCACCTTCGACACCGGCGGCATCTCGATCAAGCCCGCGGCCAACATGGAGAACATGACCTCCGACATGGCCGGGGCCGCGGCGGTCATCGCGACCACCCTGCTGGCCGCGCGCCTCGGGCTGCCGGTCACCGTCACCGCGACCGTCCCGATGGCCGAGAACATGCCCTCGGCTACCGCGCAGCGTCCCGGCGACGTGCTCACCCAGTACGGCGGCACCACCGTCGAGGTGCTCAACACCGACGCCGAGGGCAGGCTCATCCTGGCCGACGCGATCGTGCGCGCCGCCGAGGACGAGCCCGACTACCTGATCGACGTCGCCACCCTCACCGGCGCGCAGATGGTAGCCCTCGGCACCCGCACGCCCGGCGTGATGGGCACCGACGAATTCCGTGACCGGGTCGCCGCCATCTCGCGCGCGGTCGGCGAGAACGGCTGGGCGATGCCGCTGCCCGCCGAGCTGCGCACCGACCTCAACTCCAAGGTCGCCGACATGGCCAATGTCGCCGCGCACCGCTGGGGCGGCATGCTCTCGGCGGCGCTGTTCCTCAAGGAGTTCGTGCCGGAGGGCGTGCAGTGGGCGCACCTGGACGTGGCGGGTCCGGCCTACAACACCGGCGGCCCGTTCGGCTACATCGGCAAGGGCGGCACCGGCGTCCCGGTGCGCACCCTGATCACCGTGATCGAGGAGATCGGGGCGGAGTAGGTCAGCCCTCCTGCTCGCGGGCCCGCCGCTGCTCGACGCGGCGGCGGGCATCGTAGTCGCGCATCCGCTGCGGGTAGCCGGTCTTGTTCACGTCGTACACGGGAATCTTCAGCGCACCGGCGAGTCGCCGCGCGCCACGCTCACCGACGATCCGGCGGGTCCATTCCCCGTCCACGGCGACCAGCACCGCTGTGACATCGGTCACAGTCGTCTTGGGTTCGATGAAGGCTTCCACGCCGCGCCGCGAGCGCGCCCACTCGGCGAGCGCGGCGATCTCCGACGCCTCACCGCGCGCGACTGTCCTGCTCCGGCCGCGCCCACCGCGGAAACGATCCAGCAAACCCACCGGTAACAACCTCCTGCTTTGCGGCGGAAATCTGCTCACCGCCGTACATTCCATGGTGCCAGCTCTGCCCGGATCGCCGCCCTGCGCCACAGCGACGGCGAGCGAGTGCAAGGATGGTTGCCGGAACAAGAACCAACGATTCCCGGGTGCCCCGCCGAGGCCGGTGGGGTGGATGCTCGCCGCGACCCGCGACGGGTGTCTGCCGGAAACGAAGCACTGTTGTATTACCCGTCGAACAGTCGAGGAGTCAGAGAACATGGCCTTCTCCGTCCAGATGCCGGCTCTTGGTGAGAGCGTCACCGAGGGAACGGTGACCAGGTGGCTGAAGCAGGAAGGAGACACGGTCGAGGTCGACGAACCGCTGCTCGAAGTCTCCACCGACAAAGTCGATACCGAGATCCCGTCGCCCACGGCCGGTGTGCTGTCGAAGATCGTCGCCCAGGAAGACGACATCGTCGAGGTCGGCGGTGAGCTCGGCGTGATCAGCGAGCCCGGCGAGGCCGCCGCGTCCGCGCCCGCCCCTGCCGCCGCGCCCGCCGAGCCCGCTCCGGCGCCGGAACCCGAGCCCGCCCCCGCGGCGCAGGCCCCGGCCGCCGCCCCCGAACCCGAGCCCGCTCCGGCCGCCGCGCCCGCCGCGTCCGCCGCCGACGGCACCCCGGTGAAGATGCCCGAGCTGGGCGAGTCCGTCACCGAGGGCACCGTGACCCGCTGGCTCAAGGCCGTCGGTGACTCCGTCGCCGTCGACGAGCCGCTGCTCGAGGTGTCCACCGACAAGGTCGACACCGAGATCCCCTCGCCGGTCGCGGGCACGCTGCTCGAGATCTCGGCGCAGGAAGACGATGTCATCGCCGTCGGTGGTCAGCTGGGTGTGATCGGCAGCGGTGCGCCCGCGTCGGCGCCCGCCCCGGCTCCCGCCCCCGCTCCGGAACCCGAGCCCGCCCCGGCGCCCGCTCCGGCCGCCGAGGCTCCCAAGCCCGCGCCCGCCCCGGCTCCCGCGCCCGCTCCGGCTCCGGCTTCCACGCCCGCCCCGGCCCCCGCGCCGGCGAAGGCTCCGGCCCCCGCGCCCGCCGCAGGCGGCAACGGCAGCACCCCGTACGTGACGCCGCTGGTGCGCAAGCTGGCCGACGAGAACAACGTCGACCTGTCGACCCTCACCGGTTCCGGTGTCGGCGGCCGCATCCGCAAGCAGGACGTGCTCGCCGCCGCCGAGGCCAAGAAGGCGCCCGCCGCCCCGGCTCCGGCCGCCGCTGCCGCGCCCGCCGCGGCCCCGGCCAAGCAGACCGCCGCGCCGAAGCTGGCCGGCCTGGTCGGCACCACGCAGAAGGCCAGCCGGATCCGGCAGATCACGGCCACCAAGACGCGCGAATCGCTGCAGACCACCGCGCAGCTGACCCAGGTCCACGAGGCCGACGTCACCAAGATCGCGCATCTGCGGCAGCTCGCGAAGGCCTCCTTCAAGAGCCGTGAGGGCGTCAACCTGACGTACCTGCCGTTCTTCGCCAAGGCCGTCGTCGAGGCCCTCGGTGTGCACCCGAACGTGAACGCCTCCTACAACGAGGATTCCAAGGAGATCACCTACCACGCGTCGGTGCACCTGGGTATCGCGGTCGACACCGAGCAGGGTCTGCTCTCGCCGGTCATCCACAACGCCAGCGACCTGTCGCTGGCCGGGCTGGCCCGCGCGATCGCCGACATCGCCAACCGCGCCCGCACCGGTGGCCTGAAGCCGGACGAGCTCTCGGGTGGCACCTTCACCATCACCAACATCGGTTCCGAGGGCGCGCTGTTCGACACCCCGATCCTGGTTCCGCCGCAGGCGGCCATGCTCGGCACCGGCGCGATCGTCAAGCGCCCGGTGGTGGTGACCGACGAGACCGGTGGCGAGTCCATCGGCGTGCGCTCGATGGTGTACCTGCCGCTGACCTACGATCACCGCCTCATCGACGGCGCCGACGCCGGTCGCTTCCTGACCACCGTCAAGCACCGTCTCGAGGACGCCTCGTTCGAGGCCGATCTCGGTCTGTGATCCGGGAATTCGACAGATGAAGGTGGTGGTCGCCGGTTCGTCCGGGCTGATCGGCCGGGCGCTCGTCGCGGCACTGCGCCGCGACGGGCACGAGGTGTCCCGACTGGTGCGCCGCGCGGCCGCGGCGCCGGACGAATTCACGTGGGATCCCGCGCGCGCCCAGCTCGACGAGCGGGCGTTGCGCGGGGCCGACGCCGCGGTGAACCTGTGCGGCGCGAACATCGGCGGCCGCCGCTGGAGCGGCGGCTACAAGCAGGAACTGCGCGACAGCCGCATCACCCCCACCGACGTCCTGTCCACCGCGGTCGCCGCCGCCGGAGTGCCGACGCTGGTCAACGCCAGCGGCGCGCACTACTACGGCGGCGACACCGGTGACACCGTCGTCGACGAGAACTCCCCCGCCGGAGCCGGTTTCCTCGCGACCCTGTGCCGCGACTGGGAGGCCGCGACCGAACCGGCGAGCGCCGCGGGCGTGCGCACCGTCCTGGTGCGCAGCGCGGTGGTGCTGGCCCGCAACGGCGGCATGCTGAGCAGTCTGCATCCGCTGTACTGGCTCGGCCTCGGCGGTCGCCTCGGCAGCGGCCGCCAGTACATGCCGTGGATCTCCCTCGACGACGAGATCGGCGCGATCGTCTTCGCGCTCACCCGTCCCGAGCTGTCCGGCCCGATCAACGCCGCGGGCCCGGCACCGGTCACCAATGCCGAATTCAATCGCGCGCTCGGCCGCGCGATGCACCGGCCCGCGCCGTTCATCGTGCCCGGGTTCGCCCTGCGCGCGCTCGTCGGCGAGTTCGCCGACGAGGCGATCCTGCACGGCCCCCGCGCGATTCCGGCCGCGCTCGAACAGGCCGGCTACACCTTCCAGCACCCCACGATCGGCGCCGCCCTGACCGCCGCGTTCGGAGACCGCTGATGCTGCTGCGCGACGCCGACAAGGCCGACCTCGACGCCGTCCTGGCGATCCACAACACCAATATCGCCGAGTCCACCGCGATCTGGGACACCGACGAGGTCGACCTCGACGACCGCCTCGCCTGGTTCGCCGACCGCACCGCCGCGGGCATGCCGATCATCGTCGCCGAGATCGACGGCGAGGTCGCCGGTTACGCGTCCTACGGGCAGTGGCGCCCCAAGACCGGCTACCGGTTCACCGTCGAGAACTCCGTCTACGTCGACAGCCGCTTCCACCGGCGCGGCGTGGCCACCGCTTTGCTCGGCGCGCTCATCGACCGGGCGACCGAGTCGCGGCGCGTGCACGCGATGATCGCCGCGATCGAATCCGGCAACACGCCGTCGATCGTGCTGCACGAGCGTTTCGGCTTCCGCACCGTCGGCCAACTGCCTGAAGTCGGCCACAAATTCGGCCGCTGGATGGACCTGACGCTGCTGCAACGCGACTTCCCGCTCGACGTCTGACCAGCTTGTGTCCGGGCAGGCCGGTGGGCGTAACGTCAGGGTGGTGAACGACACGCGCCCCACCGCGTCCGCACGATTCGATACGACCCCGATCGTGGTCGAGGATCTCGGACTCATCGAATACAACGCCGCCTGGGAGCTGCAACGGCAGATCGCCGACGAGCGTGCCGCAGGCGAAGGCAGCGACAGGCTGCTGCTGCTCGAGCACCCCTCGGTGTACACCGCGGGCCGCCGCACCGAGGCCGAGGATCTGCCGATCGACGGCAGCCCGGTGGTTCAGGTCGACCGCGGCGGCAAGATCACCTGGCACGGGCCCGGTCAGCTGGTCGGGTATCCGATCATCCGCCTGGCCGAGCCGGTCGACGTCGTGCAGTACGTGCGGCGGCTCGAGGAGGCGCTGATCCAGGTGGTGTCGGGGCTCGGGATCGAGTGCGGGCGCATCGACGGTCGTTCGGGTGTGTGGCTGCCGGCGACCGAGTGGCTGGCCGAACGCAAGATCGCCGCGATCGGCGTGCGCGTGCAGCGCGGCGTGGCCCTGCACGGCATCTCGCTGAACTGCAACTCCGCGCTCGACGGCTTCCAGGCGATCGTGCCGTGCGGCATCCGCGACGCCGGGGTCACCACCCTGACCCGCGAACTCGGCCGCGAGGTCACCGTCGCCGAACTCAAGCCGCTCGTCGCCACCGCGATCGTTGCCGCACTGAACGGCGAAATTCCCGTTCGGCCCCATGACATTGATCGCACCACCAGCGCCGCGAACGCGACGGCCCCGAGCGTAGAGTCGGTGCAGTGACCTCCGTAGACGCCTCTGCCCCCGCCGGACGCAAGCTGCTGCGCATCGAAGCGCGCAACGCGGAGACCCCGATCGAGCGCAAACCCAAGTGGATCCGCACCCGCGCCACCATGGGCCCGGAGTACTCCGAGCTCAAGGGCCTGGTGAAGCGCGAAGGCCTGCACACGGTCTGCGAGGAAGCGGGCTGCCCCAACATCTTCGAATGCTGGGAGGACCGCGAGGCCACCTTCCTCATCGGCGGTGAGCAGTGCACGCGCCGATGCGACTTCTGCCAGATCGACACCGGCAAGCCCGCCGCGCTCGACCGCGACGAGCCTCGCCGCGTCGCGGAGAGCGTCCAGGCCATGGGCCTGCGCTACTCCACGATCACCGGCGTCGCCCGCGACGACCTCGACGACGGCGGCGCCTGGCTTTACGCCGAAACCGTGCGCGCCATCAAGGCACTCAACCCCGGCACCGGCGTCGAGCTGCTCATCCCCGACTTCAACGCCGACCCCGATCAGCTGGCCGAGGTCTTCTCGACGCGCCCGGAGGTGCTGGCGCACAACCTGGAGACGGTGCCGCGCATCTTCAAGCGCATCCGTCCGGCCTTCCGCTACGAGCGCTCCCTCGCGGTGATCACCGCGGCCCGCGAGGCCGGTCTGGTCACCAAGTCCAACCTCATCCTCGGCATGGGCGAGACCCCGGAGGAAGTCACCGAGGCGATGCGCGACCTGCACGAGGCGGGCTGCGACATCCTCACCATCACCCAGTACCTGCGGCCCTCGCCGCGGCACCATCCGGTGGATCGCTGGGTGAAGCCGGAGGAGTTCGTCGAGCACTCCAAGGTGGCCGAGGAACTCGGTTTCGCCGGTGTGATGGCCGGGCCGCTGGTCCGTTCCTCCTACCGCGCCGGCCGCCTCTACGCCCAGGCAATGGCCCATCACGGTCGCGAGATCCCCGAGGCCATGGCGCACCTGGCGCAGGAGGGCACCGCGTCCCAGGAAGCCAGCTCCGTGCTGGCCCGCTACGGCAGCTGACGGCGCCGGGCCAGGGCTCGGTGAGCTCTGGCCCGTCAGTAGACTAAGGGTCCCCTCACCCCCCGGAAGGACCCATGTCGAAGTTCGAGAACGTCTCCGTCACCAAGCAGGCCAATGTCTATTTCGACGGAAAGTGCGTCAGCTACAGCCTCGAGCTGCCCGACGGCACCAAGAAGTCGGTCGGCGTCATCCAGCCCGCGTCGCTGACCTTCGGCACCGCGGCGCCCGAGCGCATGGAACTCGTGGCGGGCGAGGCCAAGGTGACCCTGGCCGGGGCGACCGAGGCGGTCACCTACCGGGGTGGCGAGTCCTTCGAGGTGCCGGGCGACAGCTCCTTCGACATCGAGGTCGTCGACACCGTGCACTACGTCTGCCACTACGGCTGATCGATCCGGGTGCCGCCGTGCACCGGCGGCACCCGATTTTCGTATCTCACGTCTGGCGTTCCCCGTTCGTCTTCTCGGTAGGACAACGAAAGGACACCGCAGATGAGCATCCGCCACACCGTGGTCGAGACCGATCTCGGACCGATCACCCTCGTCGCGACCGGCGCGGCCGTCACCGGACTGTACTTCCGTCACCACGTCCGCCGACCCGGCATCGAGACCTTCGGCGCCGAGGCCCCCGCCGACCCGTTGCTCACCGAGGCCGCCCGTCAGCTGCGCGAGTACCTCGCGGGCCGTCGCCTGAGCTTCGACCTGCCGCTGTCCGCGCGCGGCGACGACTTCCAGCGTGCCGTGTGGGAGATCGTCGCGGCGATTCCGCGCGGCGAGACCTCCACCTACGGCCGCATCGCCGAGCGCCTCGGCGACCGCGCCCTGGCCCAGCGCGTCGGCCAGGCCGTCGGCGCGAATCCGCTGTGCGTGTTCGTGCCGTGTCATCGCGTGGTCGGCGCCGACGGCTCACTGACCGGGTACGCCGGTGGGCTGCCACGCAAACGGGCACTGCTCGACCTCGAAGCACCGGCCCCCGTCAGCGCCGGCCGGCTGTTCTGACCCCGGGATGACGATGAAGCCACCGTTCGAGCGGATCGTCGAGCAGCACGGACCGACCGTGCTGCGGGTCTGCCGCGTCGTCCTCGGTGCCCACGACGCCGAGGACGCGTGGTCGGAGACCTTCCTCGCCGCGATGCGCGCCTACCCCGATCTCCCCGCCGACGCCAATGTCGAGGCGTGGCTGGTGACGATCGCGCACCGCAAGGCGATCGACGTGGTGCGCGCGGCGAACCGCACCGCGCTGCCGGTCGACGAGCTGCCCGAATCCCCCACGCGCCTGGGCATTCCCGGTGCGGGCGAACCCGACCTGTGGGCGGCGGTCTCCGCCCTGCCACCCAAGCAACGCCAGGCCATCGCCTACCACTTCGTCGCGGGCCTGCCCTACGCCGACATCGCCGGCATCCTCGGCGGCACCGTCGACGCGGCCCGCCGGGCCGCCGCCGACGGCCTGAAGAAGCTCCGAAGAACCTACCCGGGCGCCATCATGGAAGGAGTCCACGCATGACCGAGACCGGACGCGATGGCGACCTGACCGCCCTGCTGTCGACACCCGTCGACGCCGACCTGATGGCCCGCCTGCACCAGCGCCTCGCGCAACGCGCCGACGAGGCCGACCTGCTCGACATCGCCTACACCACCGTCGATTCCCCGGTCGGCGAGCTGTTGCTGGCCGCGACCCCCAGGGGCCTGGTCCGTGTGGCCTACGCCAGCGAGGACCACGATCGGGTGCTCGCCACGCTGGGCGAGAAGCTGAGTCCCCGAATCCTGCGCGCCCCTGGCCGGCTCGACGTGGTCGCCCGCGAACTCGACGAGTACTTCACCGGCCGCCGCCGCGCCTTCGACGTCGATCTGGATCTGTCACTGTCGCACGGCTTCCGCCAGCTCGTGCAGCGCCATCTGCCCGAGATCGCCTACGGCCAGACCCGCAGCTACCGCGAGGTCGCCGAGCTCGTCGGCAATCCGAAGGCCGTGCGCGCGGTGGGCACCGCCTGCGCCACCAACCCGCTGCCGGTCGTGGTGCCGTGCCACCGGGTGGTGCGTACCGACGGCAGCCTCGGCGGCTACATCGGCGGCGCCGCAGCCAAGACCGCCCTGCTCACCCTGGAGGCGGCATGACCACCGACCCCTGGCACGACCGGGTCGCGGCGGGCGACTGGCCCGCGATCACCGCCGAACTCGACGAGTACGGCGGCGCCCTGCTCCCCCAGCTGCTCACACCGACCGAGGCCGCCGAGATCCGCGACCTCTACGACCGCGAGGAGCTGTTCCGCTCCACGATCACCATGGGGCAGTACCGATTCGGCGAAGGCCAGTACCGGTACCTGCGTGCCCCCTACCCGGAACCGATCGAACGCCTGAAGCAGGCACTGTATCCGCGCCTGCTCCCGATCGCCCGCGACTGGTGGCGCAAACTCGGCCGCGAGACACCGTGGCCGGACACCCTCGACGAGTGGTTGCGGATGTGCCACGACGCGGGCCAGACCAAGTCCACCGCGATCCTGCTGCGCTACGGTCCCAAGGATTGGAACGCCCTGCACCGAGACCTGTACGGCGACTTGGTCTTCCCGCTCCAAGTGGTCATCAACCTCAACGAGCCCGGCGTCGACCACACCGGCGGCGAATTCCTGCTCCTCGAACAGCGCCCCCGCGCCCAGTCCCGCGGCACCGCCACCCTGCTCCCGCACGGTCACGGCTACCTGTTCACCACCCGCGACCGCCCTGTCCGCTCAACGCGCGGCTGGTCGGCGGCCCCGGTCCGCCACGGTGTCTCCGCCATCCGCTCCGGCCACCGCACCACCCTCGCCCTGGTCTTCCACGACGCCGCCTGACTGTGCGCACCTACCAGCTCCTCGGCGCCGACGGCCGCCCCTACCGCTCCCCGACACCGGGCGCCTGGGGCGGCCACCGCCGCACGAAGATCTACGGCCGCCTGAACTGCCCGTCAGCGCTGCGCGCACTGTCCCGCGGCCACTACGCCGCGCACCGAGTGTTCTTCCCCGACGAACGCACCGCTGTCGCAGCAGGTTACCGCCCGTGCGCCGTCTGCTGCCCGGAGCGCTACGCGCGCTGGAAAGCCACCCCGTGACCTCACAACCCGTACTTGCGCACGAACTCCTCGGTCACATCCACCGCGGGCACCCCCGCATCCGTCGCCCGCGTCTCCACGGACGTCTCCTCGACCAACCGCTCCGGCTCCGGCGGCAACTGCCGCCACTTCGCCCGCGGATCCTCGTCAGCCATAACCCCTCCTCCAGCCGACCTCCAGAGTAGCCCCGATTGTGGGTGCCCCCAAGTGGTTCCGTCGGTGGACATCAGCGTGTACCAGTCTGTCGACTGTGCGGCCACGATCCGAAAGGTGTTCAGTCGATCAGATCCACCGCGACCGCACGTCCCGTGTCGAACCAGTAGGCGTGCAGGTCTCGGATCTTGGCGCGCGAGGGGATGCCACGGAGGTGCACCGCGCATTCACCGATGTCGAGACCGACGACCGTGCCGCAGAGCAGATCCCGTGCGGTGGCCAGCTCGGCCGGGTCGGTGATCTCTCTGGCGACGCCGGAATGCGTCCCGTCGGGCAGTCTCAGGCTGACGCGCGGATCGGCGCGCACATTGTGCACCCAGGCGTTGACCGCGTCGGGCCGCTGCACCGTGATGTGGGGCGGCATGAGAGCGACCAGATACGCGCGGCGGCCCTCGCGCAGGACGCGCACGCATTTCGGCCGCGCCTTCCCACTGCGGCGGCCGGTGGTGGTCAGGATCCCGTAGCCGCGGGGCGTGTACAGGCGGAACAGGGGAGCCATCGCCGCGCTGAGCAGCCTGCCGTCGCGCGAGCTGCGGATCAGGCGACCGTGTCTGGCCAGTTCACCCCGGGCCCGGCTGCGGCGGGACTCGGTAGCATCCACGCCTCAATGGTGAACCCGCGGCGGCCGGAAGTCGAGCGGTAGCCCACCGGGGTCTTGCGTGGCGGGCCTGCCGAGACCGACCCGCCACGGCACTGCTCACGAACTCTTGTGCGGAATCCCCACCGTGAGCCCACCATCGACCACGAACTCCGCACCGGTCGAGTACGAAGCCTCGTCCGAGGCGAGATAGGCCACCAGCGCCGACACCTCGTCCGGCTCGGCCGCCCGCTGCACCGGAATCTGCAGGAAGTCGGCCGGAATCCCTTCGGTCATCGGCGTGGCGATCAGTCCGGGATGCACCGAGTTGACCCGGATCCCCTGCGGCGCCAGCTCCAGCGCCGCCGACTTGGTGAGCCCGCGCACCGCGAACTTGGTCGCCGTGTACCCGTGCAGCCCCGGGCTGCCGCGCATCCCCTCGACCGAGGAGATGTTCACGATCGACCCACCGTCCTTCATCGCGGGCACCGCGGCCTGCATCCCGAGAAACGTCCCGGTGAGGTTGATGTCGATGATCCGCTGCCACTCCTCGAGCGCGAAGTCGACCAGCAGATTCCCGTTCGCGATCCCCGCGTTGTTCACCAGCACGTGCAGCCCACCGAAGGTTTCGACGGCCGCGGCCACCGCGTCGGCCCACTGCTGCGGCTCCCGGACATCCAAGGTCCGGTAGATCGCCGCGTCGCCGAGTTCCGCGGCGACCGCGGCACCCTCGTCGTCGAGCACGTCCCCCAACACCACCGAGGCACCCTCGGCAACGAACCTGCGCGCGTGCGCGGCACCCATCCCCCGCGCTCCGCCACTGATCAGCGCGACCTTGCCCGCCAATCGTCCCATATCCGCATTCCTCCTCGATCGAACTGAGCCACCCTCACCGTAGGAGGGCCGCCCGGTTCACGAGGCGATATCAGCAGGTGAGGTTCGCGGCGCCGTACGAAGCGAACGAAACATGCACGTGGTCATAGTGATTCTGGGTCGCGCTACCCCGGTCTTCCATGTAGGACCAGCCGCTGCCGTCGTTGAACTGCTGCTGCCAGATCACATAGGTGACGCCGAAGCGCGCCTTGTTGGCCAGGACGAACGCGGCGATCGCGTCGCCCTGCGCCGGGTTCGACGTCATGATGTCGAGCGCGAGACCCGCGCCGTGGTCACCGTCGTACCGACCGTGCGCGCCACCGATATCGGAGAGCCCGAACATCTTCTGCACCATGTGGCTGACCTGCGCAACGTGCGGCTGCGTGCCCTTCCACTCCGTCGAGCACAGCAGCTTGGCCTTCATCGCCGAGAGCTTGGCGTCCTCGTCGTCGGCGGAGACCGGCGGCGGTCCCGGCTCCGGTAGCGGCGCGTCGTGCGCGAGCGCGGGCAGCGGATCGAGCTCGATCGCCGACGGCGTGTGCGGTTCCACCGCACTGACCTGCTGCACCTCGGACCCGGCCGGCCGCAACGCCATCCAGATCATCGCAGGCACAGTCGCGGCGAGGCTGCACACAGCCAGAGATGCGCGGCCCGTGGGAGCCGCGGGAACGCGATGTTGACCAGGCACGTTTTCAATCACCAGCTACTGTCGAGAACAAGGTCTCTGTCAGATTACGAAATGGTCGCGAAAATGTCACGCTCGTGCGACGGGTCGCGCACGATCGGACAAGTATCCCCTATGCGCCGCGATTGTGTAGTCCGATCGCGCGTCGGGAGTACGCTCATGTCGTCCGCGTCGCCGCGCCGACCTGGAGGTTCGCATGGACGTGCTCCTCGGAATCGGAACCCGTAAAGGCCTGTTCCTGGCCCGGAGTTCGGACGGCCGTGCCAGCTGGACCGTGAGTCCGCCCCAGTTCCCGGTCGCCGACGTGAAGGCCCTCGCGATCGACACCCGTCGCGACACCCCTCGCCTCCTGGCCGGCGTCCTGAACAGCCACTTCGGCCCGACCATGGTCGCCAGCGACGACCTCGGCGCGACCTGGACCGAACCCGACGACGCCCCCTTGGCCTTCCCCGACGACACCGACGCCGCCCTGCAAGGGGTATGGCAGATCACACCGTCGACCGACGCCGAACCCGAGGTGGTCTACGCCGGCGTCGAACCCTCGGCCCTGTTCCGATCGACCGACGGCGGACGAACTTTCACGCTGGTCAGAGGCCTGTGGGACCATCCGCACCGCCCACAGTGGGAACCGGGCGGCGGTGGCCTGGCCCTGCACACCGTCCTGCCCCACCCCACGAATCCGCAGCGCCTCGCCGTCGCCATGTCCACCGGCGGCGTCTACCAAACCGCCGACGGCGGCACCACCTGGCGCCCCACCAACAAGGGCGTCACCGCCGACTTCCTGCCCGGCGAACTCCCCGAATGGGGCCAGTGCGTCCACAAGGTCGCCCGCGACGCCGACGCCCCCACCACCCTCTACCTGCAGAATCACGGCGGCGTCTTCCGCTCCACCGACGACGGCACCACCTGGCAGTCCATCGACTCCGACCTTCCCCCAGCCAACTTCGGCTTCCCCATCGTCGCCCACCCCCGCCGCTCCGGCGTCCTCTACACCTTCCCCCTCGTCGCCGACATGGACCGCTTCCGCTTCCCACCCGACGCCACCTGCGCCGTCTACCGCAGCGAAGACGCCGGCGACACCTGGACAGCCAGCACCGACGGCCTCCCCACCGTCCCCTTCTGGGCCGCCGTCATGCGCGACGCCATGACCGCCGACAACGCCGACCCCACCGGCATCTACTTCGGCACCCGCAACGGCGAGGTCTACTGCAGCCCCGACGAAGGCGACCACTGGACCCTCGTCGCCGACAAACTCCCCGACGTCCTCTGCGTCCGCGCCGCCGTCCTCCCCTGACCATGGCCACCGTCCTGCTCCCCGCCCAACTCCGCCCCTACGTCGACGGCGCCAAATCCCTCACCATCGACGCCCCCACCCTCGCCGCCGCCCTCGACCACCTCCGCACCCGCTCCCCCGCCCTGGAACGCCGCCTCCGCGACGAACGAGGCACCCTCCGCCGCTACGTCAACTTCTTCATCGACGGCGACGAATGCCGCACCTTGCAGGGCGCCGACACCCCACTACGCCCGAACAGCGAACTGATGATCATCCCCGCGGTAGCCGGGGGTAGTCGCTGATAGTCGGTCGATGTCGGTGCGCCCTGCTACTTTTCGCGCCATCGAACTCGACGAACACTGCGAGGCAACATGGCGGTCGATCCACCACTTCCGGGCCCTCCGGCGACGTCCACTGCCCCGGCACGACCGAATCCCGGCCAGATGCCGAAAAGCCGTCGGGCGCCCGGGCCCACCATGCCATGGACCGCCGTCAGCGCGTCCGAGCACCACCACGAGCGCCGTGGACTCGACGCCATCATCCAGCGACTCCCGACGGACGGCCCGTGGCGAGCCTGGTCCAACTTCGAACTCCCTGTCACAGACGGAAATCCGTTCGAAATCGATCTGCTGCTGACCACCCCGAGCGGCCTGCACATGATCGAGCTGAAGGCATGGTCCGGGACGGTCGATGTCGAAAACGACCGCTGGATCCAGACCGCGTTCAACGGACACCGCGTCGATCACGGAAATGTCCTCGAATACGCGTACTTCAAAAGCGCACTGCTCATGAAGCAGCTGCGTCACGCCGACGAACCGGCGATCGTGCGCACGGGCGTCTGTTTCACCGACCACCGCGTCCAGCTGAATCTGCCCGCGCTGAACCGCCGCTACGTGCACACCGTCGACGAGTTGGTGAGCCGCCTGTCCCGGCCGACCCACGACCCGCGTCACCGCATGCCACCGGATCGGGTCTCCCGCCTCGCGGAAGCGTTGACCACTTTCGCGCGCCCCGTCAGCTTCACGAACGACGACAACGGCCGGTCGGTACCGTGAAACCCCACTGACGTGGTCGTCCCCGGTCCGGGCTCGTATCCTCGTGCCCATGACTGTCTCCGACCCGGAACCCCTCCACGTCAAGGCGAAAATCTGTGGCATCCGGTCCGGTGACGATCTGACGAAGGCACACACGGCGGGTGCCGAAGCGGTGGGTTTGATCTGCGGTGTCACCCACTTCAGCGAAGACTGCCTGCTCCCGGACGAAGCCAAGCGTCTGTCCACGCGAGCGATCGAGCTGTGGGGTCAGGGCGCGGTCACTCGGACACTGGTGACCCACGAGGCGAACCCGGACACGATACTGGGATTCGCGGAACTCATCGGTGTCGAACGAATTCAGCTTCACGGCTTGATACCCGACGAAACCGTGCACGCGGTAATGAACCACCGTGACGGCCGCGAGGTCTATCGAGCCGTCCACGTCACCGACCTGGACGGCGCCGGCCCCGCCGATGCCCTGGACGCAGCGCTCCGAGCTGCGGAATTCGGCTGCGCCGGGGTCGTCCTGGATACCCGGACATCCGACCGCATCGGCGGCACCGGACGCGTCCACGACTGGACGATCAGCAGAAAGATCGTCGAAGCCCTCGCCGGAACCTCGACGCAGGTCTCCCTCGCCGGTGGCCTCACCCCCGACAACGTCCGGGAGGCGATCGACGAGGTCCGCCCGCACAGCGTCGACGTCAACACCGGCGTGCAAGAACCCGGCGACCTCGACAAATCAGCGACCAGATGCGAAGCCTTCACCCGAATCGCCCATTCCTGGACCTACACAGATCACCCCCTGCACGCGACCTTCACCGAGCCGAAAGCCCTTCTCGGAGCAGGAGCGCGCTGAGCACCAGCGCCCCGGCGATCACCGCCCCGGCGGTGATCGGGGTGTCGGTGAACAACGCGCTCACCACCGCGGCGAACACCGCCTCGTTCAAGCCGAGAATGCTCGCCGTCGTCGCGTCCAGATGCCGCAACCCCAGCCAATACAGCACGAACCCCGGCCCGAGCAGCAGCGCACCGATCAACACCATTGCCCAGACCACCGACACGGTGGGCGGATCGGACGCGACCAGACCCGCGCCCAGCGCGCTGGCGACCGCGAGCTGCCACCCCGCGGAGGCGATGGTCGGTCGCTGCGGGGATTCCCGCGCGATGAGACTCACCAGCAACGCCACACAGACCGCGCTGCCCACCGCCAGGACACATCCCAGCACCGCCCGGCCCGTCCCGATATCGGCCGAGCCACCCGCCGCCACCGCGATCGCGACGGCGACCAGCACGAACTCCACCCCCACCGGCACCGTCATCGGTCGCCGCCCACGCAAGACCGCGAAGCCGAGCAGCAGCAGCGGCGCGGTGAGGTGCAGCGGCACCACCACCGGCAGCGGCCCACACTTCAACGCCGCGACGAACAACAGCAGATTCGCCGCCTCCAGCGCACCCAATTGCACATAGAGCCAAGGGGTCTCGGTGAACACCCGGAGCGGACGCTGCCCACGGACTCCCGCGATCATCAACAAGGTCACCCCGCCGGCGGCCGCGACCAGCGCCGAGGAGGTGAGCGCTCCGTCCACGGCGGCCAGCGCGGCGCTGGACGCGCCCCACAGCAGCGTCGCGCCGAGCATGATCCATATCGACGACCGGGCGACCGATGATCCGGCGACGGTCACGAGAACATGAACGTCACAATGGGCAATACCACCGCGGTGAATCCCGCGAAGATCCCCGCCGCGATCCGGGTCGACGACACCGCCGGGAATCTACTGACCAACCAGATCAGCGCGCCGATCGCGAAGTACGCCGTACTCCACACCAGCAACGCGCGCGAAGCGAAGTCACCGAGCTTGTCGTTGAAGATCACCACGACCAGGGCGATCGTGATCGCCGCGAGCGCACAGAGCGCGAACACCGCGAGACCGGCGGCGCTGTTGAGCACGAGCCGCCGTTTCCCCCAGACCGCCACCGTGTTCCCGTCGGTGTGATGGGCGCCCTGGAACCGGCAGATGATGTCGAAGATCCTGCCGGGATTCACGGTTTCGCCGACTGCGACCCGGACATAGGTCATCGTCTCGATCGCCAGCTTGGTCGCGTACGAGGTGTGGAAACCCTCCGCCGAGGTACGGAACCCACCGAATTCGGCGTGCTGGGCCGACATCTCCTGCAGATCGAACATCTCGGTCAGCGCCGCGCGCACCGTCGGATGGAAGATCAGCTCCGCGTTCGCCGACAACAACGCGCCCACCGCGAGATGCAAACTGAGATGCCGCCACGTGTGCGCGACCTCCCCGCGATGATAGGGCTCTTCTTCATTGCAGTCGGTGTCGTCCTCGAGCCCCTCCAGAATCCGCTCGATCGCCAGTTCCGAGGCCCGCCGAGGCCGCCGACCGCCCAGCGACGAGAACTCGGTCCTGGCCAGCACGGTCACGACTTGTGCCGCGGCGTAGACAGGTTCGACCCGGACGTCGTCGGACAGCATCGTCCGCACGAGAAACCCCACCCCGCGCTCGGTCGCCTTGGCGATTTGTTCACCGAATCCGAGAAACGGCGCCAGCGCGTGCATCGCGGTGGCAGTCGCGGTGATCGAGATCGGGCCGGTGGTGCCCGACATCCGGTACCCACCGGTCTCCTCGTCCTGTTCCCGCACCAGCGCGTCGATGCAGGAACGCACATCCGGATCGACGAAACTCACCCCGAGGCAGTGCAGCGCGCGTAGTCGCCACGCGATATCGATCGCGCCGGTGAACTCGCCTTCGCCCGCCCAGGCGGGCACCATCATCGTCCGCCGCACCAGCCGCAGTACCTCCTCGGCGCGCGGAACCGCCAGTCCCGCCGCGGTCAGCGCGCACACCACCTCCGCCGTGTTCTGCGGATTCGGCGGCACGTCGTGCACCCATCCCCAGCCGGCGCCGCCCGCCCCGTCAGAGAACTGATTGCGCTCGAGCCACTCGACCGCCAACCCCATCCGTTCATCAAGATTGGACATGCCCACTCCCACGAGCTCGAGACCTGTTCAGAGACAGGCGCATTCATGTACATGGAAGCAGAAGGCGGTCTCCGCGGTTCGTGTGTTCGGTCGACCGACACCGATTCGGCACCGACGCCGTTTCCCCCTCCAGTCCAGGTGAGATACCCCGCGGCCGGTGGCGACAAACGCTCGCGCGGTGCCGGGCGACCGCTACGACTATCGTGTAATCACCACTCCCCCAACATCTTCGAAGGAGCCACCCCCGTGCCGGATCGCCTGGCCCAGCTGACCGCAACCCTCGGCACCCCACCCCCGCCGGAGTTCGCGACGCTCGACACCGACGACCTGGCCCGCCTCGACACCTTCGTCGAATCCGCCCTGGCCGCCCGCAAGGCCGCCATGGACGAGGCCCTCGGCGCCGGCATGCACCTGATCCCCCGCCTGGCCCGCCCCGCCGTCCGAAAGGTCCTGGGACTATGACCACCCTGCGCCACACGATGGCCGAGATCGCCAAGCTGGCCCGCGTCCTCGACGTGGACCCTGCGGAGCTGGAATTCCTTGCCACCCAACCGGCCTCGGCGATCAAGACCTTCCGCGACCAGGTCAGCGACGAACTGTCCGGCCGCGACGTCGTCCGCATGCAGCGCGTCGCCGCCGCGGTGAAACTGGTCCCCAAACCGATCGCAGCCCTCGTCGCCGAGAAGGCCCTCGGCCCCGCCCTGGCCGCCGCGGTCGCCGGCGCCGTCGAGCCGGCCCGCGCGGTCGCCATCGCCGAATCCCTGTCCCCGGAGTTCCTCGCCGACGCCACCGTCCTGCTCGACCCGAAACGCGCCGCCGAGGTGATCGCCCGCGTCCCCGACACCATGGCCGCCGAGGTCGCCCGCGTCCTGATCGAACGCGGCGATTACCTCACCATGGGCCGCCTCGCCGGCGCGATGCCCGAATCCGTCCTCTGGGCCGCCCTCCCCCAGGCCGCCGACCGCGACATCCTCCAGGTGGGCCTGCACCTCGAGGACAGCTCCCAGGCCGAACGCCTGCTCGGCATGGTCACCGACCGCGTCCCCGGCATGGTCGCCACCATGTACGCCGAGGAGAAGTGGGCCGACGCCATCTCCCTGCTCGACATCATCGGCCCCGCCGAACGCGCCCGCATGGCCGATATCGTCGCCGAACAGGAAGACGAGATCCTCGACGGCCTCCTCACCGTCGTAGCCGCCCTCGACGCCTGGGACGCCCTGCTCCCCGTCGCCGCCGACATCTCCCTCACCGGCCTGCAACGCCTCGCCCAACGCCCCGTCATGCACGACCCCGCCACCCTGGCCCGCGTCTCCGACATCTCCCTCACCCAAAACCTCTGGCTAGCCCTGCTCCCCCTCGTCCCCCACCTCGACGAATCCCAGCAACGCGCCATAGCCACCCGAGTCCTCGCCGAAGACGACGACTCCCTCCGCACCCTCATCCTCGACGCCGCCCCCGAAGCCCCCACCGTCATCCCCCTGGCCCTCTCCGTCCCCGACGCGCGACCCCGAGTCCTCGCCCTTCTCGACGCCCTCCCCGAACTCGACTCCCTCATCGACGTCCTAGGCCCCGACCACACCGAAGCCTGGGAAACCCTCGTCACTCTCATCCCCGAACTCCCTGACCGCACCCGCAAACTGCTGGCCGTCCGCGCGGCGAACTGCGGGCTGGACGTCGTCTCGGAAATGTTCGGGAACTACGCGGCGCCGGATTTGTCGGGACGCTCGAACTCGAGATCCTGACCGCCGCAGGTCCATCGCCGCCTCGGACCTCGCTCGCACCGGCGATCCGGGACACCAGGCCACCTCGGCGCGAGACCTCCAGGTCGCCATCGAGGTGGACAGCGGTCGACGTATCGGGCCGCTGACTCGACTCCGGACCCGAACTCGCCGACCTCACCCAGCGACCAGCGGCCCGATCAACGCCATCACATCCACCCCCGACGGCAGGTCACTGACCTGCCCGTCACCGACTTCGATCACCCTCCAGTTGCCGTCCGCCCGCCGAGCGACATCGGTGGTCACGAACCGGCAGCCGAGAGTTGACACCGCCTGCCTCACTGCCGACAGGTCAGGTGCAGGGCACGCCGCGGGATCGTCGGGATGCGGTCCGACCAAGACAGGTTCACCGTCGAGCCACCACACCCTGGCCTCCGCCGCCCGACCGCCCGCATCATCGGTGAAGTCCTCGAACTCACGCAACACGACCCCACCGGCCAGGTACTCCCCTTGCAATTGGACGAACCGCTCGACGATGCGCTGCAACGTGGCGGTGTCCCGCAGATCGGCCACGTAGCAAGCGGTGTCCCACTCGTGCTTGCGCGACTTCACGTAGTCCTTCACGATCCCCGGACCGGCACTGAGCGATCCGGCCAGTCCCGCCAGCACCGACTCACCGGGCACCTCGCCGGGCTTCGTCACCGTCCACTGAGACCGCGGTGTCAACAGGGCGAAAGGCTCATACCAGCCCGGCAGCTCATGGGCCTTCGCATAACATTCGGGCGACACCGCGAGCGCACAGTCTCGCCCCGAAAGCACTTGCGCCAGATCACGATAGCGATCCACCGGTATCATCCAACCGCGATACCACATCGTTCCAGCGGACCGCGGCACCCGCCGCACAGCCGCATTCAGTTCACCGGCGATGAGCGCATCGTGGTCCAGCAACGCGACCGTTCCACCAGCTGTCCGCACGGCTTCGGCCTGCGCGGCGAAGTGGTCGTCGACCCGCCGGGGATTCAGAGGGTCCGAACAGAACAACAATGTCGCAGTCACCGCCGAATCCTAGGGCCTGCTATACACCTCGACCCGTTCCGGATCAGGAAGCGCCGCCGGCCGCTCGTCCGTGTACCAGGCATATTCGATCCCGCTGAGCCAACCATCTTCGACCCACACAATGAGCTCCCCGACCGATGATCCGTGCTGATCCGAGACGGTGCCCTCGGCAATGATTCCCTCGGTTCGACTCACTGCCCGCGCAGGTCCGGGCTGAACGATGAGGTCGACACTCGGCGACCCTTCGCCCCACGTCGCGATGACCTGCGCCTGGGAGACCTGGCACAGATATTCGCCGCCTCGACCCAGCCCTCAGCCAGCAACTTGCCGACGACCGCGGATTCGAGTCCCGTCAATGGCCGTGGCTCGATCGGCGTGCCGGCCATGAAACCCCCTCGAGGAGATCGAGACGCGTCACATGTGCTGTGAACCCGCCAACTCACGCTCCGCAGCCGGCCGCGCACTGAACGGACACTGCCAATCCACCGGCTTCGGCCGCCCGGAGTACCGACGCGCCTCCGACAACGTCTCGTACTCCATCAGATTCGGATTGATATCCCCCTGCAGCGAGATGTCCTGCTTCCGGATCTTGTCCGCCAGCCGATCCCACATTCCATCGGCCTTGATCCGCGCGAACTGCTCATGCGAATTGAACGCCAGCATCGGAAACGGCGGCCTCCGCCCGAACCGCCGATGCGTCTCGTGCAGCCCGATCACGAAGAACGGATGCCCCGCCACGCTGTACTTGAACTCACTCGACTGCGGATCCGACGAACACCCCTCGGCCCACCCGAACCGATCCGCGTCCGCCTCGTGCAACAGCTGCAGATGCTCCCACAACAACTCCTCGAACCGCAGCTCATCCACCCCTCGCGGCTGCTCGAACGTCGCGATGAAACTGGTGAACTTCCGCAACCCCCAGTCCGCCCCACCGACGAACTCAGCCAGATCCGCGGCCATCAACCGAGCCGACTCATCCCCGCCCATCACCTCATAATGGCGATGCGTGATCCCACCCTGCCGCCAGGCGGAGCGACCCGCCAGACAAGCGAACCGATCTCCGAGAAGGAACCGCTCCACCTCAGCCCGCGCATCCGTCGTCAACCCCGCCGATCCTTTCCAACCACATCCGACACCGAGCGGGTGCGCTCCGATCGAATCGGCGAATGCAGCCACCTCGCCCACACTGCGCGCTGATCCTGTCAGCCGACCAGCCCGCGCGCGAATCGATAGAAACGACATCGATTACCATTTGCCCCGCTCGAGGGCCTGGTCGGTCCCCATCAAGTGCTGCGAATCACGTCAGCGGGTCGCCCCACGATCGTCGTGCAGCAGGGCGCTACCTGCTTATCGACCGCTCGACCACGACTCACTGTGACGCGATCACCTCCTCACGAGCCCCTACCGTTCTGAGGCGAGGCGATCAGACCTGTGCCGACGAACGAGTCAGGGCGCCGTCAGCAAATCCAGGAATTCCGCATTGATGAACACTCGGTCCCGACCGATCTTCACGTCCCGGATCATCCCGGCTTCGGCCAGCCCGTTCAGCCAGCCCGTCGCGGTCGGCCGCGAAACACCACAACGTTCCATCACCGTGGCGATGCGGCAGTACGGCTGTTCGAAAAGCACTGCCTGGAACTCCGAATCGGACCCGCCCTTACACACTGCCCTGGCCCGCTGCGCGAAGTTCTCCTGGAGCTGCCGGATGTTGTTGATCTTCGCCACAGTGGTCTCCGAAGTCTGGGTGACACCGGCGAGAATGTAGAGCAACCAGGCCTCCCAGTCCCTCTCCGCGGTGACCGCACGCAGCCGCCGGTAGTACTGCCGCTTGGTGTCGATGATGTAGCGCGAGAGGTACAGCACCGGGAGCCGCAGCAGCCCGGCTTCCACCAGCATCAGCACATTCAAGATGCGTCCGGTCCGCCCGTTGCCGTCGGAGAACGGGTGGATGGCCTCGAACTGGTAGTGCGCGGCAGCCATGACGACCAGCGGATCCACGCCGTCTTCGGAGTGTACGAACCGCTCCCAGTCGGCCATTTTCGCTGCGATGATCTCCTGACCTTCGGGCGGGCTGTAGATGATCTCGTTCGTCGCCGGATTTCCGATGCGGGTACCCGGCAGATCACGGAGCCTCATCTGCCGGTTCTTGATGATCCCGCACACCTCGACCGCGGTCGAAGCGGTGAGCCCCCGGGTCACTGTGTGGTCATACCCGATCCGGAGCGCATGTCGGTATCGAAGGGTCTCTCTTGTGGCGGCGTCGGCGTTGGCATCGTCGTCAACGTGTCTGAAGAGGGCGTCAGTGGTTGTAACGATGTTCTCGATCGCCGAACTGGCCTGCGCCTCCAGCAGCGGAATCGTATTGATCAGCACCGTAGGGTTGGGCATAGCCATGGCTGCCTGGTCGAGCTGCGCCAGTGCCCGGTTTGCCGCGATCGCCGCTTTCAGCACAGGTCGCGTCTCGAGAATCTCGGGCTTCGGAACCGCCGGAAGGTCGTTGTATGGGACATCCGGACGCCAGCTGGTCATCGACACAACCTGCCACAACAGGCAGGACATGTAAAGTTTTCTTGATTTTCTTTACATATTTCGGGGATATGTGAAGTTGTTTTGCACGTGCTGTGCAAGTTCTCCTAGTGCTCGGCCCGAAGCTCTGCCCTGGGCGCTACCCAACAACCGGCTCGCGCTTCACCTGACCTCCCCCTGCGACCGCGCCAGTCCTATGACCCGTTCGAGTGCCGCGCTTGCGTTGCCGGTCAGGCGCACCTGACCGAACGCCTTGATCACCGCACGGAACAAACCGCCCTGGTCTGTCCAGCCGAGCTCCTGTCCGTGACGCGCCATGACCTCGGCCAGCTCCCGGGGTGGGATCTGTTCGATCTGGCGCGGACCACGCAGTCGCCATCTCGACAGTGGCTGGTCGGGCACCCGATAGGCCATCAGACCGGGGTCACCCAGATCGAGCGGATCGTCGACCAGCAGTCGACCGTGCGCTACCGCGGCGTGGAGCGCGCGATCAATGGCGGCCTTGACGTTGTCACGCTCCCGAGTCTTGGCCGCGCTGACGTAGGCCGCGCGCAAGCGCAATCCGGTTACCGGCCCTTCGACACCGACGATGCCGCACAGATCGGCGACGATAGTGGCATGCGGGGCGGTGGTCGGGCTCTCCAGTGCACCCGTGAACTCGGAGTACTCACGGAGCGCGTCCGCTGACGGTTCCGCACGCAGTGCGGTGGATTCCGGCGCGGAGGGTGCGGGCTTCAACCACCGCGCCTGGTCCGTCAGGCCGATGTCGCCGATCTCGACCGCGGGCTCGTCAGCTGCTGCCGTCGCGGATGGTGCCGCTTCTGGCCGTTCCCAGACGAATTCATCGAGGAGGTCCGTCTCCAGCTGGGGCGGCTCAACCGATTCGGCCACGGTGTCGATTTCCTCGACCGGGTCTTCGCCACGCGGCAGAATTCCGTTACTGCCGAGGACCGCGCACAGGGCATCCAGTGCGCCGTCCTGGTCGACGATGAAATCTGCCTGCCGAATCCGATGAATCGGCCACTCGCACCGTTCCAGATCGCGCTGCAATGCCAGCTCGGCTCGGTAGGCTTCGGCGCCCTGCCAGCGATCGCTGTCGCATTGCACGGCGAGCTGGCCGCCCCGACCGGTCACCACCATGTCCAGGTCGCAGGCCGTCTCCGTATGGTGCGCGGTGACCTGGTATCCCCGGTCGACGAGACCGTTGTAGACCCGTTGTTCGAACAGTGATTCGAACGGATTCCTCAGTGTGTCATCGCTGAACCTTTCGGGGGAAGAATCCGATTCCTCGACGCCCGCCTGAACTCCCAGGAAATAGTCCAGCAGCCGGAATCGCATGTCCTCGCTGTTGGCAAGATGCTGGGTGGTCACCGAGTGAAACAACCAGACCTGATCACGAGCACGCGAGACAGCCACGTTGTAGCGCTGTACGGTTTCGTCCTTCGTCTGCGAGGTCAGTCGGCCACCTTCGCGCGGAGCAGCGACCAGCGACAGGAAAACCACATCGCGCTCGGCGCCCTGGAAGTCTGCGGCACTTCCGCAGAGCAGGCGCCGTGCCTCGAGTTCCTCCGGCGGCACAACGTCGATCAGCTTGCGCCAGATGACCTTTGCCTGTTCGGTACCGAGTAGCGTGATGACACCGAAAGTCTTGCCGTCGTATGCGGGGTCTGCCACGCAGGCAGCGATCTGTTCGACGATCCGGTCGGCCTCGACCTCGTTGACTTTCGACCGAATCTCCTGCCCACCCTCGACATACACCGCTCGGACCGGTGGCAGGCGGTCACTACCGAACCGCCGCACCGGGATCAACGACACGCCTTCCGGCTCATAGGCGATCTTGTTCGAGAACCCGATGATCTCGGGGACGCACCGGCGATGCTCGACCAGCGTCAACTTTTTCGGATACCGCATCGCCGCCTCGTCGAACAGGCTGCGCTTTGGCAGTTTCCACGTGTCGGCGTACTGATCGCCTGCCAGGTATTGCTTACTGAGGCTGACGAGCTCGTCTTCGTTCACACCGACGGCCGACGGCGATACCTGCTTGTCGTCACCGATCACGACAACCCTCGGTGCGAGGTACTGCAAGAACACCGCGGCGACGCCCGCTTGCGAAGCCTCGTCGACGACGACCACATCGAACATGTCCGGCTTGATCTCGAACTGTTCGACCACACGGTAGATCGGCATGATCCACACCGGCACCGCGGGCCTGCATTTCGCCAGCGCGCGCTGCACCCCGACTCGCTTTCGTGCCGCATTCTGGCCGGTGCCCTTGCCCAGATCCTTGACCAGATCCGAGTACTGCTTGAGATCTGCTCTGGCCTTGTAGGTGAGTCTGTCGATCGCCCGGTCCCATGCGCGGGTCGTCGCCAATATTGTTGCCTGGACCCGCAACTGCTCCTCGACATCGTCGAGGCGGTGACAAAGGCCATTCACCTCGCCAACGTTGTGACTGGCCAGCCACGTGCCCATCGCATTCCACTGCCACGCTGCCCGGAAGTCCGTGAACCTGCGGGCCCACGCGGCATCGTCGAGATTTGCGATCACCGCGGCGTGCAAGCCGGGCTGTCCGGCAATCCTGGCATCGAGTTCGCGTCGTCGCGCGAACCTGTGCCGGAGCTGGTGAAGCTGGTTGAGACGATCCCCCGCATGCCGGTATGCGGCGATGTCGCGTGCACGAACGGCGTCCGCCAGAGCATGCAGGTTGTCCGTCGCCCGAGGATCACGGCACCAACGGTCGAGTTGTTCGGTGAGCGCAGCCAGGGGCTCACTGGTCTGCCGCCACGCCAGCTCGGCTTCGACGGCAGCGAATGCCTCCAGCAGATGCGCGACGTCTTCCGCCTTGGCCCAGTCGGGTACCGCAATCCCGACGTTGCGCAACGCGTTACTCGTCGCAGCGAGCCCATCACCGTATGTCAGTACCTGGCTGAGCACCGCCCGCGCAGTCCGGTGTGCAGCCACCCTGTCACGCAACGTTCCGGCCACGGGGATCTGCACCGGCCAGGCGGCGTCGAGACGACCGAGCAGTCGCCGGCAGTTCTGGGTTTCCAGGAAGGCGGTGAGCTGTTCAACCCTGGTCGGGATCCGGTCGTCTACGCGGACGTTCTCGAACAACGGCTGTGCGTCTTTGACGACTCGCGGAGTGAGGAAACCCAACTTCGGAGTGCCATCGGTTTTGATCTCGAACTTGCCACCCTGCTCGATATGGCTACGCAGGTTTTCGGCCAACGACAGCAGTGGCGCGAGATCTCCCTCGGGCACCTGCACATCGGCGAATCCGATTGCCGACAACGCGGCGTCGGCCTGCGAGATGAGAGCGTCGACGATCTGCGCGCATCCTTGCCACCCGTGCTGGTGACCGGCTCGGATCGCTTCAGCGGCCGCACGCACCCATGCATCTGGCCGCCCGGCGAAGTCCTTTGCCCGAGTGTCCAGCTCCGCCACGGCGCGACCGAGCGCGGCACGCTCCTGCGGCGACATCGCCAGCAACTGAGCGACTGTGTGTGTTCCATGATGGCGCGAATACGATTCCCGCCGCTTACCGGCTGCTTCTTCCTGGGCGTGACGGTGCTCGAAATCGTCCGCGCTGGGCAGATCTGCGGCCGCGACCAGGTCCGGTGCCGCGGCCTCCGGGTCTGCGAGATCAGGATCTCGAAGCAGACCGAGCCATTCGATCAGCTCGTCAGCCGAGAACGGACATTGCTCGTTCGAACCGGTTTCGAGGAGACCCGTGGTCCACTCGAAAACGTCTCGGTCCATAACCCACTGGGTAGCTATGTCTGCGATGGTGCCGGTCAGGTCGCCGATCCGATGTTCGGTGACGTCCCGTTCCCGCAAATCGACCAAGTCACGATGCAGCCTTGCACGGATGCGGCGCTGTTCCTCGATCTGCGCCTCGGTGGCCGCCGCAGTGCGCTTCGAGCGAAGCGGATCATGTTCTGCGGCAGCCTGGTTGATGCGGCTCACCGAAGTCTTCAGTTCTTCGAGCTCTGTCCGGGAATCCCCGACGACTGTCACGCACAGCGGCTTGATTTCGTCTGGCAGTCGGTTCCTCACCTCATGCAACGCCCGGTCGGTGTGGGCGGTGATGAGGACCCGTTTGCCCTGCGCGAGCAGGTGGGTGATGAGTGCGGCCGCGGTGTGCGTCTTGCCGGTGCCGGGTGGCCCTTGGACGAGTGTGTGCGCATGGCGGTCGACGTGGTCGAGGATTCGCAGCTGAACGTCGTTGAGCGGCAGCGGGAGAAACTTGTCCGGCCCGTCATGGACGATCGCGCCAGTGTCGTCACAGGTGGTGACGACAGGTTCATGATCTGGATCGACTAGGTTCATCATCCCGGCCGGCATCAGGCCGGTGTTCCTGATGTTGTCGGCGACGGCCCGCAACGCGTTCACCATGCCCCGATTGCTTCGTTTACGGAGCACGATCGCGGGCGCGTAGTAGGCGACCGGGCTCGATGTCGCGGCCGCGGGCGAGAGATCGTCACGGTATTCGGCATCAGGGTTGATGCAATTGACGAACATCCTGACCAAGGCGGCGATATCCGCCCGCTCGAATGCGCTCACGTCGCCGGTTCTGGCCTGGTCCTCGGCGCGTTGCAGATCACCGGGCGCCGACATCTGGCCCGCCTCCACGATGTCCTGCAGTTCCGGGGTGTAGCCGGTACTCGTCGGGTCCAGGGCGACGGACAGCGCACCGTATCCGGAGTCGAACCGCACCGTCACCGGCACCGTGAGCACGTGGCGGCGCACCGATCCGACCGCGCTGTTCTGCCAAGTGAGCAAACCGAGCCCGAAGACGACCTCGAAGGTCTCCCGCTCGCCTTCATATCGGGTGTAGACCTCGTACAGGGTCTGGTAAAGCGCAAGCACCGCAAGCTTCACCCGTGCCACCGATGCCCACTCGCACCACCGCGGCAGCCACTCGGCGTGGGCGGTGGCAACGTCCGGGTGGTCGGCGAGTTCGAGTTCGGCTCCGGCGGCATCGAACCGACGTGGCTCCAGTTCGGGCTCGATCTCGGGATCGTCGATGGTCCCGACCAGCCAGTCCCGCAGGATCGGCGGCGGCGCGGGCGCAGGCGGAACCTGTGTCTTCTCGACGATGAGGAATGGCGCGCCGGATTCGTCGGACTGATAGGTGACGGCGGGGTCGGCGGGCAGGTCGGCAACCCAGATGACTTCACCATCGCGCTGATAGGTGGCGATGTCCTTGATTCGGCTCACCCGTAGCTGCTGCGCATGCGCCAAGAAGTCGAACAGCCGCGCACCACGACCGGCCAGATCGGTGGGAACCTGTTCCCCGTTCGCAGTGTCGATCACCCGAATCCTCCAATAACAGTAGTGAGCAACCGTGGTGCTCAGCGAACGTGGATGCCGTCGATCTGAGTCGCCAGCTCGATGACGCGAGGGTCCTGCGCACCGAATCGCACAGCCATCTGCTGGTGCAATCGCTTGAGCCGATTCAGTGCTGCCTTCGGATTACCGAGGCGCAGTTGGCATATCGCGTGTCGCTGGACGCAGTACATCGCCTGTTCGTCATACGGCCCGTTCGCGGCCGTCAGTTCCTCGGCGCACGTTCGATACAGCTCAGCCGCGGTCGCGAATTCACCTGCGTCGAAATGCCGGTCCGCACTTCCACGTCGGTCGTCACCGAACCCCTGCAAGGTGGGCGCGGTGCGCGGCTCGATGAAGGCGATGTCGGCCGGTGGCGCGATCAGCGTGCGAGCCGTACGGTAGTTCGGTGGAGCCACCAGCGCCTGCGCATACATTCGCGCCGGGCTTGTCGGCTCGCGGACATCGTCGAGGTCGTCGAGCCCGCCGATATGCCGATGGAGGACGCTGTGCACAGCAGACGCATCGCGCGGCCGTTTCCGCGGATTCTTGGCGAGCATGTCCGACAACAGAGCGACGATGTCTCGCGGAACGTCGCGACGCAACGTCGAGACCTCGGGCGGCACCAGCTCGATCTGCTTGCGCCACAGCAAGAAAGGTGTGCTCCCGGTGATCACCTGCGCACCGGTCAGCAACTCGTACAGCACCAAGCCCAGTGAGTAAAGGTCGGTCTGCGCCACGACCGGGTCACCGTTGATCTGTTCGGGCGCCATATAGGCAGGCGTCCCGAGGGTGTTGCCAGTGGAGGTCAGCCGGGAGACGTCACTGTCCAGAAGCACAGCCAACCCGAAGTCGAGAACCTTCACAGTGCCGTCCGGGCACAACATCACATTGGACGGTTTCAGGTCACGATGGAAGATGGATTGCCGATGCGCGGCCGCCAGCACCGCCGCCACTTGGGCGCCGATCGATGCGACCACTCCGACCGGCAGCATGCTGCGATATCCGGCGATCCGATCCAGTGACACACCGTGCACGAAATCCATCACCAGATAGGGACGCTCGGGTGGGCCCGGCTCGATTCCGGCATCATGGATCGCCGGCAGCCCTGGGTGTACCAAGCGGGCCATCAGCCGCGCTTCCCTGATGAACCGCTGAGTCCACTGGGGGTCGGTATCCAGGTCCGGCCGGGTGAGCTTCACCGCGATCGGGCGGTCGAGGTGGCGATCGTATGCGGCGAACACTTGACCCATACCGCCGGCGCCGATCTGGTCGGACAACTGGTACCGACCACCGACGACCTGCGGTTGCAGCACCACCATCACCCCTCCGTGCCTCTCGGTCGAAGGAACAAAATACCGGATGAAAGGAACACGGGCGGCAGAGGTGGCCTCTATGCTTACCCAGACCGACTGTAAGGCAAACCATTCGGTCGACTTTGCGCCACTACAGCATTCGGTGCACGTTGTTTGACATAGTTTTCAGCCGATCTTACAGTTGCCGGGGCTGGAACCACCAGCCGACAGCAGCAAGATGGGTGACAGCGACATGGCCAACGGGGGCGTGGACCTTTCCAAGACCGATTCCTTGTCTTTGCGTGAGCGTTCCATACCGCTGCCGACCAGCACTGATGGCTACCGAAAAGTGCTGCTGCTCGGGACCACCGGTGCCGGCAAGACAACGGTCGTCCGTCAGTTGCTCGGCACGAACCCGAGGACAGAGAAGTTCCCGTCGACCTCCACCGCGAAGACCACGGTCGCCGACATGGAAGTGATCGTCAGCGACGAACTCACGTTCCGCGCTGCGGTCACCTTTGCGCCACGTGACGTGATCGAAGGGCACCTCCAGGAGAACGTCGTCGAGGCCGCCCTGGCTGCCTACGCAGGCAAAGACGACGCCGTCGTCGGCCGCAAGCTGCTCGACCACGTGAATCAGAGGTTCCGGTTCAGCTACGCCCTCGGCCGAATCCAGGCCGCCTCGGCCGACGACGTCATCGACGACGAAGACGATGACGACGAAGACGACGACCTCGACCCCGATGATTTCGGCCAGATCGACGAGGCCGCCACCGCTCTGGCTTTGAAGTCCGCCATCCAGTCGCTCCGGCTGATGGCCGAGGAGTACGCGGTCGAAATCGCCGACGCGATGCCGCCCGACGAAGTCGCCAAATACGTGGAACGGAACGCTGATTCCGACCTCCCGCGGAACCCACGCTTCGCCGAGATCGTGAACATGCTCCTCGCCGAACTCCTGCGGCGATTCGAAGCCGTCGATATCGGTGAGCTGCGCTACGACTCCCGCGACTGGCCCATCCTGTGGACCCTGCAGAGCACCAACCGGGCCGAGTTCCTCACCACCATCACCCGTTTCACCGGCAACAACGCCAAACTGTTCGGTCGCCTGCTCACCCCATTGGTGAGTGCAGTTCGCGTGAGCGGTCCGTTCGTTCCGAAATGGGCCGAGACCCGCCCACGTCTGGTCCTCATCGACGGCGAAGGTCTCGGCCATGCGAAATCCCACGCCTCACCACTGTCGACCCGCATCTCGCGCCAACTCGACCAGGTCGACGCCGTGCTGCTCGTCGACAATGCCCAGCAGCCGATGCAGGCAGCGGCGGCCGCCGCACTGAAAAGCGTTGCCATCTCCGGGCACTCCGCGAAGCTGCACTTCCTGTTCACCCACTTCGATCAGGTCAAAGGTGACAACCTGGACACCTTCACCGAGCGCGAAGAACATGTCCGTCAGTCATTGCACAATGTGTTGAGCCAGCTCCGCGCCGAAGGCCGCCAGGTCAACCCCGCACTCGAATCGGCGGAACGTGTACTGCAGCAGCGCCTCGAGCACGGCGCGTTCTTCGTGGGCGGCATCCACAAACAGCTCAAGCCGACCAGCAACGCCGGCCGCCGCACCATCGAGGAACTCGACAAGCTGCTGGCACACATCCACGATCCGGAAATCGCGAACCGGGCAGGCGAGTCTCGCCCCGTGTATCGCAAGGCTGAGCTGTTCGATGGCATCTCGGCGGCAGTTGTCGAGTTCCGCGGCAAGTGGCAGGTCCTGCTCAAGCTGAAGTCACACGCCTCGGTCCTTCCCGAGCACGGCAGCCGCATCAAAGCACTGGCCCGCCGAGTCGCGAACCGGTGGGACAACAACGAATACGACAACCTCAAGCCGGTCGCCGAACTCCGCGAATCCCTGAACGAGCAGGTCTGGAACATCGTCCAGAACCCGCAGCGATGGCTCGGGGCCCGGCCCACCCCCGAGGAACGCCAGGTCCTGATCGACAACTTCATGATCGCCGTCACCAGTCGCCTCACCGATCTGGTCGAGAGTCGCATCGTCGAGGAACCACACGCGGAGTGGGTAGAGGCCTACGCGATGTCCGGCAGCGGCTCGGTCGCCCGTCGAGCCCAGGCCCTCGACGTCCGAATACTGGAGCGCGGCGCGCCGATGCCGGTAACGGGACGGGCGCCGGAATCGAATGCGCTTCTGACAGCAGTGGCACGCCTGATCGATGCGGCGGCAGCCGAGCAAGGCGTCGTGTTCGAGTAGCGGCACCTCGTCGGTGTTCGGTGGTATCCAACGAAGGAGTTACGAGTGGTCGCGGCACAGGAAACCAGCCTGCAGCGGATTCTCGAGGGGAGCTCGCAGTACCTTGTTCCGCTGTATCAGCGGCCATACGGCTGGGGTGATGAACAGCTGCAGGAACTGTGGAATGACGTCATCCAATTGGCCGAGGACCGGCTCGACGAGCCTCGCGCGACTCACTTCATCGGCTCGGTGGTTCTCGCGCCTGCACCCGCGAGCGTCGCAGGGACTGTGACTCAGTTCCTCGTCGTCGACGGTCAGCAACGCTTGACCACACTGACGTTGTTGCTCGCCGCGATCCGCGATTTCCTGCGAGAAGTGGACGGTTCGCCAAGCCGCGACAGCGACCGAATCCACAACCAACTTCTTACGAATCAATACAACGACGACCCCGACCGACTCAAGCTCCTGCCGACACAGGTCGACCGACCCGCGTACACCGCGGTGATCGATGGCCGACCGCTTCCTGACGACGACGGACGAGTCGTCAACGCCTACCGGTTCTTCCAAGGCCGACTGAGTGCCGTGGCCGACGCAGAGGACATGTCCTTCGGGTTGTCGCAGATCGTTGATGCCGTTGTTTCAGGCCTATCGGTCGTTTCGATCAGCGCTCACGCCAGTGACAATGTGCACCGGATCTTCCAGTCGCTCAACAACACCGGACTCATGCTCACTCAGGGCGACCTGCTGCGTAACTACCTGTTCATGCGTTTGCCCTCGCGGAGCGAGGAGGTGTACCGCACACATTGGCTGCCGTTGCAGGAATCCCTCGGTAACGAGCGCATCGAAACCCTGTTCTGGATCGATATCCTGCACAAACGGCCGAAGTTGAAGCAGGGCCAGACCTTCGCAGCGCAGCAGGCCCGACTGGAGAAGTTGGCGACCGAAGCTCACATCGTGGCCGAGGTCGAACGGATCGCCCGACTCGGCAGGCTCTACCGGTTGATTCTGCAGCCGGAGACGGAGTCGGATCCAGCGGTACGGCTGCGGCTTTCCCGGCTGGCCGAATGGGACTCGAACACCCCTGCACCCCTGGTGTTGCACCTTTTGGTGCTGCGCGATCAGGGCAAGGCGACCGACGAGCAACTCGCGACTGCGCTCCTCTACATCGAGTCCCTCCTGGTCCGCCGGTTCCTGACCGGTCGCACCACCATGAACCTCAACCGGCTGTTCGCCGAGGCGGTACCCCAACTCGATACCTCGATGCCCGTGGATGCGGCTCTCCGCATGCACTTCTCACTCGGCCGGAAGCACTACGCGACCGACAAGCAGCTCATCGAGGGAATTTCGAGCACGCCGTTCTATCTGTACGGCCGGGCAGCTCAGCGCAAGGTCATGATGACGTGGATCGAGAACCTCTTCGCCACCCGTGAGTCCGTATCCCCCGCGTCACTCACGATCGAGCATGTGATGCCCCAGAAACTCTCGGCCCAGTGGCGCGCACAGTTGAGCGCCGAATTCGGCGAGGACAACGTCGACACCCTCCACGAGCGTTATGTCCACACGCTCGGCAACCTCACACTGACCGGTTACAACGAGTCGTTGAGCAACCACGAGTTCGCCCGCAAGCGTGAGACATTGCGTGCCAGCAGCATTCGGATGAATCAGGAGATCGCCGCACACGAGTCCTGGGGACCCGGACAGATCGAAAAGCGCGGGCTCAGCTTGGCCGAGCGGATCATCGAGTTCTGGCCTGGACCCGTCGACGAATCCGAGCTTCCGGAAAATCCGCTCTGGACGGCCCTCTCCGAACTCCTCACGGCCCTTCCCGAGGGCCGATGGACCACCTACGGCGACCTTGCCGCCCAACTCGGAACGGCGCCTCAACCTCTCGGCAACCGCATGCGTACCCATCCCGCCCCCAACGCCCATCGAGTCCTCGGCGCAGGTGGCACGTTCGCCGATGGCTTCCGCTGGTCGGATCCTGACCGCACCGACGACCCCCGCCAGCTGCTCGAGAGCGAAGGTGTCCGATTCTCCGCGTCCGGACGAGCCGATTCGACCCAGCGCCTCACGCCCACCGAGTTGCAACAGCTGCTGCAGTCCGGTCCAGTACAGGCCGGTCATGACCACCCGCTGGCCACATAGGATCGGCCGATTTCTGCCGAATCCAGTCTGAAGTCATCTCGCGACGGAGCAGTGCGTGACGAAGAGCCGATCCGACCGGAAACAGCAGGCGATTCGCCTGGTTCTCGACGCCGGGCCTCAAACAACCGCGGAACTCGTTGCGCAACTCGCCGAGCGAGGGATTCGGATCGACTCCACCGAACTGTTCCTGCTGTGCAACGAGTTCGGATTGGCGACCTTCGACGCGTGGACCAACACATGGGCCGTGCCGGGCACGGTCCGGCCGGCGCAGACGCGGCCAGAACGCCGGGAGGCCGACCGCCAGATCGGCCTTCGCAGACAGCCCGGAATCGACATCAGCAGCAGGGTCGAACTGCGCAAGATGCGCGAGCTCCTGCTCGACGACGAAACCCCCGACACGCCTGCCGAATACCCGATCCACCCGTCCTGGCCCGCCATCGCCGCGCAGGTATCGGCAGCGCTGCGCGACGAACTATCCACTGTCACACGCCAGCGGACACAGCAGGAGATACCACTGGTTGCCGGTGAGCTGGTCGAGCGCGCGCCCACTCGGCTGATCGTCCGCTATGAGATCCAGAGCAGCGACAATGTTCGCGAGGGCCTCACCGCCACGCTCGTACCTGCCGAGAACTCCGGCGCCGCCGAGCCGGTCGAAGCCGAAGTTCTCACTCAGTTCGGCGCGGAGATCACGTTGAAAGTGCCAGCCGACAGCATATTTCGCGAAACGGCGCGGCTACGCTGCGATTTGTCGTGGTTGGTGCACCGCCAGATTCAGACCTACGCCGACTTCCGTGCCGACACGGCACCTGGCTTCTGCACGGAGGCCGCGCTGGCCACGATCAGCGCGGCCGGCCTCCTCGACACTGTCCCGCCGGTCGACCCTTATATCGCTGTCGGCCTGAATGATCGGCAGGCCTGCGCTGTCGCGCATGGTTTGCAGCCGCGGGTCACCTGGTTGTGGGGCCCGCCCGGCACCGGCAAAACCACGACTCTTGCCGCTCTGCTCGCAGAACTCCTGGATTCGGGAAGAACGGTCCTACTCGCAGCTCCTACCAACGCCGCCGTAGATGTGGCGCTCAGCGCACTACTGGCCCGGCGACCGAATTTCCGCAACGGTGAGATCGCCCGGATCGGAGTCACTGACAACACCGCGCTCATCGGTCTGCCCACACCGGTCATCCTCGACGAGATTGCCGCGGTCGCCGGGGAAAGAGCCGCACGCCGGCTGGTGGAGATCCAGGCCGAACTGAGCGAACTGCGCGATCGCCTGAAGGTCGCCACCGAAGCCAAGTCGCCCGACCGCAGTGCCTTGACTCGCAAAATCGCCGATCACACCGAGTTTCAGCGCCAACTCAGCGCGTTACTCGGGGACGTTCGCGACCAGGTGATCCGAAACGCGAAGTTGGTCGCCTGCACTACTCATCAAGTGATGCTGAAGGGCCTGTACAGCAAGAACTTCGACACTGTCATCATCGATGAAGCGAGCATGGTCTCGTCGTCGATGGCGATGCTCGTCGCGGGTGCCGGAAATGGTCATACCGTCATCGCCGGTGATTTCCGTCAGCTGTCTCCGATCGTTCAGGCCGACACACCTGGCTCCCGAGAGTGGCTCGGCCGCAGTGCATTCGAGAAGTCCGGGATCGCCGAAGCAGTGCGTCGTGGCAGACCACCGGCGAATCTGATCGCCTTGAACCAGCAACACCGCATGCGCCGGCAGATCGGGGACGCCATCGGCACCGCCTTCTATCTCGAGGTCGATCTGCGCACCGCGTCATCGGTCCACACCCGGCCGGCCCGGACGGTCCCCACCCACCAGCCACAGGTGGTGATCGTCGACACCGGCGCCCTCTCCGCTCTTGTTGCCCGCCGAGGCGGCACGAGCTCCCGGTACAACCTTGCCAACGCCCAACTCGCGGCCAATGTCCTGCATGTTCCCCTGACCAGTGCAACCAACCCGGGTTCTGTCGGCCTGATCAGTCCGTTCGTCCCGCAAGCCCGCCTACTACAGGCGCTCACGTCCGGTCTGCAGCCTGCGGCAGTGGCATCCACGGTCCACCGGTTCCAAGGCGGCGAAACCGACATCGTGCTCTACGACGCCGTCGAGTCGACCGGCAGTCGATTCGCCCCGCACACCTGGTTCACCGAGACCCACATGGGGAGTGAAGGCGCCCGGCTACTGAACGTCGCTATGAGCCGCGCCCGCGAACAAGCAATCCTGTTGGCCGACATGAGTTATCTGCGCACCATCTGCCCGGCGGGCACCCCGGTCCGCCGATTCCTCTCACATATGAGCGAATACGCCGAGCTCCGACCCTGGCCGACGGTCGCCGACAGCGAGGGCCCAACACGGCGCGAGCAAGACCTCACCCAGGTGCTCGACGACATCGCCGCTGCAACCAGCACCGTCGACATCTTCACGGCTGCCACCGACGGGCCGCTCACACGTCAGATCTCCGAGACGATCGCCATGCTCCCAGACGCCGTGAAAGTGTCGATCTGGTACCGAGCCGGGGACCCGACGAGCCTGCGGTGCGTGGAAGACCCGCTGCGCCACCACCACACGATGCTGCATCCACTTCGCCCGGTCTATGAGTCGTGCATAGTCGCCGACGCTGTCGTGTGGTCTGCGACCGGCCCGATCCTCGGCAGTCGATCCGGCACCTTGCTCCGCACGGACCACGCCGGCCTGGCCGACGCGCTCCGACGCCAGTTCCTGCGCCGCACCGTCGGTGACGCACCCGGTACCGGCGAACACGCGGTGCGCTGCGGCTGCGGGTCACTGCGGGTCCGCGAAGAAATCAGCGGCGGCCCCCGAAAAGGCGTCCACAGTGTCTGCCGGTCCTGTGGCGACTAGGTGGGCCCGATACTCCTGGCCTGGACAATGGGCAGAACTGATGCGCCCGACGAACCGGGCTGATCAGCTGGACGGTGGCTCCAAGGCTGCCAGCTGGTCGAGCACCTCGAGGGCCGCGGAAGTGGTGGCGTCCTCAGTCCCTCGTACGAGAAGGAGATCGTCGTAGACCTCATTGAGCACAACTGAGGCTTCGACCCGCTCCCCGAGCAACATCAACAGCCGCCCGAGCTCCAGGCGTAACTCCAACGCAAGCTGACTGCCATCGCCCTGGCTACCACGCACCTGTGCCAGCAGCGTCCTGATCTCAGCGACGGCGGTAGCCAGCTCACCCATCTCCGCCCGACAGAACATCGCGGACTTCCGGCACTGCAGCGTCAGCTCATCATCAGGGCCGACCAGCAGCGCGTAACGATCTGCGAGGTGATCGAATTCGGCGCCAGCCCTGCGGAACTCCCCGCCGGACAACAGGGCTCGCGCAACCTTTCCCCGAATTTCGAGAGCTCGGCGGTCCTCGCTGTCAGTCGCCATGTCCGGCACCAGCCTGGCAAGCACGTCCGCTGCCTGCGCGAAACGACCTTCGTCGACCAGCTGCTGATATTCGGCTTCTCCCGCGGCAATCTGCTTGTCACGTTCGGACTCTGCGTGGAGCACGGCGTCGCTACCGTCCAGTCGAGCCCACGCCCCACGTGAAGCAGCCCGCCTGGGGGCATTCGGCCGTCGAAAGATCTGGGCAGGGTCCGGATAGCCTGTCGGTGCTGCCTCCGAACTCCGGGGAGCTACAGGAGACAGCAGCAGAGCCAGCAGTCGGTCGTACACCGCCTCCGCATCAACCGGTCGACGCTCGGGCGACTTGGCGAGAAGATCGAGCACCAACAGATTCAGGTCTGATGGGATATCCGCGCGAACCGAGACAGGCGGGACCGGGTCGGTAAAGGCATGGTGGTTGGCGACGATGGGCGCGCTGCCGGTGAACACCGGTCGGCCGCACAGCATCTCGTACAGGATGCCGCCCAGTGCGTACAGATCGCTCCGTGGCGTGGGTTTTCCGCCGATTCCCTGCTCTGGTGACATGTACTCGACGTTGCCGAGCAACATGCCGGTCATCGTCAGTTTCGGCGCATCGGAAGCCAGCAGGGCGGCGAGGCCGAAGTCGATGATCTTCACCGTGCCGTCATCCGTGAGCAGGATGTTGTCCGGCTTGAGATCACGGTGCACCACCGGCAGGGCGTGGGCATATGCGAGCGTCGTAGCGATCTGCGCGGCGACGGCAACAGCCCAGTTGACCGGCAGCTCGACACCTTGGCTGAGGTAGTGCTTCAGGGTGGACGCGTCGGAGATGTACTCCATCACGAGGCAAACATCGGCGAGTTCGGCGTCGAGAATGGCATCGAACACCTGTGGGACTCCGTGGTGCCGAATCCGGGCCGTGACCCTGGCTTCCCGTCGAAACCGTTCGGCAAGCTCGGCAACGTCGGCGCCGGATCGGGCCTGGTTCAACCGAATGAGTTTGACCGCGACCTCGCGGTCGAGCACGGTGTCGTAACCGCGCCACACCGAACCCATCGCGCCTGAGCCGATCTGGTCGATCAGCTCGTATCGCGCGCCGATGCGCGTCCGCACCGTCCATCACCTGCCGTTTCTTCGAGCCTCGTGCGGACTGAGATTCCGCGGCCGGTCAGTCGGCCCGAATGTTTCGGATCTGTGCGGCCAGTTCGATGACGCGGCGATCCTGCTCACCGTACCGAATGGCCATCTGTGTGTGAAGCCGCTGCAGCCGCTGCACAGCGCCCCGAGCATCACCTGCGGCGACGTCGCAGCGGGCCAATTGCCGTTGGCAATACGTCACCCGGTCATCGTAGGGCCCCCACGCCTCGGTCAGCTCGTCGATCAGTGGGCGGTACAGGTCTGCAGCCTCACGGTACTCACTGGTCTCGAGGTGAAGGTCTGCGAGTCTGGTCCGTGCCTCGACCACTTCGCGGTCATGTGCGCCGAGAACCGGTACGACGGCGTCCACCACAGTCTTCAGCCTGCTCGCGCTTTCCTCGTCGGAGAGCTCGCGAGTGCGTTCGACCGCCTGCCGCAATCCGCTTCTTTCGCTGTCCGGGGCGGTCGGCGAGCTGTCGGTCACGTCCTCATGGCCGAGCTCGGGTTTCTCCGCGGCGCCCACAGCGAGCGCATACATCAGCGCAGGCCCGTCGAGGCCGGTCACTTCCGGCAACGAACCCAGTCCTCCGGCGTGCCGGAGCAGGCCGGCATGCACGACGGCAGCGTCGGAGGGCCGTTGCCCAGGCGATTTGGCGAGCATACGCATAATCAGTTCTGCCAACTCGACCGGGATCTCGGGACGGGCAGTCGCAATCTCCGGTGCCGGCCGGTGAATCTGGTTCTGCCACACGACAAAAGGCGTCCCACCGGTCATCACCCGCTTTCCGGTGAGCATTTCGTGTAGCACCAGCCCGAGCGCATACAGATCGGTCTGCGGAACGACAGCTTTTCCTTCGACCTGTTCCGGCGCCATGAACGCGGGGGTACCCAGCGTGGTTCCTGTAGTGGTGTAGCTGGTCACGTCGCTGTCGAGAACCAGTGCCAGCCCGAAATCCAGGACCTTCACGGTCCCATCGGGACACAGCATGAGGTTCGACGGCTTGAGGTCGCGATGGAAGACCTGATGACGGTGCGCGGCAGCCAGCACCGCGGCGGTTTGCGCACCGAGCGCTGCCACCACACCGATCGGCAGCGCTCCATAGCTGGCAAGCAATTCGTCGAAGGTGACGCCCTCGACGAATTCCATCACAAGATACGGCCGTTCGGGGCTGCCCGGCAGGAGGCCCGCATCGTAGATCGCGGGCAACCCTGAGTGGCTCAGTCGTGCCATCACCTCGGCTTCACGCAGGAAGCGCTTGGCCCAGCCAGGCTCGCCGTCGAGGCTCGGCTGCGTGAACTTCACGGCGATACGCCGTTTGAGATTGCGATCGAATCCGTCGTAGACCCGCCCCATCCCGCCGGACCCGATCTGCGCACGGAGCTCGTACCGCCCCCCGACAACCTCTGGTTGCACGGCACCTACCTCCGTCAGTCCGTCCACGATGCCACGGCGAGCAACCCGCACACCCCCTACATCTTCCCATCTCGCCCGCCGACCTGTTCACCCGTCGCCAGAACGGAAGCACCATTGATTGACAATGCTTTCAGCTTCACATATGGTTTACATTGCTCAACGCGGTAGTCCCGTAGAGCAAAGTCTCCAGGGAGTTGACTTTCTTCCCGTCACACCCCGCTCCGTCAACGCATCTTCAAGGACCACCCATGCGCACGCTTCCCACCCTGCTCGTGATCGGCGCAACCGCGCTGACCCTCACCGCCGTTGCCCCCAGCGCTGCCGCCGCCCCGAACACCGGCTCCGCCGGCGGTTCGAGCAGCGGATGTGGCCCGCGCAGCGACGCCGATCGCCTGTTCCTGCGCGAGTCCTACTTCGACAGAGAAGACTGCGATGTCCAGGACGCAGGCATTCGGCTGGCGCAGTCGGAATGCCGCTGGCTCGACGCCCACGGCAACTCCGCGGCCAATCGGATCGAGCTGGCGGAGAGCACGGAAGACACGTTGGAGTACCCCTTCACCTTCCTGGCTGCCGCAATCGAGGCATATTGCCCGCAGTACCAGGACTGACATCACCGCGACGCGGCAAACTCACGGTTGGCCGTCGATGCTTCGAGCACGCATTCCGACGGCTACTGTGGACGTCGCGACGGCGGGGCGGCCGGGCGATGCAGGGACGACGAGAACAGGACGCGCGAGTATGGACGAGGGTCGGTGGACAACGGTCACCGAGTCGAGTTTCGAGCACGAGCGCCGGGGGCTGGAAGCTATCCGGACGCAGTTGCCGAATGTCGATCCGTGGTTTGCCTGGTCGAACTTCACCTTCACCGCCGACACCGGCCATGTACGTGAGGTCGATCTGCTGGTGATCGCCCCGAACGGGGTGCACATGATCGAGCTCAAAGATTGGAGCGGTCGCCTGACCTCGGAGGGCGGCGACTGGGTTCAGACGAACAAGCGCGGTGACCGCAGGTTGTTCCGGAGTCCACTGCATCTGGTGAACCAGAAGAGCAAGGAGCTCGCGAGCCTGCTCGGCGCCAACGGAACTCGCGTCTTCGTCAGCTCGGCGGTCTGCCTCACCAACCAGGGGTTGCGCTTCGAGTTGCCCGCGGGCGACCGCGCCAACACGCACACGATCAAAGAGCTACTGGACCGGCTCAACGCTCCGGTCACCGACGCCAGACGGCGGATCGATGCCCGCCTGGCGCGCAAGATCAAGAAGGCATTCGAAGATGCCGGCGTGCGCCGCAGCGATGCCGAGTTCACCGTCGGTCCGTACCTGTTGCAGCGCAAGCCGATCGATGCGGGCCCGACGTGGCAGGACTACCTCGCCGTCCACACCGAGCTGAGGGAACCCGTTCGCGTGCGTGTCTACCTGCGCGAACGTGGCGCCGACGAGGAGTCCCGCAAGTCGGTGGATGCCGCCGCACGCCGAGAGGCGGCGGTCCTGCGCCGATTCCGTCACCAGGGCGCGGTCCAGCTGGAGCATTTCGACTCCTCCGCGCACTCCGCGGGGCCCGCGCTCATCTTCCGGTACCACCCCGACACCCTGCACCTGGATGATTACCTCGCCCGGTACGGCGAATCGCTGGATATCGGCGATCGCATCGGTTTGGTGCGCCAGCTGGCCGAGACACTGCGCTCTGCGCATTCCTCACGCTTGTACCACCGCGCGCTCGCCGCCCGGTCGATCCACGTGATTCCCCAACGCGGTACGTCCGAAACCCAGCGGTGGCGCGCACCACTGCTGCAAATTTCCGACTGGCAGGTGGCCACGCAGCGTTCGGCAGGTACCGCCCTGTCCATGACGCGCCACGCACCGACGCTGCTGTCGGCGCAACACCTCTCGACCGGGTCGGATGCCTATCTGGCGCCTGAGGTCGCCGCGACGTCCCCCGATCCCATCGCGATGGATGTCTACGGCCTCGGCATGCTCACTTATCTGCTGGTGACCGGCAAGGCACCAGCCACAGCTCAAGCAGAACTGCTGGCACGGTTCGAAGCCGGCGAGGACCTGCGGCCCAGCGCGGTCGTCGATGATCTCCCGCAGGATGTCGACCTCCTGGTCGCGGCCGCGACGGACTACCGGCCGACCCGGCGGCTGACGTCGATCGCCGAGTTCATCGAGCTGCTCGAGGATGTCGAGAACGCGCTGACCACCCCGGAGGAAGAGCCCAGCACACCGGACAAAGACCCTCTCGAAGCGGTCCGCGACGACGTGCTGGCAGGACGCTGGTTGGTGCGTCGCCGGCTGGGCACCGGATCGACGAGCCGTGCCCTCCTCGTCCGTGATCTGGCGGCCGACTCCGGCAACCGCAAGAACCATGTGGTGCTCAAGGTCGCTCTCTCCGACGACCGCGGCGAGGTGCTGAAACGCGAGGCGAGCGTTCTCCGCGGCCTGCGGCGTCACTCAGGCATCATCGACCTGATCGACCCCGGCGTGCTCACCCTTGCTGACCGCACTGCGTTGGTCCTCGAATATGTCGGCGACGAACAGGGATTGGAAACCGAATCCAAGCACCGCACCGAAGAAACCGTTGCCCGCGAGCTACGCGACAACGGCCGCCTGCAGGTCGGTCGCCTCGAGACCTACAGCGACTACCTGTTCGGCGCCCTCGACTTCCTCGAAGGCGAAGGCGTCTGGCATCGCGATCTGAAGCCGGACAACATCGCTATCCGCGTGCGCCCCAACAGGACTCGCGAACTTGTCCTGATCGACTTCTCGCTGGCCGGTTACCCGGTGCAGAACACCGAGGCGGGTACCGACGGCTACCTCGACCCGTTCATCACGACTCTGACCCGCGGTGTCTACGACGCACACGCCGAACGCTATGCACTGGCGGTGACCCTGCATGAGATGGCCTCGGGTGAACTGCCCCGCTGGGGTGATGGCAGCGTGCTCCCGAGCCAGCTCGACGCCGCGGAATACCCGTACCCCGAGGTCGCCGCGGACGCGTTCGACCCGTCCGTCCGCGACGGCCTGGTCGCGTTCTTCCGCAAAGCCTTGCATCGTGATGTAGCCCAACGCTTTTCGGATCTGAAGCCGATGCGCGACGCCTGGCGCAAGATCTTCTTGGACATGACTCGCTCGGTGCCGTCACGGCCGTTGAGCGCGCATCCGGCACCGCCCGCCGACGTGGATGAAGTATCACCCGAGGACCAGCGCCGCCAGATCGCGGAACAAGCGACGGTCGACACCCATCTTTCCCAGGCGGGAATGACGGCGGCCACTGAGCAGTTCCTCTACGGCCTCGGCGTCAACACCGTCGGCGAGCTGCTCGACTACGGCCGCGGCAAGCTGATCAACGCACCCGGGCTGGGTGCGCGCGCTCGTCGCGAAATCCAAGACCGCCTCAAGGAGTGGGGCAAGCGCCTCGGCAAGGATGAGCCGGCACCGCTCACCCCGGAAGCCAGGAAAGAAGCCAAGGCCGAGCTCACCGCAGCCGGAACCGACCTCAGTGCCGGCCTGCTCCGCACCCTCAGCTTGGATACTCTCGCTGCCGGTTTCGTCCCCGAGCGCAACAACAACGGGTCCAACACCAACAAGGTCGACGCAGTGGCCCGGCTACTCCGCATCCCGGGCGCGGGTGACCTGCCAGAGCTCGACGCCTGGCCGACCCAGTCCGCGGTGGCCGAGACCCTCGGCCTGACCTCGGGCCGCGTAGCCCAGCTGTTGCGAGCCCAACGCACGCAATGGAAAAAGGACCCCGCTGTCCAGGCGCTGCGCGAGCAAATGCTGGAACTGCTGGAGAACTTCGGTCGCGTGGCAGCGGCAACCGAACTCGCCGACGCGCTCATCGCCCGTCGCGGCACCCGCCTGCACGATCGTGCACAACGCCGGGTCTTGGGCCTGGCTGCGCTGCGAGTGGTCGTCGAAGTAGAACAACTCGCACCGGATGAGGCCGCGTTCTACGTCGCGCAGAAGCGTGATTCCGGCGCCAACCCGGTGGTCGTGTTGGCGCTCGAAGCCGACGAAGACGCTTCCTTCGACACACCTGCCGCGCCCGCCTTGGCGCAGTACGCTCTGCGACTGGGCAAAACCGCCGACACGCTGGCAGATCAGGAAACATTGCCGACCGCCGCGACGGTCCTCGACCGGCTCGGCGCCATCGAGCCACCGGAAGGCGCCTTCACCTTGGACGAACGCCGTCTGGTGCAGGTGGCCGTGAGCGCGTCCCGCAGGGCTGCGGTCACCCCACGGCTGGAGATCTACCCGCGCGACCTGCCCTTGGTGCGAGCTGTCAGGTTGACCCAGGCCGGCCTGATCACTCTGACCCCTGGCATGCCGTTGCCACAGCAGCCCGGTCTGCTGGCGCGCACGGTGTTCGACCGGATCCTGGCACGGTTCCCTGAACTGTCCATCGCGGGCAGCGACGAGGACCTGCCCACCCCGGAGCTCACGAAAGCGTTGCGAGAAGCCGGCTTCGGCTTGGTCGTCGCGACGCACCCCGTGTCCCGGGTCCAGCGCTACATCCCCGAGCACGCCGACGAGACCTCCAGCTTCACCGAGCACACCCCCCGCTGGACAACAGCCGTCAACTCACACGCAGCGGGCCGCTACTCCGACGACCCGAACCTCGCCAAGGCAGCCCGCGCCGAGGAACTGCTCGTCGGTGCGGCTCCACGAGACGGCTTCCGCGTGCTCACCGCGCCGATCATGCGCAACGACGACAAGGACCGCCCCAACGCCGCTGCCGAATTGCGGGACCGTTTCGCGGCCCGCCCGATGTCGGCGACAGCGCTGTTCCTGGCCACCATGCACGACCTGGTCCCCCCGAATACGAAGCCCACCTGGGAAACGATCCTGCGCGCGGACATCGCGCCGCCTGGCTCCCGTCCCGCCATGAAGTTCTCCGAATACGCCCGCACCGCGTGGAGCCGCATCGAAGCCGAGATCGCCGACAACATCGCCGGTAACGGGCCGCTGCTACTCACCGACACCCTGGTATTCGCCCGCTACGACGCCATGGGTGTGCTCGGCCGCCTGGCCGAGCAGGCCCGCCGCGGCAAAGGCGGTCTGTGGCTGCTGTGCCCGCAGTCCGACCCGATGCGCCCGCCGCACCTCGGCGCCGTTGCCGTGCCGTACCAGTCCGCTCTCAACGAGTGGATCCAGCTCCCTGCCTCGTGGATCAACAATATCCACCGCGCCAGCCCCTCGACCGATTCAGGAGTCTCCGCATGATCGACCGCGCCGCCTTGCTCTCCGACCTGAAGAAGCAGGTCACCGCGGCAGAGGACGATCTGAACAAGCAGTTACGCGCCCTGCCCGAAGTGAAGTCCCGCCTGCACGACGAGTGGGCTCACGCCCGCAAACTCAACCGCACCGCAGCCACCGAGACCTCCTGGCTCGACGAACGCATCACCCAGGTCGCCGTCGCCTGGGTCCTCGGCACCGTCTTCGTCCGCTTCTGCGAAGACAACCACCTGATCGCCGAGCCCTACCTCACCGGCCCCACCGACGACCGCCGCGAACTCGCCCACGCCCGCTACGACGCCTACGTCGAATCCGACCCGGACCCCACGTACCGCGGCTGGCTTACCACCGCCTTCGCCGAACTCGGCGCAGGCCAGGCGGGCAAACTCCTCTTCGACCCCGCCCACAACGCCCTCTACCAAATCCCGCTCTCCCACGACGGCGCCCGCGACCTCATCGAATTCTGGCGCACCCGCGACGAACACGGCGTCCTCGTCCACAACTTCACCGACCCCCTCGACGAAGACGGTATCAACGGCTGGGACACCCGCTTCCTCGGCGACCTCTACCAGGACCTCTCCGAAGACATCCGCAAGAATTACGCCCTCCTCCAAACCCCAGAGTTCGTCGAAGAATTTATCCTCGACCGCACCCTCGAGCCCGCTATTCGCGAATTCGGGTACACGGAGATCAAACTTATCGACCCGACCTGCGGATCAGGACACTTCGTGCTCGGAGCGTTCAAACGACTGAACGAGGGTTGGACCGTCGAGCAGCCAACCAAGGATCGGCACGAACGCGTCCAGGCCGCACTGAAGTCCGTCCATGGCGTCGACCTCAATCCCTTCGCTATCGCCGTTGCCCGGTTCCGTCTCCTCGTAGCCGCAATGGCCGCCGCGAATGTCCGGAGCCTCGCAGAAGCGACACGCTATGACTGGCCGATCAAACTCGCCGTCGGCGACTCACTGATCAAGTCTCGACAGTTGGAGCTCAGCCTCGACGGGGACGACGGCGACCCGCTTGCCGAGTTCTCCTACGCGACGGAGGATGTGCACGAGCATCCAGGAATTCTCAGCCCGGGCAAGTACCACGTCGTGGTCGGCAACCCGCCATACATCACGGTTAAGGACAAGAACCTCAACGAGATATACCGCGGACTCTACAAGGCGTGTGCAGGCAAATACGCACTGTCAGTCCCCTTCGCACAAAGATTCTTTGAGCTGGCAAAGGTTGGCGGCCCTGACGGCCGCGGCTTCGGCCTAGTCGGGCAAATTACCGCCAACTCCTTCATGAAGCGTGAATTCGGAACCAAACTAATCGAAGAGTTCTTCGCGCACACAGTCGAACTCACCGAGGTCGTAGACACCTCGGGCGCTTACATCCCGGGACACGGCACGCCAACCGTAATCCTCGTCGGAACACGCCGGTCAGGAAAGAACCGATCAACAACAATCCGGACCGTCCGAAGTGTGCAGGGCGAACCAAAAGCACCCCTCGAACCGGAGAATGGCCTAGTTTGGCGCGCAATCGTCGACCAAATCGACAGCGCTCCTAGCGTGAGTCAGTGGGTTTCAGTCGACGATCTCGATCGCCACCGATACTTCTCTAAGCAGCCCTGGATCCTGGTCGACGGCGGGCTCGAAATGGTGCAACAGATCAACGACACCGGATCATCCATCCTGCGCGCAAGCCTGGGGCGCGATATCGGATTCGCCAGCTTTCCTGGGCAGGATGACGCATTTATCAGCACGCCCGGCGCTCTGAATCGTCGCAGCATTGTAGATCCGATGGCTCGATGGCTAATCATTGGAGAGGTTGTCCGAGACTGGGACACGCACTGCTATGAACAAGCCATTACTCCCTACGACTCCGAACTTCAACCACTCCCATACGACGAGAACAGCGCATGGGGTACGCTGCTTTGGGGAGTTCGCAGTCATCTGCGTTCGACAACCGACTTCAATGGAAAGAGCCAGGAAGATCTTGGGAAGCCATGGTGGACATGGTATCGATGGGTGGCTGACCGCTACAGGAACCCCCTATCCATCACATTCGCCTTCGTAGCAACGCACAACCATTTCGTGCTGGACCGGGGCGGGAAGGTGTTCAAGCAGTCCGCGCCGGTGATCAAGTTGCCGGAGGGGGCGAGCGAGGAGGAGCATCTGCGGCTGCTCGGGCTGCTCAACAGCTCCACCGCCTGCTTCTGGCTCAAGATGGTGAGCCAAGACAAGCCAAGCAATGGTGTAGGGCGCGGGCTAGAGTCCGAAAAATGGACGGTTCGGTATGAATTCACCGGCAGCAATCTTGAGGATTTCCCGCTACCAGACCGATACCCAGAAGCCATCGGCACGAAGCTTGACCGGTTGGCTGCCGAATTGAATTCGGTGTCGCCTGCATCGATCTGCGCATCTTCGATACCGACCGCCGATGCAATTCGTGATGCCCGCGACAAGTGGCACCACCTCCGCGGAAAAATGGTTGCACTCCAGGAGGAACTTGACTGGGAGGTATATTCGATCTACGGCCTAACTGACCGCGACTTCACGGCCCACTCCTATGAAATCCCTGAGGTCAACCTCGGAGAACGCGCATTCGAGATTCATTTGGCCCGGCTTGTCGAAAACGAAGGCCTCGAAACTGATTGGTTCCGCCGACACCGATCCACTCCTATTGTGGAAATCCCTGCACACTGGCCGAACGAGTACCGCCATATCATCGAGCAACGGATCGCAGCAATCGACTCGAACCGCGCGCTCGGGATGATTGAACGACCGGAAAACAAGCGTCGATGGTTGACCGATGGCTGGGACTCGCTGCAGGAGCAGGCGCTCGGTTCTTGGCTTCTCCACCGCATGGAGTCCCGGGACCTGTGGTTCGGCGACAGTGGCCAACCGCAGATCCTCACCCTGTCCAGACTCACCGATCGCCTGGCCTCCGATGACGACTTCGTCTCCGTCTCAGCGCTCTATGCACCCCGCACCGATCTGGCAAAGGTAGTCGGCGACCTCATCACTGACCAGCACGTCCCGTTCGTCTCTGCCCTGCGCTACAAGCCATCCGGCCTCAAGAAGCGTAAGGACTGGGAGAACGTCTGGAACATGCAGCGTCAAGAAGACGGCATGCCCGACGGCCACGAAAAGAACGAATACCGCAAGACCATCCCGGTCCCACCCAAATACACTTCCGCCGACTTCCTGCGCACCTCCTTCTGGCAGGCCCGCGGCAAACTCGACGTGCCCAAGGAACGCTTCATCTCCTACGGCGCCACCAACACCGCAACCCCGGAGCTCTACGGCTGGGCAGGCTGGGACCACCGAGAACAAGCCATGGCCATCGCCATCTACCTCGCCGAGCACAGCCTCTCCACCGAGGAGATCACCCCGTTCCTGGCGGGCTTGCTCGAACTGCAGCCGTGGCTCGACCAGTGGCACAACGAGATCGATCCGGACTTCGGCATCGCCCCCTCGACCTTCCTCGCAGGCGACCGCCACGAGAGGCAGGGCGAACACGGCCTGACCGACGACGACCTGCGCAACTGGCGCCCACAACCCGCAACCCGCGGTCGCCGCACGACAGCGAAGCGCACCACCAAGAAGACTGAAGCAGCCCAGGGGGACAACTGATGGACCAGCGCCCACTTCTGCGCGACCTCATCGATATCAAGGAGCACATCGCCGGCTCGGACTATGTGCTCACCCTGGCAGACGCGGTCACCCAGGAGGGTTCGACCAAGGCTGTCGAGGACTATGTGCTTACCGAGCGCCTTCTCGGCAACTTCGATGAAGCCCTCGCGCTGATCAAGTCGGCGCTCGACGGCAACACCTCGAAGCCTGCCTTCCTGCACGGTTCGTTCGGTGCCGGTAAGTCGCACTTCATGGCGGTGCTCTACGCCCTGCTGTCCGGCAACCCGGCCGCGCGCTCCCGCAGTGAGTTCGACCCGCTGCTCACCAAGCATGAGTGGCTGCTGTCGGACGGCAAGAAGTTCCTGATGGTGCCGTATCACATGATCGACGCCAAAGCGATGGAGCAGCGGGTGCTGGGCGGGTACGTCGACTTCGTCCGCAAGCGGCATCCCGACGCGATCATCCCGCCGGTGTACCGCACCGACGCGCTGTTCACCGACCTGCGTTCACTGCGCACCAGAATGGGTGAGGAGTCGTTCCTCGCGGCACTCAACAGCGACCACGTAGACGAAGAGGACGACGAATGGGGTGATCCGACCGCCTTCTGGACCACGGAGAAAGTCGATGCCGCGCTCGCCGCATCCGAGGCCCACGACGGCAGCGGCCTCAATCTGGTCAGTCCGTCCACCCCGCCGGAGCTGCGCGCCAAGCTCGTCCACGATGCGGGCACCACGCTCCTGCCCGGCTTCACCCAGCGCGCCGCCGAGGACGAGACCGGCTTCATCTCCCTCGACGCCGGCCTCAGCGTCATTGCGTCCCACGCGAAATCGCTCGGCTACGACGGCATCATCCTGTTCCTGGACGAGCTGATCCTGTGGCTGGCCAGCCTCATCCACGACGAGAAGCGGGTCGCGCGCGAAGCCAGCAAGATCACCAACTTCCGTGAAGGCGGCGATGCTCGTCGCGATATCCCGATCATCTCGTTCATCGCTCGCCAGCGCGATCTCCGCGAGCTGGTCGGTGAGGAACTCGCGGGCGCCGCGGAATCAGCAATTCAGGATGCCCTCAACCACGCGTCCGGCCGCTTCGACCTGATCAGCCTCGAAGACCGCAACCTGCCGCAGATCGCGCATGCCCGACTGCTCAAGCCGCGCGACGAAGCCGCTGTAGTCCAGTTCGATGCGGCGTTCGAACGGACCAGGAAGCTCAGCCCGAAGGTGTGGGACACCCTTCTCGGATCTGACGAATCGACCACCGGCGCCGATGAGGCGTCTTTCCGGTTGAGCTACCCGTTCTCCCCCGCCTTCCTCGACACCCTCGTCCACATCTCGGCCGCCCTCCAGCGCTCCCGCACCGGTCTGAAGCTGATGGGCCAGCTCCTTGCCGATCACCGCAACGAGCTGCGCCTCGGCGACCTGGTCCCACTGGGCGACCTCTATGAACAGCTCACCCGCGGTGGCGACCGTCCCTTCGTCGCCGACAAGAAGGTCCTGTTCGACGCTGCCGACAAGCTCTACAGCCATCGCCTGCGCCCGTACCTGCTGAACACGTGCGAGGTCACCGAAGACGACATCGACGCCTATATCAACCGGCGCGAGACCATCACCGATGCCAAACTTCTCGGCAACTGCAAGAAGTTCGTCGGCCAGAACCGACTCGCCTGCACCATACTCCTGGCGGCCTTGGCGCCTAGCGTACCTGCCCTGCGGGATTTGACGATTCGCCGTCTCGGCGCGCTCAACTACGGCTCGATCACCACCATGATCCCCGGTCGGGAAGAGGGCGTTATCAAGGACATGATCGGCGAATGGGCCGGTCGCTTCCCCGAGATCAAGCCCACCGGTACCGACGCCAATCCCGGTGTGCGCCTGGAACTGTCCGGTGTCGACGTCGAGTCGGTGATCGCCAACGCGCAGGTCAACGACAATCCGGCGAACCGGCTCGCCCTCGCCCGTGACCTGCTCGCCGAGGAGTTCGGGCTCGATCGTGCCAATGGCCGCTTCGATGCCGATGAGCTGCGCTTCGTCTGGCGTGGGTCCAACCGCGTCGCGGAAGTGGTGTTCGGCAACGTCAGCGACGACGACGCGCTGCCCAATCATGATCTGCAGCCCGCCATCGAGGGGCGCTGGCGCATTGTCATCGACCTGCCCTACGACGAAGGGACCCACACCCCGATCGAAGATGCGGACCGTATTCGGCGGCTCAAGGAAGAGCAGGGCACCAATCACCCCAACACCGTTGCGTGGTTGCCCACCCACCTGACCAAACCGCGCTGGGAGGACTTCCGGCGGCTGCTGGTCATCACGAAGGCGCTCGCCGATCCTTATCGGTTCGACACGCAGTACGCCCAGCACCTCAACCCGGACAACCGGGCCAGCGCCAAGCAGCTGCTCGAATCGCAGCGTGAGGTCCTGCGACAGCGCGTCCTCGCCACCTTCAAGCAGGCTTACGGCCTGGCCGAACGCAAGCCCGAGGACGTCACCAACGACCTGGGCGAGCTGTTCCACCCGCTGCCCGATATCGACGGGCTTACCGTCTCGATCGGCCAGCCACTGCACGATGCCATCCGCAACCTCGCAGGCAAGCTCCTCGCCCACCAGTTCCCCGAGCATCCGGACCTCGACCGAGAGGGGACGGGCGTAGCCGTCAAGGCGACCGAAGCGAAAGTCGTTCTTGCACAGGTAAAAGGCGCCGCCGAAGCCCGCGATGGACGATTCGAAGTGCCTGCGAAAGAGCGCGCACTCATGCGCCGAATCGCGGAACCGCTCGGTCTGGGCCAGCAGAAGGAGGCCTACTTCGAGCTGTCCAAGCGGTGGGCCGACCACTTCCGCCGAGCCGCGCAGACGAACGGCAGCACCGGCGACCTGTCGGTCATCTCGCTCGCCGATTGGATCGACCAGCCCACACCGCGTGGCTTGGAACCCCATATCGCCAACCTGGTGATCGCCTCGTTCGCCGAAATGGACGACCGGATCTGGGTCCGCGGTGGCGTGCCCATCGACACACCCGAACTCACCAAGATCCAAAACGGTGACGCACTGCGCACTCAGCCGTTGCCGAGTGAATCCGACTTCGACGCCGCCCGTAACCGGTTCGAGGTGATCCTCGGCGAGAAGGCTCCGACGCTCCTTCGAGGTGGACCGGTGCAGCAGTTCGCGCGTCAGATCAACGGTGCCGCCACCAGGTACCAGGACTCCGCCGCGCGCCTTGTCGAACAGCTGGAGAAGCACGCCGAGTTCCTCCAGCTCGACGACAGCGACGCCGGTGAGCGGCTTGCCCTGGCCCGACGCTCGCTCGAGCTGCTGTCCACCCTTGCCGCGGTCGGTACCGGTGGGTCCGCGGGGGCGAAGAAGACTGTCGAAACACTGGCCCGGTTCGACCTGGCCGGGGTCAATGCCGACCGGTACGCGACCTCGATCAAGTCCGCCGATCAGGTGACCTCTGCGCTGACTCACGCAGCCTGGCGCAACCTCGAGCAGGCCACATTGCTCGGACCCGCGGGCACGTCGCTGCTCGACTCACTGCGCACGACGGCACGGGCTGATCAGCGCTCAGCCGATCTTGCTGCGGCACTGCGCACGATCGACCGACAGGTCACCGAGCTGACGACGCGAAAGCTGCGTGAGGATGCCCTCCGCCGGCAGAAGGACGCACCGGCTCCTGTAGAGCCCGCACCGGTGATCGCCCCACCCACACCCACTCCCGACGACATCGATCTGAGCACCAAATCCAGCACGCCACCGATCGGCCCCGACAAGTCGCACGCAGGTCGCCGGACCGGTATCTACACCACTACGGCACGCGAGGCCGTCGCCAGCTTCTCCGCACAGCTGGCTGAGCTGGCAGAGTTGGAGCCAACCGCGAAAGTCGAAATCACGTGGCGGGTCGTCGAATGACCAGCACGACCGAAACCACCGCCCTGCGGATGTCGAGGGCGACTGTCGCCCAGTATCTTTCGGCACACAAGAGGATTCAAGCCGAGCTGGCCACGCCAGGCGGCCCTGTCACCCTCCTGCTTCGCGGTGAACCGGAGTGGGAGGGCGACCCTGTCCTCTCGCTCGCTGAGGGCCGTCGAGCCCGGGTAGCGGTAGCAGCGTCGCCACTTGCGGTGCACGAAACCGTCCTGGCGCACGCCCGCGAGATCACCCCCGACCCGCGGGTTCTCGTACTCCTCACCGATATCGAGGAACACGATCTCGATCCCGCGATCCTCGCGCGCGCACATCGAGGACGCGTGCACGCGATCGACCGTTGGGACATCGTCCGAGAGTCGTTCGGCGCCATATCCCTCGATCCTCGGCTCAAACGGGACGGCTGGGCTTGCGAAGCACTGCTCGACGCCGCGGGCGCGCGGGGGTGGCCCACCGCGATGGCAGGTCGCGTCCTGTCTCGTGTCGCCGCACTCACCGCTCTGACCGGACGTCGACTACGCATCGAGTCGGGCACAGACCGTATCGACCCCGTCACCCTGCTCGAGTGGACTCAACGCCCCGGCGCGGCCCAGCAGTTACTCGATCTCCGGGCCCCTGAACGTGACGGCCTCATCGAGTTCCTCAGCGAGCCGGAACAAAGTGGTGCTACCGGCACAGCCGTGGCCGCGTTGACCGTGGCCGACCACGGGTCGGAAGCGCTCGCATACGGACTGGTGTGCGCTGCCCTGTGGCAACACGCCACACCCGGCAACACCGTCTATCAGGCGCGTGGGCGTGTCGAGCGCTGGCTCGGAGATCGGCCTCCTGTTCAGGGCGAAGCGCTCGACCGCCTGCTCGCTACTTATGGGCGCACCTGCGAGGACTACGTTCGCGATCTCCTTGTGAAAGCACGTGCTGCCGCTGGTCTCGACGACGAGTTGGACGACGCCGCGCTTGCCGCACACAAGACCGCGAAAATTGTCCTCGCCCAAGCTGATCTGTTGGTGCGACAGTTCGGCGCAGGCGAGGCCGCCGCACAGAGCCCCCTGCTCACCGCGGGGCTCGAAGCCCGATTCGCCGCTGCCGGACAAGCGCTCGGCCGGGGTAATCGGGCGGAGATCGACCGGGCCGTCGCGGCGCTGCGCGCCCACGACCTTGCCGCCGATCATCGCGTGCGGATCACCCGGGTTCGCATGGCCCAACGCCTGACGCGGTGGCTGGCCACCGAGCCCGACCCGACGGTGGACAGTCACGTCGGTGGCGCGCTGAACCGTCAGATGCACAGCACGGCATGGGCCGACCGCGCCCTCGACTACCTCGACGCCGGCGGCGACGACGATCCGGCACTGCGCGTCGCGTACGAAACCATCGCCGGCCGGGCGCGCGCTGTGCGCCGCGAATTCGACCGCGAGTTCGCGAAGAACCTCGCTGTGTGGACAGATGCGGGCACGGCACCAGCGTCCCTGCTCACTGTGGAAACTTTCCTCCACCGAGTGGTCCGTCCGCTCGCCGCCGAGCATCGCGTACTGCTGATCGTGGTCGACGGTATGAGCGCCGCTATTGCCACCGAGCTGGCAGGTGAGCTGCGCGCTACCTTCGCCGAGCACGATCCGCTGTCCGAAGGAGAGGCTCGCCGCCGATGCATGGCAGCGGCGCTGCCGAGCTTGACCGCGGTCTCGCGCACTTCGTTGTTTGCCGGCAAGCTCATGAAGGGTGACCAGAAGACCGAGCAGCGCGTGTTCCCCGCGCACTCGTTCTGGGGAGCCAAGCGGGCCGCCGTCTTCCACAAGAACGACCTCCGCAGCAAGGCAGGCGACCGTTTCGGCTCCGATCTCAGCACCGCGATCAATGATCCGGACTGCCACGTCGCGGTAGTCCTCAATACGATCGACGACCGCCTCGCCAAGGAGGCAAAACTCGACGACTCCGGCTGGGAGGCTCGCGAGATCGGTGATCTGCGGGCCCTCGCCTCGGCCGCCACCGCCCAGGGCATGGTCGTCCTGATCACGAGCGATCACGGTCACGTCATCGATCGACACGGCACGACCGTCGTCGCGCCCAATATCGAATCGGCGCGTCACCGTCTGCCCGCCGAGTTCGATCGCGGTTCCGAAACCGAAATCACGCTGCACGGTCCGCGCGTCGTCTGGCCCGAGCCCAACGCGACGATTGTTGCCTTGTGGGACAACGATTCCCGCTACACGGCCCAAAAGGCCGGCTATCACGGTGGGGCTTCGCTGGCCGAGATCACCATTCCGGTTCTGGCCTTTCTCCCCTACGGCGCCGATCGGCCGGCCGGCTGGCGCGAGCTGGGTGACCAGCGGCCGACCTGGTGGCGCGACGATGGTGATGCACTGCCCGAGCCCGAGGCTCCGATAGTCGTCAAGAAGGCTGCCAAGCGCGTGGCCAACCGGATCGCAGAAGAGTCCGCCGCACAGATCACGCTCGACATACCGCTGCCGAGCCATGAGCCGCTGTCACCACCGGCCGATCCAGCCAAGGACCTGGTCGGCCGGCTCCTCGCCTCGGACGTGTTCGCGGCGCAGTTGGAACAGCTCGCGCGCAAACCGAGTAGCGCCAAGCTGGAGAAGGCCATTCGCGCTCTGCTCGACGGTCCGCAGTCCACCACAGCCCTTGCACAGCGGGTCGGTGATCCACCGATCAGGGCGCACGGATTCGCTGCAGTACTCGGGCAGCTGCTCAACGTGGATGGCGTCCAGGTCCTGGAGACGCTGGCCGATGGCCGCACATTGCGGCTAGACGTCGGGTTGCTTCGGGCACAGTTCGGCATCCATTGACGTATCGCGCGGTGGTGTGCGCGGCGGCAGGGTGCCGTCCGAATCGTGGGTGCCTCGCAACGATCAGTCCGAGGAGCCCATCAGGTCCCGCGCCTCCTTTTCGTTCTCGTCGACCTCGGTCATGCAGGAGTCGCACAGCACCGGGTACGGCCGATGACGCCTGGTCTGTACCAGGCCTTGGCCTGGGGCCAGATCATCGCCACACATCGCGCACGTTGCTGGAAACTCGTTTCGCATCACAGCCGATCACGATCCTCTCGACGGGTCCGAGTGTCACTTCCCCCTATGGTCGCGTCCGCCCCCGACAAGTTCCGCCACTACGCGCAGCATTTCCCGGAAACCCCCGCATGGAAAGATCACCCAGGTGAATAGCGTTCCTTCCTCGGTCAGCGCCGTCCGCCGCCGTGACGTGATCGACGCGCTTCGCCGCGGCGCCGTGCCAGGTAACGGGCTGGACCTGCTGGCGACCGGCCTCGACCGGTTCGAGGCGGCCCTCGATGCCGAGCTGGACACCGTCGCTTCCGGCGGCGCGGTGTTCAAAGCGGTCCGTGGCGAGTACGGATCGGGCAAGACGTTCTTCTCACGGTGGCTGGGCGAGCGGGCCAGGGCGAAGCGGTTCGCCGTCGCGGAGATCCAGATCTCGGAGACCGAGACGCCGCTGCACAAACTCGAGACCGTATATCGCCGGGTCACCGAGCAATTGACCACCACGAGTTTTCCGCCCAGCGCGCTACGCCCTGTGGTGGATGCCTGGTTCTATGCGCTCGAGGAAGACGCGTTGGCTGCCGGCGCCGATGAGGAAGGCCTACCCGACGCGGTCAGCGAACTGATGGCCGCGCGGCTCGCTGAAGTATCGCGGCATGCTCCGTCGTTCGCCACGGCCCTGCGCGGTTACCACCGCGCCCTGCTCGACAACGACGAAGCCACGGCATCTGCGATCATCGCCTGGCTGGGTGGCCAGCCCAACGTGGCGGCGGCCGCACGCCGGGCCGCTGGCGTCCGCGGTGAGCTCGACCATTTCGGCGCACTCGGCTTCCTACAGGGTCTGCTGACGGTGCTGCGCGACAGTGGCCACCGCGGCCTGCTCCTTGTCCTCGACGAGGTCGAGACACTGCAGCGGGTGCGCTCGGATGCCCGGGACAAAGCACTCAACGCGCTGCGCCAACTCATCGACGAGGTTCATTCCGGCCGGTTTCCCGGTCTCTACCTGCTCATCACCGGCACGCCCGCGTTCTACGACGGGCAACAAGGCGTGCAGCGATTGTCGCCCCTGGCTCAGCGCCTCGCCACCGATTTCACGACCGACCCGCGTTTCGACAATCCGCGAGCTGTCCAGCTGCGCTTGCCCGGATTCACAATGGAATCCCTCGTGGCCTTGGGCAGCACGATCCGCAACCTCTACGCCGACGGCAGCGCCGAGCCGGACCGTATCCGACGAGTCGCCGACGACGCCTACATCGCCGACTTGGCTACCGCGGTGAGCGGCACACTCGGCGGCAAAGTCGGCATCGCACCAAGGGTCTACCTCAAGAAGCTGGTCGGCGATGTACTCGACCGCATCGACCAGTTCCCCGACTTCGACCCCCGTGAGCATTACACACTGACAGTCGGCGTCGCAGAACTCACCGATGCCGAACGCAATCTCGTCAGCGCCGACGACATCGACCTCGACCTGTGACCTCGGGAGTCAGCACCTCGTCTGCCGGTCACCACAGACACCCCTTGAATCTGCTCCGCCCACATCCTCGACCACGCCAGCCGTAGCGGGCGACCGAACTGGTGGATTGGAATGCATGGGAAGATCGGCCTGTGAACGACGTATGGGATCGACTCGATCCGGTGGTGGTGCACCACATCGTCAACACGCTCGGCTGGCCAGGTCTTCGCCCCTTGCAGCGCGAGGCGATCGAACCGCTCCTCGCGGGCGAGGACGTCGTGTTGCTCGCGCCGACAGCGGGCGGCAAGACAGAAGCGGCTTGCTTCCCGCTACTCAGTGCGATGGCGCAGCGCCGTTGGACTGGCACCTCGGTGCTGTATCTGTGTCCGCTCAAAGCGTTGCTGAACAATCTGGCACCGCGGGTCGACGGCTACGCCCAATGGCTCGGCCGCAGGGCCGCGCTGTGGCACGGCGACATCTCCAACGCCAAACGCGACTGGATTCGTCGTGAGCACCCCGACATCCTGCTGACCACGCCGGAATCACTCGAGGCAATGCTCATCGGGACGAAAACCGATCACAACCAGCTCCTCGGTAACATCCGCGCCGTCGTCATCGACGAGGTTCACGCCTTCGCCGGCGACGACCGTGGCTGGCACCTGCTGGCCGTTCTCGAGCGACTCCAACGTGTCGCGGGCCGCCCCATCCAACGTATCGGCCTCTCCGCCACGGTCGGCAACCCCGCCGAACTCCTCACCTGGCTGCAGGGATCGGGGGCAGGCACGCGGGCAGCGCGCGTGGTCGCGCCCGGTGTCACACTCCCGACTCCCGGTCGGACAACGTCGCCGCCGGGCAACGTCGAACTCGACTACGTAGCGTCGCTGGAGAATGCGGCCAAGGTCATCGCGACACTGCACCGCGGTGAAAAGCGCCTGGTGTTCTGCGACTCCCGCAGGCAGGTCGAAGAGCTCGGGTCCGCGCTGCGCATGCGCGGGGTAACGGTGTTCCTTTCCCACGCTTCGCTCTCGGTCGACGAACGCGCCAGGGCCGAACAAGCTTTCGCCGAAGCACGTGACTGTGTGATCGTGTCCACGTCGACATTGGAACTCGGCATCGATGTCGGCGATCTCGACCGCGTGATCCAGATCGATTCGCCGACAACAGTCGCTTCGTTCCTCCAGCGGATCGGCAGAACCGGTCGTCGTGCGGGCACAACACGCAATTGCCTGTTCCTTGCGACCACAGCGGACACCCTTGTCCAAGCTGCCGCCCTCATACTCCTGTGGAGCCGCGGCTGGGTCGAGCCGATCATCGCGCCGCCCGAACCTCGTCACCTGGTTGCACAGCAACTCCTCGCCGTCACACTGCAACAGCACTCGATCGGTGACCGGATCTGGGCGCAAGAATGGAACGGGTTGCCGCCCTTCGACATCAGTGCTGCATCGATCTTGCGCCACCTGGTCGCGGAGGGACACCTCGACGAGGACGGCGGCCTTCTCCACATAGGGCCCTCCGCGGAAAAGCGGTTCGGCAAACGGCACTTCCTCGATCTGACCGCTGCCTTCACGGCACCGCCACAGTTCACGGTGCTGGCCGGTCGCCAAGAAATCGGCCATACCGACCCCTCGGTACTGACAGACGACCGGCCAGGGCCGCGACTATTGTTGCTTGCCGGCCGCAGCTGGCGAGTTACCTACATCGATTGGTCTCGTCGCCGGGCGTTCGTCGAACCTGCCGAGAGCGGCGGTGTCGCGAAATGGTCGAACGTCGGGTTGCGCGGGCTGTCCTTCGAGCTGGCGCGGGCCATTCGGGATGTGCTGCTCGGCGACGATCCCCCGGTCACGCTCACTCGGCGCGCAAAGAACGAGCTGGCGGACATCCGAGCGACGAAATCGGTCCGCAATGTCAAGGGCAACGCCACGGTGATAGACCGCGAGGGTGATGCCGTGCGCTGGTGGACTTTCGCAGGCTTCCGCGCAAACGCCACTCTCGCTGCGACTTTGTCGACGATCGTCGATCCCGCTCAGCGGCCCAACGATTTCAGCATCCGCCTCCGACCGGACCTGACCGCCGAGATGTGGCACATCTCAGTGGCCGAACTGCGTAGACCCCACTCGGCGCTGGTGCTTCCGATTGCAGACGAGCGAGCAGTCCGCGGACTGAAATTCTCCGACGTGCTACCCGACAGCCTGGCAACAGCCACGGTCTCCGCGCGCCTGGCAGATGTCGACGGTGCTCGAAAAGCATTGGCCGAGCGCACCAGCTTGCACTTGCAGTGATCCTCACACGCTATCGGTCACGCGTCGATCCGAGGTGACGTCACCTCGGGGTGTGCCAGCCGGGGGGCCAGGCTGACGAGCAATTCCTGGGTGTCCGGATCGGTGGCGTAGAGAACGACACCCTTCATCCCCCGCGTGAGCAGCACCTTGTAGATGTTACGAATCAACCGGTCGAATTCTTGGTCGAACAGGTCTTTGGCCCGCATTGCCTTGTCCAGATTTCCTGCCCGGACACTCTTCAGCACCCGGTTGTGAGCAACCAAGTCGGGGCCGATAATCACACCTGTCCAGTCGAATTCGAACCCCTGAGCCGTGTAGACACAACCGATCTGATCGATCCCGGCTGGCTCCGTCGCCCAGTACAAGCGGGACGGGATACCGTTGACCGACCTGTCGCTCTTGAGATTCCACGGCATGGACCACGATCCGATCCTGACATCGTCGACCAAGCTACCGTCCGGGTTCGGATCACTCCAGGGCCAGCAGTATCCGGCGGTGATCCGCGCTACCTGGCCTTCCGCGTCCTTCGCTCGCAGAAAATCTTCCATCTCCTGCGGTGACTCGGCCACCAGAACCTCGAAGTTCGGATCGCCGGTCCAGGAAGTCGGTCCACCTACCCGAAGTCCCAGCAACCGTCGAACCCATTCCTCATAATCTTCGCTGCCGCCGCATCGGAACAGCCCATCCAACTCAACATGGTGAACGCGACAACCGGCACGCGTCGCATGATCATGAATCTCGCGATACGTCCCGACCTCTCCTGGCCGAACGACCTGGTGCTCATCCAGGAGGAACACGGGTACGTTTGCCGCAGCGATGAGCTCGTCGACCTGCGGTCGTCCCGTCCGTTCACTTTGCTTCGAGAACCTGTTGGTTGAAACAGCTCGAATACGATGCGCCTCATCGCAGATCAGCACATCCAGTTCGTTCTTTTCATACTTGGCGAAGGTTCGATAGAACTGGAACAGTTTCTTGAGCGTGCTCGATCCCGCGGCCGGGAATTTTCGTAGCGACTCCGTGAACGCTTGCGATCCGGTCGCGTGTTGGACCCTCTTTCCTTCGCGGTGCAATTCCGCCAACAGAGTGATTGCGATGAGACTCTTGCCGCTTCCAGGACCGCCGGTAACAATGACAACGCCCTTGCCGTCCTGCCTATGCGACAGACGCACCTGATCGATAACACGCCGGTAGGCGATCTCTTGAGCGTCAAGCAGCGAATACTCCGTCGCCTGACGTAGTTCCGATGCGGTGAAGGAAATCAGGTCTGCCCGCGGCCGAATCGGGCTTTCGAGCAGCTTTTCAGCTGCCGCGGCACCGGACTTCGGCGCCAGTCGTTTTGCGAGGAACCCGAGAAAGTCCTCGCGGCCGTCGGCCGTGTACATGCGCCCGGATTGATCGGGTTGCCGAGCACGCAGGCTGCTGATCGAACTCTCGGTCGCATTGTGCAAGTAGGCAACGCCGTGCACGGCTCGCGGCCGATCGTGCAACACCTCGAGGTACTGAGTGAGGTATTTGCAATAGCCCCGGACCTGGTCGATCGGATGAAGCTGCTCCCCCGGCAGTCCAGTCGCCCTGACGATACGGTCACTGTTGAACTCCAGTTCGGCCGCGCTCCACTGCTTGAGCTCGACGACCACGTACGTGTCTGCGCCGGTGTCGGGATCGACCCCACAGAGGATCACATCCGCTCGCGAACTCGCCGCAGGCAGCCGATATTCGAGCAGCATCTCGACCCGGTCCAGCCCGAGGTCGATCAAGTGCTGCGCGATGAGCGGAAGACTCGCACTCCACGACCGCGCCTCGGCATCGCGACGCGAAGTCTTCCGTCGCAGATGATCGGCCAGTATGTCAGCGAGTACAGCCTCGGAAGACCAGTTCAGCACGTCAGCTGCAGTCGCTCGCAGAGCCCTTGTCACCACGCCATTTCCCCAGACAGCACGAAACCCCGTGCAGCGGAGGCATATCCACACGGTGGAAGCCCGTCAGGCCGCAATCCGACAACCAAGATCGTATCGCACGCCAGGCCCCACCCAACCCTCAGAGGCACCGGTTTGGCGGGCCAAGAAGGCGATGCATCACCTGGGCGTACTGCGCGACGGCAGACCAAGGGACTTGTCAATACCCAAGTTGTAATTTGACAATGTTTTCAATTCAGTGCAGGCTGTACTTGTACAACCGGCCCCTCGCCAAGGCGCTCCCGGCCCGCGATCACCACCCAGTCGGGCGCCCGCTGTATGCCCTCTGCCCCCAGGTTCCACCCGATTCAGTTCAGCACGAGAAGGGTTCACCGCATGGAAGACAACGCTGAGGCACACTCTGCCCCCACCGATCTCCTTCCCTGGATCGCCGCTCAACTCGACCGATCCGACTCGAGCGACGAAGTCGGCCTCGTGATCCTCGCGGCGCTCGAGGGTGACCGGGCGCTCGACGACTACCTCGGTGGCGCATCACGAGACCGACCGGTCACCGACACGAACTCGATTGCCGCACCGGATAGTTCACGCGGCACCTTCCTCACCGCGATCGACGTCGAAGGCTTCCGAGGAATCGGCCCGGCCACCACGCTGACACTTCGACCCGAACCAGGCCTCACCATCGTCGCCGGCCGCAACGGCTCCGGGAAATCGAGCATCTCCGAAGCACTGGAGCTCACGCTGACCGACAGCGCCTACCGCTGGATCGGCAAGAAGTCGACCCAGTGGCGCGATGAGTGGCGCAACCTGCACCACCCAACGGCACGAATCGCTGTTCACCTGGTCGAGGAAGGCGAAGACCCGATCACGGTGAGCATCAACTGGGCAGACGGCGAAACCGATGTCGACCAGCACACCACCCGCACGCAACGGCGCGGTGGCAAACAGCAGATCGGACGCGCAGACCTCGGATGGGACGGACCGTTGCGACAGTTCCGGCCGATCCTCTCCTACGACGAGCTCGGCGCCATGCTCACCGGCGCACCGAGCGACCTGCACGACGCGATGTCGCGGGTGCTCGGCGTCGGCCAGCTCACGGATGCGATCAACCGAATCCAGGTACGACACAAGGCCCGCAAGGGACCGGGCGACGAGCTCGCCAAACAGCGCCGCGACCTCGCTACCGAGGCCGCCGCACTCGACGACAACCGCGCCGCTGCCGTTGCGCCCGTCCTGAAGAAGACCCTGCCCGACCTCGCTCGCCTGCGCGAGCTGCTGCACAACGCCGAGACTGACAACGGTCCGCTCGCAGGCCTCCGCACGCTCGCACAGCTGCGCGCTCCCGTCACCTCTGACGACGCGAAGTCCGTGGCGAAACGTTTGCGATCGAGTATGACCGCGCTTGCCGAGCTCGGCGTCGCGGCCAGCGACAAGCAGCTCGCCACCCTTGACCTGCTCGAACAGGCCCTCCGGGTACACGCTGAGCATGGCGACATGACCTGCCCGGTGTGCCAGGGCGGGCATCTCGACAACGCGTGGGCCACACTGAGTCGAGAAGCCGTCAGCGCCGAGCGCGACCACCTGACCGCGCTCACTCAGGCCCGAAAAATGGTGGAGCTGGCGCAGTCCGAAGCGCTGGGCATGCTGTCGAAGCCACCCTCGGTTCTCGACCACTCCCCCGTGCCCGAACTCGAATCGGCTGTCGCCGCCGCGCGCACCGCGTGGAACCGGTGGGGATCGATCACCCGCAGCGACGCCACCCCCACCATGCTGCAAATCGCCGATCACCTCGAATCCGAGGTCGATGCGCTGGTGGAGGCCATCGATCAGCTCACCGATGCCGCCGCCGAATGCGTGTCCGCGCGTGAGGACAACTGGCAGCCACTTAATGCCCGCATACGCGCATGGAGCGTGGCCTGGGAAGCATGGCTCGCGGACAAGCCTCTCGTCGACCAGCTCGACGATGCGAAGAAATGGCTGCAGGACAACGATATTCGATTGCGCAACGAACGGCTCGCGCCGATCCGCGAAGGAGCCATCCACGCGTGGGAAATGCTGAAGCAGGAAAGCAACATCGAAATCGGTGACCTCGTCCTGGAAGGCACCTCGACCCGGCGCAGGCTTCGAATCGACTCGAAGGTCGACGGCGTACCTGCAGGCGGACTCACCGTGTTGAGCCAGGGCGAACTCCACGCCATGGCGCTGGCCCTGTTTCTTCCACGCGCAACCATGGCCGAATCACCCTTCCGCTTCCTTGTTCTCGACGATCCGGTTCAGGCGATGGACCCCGCCAAGGTCGACGGACTCGTTTCGCTGCTCAGCGAACTCGCCCAGACCCGACAGGTCATCGTCTTCTCCCACGACGACAGGCTGCCCGCCGCGGTGCGCCGCGCGAATTTCACCGCGACGATCGTGGAGGTGAGCCGCAACAACGACTCACAGGTGTGCATCACACCAGTCACCGACCCGTCCCGCCGCTACCTGTCCGACGCGTTCGGGCTCGTCATGGAGTACGAGAAGAACAAGATCCCTGACGAAGCACTCCGTCGCACGCTGCCAGGGATGTTGCGATTCGCGGTGGAGGCAGCGGCACGGCACAGCTACTTCACCCGCAATATCCGTGCGGGAAAGCCACTTACAACGCTCGAAAATGAGTGGGAAGCGGCCACGACCACCCGGTCGAAGGTGACCCTCGCCATCTTCGGTGAGCCGCGGGAGAATCATGTCCTCGACCAGTGGGCACGCGCGGAGTACCTCAAGTCGGCGTTGAGCACGGTCGGCTCCAAGATGCACAACGGGCTCGCCGTAGGGACAGACCCTCGGCAGGCAGCCAAAGACGTTCAGCGCATGGTGCGCGACATCGAGGCGGCGGCCAAATGACCGTCCTGCTGACGCTTGCGTCCGACCAGGTCGCGGGCCGAACACCACACACCAACCGGATCAGTGCCTGGCTGACGCGAACGGCGTTGGAAGAGATCATCGGCGACCTGCTCCGAGCACGTGGGATCGAACCCGGCCGGGCCAGCGGCAACGCACGCCTCTCCTTCCTGGAGGTCGCCTACCGCGACAGCCCCGAGGTGGCGACACAAGCGCAATACGCGTGGGCGCGACTGTCAGAGGCCTGCCACCACCACGCGTACCAGCTCTCACCGACCCACCAGGAAGTGATCCATCTGCTCGGCATCGTGCAGAAGCTACACGAACGGATCACCTCGAAGTCAACCCATCAGCAATAGGAGAATCAACCATGAAGACCACCATCGCCGCATTTGCCGGCTCGGCCTTGATCGCCCTCGGAACTGCCGGCCCCGCGGCTGCTGAGGCGACGCCTCCCATCCCCGCGTCTGCAGCCCCGCCGGCCGCGATCCTGATCAGTCTCGACGCCGCGGGACATCCGGTAGCCATGTGCATGACGCCCGGCGACACCTTGGAAGTGCGCGCCGGTATCGGCGCAGCGATCGGCGCGTTCGCCGGCCTGCCCGTCTTCATCATCGGCGCGGTGCCAGGTGCCCTCATCGGAGCCGGGTCCGGCGCACTCTCGTGGTGGATCGCCGACCAGCAGCGTCACCGAATCCCCGGCCCGTGCTGATGACCGACTCGACAACAGGTCGTCACTGTAAGTCTCGTGAATGTAGAAGGTAGCCAACGGAATGAGTGAACTTGTGCAGCGAGAACTCGGCGGGCGCGCCGACCGGACGATCACCGATCACGATCGAGGCGTTGCGGTCTACCTCCGGAAGGTGGCGCCCCGACAATGGAGGTTCGTCGTTCGGACTGCCTATCTCGATTCCACCGGTGCACTCCAGATCGGTCAGACTGTGAGTACTGGTGAACGCACGACCGGCCGCCGTGCCGATTCGCTGGCGCTGGAGCTCGCCGCGGAGTCCGCACCGGCCGCGCAGGCGATCCTCACTGCCAAGTTCGCCGAAGGCGCTGAACGGGCAGCATATTGGCGCCGTCAGGAAGAGGCACGGCTCGAGGAAGACAAGGCGAGAGGCCCTGTTGTCCAGGAGAGGCTGTGCCGACGGCTCGGCTCCGTTGACCCAGATCGTAAGGCCGGCGAATGGCGGCCTGGCGGTGTCATCGAGACCGCACCATATCGTCCCGGTGCGGGCAAGCCGATCTCCGTGGCGGAACTGTCCACCTATCGTGTGGTTGCCGCCGATCAAGTCGATCCGGATGTGTTCGCGACGTGCACCGAACACCGCACGCTGTACGGGACGTACAGCCAGGGCCACGCCCGCGAACTTGCCCGACGTGATCGCTGGTGCCCGGATTGTTCGGTATCCGCGCGGAATTCCTCCGTTGCCGGTCGGAACTGATTATCGTCGGTGTGGCGATGCCGAATCCTGCGACCTCGAACAGAAAGAAGGGCTGAGCGATGGGTTTGAGGAAACGCATCGCGCAAGCTCCGTCCGCAGCGCGGGCGCAGATGTCCGAAGTTACGGCGAGCACACGGACGCGTCTCACCGCTGCGCGGAAACGCGCCCGCGAGCTGAAGGACGAATGGCAGGAACGCCGATACCGACGAAACCACCCGTCGACGGCGCAGGATCCTCAGATCAAAGATGCCGAGGATTCGTTCTACCAGGCAGCGAAGTCCGTCGTCGGTCACATCAGCGCGATCGAGCATGCGCAGCGAGAACTCAGCTCCGAGATGCCAACCCGAGAGGACCTCTCGACCGGGTCCGTGCGTGAGGAGCGACGGATGTATCGAGACTCCATCCGTCAGTCCACGTCAGACGCACGCCGTGAATTCCCTTTCCTCCGAGAGCAATTCGTGACGACCATCAAACCGTCGTCCATCCGCGAAGTTGTGCTCCAGTCGAATGCGATGGTCGACTCCATCGACCTGTATCTGCGGAACCGATTCGATGGCCAGTTCCATCCGGAAGATGCTTTGACCCGGCTTCACGCCGCAATGTTCGATCAGTGCCCACCCGGTTCCAGTGAAGGCGACGACGGCCCAGCGGACACAGGTTCGGCGCCGTCTGATTCCGAGTTGACCGACGCGCAAGCCGCCGACGAAACGCCGAGCGACGGTGAACCAGCCGCGCCGGTGCTCCTTGCCCGACGCATGCGTGACCCGGAGTACCGGCGGCACCAGCATTCCCTCGTCTATGTAGATCGCCTGGCACCGATCAACCAGCTCGTCGACGCGCTTCGCAGCGAGCAGGGCGAATGGATGCCGTACGTCGCACCCACCTACGGTGGCATCGAGGCACGAATCCTGGCAGTGTTTCGCGATCCTGGTCCACGCACCCAGCAGGACAAGGGCAGCGGATTCCTGTCGCTCGAGAATGACGATCCGTCCGCCGAACGGCATCTCGGGTTCGTCACAGATGCCGGTATCAGTCCCACCGACCTCACGGTGTGGAACGCCTATCCCTGGTACATCAACCGCAACCCCGCATCAGGCGAGATCGACCGTGGGCTCGACCCGCTGCGCCGACTGATCGATCTGCTGCCAGATCTCGAGGTACTGATCGCGCATGGGGGTGCCGCCCAGACAGCGTGGCGACGGTTTGAGCGCAAACACCCGCGCATCGCCAATCGTCTAGAGGTGATCAAGACCTACCACACCAGCCAGCAGGCACTCTGGACGCCCGACGTCGAAGAGCGACAGCGCCGCCAGGCCGATATCGCCCACGCGTATGCGAAGGCCGCCGCGCTGCTCGATTGAATCGCTCGCTCGATCCCCGAGGTCCCCACGACGGCGGCCAACATTGCTCGTATCATCCGAGTGTGCGTTCGTGGCGGACCACCACCGGAGCCGTCTTCATCCCGCCGACGACATTCTGACGGGACCCCATGGTTCGGTCCACCGCATGTGAGAGCCGTTTACCGGTGGATGCAGGTTGCAGCGTATCCGGCTGGGGTGTTGTAGCCCGGGCCGGAATGTCTTCGGCGGTGGTTGTATTCGTCCTTCCAGACGCTGATCACGACGCGGGCTTGGGGCAACGACCAGAAGCTGTTGATGTTGAGGCATTGGGCGTGACAGCCCTGACGAACACATCCGGCTTGCGAGCCACCGGCACCACCTCCACCGGCAGCATCGCCGGTCACCGGTCGATGATCAACCCGCCGCCCCACTGTCGGGTTTGAGCATCAACCTTCCGATACGCGGCACTAGACTCCGCGGAATTCGATATGGACGATTCGCGTTGCCTCATCCCGAATATCAACGGTTACTTCGCGAATCATCACTTTGCCCGACGACGAAGTGAACCACGCCTCCTGTCCTTGCTCCACCCGCGGCGATGACTCCAGCGGCGGCCCGGCGATCGTCGTGACTGGGTAGGGTGTTCCGCGGTGCTGGAGCACATTCGGAAATCGAGACTGGCTCAGCATTAGAGCGAGGTCCCCAGGGGATGCTTTCACGGCGATCTGATACTTTCTATCGCGAATTATTTCGCGCTTTGCGAGCAGCACCTCGACACCCTTCGGCAGGACCCACCCACCGTACTCGGTTGCCTCTTGCACCAACGCCGGACTGGTCGACATCTCGACGTCTGGCACCATCATCCGATCGACGGCGTGGTTGACAGCACGATTGCATCCGTACATCGCGAGCGAAAGCACTAAGCACAATCCCACCGCCCATGTAAGCCACGTCCGCAGTCGTCGGCGGCTGAAACCTTGCCTTCCAGCTGGGGGTTGTGTCATCGAGGGGTCCCCGTCCCACTTGGCGCGGGCAGACTCAGATCGCCCGTCGAGGGAAGATCTCCCACATAGCGTTTGATCGTAGACGAGCCGATCATGTCGAACTCCTTCGCCAGACCTGCAGTATGTAAGGCGCCCAGTTCACGATCGGTCCAAGTGAATCCACCGATCTCGGTCTGCTTGTCGCCATCCCAGTTATAGCGATCGTACAAGTGGCATTGATAGACCAGTTCAACGCGATACTGCGCGTTTTCATCAGCGAGCTTCTCGATCTTAACCGCTCCGCAAGCAGCAGTTTCCACCGCTCCGATTGCCAGGTACCAATCGCGGTCGGCGAAGATGTACTCTTTCCACGCGGCCTGGAAGGAGGCCGTGATGGATTGATTAGTTGAGACAGTGCCGATACGTCTCGCGATATTTGAAACCTCTACCGTAATGAGGTTGTCAAAATGCAACTTCAACGCAGGCTCGTCATTCATGATCCGATCCGGATCCAGCTTCCAATCCGTGCCGGTGTTCGCAAGGTAGTGTTCGAGATGATCAGCAGCATTGGTCAGTCCGGCCGCATCGGCAGCCGCAGTTGCGTAGATCATCTGGTCGAAGAACTGCAGGTCATCGTATCGAGCCCACAGCGGCTGAGATCCATGCGGGCCCTGGCCCGGATCCGGTGGCGGCGTCGGCGGCATGCCGGGGAGTTCACTCGCCATCTACATCGACCACCCTGAAGGCACCGGTTCGCACACCGGAAGCAGCTGGGTCAGAATACGGAGTCAACGCGATCCTCCCACCACATGTTGTCACCATATCCAAACTTTCGAGTGCCGATATCGATTGCTATCTTCTCCGGAAGATCGAACTCACCGGAATTGAAGGCTGGTACCGCACGACCCGGCGCGTAATCGAGCGCGGACGAGATCTTTTCGACCGCCGCCTGAATCTCCCCCTGACGTGTCGTTGCCGCGACTTGGAGCGCATCCAGCGCGCCGGTTATCTCCGACTTCATTGTCTCGTTGATCGGGTTATTGATGTGCGGGGCCCATGCACCCAGCGGAAATGTTGCCCCAAGAAATGTCATGGGCTGCAGAATTTTTCCGCACAAATCCGCCGCTTGGTTGTACACCAGGCGCTCGATGTAGGGTCCGCCGTACTCGAGCACCTTGGATACGACGTCGAGGTCGACGCTTCTGCCGCCGACAGTCTCTCCGAAGTTTTTCGTAGCGAACCCGAATGACTCGGCAGCCTCGCCGGACCACGTGCCCTGGAGCCAATTGGTGCCGTTGATGAGGTTCTGCGACGTCACATAGTCATTGATTCCAAGCAAACCGATCCGCTTACCGATCGCTTGTATCGCTTCCCAGTCGCCCACCAACGGCGAGAGCAGATCAACCGTCGGCTGGACTCCGATTGCGACACTCAGTCTCTCGTCGTAGACCGAGACCAGGCCAATCACCGATTCCACAGTCTGCCGCACCGTGGACGGATTGTCTGGCACGGCAGGAAGGCTGGGGAGCTGCAGCCCGCCGAATCGGGTCACACCGTAACTCGCGCCGTCGGCAACCTGCGCCGTCCCAGCCGCTACATCATTCGACGTCGCGGAGATCGCAGCCGCGATTGTCTCATCAGTTGAACCGAACTGCGTTGCTGCCGTTGACAAGTTGTCGCCGAGGGCGCCGAGAGCCGTCGCCTCTGCGTTCAGCGCTGCGCCGACCGCACTGCAAAACTTCTCCAGCGACGGCGCCACGGTCGCTATCAGCCCCGACGACTCGGCTGGTAATGAGATCGCCGGCAGCAGGCGTGAGACGTTCGACGCCGAGCACGCATTTATCTCCCCAAGGTCTACAGCGAATCCCGCACAGTTCGAAAGCTGCACCGACAGGTCAGTCACGCGAGCACCACGAGACCGGACAGGCATCGTCCGACGCCTGTCGACTCACAGTCAATCACCTTGCCGAACAATAACATTGAGTACACCACCCCTTCGGACGGGAGTGTATACGGTCATGTCGGGCGCGGCGACAACGGCCGCTCTCCTGATCCACCGAGAAGGCAGCAACGCACGTCAGGCCACAGCACTGCACGAGCCGGGCTGGGCGTCGTGAAGGTTCCCATTTGGTCGGCCGCTACTCGCGGCTTGGACCAAGCACCCCCGCGGTCAAGCCTGTTCCTATCAACTCGGCGGCGCTGAGGGCTGCATCGGCGGTCCGGGCCGCCGCTACTCGTAGCAGATGCAGTCGACGGAACGCCTCGGCGTACGGCTTCTGCTCGGCAAGGCGCAGGATCGGGATCTTGAGCCGGGACGGATCGAGTCGAATCGTGGTTGAACCGAGCATCGCCGCCGCGTTGTCGGGGCTACCGATGAAGCCGGCGAAGAACCAGGGATCCATCCGGGTCGGATCGGTCCGGAAGATGATGACGCCGGCGCCGGGGACCGCGCCGATATCGGCGCCCTCGGCGACGCGGGCGCCTTGCGCGGCGCCGTGATCGTCGCGGAATCTGGACACCAGGACGTCGCCTTCGCGAATGAGTTCGGCAGATACCGGTACACCTGTGCCGGTGAGGCCGGATGGGCCTTGACCAGTCAAGAGGTCACGACCGGACAGCACAGGGCGCTGAGGGGCGTCGGGGGCGGCAGCCTCAGAGGTTGTCCGCACGAGTCGAACCGCCCCCCCTCGTTCGAGATCTCCGACCGTGGCAGTCCGCAGAGCGGTGTCGCCGCGGGTGGACCACTCCTGCACCGTCCCCGCGACGCTGCGAAGTTCGGCGAGCTGCTCGCCGAGAAGCGCGATAGCGGCTTGTGCGGCGGCCGCCACGTTGCCGGGGTCGATGGCAGCGCGGACTCGGCGGGCGGGCGTCAGGTCGACATCGTCGTCGAGAATGTCCATGGTTCGGACGACAGCAGAAAAGTCTGCGACAGTGGCCGTATCCACGTCACCGTGGTCGAACGCTCGCCATGAGTCGAGGACCCGTTCGGCGAGAACTTGCCAATCCGATTGGGCGTCACCATGTCCGGACAGTCGTGCCGAGTCGGCGAACAGTACCGATTCAGCCGGCTCGGCCCCAGGTCGACGCAACACCCAGATCTGCAGACCGACCTGGCGCGGAGTCGATGCTCCCTGCGGTAGCGCGATTACCGCACGCAGGGCACCGCCACGGAGCAGTTCCATTCGGATTCGACGACCCGATGTTCGGGAGGCGACGGCAGGCGGAAGAAGGACAACGGCAGTCCCTCCGACACGCAGGTGCGCAAGGATGTGCTGAACCCAGGCAAGTTCGGATTCGCCGCGAGGGGGCACCGAGTACTCCCAGCGAAGGTCGACAGCCAACGACTCCGCACCCCAATCACGTTGCGCGTAGGGCGGGTTTGCCAACACAGCGTCGAACTGCTCACCGGGGAAGGCATCGTCGAGCAGGCTGTCGCCTGTACGGATATCTACCCTTACGCCGGGAACCTTCGCGTGCAGCAAGGCAGTAGTGCGGGCCGCTTGGACGGGAAGCACGTCCTGGCCGGACAGCGCGGTGGCACCGATCCTGGCCGCTTCGAGAAGAAGAGCGCCGCTGCCACACGCGGGATCAAGCAGGCTGCGCGGCCGCGGCGAGGCTGCGGCGGTGAGGATGTCGGCCATGAGAGCAGCGACCGGCGGGTCTGTCGGGTAGACACCGGTGCTCGGCACCGCATCCAAGCCGCGCTCGGCGAGTACATCCAGCACCTGCTTGACGTCAGACGCGGCCATGGCGCCGCGGAGGGCTGCGTGCACTGGCGTGTCGGATGCCGAAGTTAGGTCACCGACCACCTCCATCAGCTCCGGCACGGCGGAAGGTTCGACACCGGACCGTAGCTCGGTGCGCAATCGCTGCAACGGTGAGTCGGCGGTCTGCACCCCGTGACCGCGAAGCCATTCCTGCACCTCGCCGAGATCGAACAGCGGTCGAGCCTCGGAGCCACCGGTCACCGGGGCCGGGAAGTCGGCGTGCCGACGGCGCCAATTGCTGACTGTAGCGCGGGTGACGCCGGCCATCCGCGCGATCTCCGCTGCGGCGACTGTGGCGGTTGAGTCCGACATATGTCTCCTTTCGACCTGCCACCACATGGAGTGGTCGTCAAGCGCAAGGTTACACGCATCGAGGTTGACGATGTTTTCAACATTCCGACCACGCAAGGCACACGTTCACAGGTCGATTCCTTGAAAACATTGTCAACCTGTTGACGGTTGGATGACGAAGCTGCTACCTTCTAACCATCGGCAGCGACACACCCGCCGACCAGATGGAGCACACCGAAGTTGTTGCTCCACAACAGATCCCAACCATGATCCGGCCCTCCCGGGCCGTGTTTCGTCGTGCCTTCCATCACTCGAGAGGAGAGCGTATGTCCACCCACCGACGAGCTCGAGGCCATCGGCACCGGTCAGAAAGCTCACGCACGCTGACTCTCCGGAATGGCGACGATCTCCGCAAACAGCGACTTCGAACCCCGATGACCCGCTGCTTCCACGGCAAACGGCGGTACTTCACCCGCGCTGATGCCGAACTCGTCCTCGGCAGCATCGACACGCGTGACCCTCGACGTCGCGAGGTGCGGTGCTACCAGTGCCCGGCATGTCACGGCTGGCATCTCACCAGTCAGACGGTCGAGCAGTACTCGGCGAGCCGTGCGGAAACTTCGCCGGTCCGCGCGCCGATCAAGCTGGACGTTCCCGTCAGCAGCAGCCCGGTGCCGACCCCGGCGCAGCTGGCAGCCCGGCTCGGCGTGCGGCCGATTACTCCACCCGCACCGCGGCCTTCCTTCGCGACCGCCCGGCTCCGCAGGCTGTTCGACCGGGTTCGGCGACAGCTCACCGAGCGCCGCAGGAACTGACGACCACCGATACACCCCGCTGGTTCCGCCCGGCAGGCACTGCCGCGGCGCGACCCCGCACGCCCGGAACAGGCCGCCGAACCACACGATCCAGCATTTGAAGGAACCCCGATGACTTTGTCGTTCGCCGCATTCGACGTCGAAACCGCCAACCCGGCCCGCGGCAGTATCTGTTCGATCGGCGTTGCGGTTGTCCGTGATGGCGTCCGGATGCGGACCTACTCGCTGCTGTGCAGGCCGCCTGCCGCCGTTGACAGTTTCGCGCCGTTCAATGTGCGCATCCACAAGATCACGCCGGCGACTGTCGCGGGCCAGCCCACCTTCGCCGAACGGCTGCCCGAGGTACGAGCCCTGGTGGGCGACCTGCCAGTGATTGCCCACAACGCGACGTTCGACATGAACAACATGATGCGGGCCTGCGAGTTCAGCGGCGCACCGCTGCCCCGATGGTCGTACGGATGCTCGTTGTCGTGGTCGAAACAGCAACTGCGGCTGGCGAATTACAAGCTCAGCACCGTATCCGCCGCGCTCGGGGTGACGCTCGACCAGCACCACGAAGCGGGAGCCGACGCCGCCGCGGCCGCAGATATCACCCTCGCCTTGGCCCGCCTGGCCGGCGCTGCCTCCATCGATGCATTGGCCCAGATCAACGGTTCACCGCTCAGCGTGCTCGGCGGGGTCTACGGCTGATTGCGGTCGATCGCAGCCAAATTCCGACAACTGAATACCAATTCTCTTATCTCCCAGGAGTCACGATGGCCAACCCCCAGTACCCCTCCCAGCCCGGCTACCCGCAGGGACCCCACTACCCGCAGCCGCCGCGGAGGAGAAAGGTGTGGCCCTGGGTGGTCGGCGGCATCCTTGCCGTCATCCTGCTGATGTTCGGAGGCTGCGTCGCACTGATCGGCGGAGCGGCGAATGAGGTCACCAAGGCAGAGGAGAAGCGCAACACTGCCGCGCCGGCCGGGTCCGAAGTCCGCGACGGAAAGTTCTCCTTCCTTGTCATCGGTGTGGAAGAACCGGTGGCGGTGATCGGTACCAACGACATCCTGCAGGAACAGGCGCAGGGCGAGTTCGTGCAGGTGCACATCGATGTGACCAACGTCGGCACCGTGGCGCAGCACTACTTCGGGTCGAATCAGAAGCTGATCGACGATCAGGGGCGCGAATTCGCCAACGACACGGGTGCCGAGCTCAACGTCAATGACCATCTGGCCGAAGAGATCAATCCCGGCAACAAAGTGTCGATCACCCTTGTATTCGACGTGCCCCAGGGCACTGTGCCCGCGGCGGTCGAGTTCCATGACTCGGCGTTCTCCGGCGGCGTGCGTGTCGCACTGAAGTAGCTGACCTCGGCGCCGGGACGAATGTGTCCCGGCGCCTCGAACCGAGGAACCACCATGACGAACCCGCCCGGCTATCCACCTCAACCGCCCTTCAACGCGCCGCGCCCCAATCCTGCTCCCGGATTCCGGCCGCCGCCCATGAACAACAACGCGCTGATCCTGTGGATCGCGGGTTCGTGCATCGGCGTGTGCCTGCTCGGTGTGTTCGCTATCGGTGCGGACTCATCCGAGTCCACGAATCATTCGCGCGCGACCACAACCAGTCGTGTAGTTCAGGGCGTAGGCATCCCGTCCGATCCCACGTCGCCGACCACCGTCGCCCCGAAACCGGCCAAGAACCAGCCGGCGCCCGCGGGGACAGCGGTGCGAGACGGCAAATTCGAGTTTCTGGTGACCGGCATCGAGCAGGGTGCCACGGCGCTCGGGAGTGGTTTCTGGTCAGAGCGCGCCACCGGAGAGTTCCTCGTGGTTCGGGTCCAGGTCACCAATATCGGCAACGAAGCCCGCACCTTCTACGGCGCCAACCAGCACCTCTACGACGAGCACAATCGAAAGTTCGACAGCAGCTTTGGCGCCAATGCGGCGCTGTCGGACGACTTCGGCAGCATCGAGCTCAATCCGGGTCTGGGTGTGAGCACGGCCATTGTGTTCGACGTACCGCCGGGGACTGTGCCCGCGGTGCTGCAGTTTCACGACTCGATCTTCTCAGGAGGGGTCAAGGTCCGAGTCGGCTAGGTCTTTCCGCCCAGTTGTAACGGTCTCGCGCAGACCCACAACGCCGAATTCTGCACATCAAGAACGGAGATTTCCATGTGTCCGACGGCCCGCGCCCGCCTCACAACTCACAGATCCAAGCATGCGGTCCTCACCGCCCTGACAGTGGTAGCAACAGCGATGTCGGTCGCCGCCTGCTCATCCGGCGACGGAACGACAACGAGCCCGGTCAGCACGACGACCATGAGCGTGGCACCGACGACGACTTCGGTGGTGAGCGACGCAGACTTCATTCGTGACCTTCGAAGCAACAGAACCTACATGCTGTCCAACAGTGACCAGTCCCTGATCGATCTGGCAAAGACGTCCGCCCGCGCATTTCCAGAAGGCATCTCCGACGCGGAATGGCGCAGCACCTACGAGTCCGTTCGCGACATTCTCACCCAGTCCGGATTCACGCGCGACCTCTCGAAGGAATTCATCGTCAAATCGGTCAAGTACTACGGAACATCTGCCAGCTACACTCAGGCGGTTCGGCTGGCCGGCACGATCACCGAACTTCGCACGGTGATCACCGCAGGCATCTACATCGCCGGCACAGACATCGAGTCCGGCACCTACAAGACCGACGGCGCCAGTTCCTGCTACTACGAGCTGCGACGTGACCCCACCAGCGGCGCAGTATCCAACATCATCGAGAACGACAATCTCAGTGGCCCTGGCTACCTCACGGTCGACGATGGACAGGGCGTCAAGGTATCGGGTGGCTGCGTGTTCACCAAGGTTCAGCCCAAATAGACAATCAGCCATCTCGGCTTGGACGGCACCGGGCAGGTCGGGAGCTCACCTCCGACTGGAAGGGCTGCGGACCAACAAGGGATCCAGACGTCGAGTTCGGGATCGGGCACTTCGATGTGTCAGTCGGAAGCGACACGATCGTACGTTCCCGAGACGACGGGCTGTACGCTGAATTGAGCAACAAGGTGTACATCTGGGACTACTACAACTTTGAAACGAAGAATTGGATTCCATTCGGCAACGTCAAGCGAAACCTAGCCAACTCCATCGGCAATCACATGCGTGATCTCGAAGAATTCGGGTGGGCACGAAGTTTTATAGCCCGCAGACAATCCGACACCATCCAGACCTGGACGCAGAGGCTATGAAACGAAGACTGACCTTTGTACTCCTCACCGCTGCGATAGGCGCGCAATCATTTGCACTGACAGCCTGCTCGAGCGAGCGCAAAGACCTCCTATCCCTCGAGACCTGCGGCTCGCTCGTCTTCCCACACGGCGTCGAACTCGTCGAATTCGAGCAGCAGACGGGTTTCGGAGACGAAGTGGTTACCGCAGTGGTGGAAATCCCCGCCGACGAAATGGATGATTTCAAGACCAAGTCAGGCCTTGCCAAATTCATTGCCGGAGTGCCGAAAGATTGGAAGTACCACTGGCGGGACACGAAGAGTCTCCCACTGCTGGAATCAGAGCAGGCCTATCGCGCCGACGAAGAGCAGCTCGCCCAGACCAGGTGGGTCGCCTACACGACCAAGGACACATCCGAGGTTGTCTTCATCCACGCCCTCTGCTAGAACCGCGTCAAGCCGACTCTCGCTGGTGTCGAGGGAACCAATGCGACGGCGCAGATCTTCAACTATGTTGTCCAGCAAGGGATTAGCGTCGCCTGACACCGTAAGCGGCGACATCGACCAGGTTGGGGGAACCATGGCCAACATCCGACGTGAGCGGCGCCTGCGCGCCGCCGAGCAGGCGCTCGCCGTCCAGACCCACCTGAGCTCGTCGGAACGTCGCGTGCTCACGGGCATTCTCGCCAACGAAGGCTGGCAGCTGCTGGTCCGCACCACGGCGTTCCGCCCCGGTAGGCCCACAGCTTTCGCAATCGGCCCCACCGGGATGTTCGCCGTCGTGTTCGCCGCGACCATGCCGAATCCTTCTCAATTCGGTGAACTGCGCAAGCAGGCCGAGGAACCGCTCGCGCGCCTGGCCCTCGACGACTTCCGTTTCGTCCCGCACATGGCCGAGATCGTCGTGGTACTCCCCGGCCGGGTCCGCCCCGAATCCGACGGACGCATACACGTCGTCGACGAACCCGGCTTCGTCGCCACATTGACCGGAGGCGACCGGCGTTACAAGCCTGCCCGCGTCGCCCAACTCACGGCTTCCACCATCGACAAGTACACGCATCTTCGACTCGATCTGTTCGACGAATCCGACGCTCCCGCTGAGCTTTTTACCGAAACCGACCTCAACGAGGCCGAGCGCGCCGCCGCCCTGGCCCGCCCGTTCAGGGACTGGATGACTTTCCTCGACCCAGCTCAGCTCTCCTTGGTTCACGCGAACTTCAACGGTCCCGCACGTATCAGCGGGCCCGCCGGCACCGGTAAGTCCGTGGTCGCCCTGCATCGCATGGCCCACTGGGCCAAACGCAATCCGGGCCGCCTGATGTTCACCACGTTCGTGAAAACCCTTCCCACCTTTCACGAACGCGGCTTCGCCCACTTGGCCCCTCGGGCGGCCGACCGCGCGCTCTTCACCGGCCTCCACGCCTGGACCCTCCGATTCCTCAAAGACCGGGACGTACCGTTCAACCTCGACGAGGCGGCCGTCAATGCCTCCCTCGCGGATGCGTGGCGCCGTGTTCGCGACACCCTCACCAGCGTCAAAGGCACCGACTTCGGCTACTGGCACGACGAAATCGACCGCATCATCAAGGGTCGCGGGTTGCGCGACTCCGCCAGCTATCTGGCGGTACAGCGAACTGGCCGCGAGGGCATCAGCCTGCTGCCGTCGATGCGCCATACCGTCTGGGAAGACTGGTACGTCCCCTACGAGGAAGGTCTCGCGGCGCGGGGCGCACATGACTTCAACGACCTCATCGCCCTCGCCGTCGAGGAATTGCGTGCTCGCCCCCTCACCGGCGAAGAACGATTCGGCCTGGTCGTCGTCGACGAAGTCCAGGACTTCACTCTCCGCCAACTCCAGCTCGTCTACGAAATCGCCGGTGCCCGTGAGGATTCGCAGCTGCTCCTAGTAGGCGACAGCCAGCAACGGGTCTACGTGGGCAGCTGCACCCTGGCCGAGGCAGGCATCCCGGTCCCCGGTGGCCGCGGCCGCATCCTGCGCACCAACTATCGCAATCGCGCCGCGGTCCTGTCCTATGTCCAGCGCATCGAAACAGCCGGCTCCGTCGACGACCTCAATGGCGGCGCAGGCGTCGTCATCCGCGAAAGCGACGCCACCCTCCCCGATGGCCACGTCGTCGAAGCCCGACTCACCCGCCGCGAATCACTCGCCGCGCTCCCTCAGGCCATTCGCGACGCGAACCTGAATCCCGATGCCGACGTCGCCGTCATCGTCGCCACCAGAAGCGATATCGACCGCTACCTCACCGTCTTGCGCAGGGCGGGCCTGCGCGCCATGCCACTCGAGCACTACGACGGCACCCAACCGACCGACATCAAAGTCGGCACCGTCCACCGCGCCAAGGGCATGGACTTCACCGCCGTGTTCCTCCTCCTGGCGAATCCACCCACTACCCACCCCGGCGGGCGCGACACCGACGCTCTCCGCTCCCGCCAGCACCTGGTGGCCGCGAGCCGTGCCCGGGACTACCTCTGGGTGTGCACGCTGACCGACTGAAGGCTCCTCCGACTTGGTCGAGACGCAGTCCCACCACTCTCGCTGAACTTCGCCCGAGATCCCGAGACAAGGTCACCGTCAGCCGCGGGACATGGAGCAGACCTTCGCGCTGCTTCACCGGTACCGCCGTTTGGCCGTGCGGTGGGAACGCCGTATCGACATCCACATTGGTCGCTGCATGAGCGCCGGTGCTGAACTATTTTGGTAGGCAGTGTGTTCCACGGCGGGGAGGATCAGACGGTGGTTGATGGTGGGCGGGCGCAGCATGCTTGGCTGGTACGGGCCGGGAGTCATGGGCAGCGGGAGGGGCGGGCTCTCGCGGAGGGGTCGGTGATTGTCGGGTGGGATGAGGTGGGAGATCTCAGGAAGTATCGGACCTGGGAGGAGTTGAAGGCGGGGATTCGGCGGGCCTATCCGGAGGCTTCGGCGACGGTGGTGGGGAATTGGGCCGGACAGTTGTGGAAGTTCGGAACCGAGATCGTGGAAGGCGATCTGGTGGTGATGCCGTTGAAGGGGCCCGCCGGGGTGGTCGCGATCGGGCGGGTTGCCGGGGAGTACGAGTATCGGGAGCAGGAGCCCGAGTCGTTTCGGCAGGTGCGCCGGGTGGAGTGGGTCCGGACCGATGTGCCGTGGGAGGCTATTCGGTCTGATCTGCGGGCCAGTCTCGGGTCGCTGCTCACGGTGTGTGGGCTGCGGCGGCACAATGCGGCGGTGCGGATCGCGCATCTCGCTGAGCACGGGAGCGATCCCGGGTATGTGGGTGATGTGGCGGCGACGGGGTCCGATGAGCTGCTCGCGGAGGCCGGGGCGCGGGATGCGGGGAATCCGCGGGAGTTGACGGTGCGGAGTCTGCTCGAGCACTGGGGGTTCGAGCGGCGGACTGCTGCCGCGGTCGCGATGATCAAGGCGGATCTGGCGGAGAACGGGCTCACCACGCGGCCGCCGTTCACCGAGGGGCCGCTCAGTGAAGTGGTCGCGATCGTGCCGCTCGAGAGTGAGCCGGCGGTGGGCGGTGCACGGGCCGCGGAGCGGGTGTCGGTGGAGAATGTCGTCGAGCCCGAGCCGATGACGAGGCGGTTGGGAAGTCTGCCGGCGGCGCTGGTTTCGGTGCCGTCGAGTGTGGAGCTCACGACCGCGAAGACGACGATGGTGCGGCACCAGTATTCGCAGCTGGCGGTGATCGATGAGCACGACGGGGCGTATCACGGGGCGGTGACCTGGGAGTCGATCGGGCGGGCGCACATCGCGACGGATCATCCGACGCTGGCCGATGCCACGGTGCCCGCGATCGTGGTGGATCATGACGCTCCCCTGCTCGACCAGATCGAGGCGATCTACGACCACGGGTTCATCTTCGTGCGGGATCCGGATCGGGTGCGGGTGACCGGGATCCTCACTGCCGCGGACCTGACGCGTCAATTCGGCACGCTGGCGAAGCCGTTCGTCCTCATCGAGGAGGCCGAGAATCGGTTGCGCAGGGCGGCGCGGGATCACCTCGACACCGAGGACTTCAAGGCGGCGGCGCCGAAGAATCGGCGGGCGTATGTCACCGAGCCGGAGCATCTGACGTTCGGTGGGTATGTGCATCTGCTGCAGAGTCCGACGAGTTGGCGCAAGCTCGGGTGGCGGTTGGATCAGAGGCAGGTGATCGAGCTGGTCGAGCAGGTGCGGGTGGTACGGAATGAACTGATGCACTTCGCCACCGATCCGCTGTCGGCTGGACAGGAAGCAGCTGTGCACGGGCTGCTCCAGGTGTTGCGGACCGCGGAACCCAACCCGTGATGCCGAGTCGAACCGCGGTCAGCCGCTGACGGAGAACGGGAACACGGGCAGCTTCGCGAGTTGTTCTCCCGGCTTCATGACGAACGATCGGCCGGTGCAGTCACCGTTCTCCCAGAAGGTCTGAGGGACGGATCCGCCGTTCACGATGGAGCCGGCGCCTTGCGGGCCGAGACTAGCTACGCCGAGCTCCAAGCAGTTCTGCGGATCGACCGAGGGCACCTCGCCGTGCGGGAGTGAGTGCAGCAGGTCCTTGAAGTCGGGCATCCCCCACCAGCAGACCGTGCCGGCCGGGCAGGGCTGGGTGAGCACCGCGGTCGGTGTGCGTGACGAGATCACCGACGTCGCAGTCGGATTCATCGTGGTCGGTGAGACCGAGGTGGTGACCACGGCCGGCGCTCCGGAAAGGGCAGCGGATGTTGTGGACCCGACGCTCGGTGCGGCGTCGCCATGCGCATCGGATTGGAAAGCCATGAACACGATGGCCGCGCCCACTACGCCCGCCACGAGGAAGCCACCTGCGACCGCCAGCTTCAGGGTGTTGCGCTTCTCCTTCGTGCCCTCACGGCTCACCTCGGATTCACGCCGCCACACACCGAAGTTCGTGCTGGACCGGGCACTCCGTGTATACGACTCGTTCTGTCCACTCCGGTGCTCCGCCCCGAGGCTCGCGCGACCGTGGACGTGGGCCTTCGGTTCGCCCTCGCTGGGCGGGAGTTCTGCACTCACCGGCACAGAGTAGCGCCAGTTCCGTTGGGAGGGGCGATCATTGGACGATCGAGAGATCGAGAACGCAAAAAGGCCCCCAGCAGATGCTGGGGGCCTTTCGCAGAATATGTCCGGCGGTGTCCTACTCTCCCACACCCTGTCGAGTGCAGTACCATCGGCGCAGGTGGCCTTAGCTTCCGGGTTCGGAATGGGACCGGGCG
>NZ_JBFAHR010000015.1:0-148936 GCF_040654275.1 Nocardia sp. NPDC050717
TCCCCTGCTCCCCCCCCCGCGGGCCCCCCCCCCCCCGGTGAGGTCGCGCGACCGGCGATCTCAGCCCCTTCCTCGGCGTCCAGGACGGACCGTCCGGATCAGGCTCCCGGGCGCTTGCCGTGGTTCGCCTTCTTCTTGCGGCGGGCGCGCTTCTTCGAGGCACGTTTGGACATCAGGCCGCCACCATCAGTTCGTTGGACCAGGAGGCCAGCCGCGCACGAGCCCGCGAATTACGCACCAGCCCAGCGGGATCGGAGAGTTCGGTACCGATGTAGTAGCCGCCGTCGACGACCGCGGACCCGGGTGCGCACAGTGCGGCGATCACCGCAGCGGGCTGATCGAAAGGCTCATCGGCATGCGAGCGCAGCTGCGGCATATCGATCTCGAACTCGGCCGGATGCACGCTGACCGCGGTGAGGCCACCGGGGCCGGTTTCGGCGAGTGTGCGGGTGAACATGGTCAACGCGAGCTTGGACTGCGCGTAGACCGCGGTCGGGGTGTAGAGGCCCCGCCGGCGGTCCAGGTCCGAGTAGTCGATATTGCCGCCGATGTGCATCTTCGAGGTCACGTTCACCACGCGGCCACGGGCAGCGGCGAGCGCGCCGGCCAACGCCATCGTGAGACGATGCGGCGCAAGGTAGTTGACCTGAAGGGCCAGCTCGAACCCGTCTTCGGTGTGCGTCCGGCCCGGTGCGCCCGCGATGGCTGCCGCATTGACCAGGACGTGGAGGGCAGGGAGCGCGGCGTGGAGCTGGGCGGCGAGCGCATCGACCTCGACGAGCCGCCGGAAGTCGGCAGTGACCACGCGAACGGTGCGTGGGTCGACGCCGTCGGCGACCAAACGATCGAGTGTTCGCGCTGACCCGTGCTGGTCCTTGGTGTGCACGATCAGTGACGCACCGTCGGCGGCGAACCGCAGGGCGGTGGCGTAGCCGAGGCGTTCATCGACGCCGGTGACCAACACGAGACGGTCGCCGGACACGAATTCGGACATTGTTCTCCCATCGGGAAAGAGGCGGGCGCGACCGCATGGACACATGAAATGGGTACACGCTCAGGGGAAGCAGCGACCGCTGTGAATGCGGTGGCCGTTGACGACCGAGAGGCCGGATGCGGCTGTCCGTCGACCGGCGTAGCACAGATCGCGCACACGTCGGAGTGAGCGGCATCAGCCGGTGTGCCGCGGTGAAGGCGCGGCGGATCTCACACCTTCGGACTCGGCGGTTCGTCCTCACTACCGAAGCCGACGAGCTCGAGCGCCGACGGCACGTGATGACCGACTGGCACGGCGCAGCGCACACGCATGGACGCCGAGTTCGTGGTCATGTCAGCCATCCAACCGATCCGCTCGGAACCGGGCAAGATCCGGCCGCTGGGATTGACGATTCCTTTGCGGCCGCGGGCGACACGGCCGCGGGCCGATGCTGACGCCCGCCAACCCGCGACCATTGCCACCGGTGGCCAGATGGGCCTTCGTGGTCAACCCACCCGGGACCGGCCGAGCCGCCCGATCGGGAGACATGACCTAGGCGCGCAGCAGGGCGGCCTGGACGCGGCTCAGGCGCTCCACGTCACCCTGGAAGCCGGCCACGGCGTCGTTGTACAGGAACGCTTCCCACAGCCGGACCAGCGCGTACGCGAGCGTCGCGCGGTCGATCGGCGGCTCGTAGCCCTGCGCCTGCGCGCGCTCGAGCAAGCCCTCGACGATCGAGACGGCGGCCGGATGCACCACCCCGTCACTGCGGGTGACCAGGCGCAACGCGCCCGTGGATTCCTGATCGAAGTAGGTGCGCAGCGAACCGTCGTCGACCAGCCAGTGGATCGCCCGATCGAGGATCTCGACGATCCGCTCCCCGCCGGTGGCGGTGCTGCGCCGCTCGGCATAGGCCACCATGCGCTCGAGCTGACGCGCCAGCGCCGCGCCGAGCAGCCCGTCGCGGGAGCCGAACCACCGGTAGATGCTCGTCCGCGCCAGACCGAGCTGGGCCGCAATGGCATTCGCGTCGACCCGCTTGCCCGCCAGGAACGCCGCGATGGCCGCGTCGAGCACGTCGTCACGGCTGGCCGCGGCCGGACGGCCGGGTGCTCGGGTTCCTTCGCTGGTTGCCACGTTCGTCAGCATAGGACGCGGCGGAGACCGGACCGCGTACCCACTCACCGCCTCAGTCGAGGTCGCCCTCGAAGCCCGAGGCCCAGTAGCGGCCACGCAGCGACAGGTCACGCAGCATGCCGGTGACCTCGTCCAGCGTCATGGGCCGCGGATCCGATTCCAGCCACCACTGCAGCACGGCCACCTGTTCGCCCACCCAGGCGCGGGCGAGCACCTCGAGGTCGATGCGCGGGGTGACGCCCTTGGCCTCGGCCCGCGCGGCGAAAATCGTTGCGGCGGCTGCGGTTCGGTCGTCGATGAAACGACGCAGGGCCCGGCCGTCACCCTCGCCGCGCAGGATGACGCGATAGGCGTCGCGCTCCTCGTCGGCGTGCCGGAACATCTCCAGGACCGGCTTGCCGGTGAAGCCCACCGACGAGGTGGACAGCAGGGCACCCAGGCGTTCTGCGAGTTCCTCGGTCAGGTCGGTGACGATGCGGTCGAGCAGGTCGTCCTTGTCCGTGTAGTGCTTGTAGAAGGTCGCGCGCCCCAGATCGGCGCGCTCGGTGATGTCCTCGACGGTCACGTTGGCGTACCCGCGCTCGAGGATCAGCGAGATCAGCGCGTCACGCAGGGCGCGGCGACTGCGGCGCACACGGCGGTCTTCGGGTGGCACTGGCGCCCTTTCTCTCCGGAATCCTTCTCCGTCGAGCATAGGGGACGTTGACATACAGGCCGTAATTAGACACGATGCCTAATAACATTCGCCGTGTCGATTTCGGAGCCTTCATGAATCTGGGCCACTATCTGACCCGCAGCGCCACCTATTGGCCCGAGCGGGAAGCGCTGGTCTGCGGACCGGCGCGCTGGACCTACCGGCAACTCGAGTCCGAGGCCGATCGGCTGGCCTCGGCGCTGCTGCGCCGCGGTATCGAGCCGGGACAGGCGGTCGGCACCTTCGCGGCGAACCGCGGCGAACTGGTGATCACCGAGATGGCGCTGTCCAAGGGCGGATTCATCCGGGTACCGATCAACGCGCGGCTCGCCGGCGACGAGCTGGCGCACGTCGTGCGCGATGCCGACGTGCGCGTGCTGTTCGTCGACACCGCGCACGTCGAGGCGGCACGCGCCGCGGTCGCGGCCGCGGGCACCGGCTGCGCGGTGCTCGACTACGAGAGCCAGGACTATCGCGACCTGCTCGACACCGGCACCGAGGAGCCGATCGGCATCGACGTCGACGCCGACGCCCCCGCGGTGCTCAACTACACCTCCGGTTCCACCGGCACGCTCAAGGCGGCGGTGCAGACCCACGGCAATCGCCTGGCCAATATGCGCAAGCGGCTCATGAGCCCCTCGGGCGCGCCGACGCCGGAGGACCGTTATCTGGCGCCCGGTCCCATCACCCACGCCTCCGGCATGGTGCTGCTGTCACTGCTCGCACGCGGCGCGGCGGTGGTCGTCCTGCCCGCCTTCGACACCGCGACCTTCCTGCGCACCCTCGAATCCGAGCGCATCACCAGCACATTCGTGGTACCGACCATGCTCAACATGCTCATGGGTCATCCGCTGATCACCGAGGTCGACCTCTCGGCCATGCGGACCCTCGGTGTCGGCGGCGCGCCGGTGTCACCGCAGCGGCTGCGCGAGGCGGTCGAGGTGTTCGGCCCGATCGTCATGCAGGGATACGGGCTCGGCGAAACCACCAGTGGCATCACGATTCTCACCGCCGAGGACATCACGCGCGGGATCGAGTCCGATCCCGAACTGCTGATGTCGTGCGGCAGGCCGGTGTTCGACACCGAGGTCCGCGTGGTCGACGACGCCGGGGTCCCGCTGCCCGCGGGACAGATCGGCGAGATCGTGGCGCGCGGCCCGGATTGCGTGCGGGAGTACTGGAACGAGCCCGAACTGTCGGCGCAGACCTTCCGCGACGGCTGGGTGCACACCGGCGACGTGGGCTATTTCCGCGCCGACGGTTACCTGTTCATCGTCGACCGCATGAAGGACATGATCATCTCGGGCGGCTTCAACATCTACTGCAGCGAGGTGGAAGCCGCGCTCTACGAGCACCCCGGCGTCGCCGAGGCGTGTGTCGTCGGCGTCCCCGACGAGCAGTGGGGCGAGGCGGTCAAGGCCGTGGTGGTGGCGCGACCGGAGCGGGCGCCGAGCGAACAGGAACTCATCGACCACTGCGCCGCCCGGCTGGCGCGCATGAAGAAGCCGCGGTCGGTGGATTTCGTCACCGCGCTGCCGGTCAACCGCAACGGCAAGATCGATCGCCGCCTCGTCCGCGCCGGCTACTGGGCCGACGCGGACCGGCAGGTCAACTGACACAGGACAATTCGATGACATTCACCCTCTCCCCCACCTACGACGACAATCCCCGCCTCCAGGACCTCGTCGGCGCCCTTCGCGACTACCTCGACGGTGAACTCGCCGAGTACGAGGCCGGGCTCGGGCTCACCCGCGAGTCACGCTACGGGCGCGAGGTCCTGCAGCCGGTCTGGCAGCGCAGCCGCGAACTGGGCTTCTACGGCATCCATCTGCCTGCCGAGCACGGCGGCCAGGGCCTGACCTTCACCGAACTCGCCGCGCTCAAGGAGGAGGTGGGCGCCTCGCCGCGCCTGTTCGCCACCTCGGTGCTCGGCGACATGGGCGGGCCACTGCGCGTCGGGTCGATCTTCCAGTACGCCACCCCGTACCAGCTGGAGAAGTACCTGCTGCCCGTCCTGCGCGGCGAACGCGCCTGCTGCTTCTCGCTCACCGAGCACGACGCCGGCTCGGACGTGCGCGGTATCCGCACCACCGCCACCCCCGACGGCGACGGCTGGCGGCTCACCGGTCACAAGGTGTTCTCCAGCGCGGGTCCGTTCGCCGACTTCTCGATCCTCGTGGCGCGCATGACCGAGGCCGACGGCACACCGACCGAGACCTTCTCGACCTTCCTTGTCGACCTGGATGCCCCGGGATGCACGGTGGCCGAAGGAGATACGCCCATGTCGGGCGAGCACATCGAGGCCGACATCGTCCTCGACGACTGCTACGTCGGGCCCGAACAGCTACTCGGCGAGGTCGGCCAGGGGCTGCGGATCGGGTTGGGCCGCGTGACGGTCAACCGGCTGCTGCACTGCCCCACCGCGCTCGGCGCCGCCCGGCGCGCGCTGGAACTGTCGGTGGGGTACGCGAAGACCCGGCAGGTGAACGGGGCGCCGCTGGGCATGCTGCAGTCGATCCAGCACCGCCTCGCCGACATGGCCGCCGATTACTACGCCGCCCGCTCGATGACCTACGACGCGCTGGCCGCCCTCGACGCCGGACACCGCCCGCGCACCGAGGCGTTCCTGTGCAAGCTGTTCGTCGCGGAGAAGGCGTTCACCATCGCCGACCACGCGGTGCAGATCCACGGCAAAGCGGGCGTGGTGCGCGGCGGTGAGGTGGAGGGGCTGTTCCAGCGGCTGCGCATGTTCCGCATCCTCACCGGCTCCTCGGAGATCCAGCGCAACGGCATCGCGCGCGAGCTGCTGCTGTCGTGAGCGCCGCGGCCGAAGACGAGACCGGCCGGGAGCCGGACTACCGGTTCACCCTGGCCAACGAGCGCACGTTCCTTGCCTGGATCCGCACCGCCCTCGGCCTGCTGGCGGGCGGGGTCGCCGTGGCCCATTTCACCGCAGCGGGAACCGATCCGCGCGTGCGCACGGCGGTCGGAGCCCTGTGCGCGGTGCTGGCCTGCGTGATCGCGGTCGGGGCGTTCCGGCAGTGGCGCCGCGTCCAGACCGCGATGCGCCGCGACGCGCCGCTGCCCCGGCCGCCACTGGTCCCGGTGACCCTGACCGGGGTGTGCGTGGCGGCCATGCTCTCGGTCGCGCTGGTCGCCGGATGACCGCGCCGGCGGGGCTGCAACCCGAACGCACGGTGCTCGCGTGGCGCCGCACCGCGCTGGCGGCGACCGTGCTGACGGTCCTGCTGGTCCGCTCGGTGTTCGCGAGCGATTCCCCGGCCGCGCCGCTCGCCCTCGTCTGCGCGACCGCCACCCTGGCCGCGGTCCTGGCGGCGGCGCGCGAACGGCACCGCCGCTACCGGGCCGACCCCACCGCCGCGGCACCCCTTCCCACGGCAGCGGCCGTGGCGATCTGCGCGGGCACCGCCATGACGGCGGGTGCCGCGCTCCCCCTGCTCGGCTGAGCCGAGACTTCCGACAGGAGATTCCGATGACGCAATCCCTCAGCCCCGCGGACATGGTGTGGACCAAGGGCTTCCTCGATCCGGCGCATGTCCGCCGCCACGCCACCACCGTCCGCGACATGGCCCCGACCCGTGCCGTGTGGCGCGGCACCGGCGCACCGTCGACCCTGCCGGCCGCCCCGGCCGACCTCACCGATCTGCCGGTGTCCTGGACTTTCGGGCGCACCGTGCCGCTGGCGCAGGCACTGCGTGAAGCGGAGACGGACGCGCTCGTGGTCGTGCATCGCGGGCGGGTCGTCCACGAGCAATATCTGCACGGGTACCGCGCCCACATACCGCATCTCAACGCCTCGCTCGCGAAGTCCTACATCGGATTGCTCGCGGCACTGCTCGACGAGCAGGGGCTGCTCCGGCGCGAGGACGAGGCGGCGAAGTACATCCCGGAACTGGCGGGCACCGGTCTGGGTTCGGCACGGCTGCAGGAACTTCTGCACATGACCACGCAAGTGGCCTTCGGCGGCAGGCCCTACGACCGAATCCTCGAAGCGCATCGTTTCTGGGCCGTGGTCGCGCCCGGACTGCGCCCGGCTGGCTACACCGGCGCGCGGACCATCCTCGAGCACCTGGCCACCGCCGAGGCCACCGGGCCGTTCGGCACCGAATTCCGGTACGAGAACGCGAATGTGGAGGTCGTGGCCGAGGTGCTGCGCCGCATCACCGGCCTGTCGACCGCCGAGTTGCTCAGCGATCTGGTCTGGTCCCGGATCGGCGCCGCCGAGGACGGCTACTACGTGCTCGACCCCGCCGGGAACGAAATGGCCTGCGGCGGTTTCGCCGCCACCGCGCGGGATGTCGCGCGGGTCGGGGAGATCCTGCGCTGCGGCGGCGCGCTCGGCGACCGGCAGGTGTTCCCGGAGTCCGTCGTCCGGTCGATCACCGAGGTGCCCGCGGGACCGACCCGGCGGGTGCGGCTGCCCCGCGACACCTCCGATGCCCCGCCGCGCCTGGGCTATCACGACTTCTGGTGGATCCTCGACGATCCGTACGGCTCGTACCTGGCCAGTGGTATCCACGGCCAGCACCTGTTCGTCTCGCCCGGGCGTGAGCTCGTCGTGGTGCATTTCGGCGCGCAGGTGCTCTCGCCGTCGGTGCCGCCCACCCCGCTGGTCGCGGCCTACGCGCAGATCGCGGCCGCCCTCGCCACCGACACTCCCGCCTGAAGGGCACCGCCATGACCACTCTGGATTTCGCCGCGCCGGGCGCGCGGCGCCGCCGCGGCAAGAACCTGGCGCTGCTCACCGCCTCCTCGGCGATGGACAACGCCGAGGCCAACGTGACGAGCGTGCTCTTTCCCCTCATGCGTGAGTCGCTCGGGCTCTCGGCCTCGGCGCTGGGCACCATCGTCGCCGTCGGCAAGGCGGTCGGCGTGGTCGCCGGGATTCCCTGGGTCCTGCTGGCCAACCGGTTCCCGCGCAAGACCGTGCTGGCGGTGTGCGCGGGCTTCTGGGGCGTGTGGTCGATGGCGGCGGGCGCGGCGGGCAGCTTCGGCCAGTTCGTCCTGCTCTACGCCATAGCCGCCGCCGGATTCGCCGGGGCGGGCCCGATCGCGCTGTCGATCCTGGGCGATCTCTACCAGGACAGCCACCGCGGGCGCGCCACCGGCATGCTCTACGGCGGGGTGGCATTGATCAGCGGCGTCTCGGCCCCGCTGGTCGGGCAGCTGTCCGGCGTCGAGGAGGGCTGGCGCTACGGCTTCTATCTCTCCGGCGCCGTCTGCGTCGTGATCGGCGTGTTGATCATGGCTTTTCTCGACGACCCCGTCGCGGGCGAACGGCACGAGGTCGACGTGCCGACCCTCGGACAGCTCGAGGACAAGGCACGGGGGCTGACCGAGTCGCTCCGGGCCCTGCTCGGCGTGCGCACCTTTCGCTACATCCTCGTGCAGCGGTTGTTCTCCGGGCAGAACGTGATCATGAGCTTCGGCGCGGTCTTCCTCGTCGAGGAGCGCGGTCTCAGCACCGCCACCGCCTCGGTGATCGCGCTGCCGTTCGCGATCGGCTACATGACCGGCACGTTCGCGGGCGGGCGGGTCAACGACCTGGTCCACCGGCGGTATCCGCGCGCAGGCCGGGTCGCGATGCTGCAGCTCAGCCAATTCGGTTTCGCCGCTGTCGCTTTCCTCGCCACCCAGATCGGCTGGCACAGCGTGGGCATGTACGCGGCGCTGTTCGGCCTGCTCGGCTTCCTGCAGGGCCAGGTCCCGGTGGTGAACCGCCCGCTGATCATGGCGGTGGTGCCGCCACCGCTGCGCGGGCTGGCCTTCGCGGTGTCGGTCTCGACCGTCGAAGCGCTGGCCTACGCGGGGTACGCGCTGATCGTCGGCAGGCTCGGCGATGCGATCGGGTTGCAGGGCGCGTTGCTGGCCGTCACGGTGGTGCTCACCCTCGCCAACGCAGTGGCCTCGGCCGCGCTGTACCGGCCCTACGCCAGGGACGCGGCGGTGATCACGGCCCGCCGGCCGGAGGTGGCCCCCGCGTCGGCGCGCTGATCATCGATGCATTTTGTTGAGCACTAAGGTAAAATGGGCGGCGCGGACATCCCGCGTCGACCAACCGAAAGTGAGCACGCCATGACCGAGGTCTCGGCTCAGCATCCCTACAGCCCCGCCGTCGTCGCAGGCGGTTTGGCGTTCGTCTCCGGGGCGTTGTCCATCGACGCCGACGGTGTCGCGGTGCCGGGGCGGATGGCGGCGCTCGATGCCGCGGTGGATCGGATGTGCGAGCGGCTGGCGACGGTCGGCGGCGAGCTCGACGATGTGGTCAAGCTGACCTATTACGTCACCGATCTGTCGTTGCGCGAGGAGGCCAATCGCCAGTTCGAGCGGCTCTTCGCCGAGCCGCGACCGGCGCGGACCTTCCTCGAGGTGAGCAGCCTGCCCTACGGCGCGACGGCCGAACTCGACGCCGTGGCCCGCGTCGCGGACACCGGCCGGCGGAGCGCGGACGCGTAGTCTGGCAGTCATCTTGGCGCTCAGGTTGTCAGGTAGGCCCGGATGAAGAGGAGTTCGTGTGGCACGCGAGGCAGTTCCCGCGCAAGACGCCGTCGACGACATCGTGCGCCAGTGGGCGGGTCAGTGGCCCGGCCTCGACGTGTCCCCGCTCCAGGTCTTCGGCCGGCTGCACCGCAGCTACCTGCGCTACCAGGCCTCGCTCGCCGCGGTCTTCGACGCGCACGACATCAACATGGCGTCCTTCGATGTCCTTGCGGCACTGCGCCGTTCGGGCCCGCCGTTCCGGATGACCTCCGGTCAGCTCGCGGAGATGTCGCTGGTGACCACCGGCGGCATCACGCTGCGCGTCGACCGCCTGGAGAAGGCGGGGCTGGTCACCCGGGTGCGTGACACCGAGGATCGCCGCGTGGTCTACGCCCAGCTCACCGACGAGGGGCTGCGAGTGATCGAGAACGCGGCGCTCGAGCACTTCGCGAACGAGGCCAGGATGCTGGCCGGGCTCAGCCAGGACCAGCGCGACCAGCTGGCCGGACTGCTGCGCGTGCTCGAGCACTCGATCGAGACGAGCGAATCCGCTCCCTCGGCACAGCATTCCGCCTAGCCGGTCGCGCCCGTCCGCTACACCAGCGCCGGTGCCGCAGGCGCCATCGCCGCCGCCTGCTCCTCGGCTTGTGCCCGGTAGAGCCTGCGCAGCCGGACAACGCCCAGATCGTGCTGGTACAGGTTCTCGGCCTGGTCGGCGTCATCGGCCATGCCCTCGAGCATCACCCGGTCCTGTTCCAGCACCACCCAGTGCCGCTGTTCGAGGGTGGTGCGGTAAAGGAAGCGCCACACATCGCGTTCCCAGCCCGTGACGCGGCGGTACCGCCAGAAGAACACCGCCGTGGTGTGCGCGTCGATCGGGGTGCCCATGCCGACGATGCCGAACGGCCCGCCGGGACCGGCCGTCGCCGGATACGGGATCTCCAGGTCGACCCAGTCGGCGCCGGTGCGGCAGAACTCGACCCAGTCGAAATTGACGCCACGCTGGTCGGTCTTCTCGAAGAAGAAGCCGCGCTCGGTCTCGCGGATCCGGAACCGGGCCGAGGTCTCCCCGCCCGACATCGAGTGCGACTCGCGATGCAGGAACGCGCCGTGCATCGGATCGAGCAGGTTCTCCAGGGTGAAGCGCCATGGCGCGTGCCACTCGGCGTAGCAGAGGAAGGCCGAAACCCCGTCGTCGACCAGCGGATCGGGCAGGCGCAGCGGTGCGGGTTCGGCGTGCGGATCGGTGCCGAACCAGGCAAGGATCGCACCGCCGACCTCGCGCACGGGCAGGCTGGTGACCAGCGCCTTGCCCTCGAGGTTGCAGCCCGGCATGCCGGGCACCGACACCACGGTGCCGGTGCCGTCGACCTGGACGCCGTGGTATTTGCAGGCGATCCGGTCGCCGAGGTGCTGGCCCTGCGAGAGCGGGGCGCCGCGGTGCGGGCACCGGTCGGCCAGCATCCGGACGGTGCCGTCGGACTGCCGGTACAGCAGCCAGTCCTCGCCGAGGCGGGTGACCCGGCGCATACCGCCGCGTTCGACGAAGTGCGACGGGCACACCGCGTGCCACTGGTCGCGCATGCCGGTCGCGAAGATCTGGTCGCTGGTGAGTGAGCCGCGGGTGCGTACGTTCGCCATCAGTGTGCTCCCATCCTGGCGATCTCGGTGGTGAAGGATTCGGTGGTCCACGCCCGGCCGTCGGGACCGTGGATGCCGCGGCGGTTGAGACCGTCGACGAGCTCCTCGAGCCCGTGACCACCCTCGCCGAACACCTCCTCGATCGCGCCGGCGAGCTTGCGCTCGTACGGGGTGGGTTCCGCCGAACGGGACTGGTGTTCCACGAGATAGAGACTCATCAGGTTCCTCCTACAGGTCGAGTACGAGCTCGTCGGTGCGGGCCCGCGAGACGCAGATCATGACGGTCTTGCCGGAGCTCTGTTCGGCGCTCGACAGCACCGAGTCGCGGTGGTCGGGCACGCCACGCAGCACCCGGGTCTCGCAGCTGCCGCACATGCCCTCCCGGCACGAGTTGGGCAGGTCCATTCCGGCGCCTTCGAGCGCGTCGAGGATGGAGGTGTCCGGCGCGGCGGTGACGCTGACCCCGGAGCGGCTACACACCACCCGGACCGGGCGATCGGCGTCGCCGTCCGCCTCCGCCGCACGGGCTTTCGGGGTGAAGCGCTCGAGCTGGACGGCACCCTCGGGCCAGTCGGCACCGAGCTGTTCGACCGCGGCGAGCAGGCCCTCGGGACCGCAGGTGTAGACCAGGGTGTCGGCGCGCGGTGTCGCGAGCAGCGCGGGCAGGTCGAGGACGCCTTCGCGATCCTCGCTGACGATGTGGACGCGGTCACCGAAGCGGTGCAGTTCGTCGAGGAAGGCCATGCTCTCGCGGGTGCGGCCGCCGTAGTGCAGTTCCCAGTCGGCGCCGCGACGCTCGGCCTCGCCGATCATCGCCAGGATCGGGGTGATCCCGATGCCGCCGGCGACGAACAGGAACTTCGGCGACTCGAGCAGTTCGAAGTTGTTGCGCGGCTTGCCGACCGGGATCTGCTGGCCTGGCCGCAGCACCTCGTGCACGTGCCGGGAACCGCCACGGCCGGCGGGGTCGCGCAGCACGGCGATGCGGTAGCCCGTCTTGTCGGCGGGATCGCCGCACAGCGAGTACTGCCGGACCAGGCCGTTGCCGAGGTGCAGGTCCAGGTGCGCTCCCGGCGTCCAGGGCGCGACGGCGGCGCCGTCGCCGTGCTCGAGCCGAACCGACACGACGTCGCGCGACTCCCACCGCATCTGGCGGACCAACAGCTCGACGGTTCCCGTTTCGAGTTTCATCGCCGCTACCTCCCTGGGCAGATTGTTCAGTGCTCAATAGTTTAGCGCTAAGGTGTAATGGGCGCCACAGTCCGGCGCAACTTTTTCCCCCGATCTGTCGCGGAAACGCGAATGGCGGCGAGGCCCGGGAACACCCGGAGTCCTCGCCGCCGAAGGCGGACCTAGTGCGCGCCGGTCCCCGGCACGGTCACCGGCGGGGTGAACGGCGCCGGCATCTCGCCGTACGCGGCGAGGTCGACCTCGACGATCACCGGCCCCCGCAGCGCCACGGCGGCCTCGAGCACCGAATGCGCCTGCGCCGCACCGGAGATCCGCTGATACGGCACCCCGATCGACTGGGCGAGCAGGGCGAAGTCAGGGGTGACGAGGTCGACGCCATAGGTCTCCTGACCGCCGCCCTTCTGCATGTTGCGCAGCACGCCGTAGCCGCCGTCGTTGCAGACCAGCAGCACCAGCCACGGCTTCTCCTGGGCCATGGTGAGCAGTTCGCCGAAGTGCACCGCCAGACCACCGTCGCCGACCAGGCCGAGCGTCGGCCTGGTCTCGTCGGCCAGTGCCGCGCCGATGGCCATGCCGAGGCCCTGCCCGATTCCCCCGCCACGGGGGAAGACATTGGACTTCGGGTCGTGGATGGGCAGCAGCCGGTTGCCCCACGAACTCGACGCGATCGTCACGTCCCTGGCGATCACCGAGTCCAGGGGCAGGACGGCGCGGACCGCGTCGCACAGCGTCGCGTGATCGCCGAGGCCGGCCCGCTGGTTCGCGCGGACCTGCTCGCGGGTCGAGCGAGCACGGTCGGTCCACTCGGCATCGGCGGGGGCCACGCCGGCGGACAGCAGGGCGTCCAGGAACTCACCGACATCGGCGACGACGCCCGCCTGCGCGGGATACACGCGGCCGATGGCCCGCTCGTCGAGGTCGACCTGGACGTGCGTGGCGGGCACCGGCATCGAATAGTCGCCGGTCTCGTTGGACCGGAAGTGGGTGCCCAGCGAGAGCAGCACGTCGGCGTCGGCGAGCAGGGCCCGGCCCAGCGGCGAGTTGCCGTAGTTGCCGACGCACTGCGGGTGGTCCTCGGCGACGGCGCCGCGGCCGGAGTTGCTGGTGAGCAGTGCCGCGCCCCACCGTTCGACCAGCTCGGTGAGCCGCGAACCCGCCTGTGCCACACCGCCGCCCGCCCAGATCACCGGGCGCCGCGCGCCGCGCAGCAGCTCGACCGCCGCAGCGACCCGGGCCGGATCGGCAGGGTCCGGGGCGGCGACGGCCACGCGCTGCGGGGTGACGGTCTGCGCGGCGTACTGCAGGTCGATCGGCCATTCGATACTCACCGGCCCGCTCGGCGTCTCGAGCGCCCTGGCGATGCCGTCGCGCAGCACCTTGGCCGCGCTGCCTGCGTCCGGAATCGTCGCCGCGTAGGCGGAGACGGCCGTGAGCATGCCGAGCTGATCCTTGGTCTCGTGGATGAAGCCGCGGCCGGAGCCCAGGTACCGGCTCTCCACATTGCCGGTCACGTGCAGCACCGAGGTGCCCGCGCTGAGCGATTCGATCAGCGAGCCCGCCGCGTTGCCCGCGCCGGTGCCGGTGCTGGTGAGCGCGCAGCCCAGACCACCGGTGGCCCTGGCATACCCGTCGGCGGCGCTGACCGCGGTGGCCTCGTGCCGCACCGGCACGAAGCGCAGCTGCTTGCTGACGGCCTGTACCAGCGGCTGGTTGTGCACGCTGACGATGCCGAACACGGTGTCGACGCCGGCCTCGCGCAGCACCTGGACGAGCAGGTCACCGCCGTTGCCGGTGATCTCGGAGCTCATGATGGGGTTCCCTTCGTTCTCAGACATAGCGCGCCACTCCCCCGTCCACCTCGACGGTGGTGCCGGTGACATAGGACGCGCGGGGCGAGAGCAGCGTCGCGATGATGGCGGCGACCTCGTCGGCCCGGCCGAACCGGCCGAGGCCGACCCCGCGATCCGCGGCGATCTCGGCCTCCCACGCGGCGAAACTCGCCGCGGACCCGGACTCCTCGTAGCGGCGGCGCCACTGCCCGGTGTCGACGAGACCGAGGGCCACGGAGTTCACCCGCACGCCGCGACCGGCCAGTTCCAGCGACAGCGATTTGCTCAGGTTGAGCAGACCCGCCCTGGCCGCACTGGTGGTGACCAGTCGGGGCTCGGGCTGGCGGGCCAGCACCGCGTTGATGTTCACGACCGCGGCCACCGGTGACACGCACAGGTGGGGCAGGGCCGCGTCGACGGTGTTGAGGACACCGGCGAACTTCAGGTCGAGCTCGTCGCGCCAGTCGTCGAGGGTGACCTGGTCGCGCGGTTTCATCCGGGACCCGCCCGCGTTGTTGACCAGGCCGTCGAGGCCGCCGAACCGGTCGGCCGCCGCCGCGACGAGGCGCTGCACGGCGGCGGTCTCGCGGACGTCGCACGCCGCAGCCATGACCCGCTCGGTCGCCCCGAGCGGGGCCAGAACCGCGTCGAGACGCCCCTGATCGCGGGCACAGGTGACGACATTGGCGCCCTCGCCGAGCAGCAGTTCCACCGTGGCGAGCCCGATCCCGGAGCTGCCGCCGGTGACCAGGTAGGTGCGGTCTTTCATCTGCAGGTCCATCGGTGGATTCCTCTGCGGTGTCGGGGTTTTCGGTGGACGTGGCTGGTCAGTGGAGGACGAAGCCGCCGTTGACCACCAGCTGCTGGCCGGTGATGTAGGCGGCCTCGGGCCCCATCAGGAACGCGACAGCGCCGACCAGGTCCGCGGGCCGCTGTGGACGCGGCAGCGCCCGGTTGAGCCGGTACAGCTCGTGCCGGTGCTCGGGAACCATGGCCGCGGACTCCGATTCGGTGAGTCCGGGCGAGACGGTGTTCACGGTGATGCCGTACGGGCCGAGATCGCGCGACATGGTCCTGGTCAGCGCGGCCACCCCGCCCTTGGAGGCGATGTAGTGCGCGAGCCGGGGCGAGCCGTAGAGGGCGGCGTCGGAGCCGATGGTGACGATCCGGCCGTCGCCGTGGTCGATGAGCGAGGGCACCAGCGCCCGGCACACCAGGAAGGTGCCGCGCAGGTTCACGTTCAGCACGCGATCCCAGTCGTCCACGGCCAGTTCGTGGACGGCCTTGCCGCCGACGCCGTCGGCGAGGGCGGCGTTGTTCACCAGTCCGTAGATCGGTCCGTCGGCGGTGACGGTGTCGGCCATCGCCTGGACGGACTCGGCCGAGCGCAGGTCGACCTCGACGAAACGAGCATCGAACCCGGCCGCCGCGAGCTCGGCCGCGGCGGCATCGCCCCAGTCGGCGCGGATGTCGGCGAGCCACAGGCGCACGCCCTCGGCGCCGAGCCTGCGCGCGATGGCCAGGCCGAGTCCGCGGCCGGCGCCGGTGACGACGACGGTGCGGCCCGCCAGGCCGTCGGCATCGGTCGGCACGTCAGTCCCTCGTGATCCCGTGCATGACCGAGGTCTCCGGGTAGGTCGGGATCTGCGGCTTCTGCGCGCCGATGATCACGCAGAACAGGGCGTCGACGTCGCCGGTGTTCTTCAGGCTGCGCGGGACACCCGCCGGGACGACGATCATGTCGCGGTAGCCGAGGGTGCGCTTCTCAACCTTGCCGTCCCGGTGGATGCCGACCTCGACCTGTCCCTCCAGGACGAAGAAGGCCTCTTCGACGTCGTGGTGGGTGTGCTCGGGGCCCTCGCCGCCGGGCGGGAGCAGCATGTTGGAGAAGGTGAAGCCGCGCGAGGGGATCGTGCGGTGGTCGCCCTCGTGGTTGCCGGTGGCGCCGGAGCCGACGTAGCGGATCTGGGCGCGGCGGAACTGCGGGCCCGCCTTCTCCTGGAAGGACAGGGTGTCGAAGTCCTCGTGGCGGCTGGCGCGGGTGAGGATCAGCGAGTCGGTGTATTCGGCCAGGTCGGCGGAGTCGTAGTCGAGGGTGCCGGGGGCGGTCGTGCTGGTCATGGTGTTCTCCTTGCTAGTGGTTGTGCAGGCGCTCGGTGATGTGGACGAAGGATTCGAACCAGGCGTTGAAGGCGGCGGGCCGCTCCTGATTGGCCAGGTGCCCGGCCCCGTGCACGGTGACGAGGACGGCGCCGGGAATGCCGCCGGCCAGGACCTGCCCCGCGGGCAGTCCGGTGACCGTGTCGGCGTCGCCGCACAGGATCAGCGTCGGGATGTCGATCCCGGCGAGGTCGGCGGTGTGGTCGGTGGCGGCCATCGACTCGGCCGCGCCGCGGTAGCCCGGCAACCGGATGGCCGCGGCCATGGCCGCCACCGCCGCCTCGACCTCGCCGGGTGTCGCCGTGTCGGACAACAGCTTCGGTGCGCGGCGCGCCGCGAAACCGGCCGGACCCAGCGCGGCGAGCTCGTCGGCGCGTGCGCGCATCGCGGCCGCGCCGTCGGCGCTCGCGGCGGAGCCGACGGTGGAGCTGCCGAGTACCAGGCTGCGGACGAGCTCGGGGTGGCGCAGCGCGAGCCGGGTGGCGATCACCCCGCCCCAGGACATCCCGAGCAGGTGCGCGCCGGTGGCACCGCAGCGCTCCCGGATCACCGCCGCGGCGGTGTCGGCGTAGTCGTCGAGCGTGAGCGGGTCGGCCGGATCGGCCGAGCGGGCGTAGCCGGGGGCGTCCCAGGCCAGCAGCCGCAGCCGTGCACCCAGTTCCTCGAACTGCGGGGCGAAAGTGTCGGCGCTGCCGCCTATTCCGTGCAGCATCAGCACGGCGGGGCCGGTGCCGAGGTCGGTGACATGCAGGTCGGCCATGGCGTTATCCGATCAGCGCGGGTCGATGGAGCAGGGTGGCCAGCGAGCGCAGGACCGCGTACGGCACGACCGCGCTGGTGCGGGGGTTGTCGGCGCTGGGCAGGTTCTCGATCTGGAATCGGTACCGGCCCATCGGCCCTGCGGCGGTGATCTCGTGCCGGGTCAGGTCCGCGTCGGGCGCCGCGATCAGTTGCACCCGCACGATGTCCCAGTCCCGCACCGCGAACGACACGGCGGCCGCGACATTGAGCGAACGGGGGAAGAGCCGGGCCGCTTCGGCGGCGTCGCCTTCGAACACGGTCATCGGTGCCGACGCCGTCTCGATCGCGGTGGCCCGTTCGGCGTCCATCCACGGCTGGACCAGGGCGGCGGGCTTTTTCGTCGTCCGCACGGTGACCGTCTCGAAGGGGGCCGCGTCCGCGGCGGCGGCGAGCAGGTCGAGTCCACCGATCGCGCCCGAGGTGCACAGCACCCGGCCGGGACCGCCGTCGCGCAGACGCCGCGCGAGCTCGGGATCGACGAGCGCGCCCGCCGAGGAGATCAGCAGATCGCGGCCCGCGGCGAGGATGCGCTCGGCGTGCTCGGCCACCACCGCCTGGCCCGCGCACTCGACGATCACGTCGCTGGCGGCGATGGCGTCGTCGAGGTCGGTCTGCGGCACCGGCGCGTCGGCCTGCGGCTGCTGGTCGACGATCGCGACCAGCCGTGCGCCCGGGAGCGCGCCGTCGAGCAGGCGGGCCGCGACGACCCGGCCGATGCTGCCGTAGCCGAGGACCGCCACCCGGGCGTTCACCGGCCCACCGCCCCGGACACCAGCGCCGGAAAGCGTTCGAACGCACTGGGATCGGCGATGCCGGCCATGTGCTCGCGCACCTGCTTGGACGGCGGGCCCGCGGTGCCCCACAGATCGGAGAGCTCCGGCACCCGGCGCCACACCTTGCACAGCCACCGGTCCTCGTCGACCTGGGCGATGCCGGAGGTGTACTCACACACCAGCCCGGCGGGGTCGGCGAAGTAGGAGAAGGTGTTGTCGCCCGGTCCGTGCTTGCCCGGCCCCCACAGCGGCAGCACGCCGTGATGCCGCAGCCGCCCGATGCCGCGCATGAAGTGGTCGACGGTGGGCATCTCGTAGGCGACGTGGTTCACCGAGGTCCACCTGGCCTGATTGAACGCGATGCTGTGGTGATCGGCGTTGCAGCGCAGGAAGGCCATCTGGTGTTCGGACCAGTCCGAGACCCGCATGCCGAGCACGTCGCGGTAGAACTCGACGGCGGCGTCGATGTCGACGGTGTTGAGCACGACGTGGGTGACGCCGACCGGAACCGCGTCGTCGCGGCCCAGTTTCGGTACCGCGAGCGCGTCGGCGAGCAGCTCGACGACCCGGCCCTCCAGATCGACGAACGACACCCCGTAGCCGCCGCCGACGGTATCGGTCGGGCCGGGGCCGGCGAGGATCGCGAGGCCGCGCAGCTCGAGGCGACGGGCCGCGGCGTCCACCTCGGCGGGCGTACCGACGGCGAAGGTGATGCGGCCCAGTCCGTTTCGGTCGGCCGCGGTGAGTTGCAGCGCGTGGTGCTGCTCACCGGTGCCGCGCAGCCAGGCCGCGTCGGTCCCCTGCTCCACCACACGCAGGCCCCAGACCTCCGAGTAGAAGTCCGTGGACGCGGCGCAGGCCGTGGTCCGCAGCTCGACCGAGCGCAGGGACCGCAGACGCGCGATCGGTTCGTTCATGACATGGCCTCCAGTAGCTGATATCTCAATATTTTAGCGCTCAACTATATGGGCGGGAAGGGGTCGCGGGAATTTCTTTCCGGTGCGGTGCGGTCAGCCCGCCCAGGGATTCGGCTGCTCGTCGAGCCCGAAGTAGACGCTCTTCTGCCGGGAATAGGCGGCGATGCCCGCCCGCCCCTTCTCCACGCCGAGCCCGCTCTCCTTCACGCCACCGAAGGGCGTGGAGATACTGAACTGCTTGTAGGTGTTGATCCAGACGGTGCCGGCCTGCAGGCGGCGCGCCAGCCGCCAGGCCGCGCGATAGTCCGCGGTCCAGATACCCGCGGCCAGCCCGTAGACCGAGTCGTTCGCCTGCGCGAGCAGGTCGGCTTCGTCGTCGAAGGGCAGCGCCACCAGGACCGGGCCGAAGATCTCCTCCTGGCAGGTGCGGGAATCGTTGGGCAGCCCCTCGATCACCGTCGGCGGGTAGTAGGCGCCGTCGCGCAGCCGCGGCTCGTCGGGAATCGTTCCGCCACAGCGGATCCGGCCCCCTTCGGCACGGGCCCGCTCGACATGGCGGGCGACCGCGTCACGGTGCGCGCGGTGCACCATCGGCGCCACGCGAGTGTCGGGATCGAGGCCGGGCCCCATGCGCAGCCGGGCGGCCTTGGCGACCACCCGGTCGACGACCTCGTCGTAGCGGCGCCGGTCGACGAACAGCCGCGAGCCCGCGACACAGCTCTGTCCGGTGGAGGAGAAGATGCCGTACAGGATGCCGTTGACCGCCTGCTCGAGGTCGGCGTCGGCGAGCACGATGGTCGGCGACTTGCCGCCGAGCTCGAGCGAGACCGGCATGAGTTTCTCGGCGGCGGTATGCGCGATCATCCGGCCGGTCCTGGTGCCGCCGGTGAAGCTCACCTTGCCGACTCCGGGGTGCGTGACGATGGCGTCACCGATCACCGAACCGCGCCCCGGCAGCACCGAGAGCAGTCCGCTCGGCAGTCCCGCCTCGTCGATGATCCGGCCCAGCGCCAGCGAGACCAGCGGGGTCCACTCGGCGGGCTTGAGCACCACCGCGTTGCCCGCGGCGAGCGCGGGCGCGATCTTCTGCGCGTCGCTGGCCACCGGTGAGTTCCACGGCGTGATGGCGCCGACGACGCCGATCGGCTCGTGCACGCTCAGGGTCAGCGCGCTCCCGCGCCGGGTGGTCAGGTCCTCGTCGGCGGTCTCGAGCACGGCGGCGAAGTAGCGGAACGTGCCCGCCGCGCTGGCGACCAGCGCGCGCGTTTCGGTGAGCGTCTTGCCGGTGTTGTAGGTCTGCAGCAGGGCCAGCCGGGCGGCCGCGCGGTCGATGCCGTCGGCGATGCGGTGCAGGAAGCGGGCCCGTTCGTGCGGGAGCAGATCCCGCCAGCCCGGCGCCGCGGCCGCCGCGGCCCCGAGGTCGACGGCGGTGTCGACGTCCTCGACGGTGGCCTGGGTGACGATCTGCAGGGTCTGGCCGGTCGCGGGGTCGACGACCGCGCCCTCGGGCCCGGTCCCCCGCTTCCAGCAGCCGCCGATCAGGATCTCGTCCGCGACCGGCTCGAAACCGGCCGCCGTGTGCACCGCGGTCATCGGGAGATCTCTTCGAGGGTGCGCTCCTTGGTCTCGACCGCGAACAGCGCGACCACCGCCGCGCCGACGAGCGCGACCAGGCCGAACATCACGAACAACACCGTCAGCGAACTGCCCGTGCCCACCACGAACCCGACCACCAGGGGCCCGACGATGATGCCGAGCCGCCCGGCCGCACCGCCGAACGCACAGCCGAGGGCGCGCATCCGGGTGGGGTACAACTCGGCGGCGTAGACGTAGAGCGCCATGTTCACCGCGAAGACGAACAGGGCCGATCCGGCGGACCAGAACAGCACCTGGGTCGCCGAGCCCGTACCCACCGCGGCCAGCATGAACAGCATCGTGCTGCACAGGACCATCGACACCGAGATGCAGACGCGGCGCCCGACACCGTCGATGAGCAACGCCACGACGACGCAGCCGACGAGGCCGGCCACCGAGGTGACGATGCTGTAGCGCAGCGCGGTGTCGACGTCGAGGTCGAAAGCCTTGTGATACAGCGTGGGCAGCCAGGAGGCGATGCCGTAGTTGACGAAGTAGGCGGTGAGCCAGATGGCCGCGAGCATCAGGGTGCGCCGCAGGTAGACACCGTGGAACAGCTCGACGAACCGGGCCCGCTTGACCTCGACCTCGACGGCGGGCAACGGCGTCGCGGGCGGCAGGGTCTTGCCGTACCTGGTGGCGATCTCCTCCTCGATCGCCTCCATCGCGGCCTCGGCCTCGGCCAACCGGCCGCGCGAGGCGAGCCAGCGCGGCGACTCGGGCAGATTGCGCAGCAGCGGCAGCAGCAGGACGGGCAGCGCGCCGAGCGCGAACAGCACCTTGTAGCCGAAGTTCGGCACCACCCACGCGGAGACCACCGCGGAGGCGACCAGGCCGATCGGGAAGATCACCTCGTACATCAGGACGAACCGGCCGCGGCGATGCGCCTTGGTGATCTCGCCGATGTAGCTGGCCGCCACCGGCACCTCCGCGCCGAGCCCGATGCCCTGCACGAACCGGAAGACCAGGAACAGCACCAGACTGTCGGTGAACGCCATGCCCAGGCTCATCAGCGCGTACAGCGCGAGCGACCCCATGATCACGTTGAGCCGGCCCACCCGATCGGCCAGCCAGCCGCCGCCGAGCGCACCGGCCAGCATGCCGATGCCGCCGATCGCGATCACCCAGGCGATCGCCGCCGAGGACAGACCCCACTTGGGCGCCAGTTCCGGCAGCGAGTACGCGATCATCAGCTGATCGAAGCCGTCGAAGAAGGTGACGGCGCCGACGATCACCCGGGCTTTGACGTGCCAGCGGCTCATCGGCAAGCGCTCGAGCCGAGCGCTGATCATCTCGGCCGTCGCGGCCGTGCGGGGCGAAACCATGGTCATGAGGTTCCTCTGACGGGTAGGTGCCATTTACCTAAGCGCTAAATAGCTTAGGGCTTAGATGTAAGCTGACCCACAGGGGCTACGTCAAGGGTTGACTTCACAGCATACGTAATGGTATTGAACGCCGATGAGCCCCGATCGACGGATCGGGGCTCATCGGTGGGGGCTCTCGCGCCTCATCCCGCGCGGGAACCGGCCTGACGCTCGAGGCGAGGGACATCGGCGTTGCCGCCGCCGCGATGCGAACGAATCAGCAGCGCCGCCCGGAGATGACAGATGCCGGTGACGGAATTCAGATCGAAACCGGTCAGCTGGCTGATTCTCTTCAATCGATAGTCGACGGTGTTGGTGTGCACGAACAGTTCGCGCGCGGTGCGCGAGCGCTGCAAATTGGTCGCCATGTAGACCTCGAGTGTCTGCAGCAGCTCCGGATGCGCTTCCAGGGCATCGACGACCGAACTGAGGTGCTCGCGCGCGGGACCCGGCCGGGTGAGCTGATACTCGAACGCCAATTCGTGCGGCCGGTACACCTTGCTCGGACCCCCGAGCCGGTGCACGATCTCGACCAGCTCGTGCACCTGCTCGGCCGCACGGGGAATCTCGGCAGGCACCGCCGACATCACCACCGCGCGCACCGGAACCCGGGCGGCGTCGGACAGACCGGCGATCAGCGCGTCGAGGGCCGGTTCGTCGAACTCCGCGACGGGCAGCAGCAGCGTGCCGCCTTCGACGCTGAGCAGCGAGAGCACCTTGCCCACACACCGGTTCGCGAGTTCGGCCTGCACCCGGCGCAGCTTGCGCCGGGCGACCACGTTGCCGTCCAGGTCGGGATCGACTTCGTCGGGATGCGCGGGCAGCGCGAGCGCGAGGACGTGATAGCAGTCGGCGATCTCGATGCCGCACTCGCGCGCCATCGTCGAGGTGCTCTGGCCGCCGAGCAGGGCCGAGGTCAGGGTGTGGACGGCGGTGTGGTGCTCGCTGACCACCGAGCGCAGCTCGCGCACATAGGCCGCCGAGACCGCCGAGGTGATCATGCTCTGCACCTCGGTGAGCCGGCGGGCCACCTTGACGACCATGTCCTGATCGTGGCCGGTGACATTGGTGATGACGAGGTCGAAGCCGAGCTTGAACCCCTCGTGTACGGCGTTGTGGATCGTGTCGATCGGAATGCCCTCGCGCGCCCAGTCGGCGGCCGCGGCCTGGATGCGCTCCATGCGGCCGGGCTGGTCACGGCCGTCGAGCATGCTCCTGGTCAGTTCGAGACACACCCGCGTCACCGTGGTGACGTCACCGTCGAGCGCCTCGCCGGGCAGCGTTCCGCAGGGCACGACGTTTTCGATGAAATGTCCCACCATCTGGCGGGAGATCGCGCGGACGTCGCGCAGCGGGGTCGAGACCGGACGGCCCGCGGCGGTCAGAAAGGGGGTGATGGAGGTCGATACAGCCATGGAGAATCCTTCCCACCCAGATCACTGAGCAAGCCCCCAATCTACCCGCCGGTAGTAATCGGTGTCCCGGGTTCATTTGTGATAGGCGGCAACGGAATTCGGAAAGGTCTATGGATTGTGACAAGGAGGCGGCATCGGACCGCGCGTCACCGCCGAGGCCGAATCGCTGTCGGACGAATTCATGGACAGGATTCCGTTGCCCGACACCGGTTTCTCCGAATTCGGCCCAGCCCTCCCGACCGGCCTGCCGGTCCCCGTGGCGAGAATGTCTCTGTGTCGAATACTGAGGAGAGCCCTGCGGGGGTGGAGGTGGCGCGGTGGCGTGGCGGTGTGGTGTTCAGCCCGGGGCTGATGGCATTCACCGGGGGCATCGGCGACACGGCCGCGCACGCGCACGCCGCGGTGCAGGTACTGTTCGTCGCCCGCGGCGCGCTCACCCTCACCGACGCGGCCGGTCGCACCACGCTCGCGCACGCAGCGATCATCCCGCCGGGTGTGGGCCATCAGGTCAGTGCCGAACCCGGCACCAGCGGGTTCGTCGCGTTCCTCGATCCCGATTCCGTGACCGCGCAAGCCGCCCTCGCGCGGTTGGCCGGGCTACCCGGCGATCACGCCATGAGCTGGGTCGCCGCCGCCCGTCCGCGCCCGCCGTCGCCACACGCTCCGGCTCGGCGAAAGCGCACGCATCCGGTCGTCCCCGAGGCGCTGCGCGCCGCGACCGCCTGGCCGGGCGGCCCACCCGCGCTCGGCGAACTCGCCGGCCGGGTGGGGATCTCGGGCAGCCGCCTGTCGCACGTGTTCACCGAACACGTGGGGTTGCCGTATGCGGCATGGCGGCGCTGGACCCGGTTGCATCAGGCTTTCGCCGTGGTGCGTGCCGGCGGCTCCTTGACCGGGGCCGCCCACGCCGCCGGGTTCGCCGACAGCGCTCATCTGACCCGCACCTGCCGCGACCTGATCGGCATCACCCCGACCGAGGCGCTGATCGCCACCGGCTGGCGACCCGCACCTGCGGGGCGCGGTGAAGTCGGCTGATTTCTTCAAGCCCGCGCCCGGTCCGGACGCGACGCTGAGTCCCATGACGTCCACGCTCGTCCGAGCCCTCATCCGCTACGGCTACGTCCCGTTCATGCTGCTCGGTGTCAACGGCGCCGGCATCGCCCTGGCCGCCACCGGCGCGCACAAGGCCTGGTTGATCGCCCTGCTCGCGGTCGCGGTCGCGGCATCGTTCATCGCCGAACGACTACTGCCGTATCAGGATTCCTGGAACAGCTCCCAGGGTGACCTCGGCCGCGACACCGCCCACGGCTTCGTCAACGAAACTCTCATCCTCGCGAGCGTCGCCGCCGTCCCCGCACTCGCCGCGCTCGTCCCCGGTGCCGGGATCTGGCCGCACGACGCGCCGTTCGCCGTGCAGGTCCTGGCCGCTGTTCTCGCCGCCGATCTCGGCATCACCCTGGCCCACTACGCCAGCCACAAGATCGGGGTGCTGTGGCGGTTCCACGCCGTGCACCACAGCGTCACCCGCTTCTACGGGCTCAACGGGCTGATGAAACACCCGCTGCATCAAATGATCGAGACGACCGCCGGGGTCACCCCGCTGCTGCTGGCCGGAATCCCGGTGCCCGTCGCCGCCGCGCTGTCGCTGGCGGTGGCGGTGCAGCTGCTGTTACAGCACTCCAACGCCGACTATCGCGTCGGACCGTTCACGCGCGTCCTGGCACTCAACGAAGGCCACCGCTTCCACCACCTCAAATGGGCCGGTGTCGGCGATGTCAACTTCGGTCTGTTCACCCTCGTCTGGGACCACCTGCTCCGCACCTACAGCTACGACCCCGCGCGCCGGTTCACCAGCGCCGACCTCGGGATGGCCGCGAAACCCGACTACCCGGCCGGCTACCTGGCGCAGCTCGCGGAACCGTTCACCCGGCACGGTGCCTGCCACGTCGCGGCCGGCACCACCCGGCCGGAATCCCCCGACCAGGTCGCAACCGGCTGACCATGCGATTCTCGCGGCGAACCGCCCGGAGCAGTGGTGAATCGGCGGCGGCACCGCGCAATGCCGCGCCGACAAGGGGTGCCACCACCGCCCCGGGCATTCCGGCTAGCCGCCTACAGGCACAGGCTGACCTCGATCGGTCCGAGCGGGAGCGGGACGCACACCTCCACCGAGCCCGAGACGGGGCTCGGAGCCGCGGCGGTGGCGGTTCCGGCGCTCAATGCGCACGCGGACAGCGCGAGGGCGACGACGGCGAGCGGACGGGCAGTTCTGGAATTCATACGATCTTCCTCGGTTGCACAATATGACACGTCCCGACTTCGGGACATCACGATGCAATCACGGCGACCATGGTGAATCACCATGGTCCGCACGGCTTTTGACCAATCTATGCACCGTGCGGAAAATCGTCGTAGGTATCCATAAACAATTCCTTGACAAACGCCTCGCGCGCGATCAGACAGCGCGGGCGGGCTCCCCGGCGGGGACGGGCTCGGCCGCGACTTTGGCCGGCAGGTGCCGGCCGGTGAGCAGGAACAGGGCCACCAGGGCGACGGCGAGCCAGACATAGGTGTCGCCGAAGATGTGCTGCCACCACGACCACGACGTCTCCCGGTGCTCCCCGTCGGGCAGGAAGCTGTGCGGCGCGATCACGAAGACCGCGGCAACCACCACGGCGGTGGCGTACCAGCCGCGCGCGCTCGCCGCGGGCAGCGTGCGGGCGTGGCAGACGATGGCCAGCAGGGCGGGCGCGATCCAGATCCAGTGGTGCGACCACGAGATCGGCGACAGCAGCAGGGTGAACACGGCATTGAGGGCCAGCGCGATCGCGGGCGCGTCGGCGGCCTTGCGCATGGCGGCGACGACCAGGGCCAGCAGCAGCGCCCCGAAGAAGAGCCAGAGGGCGTCGAACGGCAGCCCGGTGACGTGCAGGCGGGCCAGCACGGCCTGGATGGACTGGTTGGTGTGGAACGCCGAGCCGCTCAGGCCCGAGACATTGCCGAGGCCGCCGAACCAGTAGCGGGTGGACTCGGTGGGCAGCAGCGCGAAGGAGGCAATGGTGGCGACCGCGCCGGTGGCCGCCGCGGTGGCCGCGGCCTTGTAGTCCTTGCGGACGAGGAAGAAGAGCACGAACGCGGCCGGGGTCAATTTGATCGCGGCGGCCAGGCCGATGAGCACGCCGCGCGGGTAGCGGGTCTTGAGCAGCAGGCAGTCGGTGGCGACGAGCACCATCAGCAGCAGGTTGACCTGACCGAAGTCGATGGTCGAGCGCACCGGTTCCAGCAGCATGGCCAGCGGCAGCGCGCACGCGGCGACCAACGCGGCGGCCTGCCGGTTGTCGCGGTGGTAGCGCCGCGCGACCAGATACAGCGTCCAGCCGAGGGCCGCGATCGAGACGACGACGTAGAGGATCTTTGCCGCCCCCCACGAGAGCAGCGCGAACGGCGCCAGCGCCACGGCCGCGAACGGCGGGTAGATGAAGGGCAGGCCGATCCCGGCCGAGGTCTTGGGCAGTTGCCCGTACATGTCGGCGCCGTCGCGCATGGCATCGATGCCGAGGCGATACACCTGCAGGTCGATGAAACCGCCGGAGTACTGCTCGAACGGCCAGACCGGGATCCGGACACACACGATCGACACCACGGTGAGCAACACCGGCACCAGCCACCATGCTCGATGGATCGGGCGTGCGGAATGCTGCTGCGGGGGGTGGGTGGTGTCACTACTCATCCGCGGCGACTATACCGACTCGACCCGTCCGCCGCGTCACCGCCCGTCGCGGGCGGTGACCGAGGCGATAGCCCGCCGGATGCCGGATCGGGCGTGGTGGCGGGTGTGCGCGGCGCGGTCAGCCGCCGCGGTTGTAGCGCACGAGATAGCCGGCCATCGCCTCGACGTCGGCGTCGGTCCAGTCGGCGAAGCGGGCGGTGAACGCTTCCCGGCGGCTGCGCTCGGCCGCTCGCGCGACGGCCCGTCCCGCCGCGGTCGCCCGCAGCAGATGGTTGCGCCGGTTGCCCGGGTCGACCTCGCGTTCGAGGTAGCCGAGCTTCTCCAGGGCGCCGACCTGCCTGCTGACCGTCGACTTGTCGAGCAGGAACTGCTCGGCCAGATCGGTGGCCTGGCAGCCGTCCCGCTCGAGGACCAGATCGAGGATGCTGTAGGCGACCAGGCTCAGTTCCGGATGCAGTTCCGCGGCGCGACCACGGGCGCGCCGGGCGAAGGCGGTGAGTTCCCGCTGGATGGTGTCGACGGCCTCGGCTCTTGTGTCTCGCGCGTTCACAGTTGTATGCTACAACAATCATAGTTGTATTTACCAACTGTTTGGAGATTCCGCCCCGATGACTCGCTCCCAGTTCCGGCATGTCGCCGGTCACCTGCTCACGCCGTTGCTGATGTGTCTCGGTATGGCCTTCGCCTACCTCGGCGCGTTCCATCAGCCGACGCCGAACCATCTCGAGCTCGCGGTGGTCGGCGAGTCACCGCAGGCGATGGTGCTGGCGCAGACCATCAAGGACAAGGCGGGTCCGGCCGTCGACATCGTCACCCTGCCCAGCCGCGACGCGGCGGTGGCAGCACTCGGCGACCGCGAGCTCACCGGCGCGTTCGTGCCCGGCGCCCAGCGCCCCGAACTCCTGGTGGCCACGGCGGGCTCCGACACCAGCGCGATGGCCGCCGAGGTGGTCTTCCGCCAGGTGACCGATCAGCAGGGCGTACCGCTGGTCGTCACCGACGTGACGGCCAAGGCGGGCGGGGATCCCACCGGACAGGGACTGTTCTTCCTTCTGGTGGCGTTGAGCGTCGGCGCGTACGGCAGCGTCGCGGTCATCGGCGCCGCGGGCGCCACACTGCGGATGCGGGTGCGCGCGGCGATCGGCGTCGGCACGGCCTTCGTGGTGAGCCTGATCGGTGTGGTCGTCGCAGGCCCGGTGTTCGACGTGATCGATCAGGACCACGCCGCCGTGTTCGGTATCGCGTGGCTCTACAGCGCGGGCATCATCCTGATCGGCATCGGCCTGCACACCTTCCTGAAGCGCTGGACCACGCTGGCGCTCATCACGCTGTTCGTCATGCTGAACTTCACCACGTCCGGCGGGGTGTACGGCCCGCAGCTGCAGAACGGCTTCTTCGGTGCCCTGCACGCGTTCTGGAACGGCGCCGACTTCGTCGAGGGGCTGCGCAGTCTGCTCTACTTCGACTCCGCCGCCGGATTCGGCACCCGCCTGCTCGGGCTGATCGCCTGGCTGGCCGTCGGCGCGGTGCTGGTGGTGGTCGCGGGCCGGTACGAGGCTCGGCACGCGCCGGCACCGGTCGCGCCCGCCGCGGTCGAGGAGGAGATCGGCGAATCGGTCGCCGTCTGAGCCCGGTGAAACCCGTTGCGAATCATCCGGATCCGCGCGGAAACTCTCGCGGTTTCGCGTAGACACGAGTACGGTGTAGCGCGCAACCGTGGCGGCGTCAGCGTCGCGTAGGGGGGTCGAATCGCGGAAAGGGTGGGCTGCACCGATGAATGATCCCGGCGCGCGTCCTCCGGACGAGCCCGTGCCGCTCGATCAGCGCTACACCGGCGCCGATCCGATCGAATGGTGCGGCGCCGCGGTCTATCCGATGTACACCGAAGCGTTGGCCGTCGGCACCACCGCGGTCCGGCTGCGCGCGGTCTCGGTGATGCCGCCCGCCGACGTCGCCGGACTCGGGCTCGGGCTCACCGTGCAGGACGGGCACGTGAATCTGGACGGACGCGCCCTCGTCGGCGTCGACATCTGGTCCGACGCGCTCACCGAGGGCGTGGACATCTCGGTGACCGCGAACGCGCCCCAGGCGCTGTTCACCCTGACGCCGGTCTGGGTGGCCGAATCGGGCGCCCAGCAGTCATGGACCGGGAACTACGGGATGGTGGTGGACCTGCTGCCGGGCGGGTCGTCCACGCTGTGGTGCAGCACCGGGCCCGGGACCCCGGATTTCAACGAACTGGTCGTGGAACTGACGACCATCCCCTCGGCCGAGGTCTCGATGGCGGCGACCGCGCCCGCGCTGGTGACGATGCCGCTCACAGTGCTGCCGCCCCCGACGGGACCGGTCGTCCCCGCGCAGCCGATGCCGGTGACTCCGCCTGAGCCGGCCACTCCGGCCATGCCGCACCCGATGCCGGTGACTCGGCCTGACTCGGCCGCTCCGGCAATGCCGCAGTCGATCGTTCCGCCTGAGCCGGCCGCTCCGGCCGTGCCGCAGACGACCACTCCGCCCGGCTGGGCCGCTGCGTCTACGCCGCGGCCGACTGCTCCGACCGCGCTGCTCCCGACCGAGTCGACGGACGCCGCGGAGCCGGCGCCGTCGCCGGATTCCGGACAGGGCATCGGACGTGCCCTCTACGAGCTGGGCACCGCCATGCGCGAACGCGGCGAGCACGACTCGGCCCGCGCCCTGCTCACCCAGGCCGCCGAGGCCGGGCACCGTGGCGCGGCCCACGATCTCGGCGCCCTGCTGCTCGACGCGGGTGACCGCGCCGGGGCCGAGAAATGGTGGAAGGCCGCGGCCCCCGACGATCCGCGGGCCGCGACCTCCCTGTCCGAACTGACTCAGCGCGCCTGATCGGCCAGCGGGGCCACCTCGCGCACCGGCGTCACCTCACGCGCCGCGATGTGCGTCGGCCTGCGCACCGGGGCCGCGAACGGCTCCTCGAGCGCGTTCTCCACGCTGTTGAACACCAGGAAGATGTTCGAGCGCGGGAACGGGGTGATGTTGTTCGACGACCCGTGCATCAGGTTCGAATCGAACAGCAACGCCGACCCGGCCTTCCCGGTGAACTGCGTGATGCCGAAGCGAGCCGCGAGGAAGGTGATGTCGTCGTTGGCCGGAACCCCGATCCGCTGCTCCTGCAACGACTCCCGGTAATGCCCCTCCGGGGTCTCCCCCAGACACGGCACGAACGTCCGGTGCGAACCAGGCATCAGCATCAGACTGCCGTTGAACGGGAAGTTGTCGGTCAGCGCGATCGACAGACTCACCGCCCGCGGCGCCGGCATGCCGTCCTCGGCGTGCCAGGTCTCGAAATCCGAATGCCAGGTGAAACCGCTGCCACCGAAACCGGGCATGTAGTTCACCCGGGTCTGGTGCAGGTACACCTCCGAGCCGAGGATCTGCTCGGCCAGGCCGACGATCCGCGATTCGGCCACCAGCTCCGCGATCGGCTTGCTGAGCTTGTGCACCTGGAACACCGACCGCACCTGCCCCGCGACCGGTTCCACGACGACGCGCTCGTCGCCGTAGAGCACCGGGTCGGCGGCGAGGTGGCCGATCTCCGCCCCGAAGCCAGCCACCTCCTCCTGCGAGAGCAGGTCCGGGATGATCGCGTACCCGTTGGCGTCGAAACCGGCCAGCTCGGGCGAGGTCACCTCACCCCACACCGTGGGGTCGGTGCGCTCGAGATGCGGCGCGGGCTCGGTGAGCCGGGTCGGGTAGCGGTCGAGCCGATCAGACACTGGCATCCTCCTCCTCGACGACGAGCGGATACACCCCGTTCTCATCGTGTACTTCGCGGCCGGTGACCGGCGGATTGAACACGCACAGCATCCGAAGCGTCGTGCGCGCGGTGACCCGATGACGTTCGTGTCCGTTCAGCAGGTACATCGTGCCGGGGCCGAGCTGGTAGACGGTGTCGTTGTCGAGGTCGTGCAGGGTGCCTTCGCCCTCGACCAGCCACACCGCTTCGACATGGTTCTGGTAATGGAATTCGTGGACCGTGCCCTCTTCGATCGTAGTCTCGTGGAACGAGAATCCGACCTTGTCCCCGCCCAGCACGATGCGCTTGCTGCGCCAGCCGGGGCCTGCCACGTCACGTTCGGTGCCGGTGATCTCGGCGGTGGTGCGCACGATCATGCGGCACCGCCACACACGGCGTCGATCGAGGCCGACAGCACCGACAGGCCACGGTCGAGCTCGTCACTGCCCAGGGTCAGCGGCGGCAGCAGCTTCACCACCTCGTCCATCGAGCCCGAGGTCTCCACCAGCAGGCCCTGTTCGAACGCGGTGCGGCAGACCTTGCCCGCCTGCGACGGGTCGTCGAAGACGATGCCGTGCACCATGCCGCGGCCGCGGGTCGAGACCCCGGCGTGGCGGTCGGCGACGGCCTGCAGCGTGCGGCCCACGTACTCACCGTTGGCGGCGGTGCGCTGGGCGAGCTTGTCGTCGGACCAGTACTCGCGCAGCGCGGCGGTCGCGGTGACGAAGGCCGGGTTGTTGCCGCGGAAGGTGCCGTTGTGCTCACCGGGGGCCCACTGGTCGTGCTCGGGCTTGAGCAGCACCAGCGCCATCGGCAGGCCGTAGCCGCCGATCGACTTGGACAGGGTCACGATGTCGGGGGTGATGCCCGCGATCTCGAAGGAGAAGAACGGGCCGGTGCGGCCGCACCCCATCTGGACGTCGTCGACGATCAGCAGGATGTCGCGCGCGGCGCACAGTCCGGCCAGGTGCCGCAGCCATTCCGCACGGGCCAGGTTGACACCGCCCTCACCCTGGACGGTCTCCACGATCACCGCGGCCGGGCGGTCGAAACCGGAGGAGCTGTCGTCGAGGACGCGCTGCATCCAGCCGAAGTCCTCGATGGTGTTGTCGAAGTAGCCGTCGTAGGGCATGGGCGTGGCGTGCTCGAGCGGCACACCCGCACCGGCCCGCTTGGCGGCGTTGCCGGTGACCGACAGCGCGCCGAGGGTCATGCCGTGGAAGGCGTTGGTGAAGCTCAGCACCGTCTTGCGGCCGGTCACCTTGCGGGCCAGCTTCAGCGCGGCTTCGACGGCGTTGGCGCCGGTCGGGCCGGGGAACTGCACCTTGTAGTCGAGACCGCGCGGCGAGAGCAGGGTGTCGCGGATGGTCTCGAGCAGCTCGCGCTTGGCCACGGTCGACATGTCGAGGCCGTGGGTGATGCCGTCGGCGGCGATGTAGTCGATCAGCGCCCGCTTCAGCACCGGGTTGTTGTGGCCGTAGTTCAGCGCACCCGCGCCGGCGAAGAAGTCGAGGTATTCGCGGCCCTGCTCGTCGCGGATCCAGGCACCCTGCGCGGAGGCGAAGACGCTCGGCCAGTCACGGCAGTATCCGCGCACATTCGATTCCATGGCCTCGAAGATGCTGGTGTCGGTGGTCGTGATCATCGTCGTTCCTCCTGGCGCTGAACAGGTGCGATGACATACAGCTGCTCTGCCTCGTGCGAATCGGGGAAATCGTGCGTTTCGAACAGGGAGTCGGTGCGCAAGTCCGCACCGCGCTCCCGGGCCACCGCGGCGAACAACGCCTGGGAGGCGGTGTTGCCGGGTGAGATCGTGGTTTCCAAGGTGGTGATGCCCGCCGGTACCACCGCGTCGAGCAGGGCGTGCAGGATCGCGGCGGCGAGGCCGCGACCGCGGAACTCCTTGTCGACGGCGACCTGCCAGACGAACACCGTGTCGGGTGCGTCGGGCCGGATGTAGCCGATGACGAACCCCACCGCGCGACCGTCGGCTTCGGCGACGATCGAGGTCGCGGCGAAATCCCGGCACCACAGCAGGTAGGCGTAGCTGGAGTTGACATCGAGCACCTGCGAGTCGCGGGCGATCCGCCACAACTGCGCGCCGTCGCCGAGACGAGGTGGACGCAGAATCGGTTCCGTACCGAGAACCGCTGGGGCGGTGGCAGATTCGGTGGACATGGTGGACGAAGGCATATCTCTACAGTTGCCAACAGACTTTGCGGTCTTCATGTCGAGCTCTTTGCAGTTGTATGACGAGTCTTTTACTGCGATTGCGGATCGAGCCGATAGCCCAGTCCGCGCACGGTGACGACGATGCGCGGATCCGAGGGATCGCGCTCGATCTTGGTGCGCAGGCGGCGGACGTGGACGTCCACGATCCGCTCGTCGCCGAAAAAGCCCTGATCCCAGACTCTTTCGAGCAGCACGGCGCGACTGAGCACCCGGCCCGGCGTCTCCGCGAGCTCGCAGAGAAGCCGGAATTCGGTGACCGTGAGATGGATCTCCTCGGCGCCGCGGCGCACCGCGCCCGCGTCGGCCGCCAGGATCAGCGGCGCGACCGGATCGGCGTCGAGCACCGCCTCCGGCGTGCTGTCACGCTCGGCGGCGATCCGCGCGCGACGGCGCAGCGCGCGCATCCGCGCGGTGATCTCCTTGATCTCGAACGGTTTGCTGACGAAGTCGTCGGCGCCCGCTTCGAGCGCGGCGACCACATCGTGGGTGTCGTAGCGCGTGCTGATCACGATGATCGGCACGTCGTGATCGCGGCGGATCTCCCGGATGCAGTCGAAACCGTCGGTCTCGCCGCGCATCAGGTCCACGATCATCAGATCGGGCGGACCGTCGCTGCGCAGGCGATCCAGCGCGTCTTCCGGGACGCCGGCCTCGGCGACGGCGTATCCCTCGTCTTCCATCGCGCGGCGCAGATCGCCACGCATCTGGACGTCATCGTCGACGATCATCAGGTTCGCGCTCATGCCAGGGCCTCACTCTCGCCCGGCGCACGCCGCACCGTGATCGCGACCGTGTGGTCCAGTCGCTCGTTTCGCTCGCTCATGTGCACATCCTTTGCTGACACGCCGGGGCGTGCGCCGGACCACCTGGGGATTTCGCGTCCCCAGACCGACACGACATCCCGCCTTCGAGCTTGTTACCGATCTGTTATGTACCCAGGTTCCGGTCGGCGTAAACCCGCCGTAACAATTCGGCCGGTTCCCGGACGGTTTCGCGGTGGCATAGTCGAGGCGTGACACCCACCTACGCCGACATCGAAGCGGCCGCGGCGCGGATCGACGGACTGGTCCGGCCGATCACCGTCGCACCCGCGTCGACCGGGGCAGATCCCCGCTGGTTCGCACTCGAGTACCTGCAGTTCACCGGCTCCTTCAAGGCCAGAGGCGCGCAGAATTTCGTGCGCGCGCACGCCGCCGAGGGAACCCTGCCCGAAGCCGGTGTGACGATCGCCTCAGGGGGCAACGCGGGGCTCGCGTGCGCCTGGGCGGCACGTGCCGCGGGCGTGCCCGCGACGGTCTTTCTGCCCGACACCGCGCCCCCGGTGAAAATCCGTCGATTGCGTGACTACGGCGCCGACGTGCGACTGATCAGTCCGGAGTACAAGCAGGCGCTGGCCGCGTGCCGGGAGTTCGCCGCCACCAGTGGCGCGCTCTCGGCGCACGCCTACGACCATCCGCTCATCGCGGCGGGCGCTGGCACGCTGATGCGCGAGATCCACGCCAGGATTCCCGATCTGGACACCGTGCTCGTCGCCGTCGGTGGCGGCGGGCTGTTCACCGGGACGGCGCTCGCCGCCCAGCACGTCGGCGTCCGGACGGTCGCGGTGGAGCCGGTGCACTGCCGCTCGCTGCACGCCGCGCTCGAGGCGGGACGCCCGGTCGAGGTCAGCGTCGAATCGATCGCCGCGGATTCGCTGGGCGCGCCCAATGTTTCGCAGATGGCCTTCGACGTCGCGCGGCACGAGAGCGTGCGTTCGGTGCTCGTCGACGACGACGCCATCCGCCGCGCGCGCAGGCAACTCTGGGACGAGCATCGGATCGCGGTCGAATACGGCGCCGCGACCGCCCTGGCCGCACTGCTCGACACCGGCGCGGGCGCCGCCTACCGCCCCGCCGAGGGCGAACGCGTCTGCGTCATCCTGTGCGGCGCCAACACCGACCCCACCGACCTGGCCGGCTAGCGGCGCAGCACGGTCTCGTGCACGGCCCGGGCCAGTTTCTCCGGGTTGCGCACGGCGTAGACCCCGGTGATCAGGCCGTGGTCGACACGGAGCGCGAACACCGTGTCGATGCCGTCCCCGCGGTACAGAACCACCGCGGGATGACCGTTGACCTGCGCCGATGTCACCGTCATCGTGGCGCCGATCCTGGGCAGACTGCCCCGGAGCAGGTCGGCCACCGCGTCGACCCCGACCACGGGTGCGAGCGCGGCCCGCGCGCGGCCGCCGCCGTCGCCGAGGAAGACGACATCCGGGGCCAGCAGGTCGAGCAGTCCGCGCGGATCTCCCGTCTCGACGGCTCGGTGGAACGCCGCGATCGCGGCACGGGACTCGGCGGACGAGACGGAGCCGCGCGGTCGGCGCGCGGCTACATGGGCGCGGGCCCGGTGCGCGATCTGGCGCACGGCGGCCGATGTCTTGCCGACCGCGTCGGCGATCTCGCCGTAGGGCAGGTCGAACACCTCACGCAGGACGAACACCGCGCGCTCGGTCGGTGCGAGGGTCTCGAGCACCAGCAGCATCGCCAGCGAAACGCTCTCGGCGAGTTCGACATCGGCGGCCACGTCGGGGGTCGTGAGCAGGGGTTCCGGTAGCCACGGCCCGACATAGGACTCCTTGCGGCGGCTGAGCGTACGCAGGCGGATGAGTGCCTCGCGGGTGGTGACGCGCACCAGATAGGCGCGTTGATCCCGCACGACGGCGAGGTCGACGCCGCTCCAGCGCAACCAGGTCTCCTGCAGCACGTCTTCGGCGTCGGCCGCCGAACCGAGCATCTCGTAGGCGACGGTGAAGAGCAGATTGCGGTGGGCGAGGAACGCCGCCGTCGCGGGATCCGGGGTGTGGGCCAAGGTTCGCTCCTCGTTCGCGTTCATGTCGCCCATCCGATGCCGGCCGACGAGGGTCTGTGACCACCGGGCCCTGTGTCGTGTGTCACTCCGCGCGGTCGTCACGCCGGGCGCGGCACCGGCATCTTCATGGTCGTCCGAACGCCGACCGAGTTCAGAAGAAGCCCATGGAACCCCGATTCACCCTGGTGGACAACGAGATCGGCGCGAAGTTCGCCAAGCGCTTCGGCAACGCCAGCCTGGTCGTGCTGCAGTCCGGACTGCCCAAGGCCACGCAGGATCTGGTGATGCTGCGGGTCAGCCAGATCAACGGCTGCGGTTGGTGCACCGATGTCCACAGCAAGGATCTCGCCCACGCCGGGGAACCGGCCGTGCGGATCAATCTGGTCGCGGCGTGGCGGGAGGCGTCGGTGTTCACCGATGCCGAGCGGGCCGCGCTGGCGCTGGCCGAGGAGGGCACCCGTATCGCCGACGCCCACCCCGGCGTCTCGGCGGCGACCTGGGCGGAGGTACGCGAGCACTACGACGGCGATCAGCTCGCCGCGCTCGTCGCGCTGATCGCCCAGATCAACGCCGCCAACCGGCTCGGTGTGATCGTGCGTCAACAGGGCGGCGGCTACGTGCCCGCCGGCGACGCCACGGTCGCGAGCTGAGCGAAATCCGTTCGGGCCCTCGGATGTTCGTCCGGGAGCCCGGGCGGTCAGCGGACCAGTTCGTTCTTGGTGGCGTAGTTCGTCATCACGGAGTTGAGGCCGCGCATGGCCAGGGTGTAGCCGTACGGGACATAGCGCTGGCCCCAGTGCGCGAGCTGGATGTCGCGGGAGGTGTAGACCCAGTAGCGGTTGCGCTCGACACCCTTGACGACGGCGGTGGCGGCCTGCTCCGGGGTGACGGCGTGGCGCAGGAACAGGCCCATGGCCTTCTGCAGGGCGGCGTTGTCGCGGTCGACGCCGGCGATGTCGACACTGTCGACCATCGGGGTCGCCATCGCGCCGGGGCAGACCAGGCTGACGCCGATCTTGTGGCGGCGGAGGTCGAAGCGCAGGACCTCCGAGACGCCGCGCAGCCCGAACTTGGTGGCGCTGTAGGGCGCGTGCCAGGGTAGGCCGAACAGGCCCGCCGCCGAGGACACGTTCACCAGGTGGCCGCCGCGCCCGGCCGCGATCATCGGCGGCAGGAACTCCTCGATGACGTGGATCGGTCCCATCAGGTTGATGTCGACGGTGCGCCGCCACTGCTGGTGCGAGAGCTTGTCGACGGTGCCCCAGGTGGCGATGCCCGCGACGTTCATGACGATGTCGACATGGCCCACGGCTTCGAAGGTGTGCGCGGCCAGGCCCACCACGGCGGAATGATCGCTGACGTCGGCGGCGTGCGCCAGGTGCACCGTCGCCCCGGCGGCGCGCAGTTCCGTCGCGGTCGCGTCGAGCGCGTCGGCGGTGATGTCGGTGAGCACGAGGGCCGCGCCCTTGGCGGCGGCGGCGAAGGCGGTGGCTCGGCCGAGGCCGCTGGCCGCGCCGGTGATCAGGCAGGTCTTCCCGTCGAACTTCGTCATGGTGGCGACCCTACGGTTCGATGAACAGGTACGTCTACGGTTCGGCGGCGATCTCGATGGTGGTCCAGCCACCGACATGGATCCGGCTCCCGTCGCGCAACGGCACCGGCACCTGCGGCGCGATGGTCGCCTCGGCGCCGTCCAGGCTGGTCCCGTTGGTCGAGCCGAGGTCGGTGAGGCTGAGCTCGCCGGTGGACTCGACCCGGATCAGCGCGTGGGCGCGCGACACCCCGATGTCGGCCGGGGCGATGCCGAGGTCGATCTCGGGCGCGATGCCCTGGGAGGCGGAGCGTTTGCCGATGAGGAACTGGTTGCCACGCAACAGGATCCGGCGTTCGGGATAGAACTCGGGGAACTCGACGCGGTCGGCGTCGGGTCCCTTGTCCGCCTGGACCCTGGTGTAGAAGTCGCGGTCGGCGAAGACGCGCGCCGACCAGACCCTCGGCTCGGCCGATCCGGGCGACCGCGCCGCGTCGAGGTCCCGGTCGATCGGGTTCTCGGTGCGCGGTGGCCCGGCGGGCAGCGCCGAATCATGGCCGCAGACCTCGCAGAACCGGCCGCTGGTCGGTGTGGCGCAGGACGGGCACAGCCGCAGGTCGCCGCGGTCCGGCGCGGGCGGCTCGCCCAGCGCCGACCCGCACACGTCGCAGTAGTCGATCGACCGGGACTGGTGTCCGTCCGCGCACAGCGGCATCTCAGTGCTCCTTCCGTACCCGCGCCGTCTTGGTGGAGCGGATGTCGAGGGCCAGCTCGTCGGCGGCGGAGACCTCACCGCGCAGCTTCACGGTGCCGTCGCGTTCGACCTCCACCACGCCGCGCAACAGCTTGGCGGTGGACTCGTGGCCCGACGCGGCCGCCAGCTCGACCGCGCGCCGCAGCTTCGCGGTCGCCGTGTCCAGATCGCCGTTGCGGCGCGCCGCCAGACCCTCCTGGACGGCCTGCGCGAGCTCCACCTGCCCGGTGTAGTGGGCGACGCGGGTACTGATGCGGGTCGAGAGCGAGGTGTCGGTGGTCCACACCGCGCGCACCAGCCCCTGACCGAGCACCTCGTCACCGGCCAGCACGCTCAGCCGCGCGGCCAGCTTCTCCCGGCCGGGCGCGGCCGGTTCGAGCTCGATCTGCAGGTGGTACTCGCGCTCCTCGGCGGCCCAGGACGACAGCGGGTACTCCCCGACCTGCGGGCCGGTGTCGGCCCGGCGCCCGGTGAGATCCTCGAGCACCGGCGCGACCTGCTTGACCATCCGCACCTTCGCGCCCGCGGGCGTCCACACCTTCAACGTCAGCTCGGGGATCACCCTCGCCGCCGAGGACCGCATCATGGCGGCGAAATCGGCCGCCAGATCCTGGGGATCGGCCACGATGTCGGCGTCGCCGGACAGCTTGGCCGAGATCTTGTGCAGATCGGCGGGCATCCAGTCGTCGCCGACGCCGCGGCAGTCGCAGACGAAAAGCCCTTCGGCGCGGTCGAGTTCGGTGGCGAACTGCTCGGGCGTCTCGTGTTCGTTCTTGCCGTCGGTGAGCAGGATCGCGTGGGCCTGGGTGCCCGGATGGGCGACGGCGACCTGCCTGGCCAACGCGAGCCAGGTGCCCATCGCGGTGCCGCCGTCGGGGCGCAGCCGGTCCAGCGCGCGCCGGGCGGCGGTGCGGCTGGCGTGGTTCGCCGGTGCCGACATGGCGTTGGTCGGGAAGATCATCCGCGCCTGTTCGGTGCCCTCGATGATCGCGAAGGCGGTGCCGTCGGGGACCTCGTCGAGCGCGGTGCGGGTGGCGTTGCGCGCGTTCTCGAACTTGCGCTTGTTCCCCATCGACCCCGAGCAGTCGATGATCAGGATCTCGAGCCGGGGCGGCGGCGTGGCGACGACGGCCAGCTCCGGTCCGGTGGCCACCGTCAGCACCGCGTCGACCACGCTCGCGCCCTCGGCGAGGAACTCGTTCTGGTCGACGGCGATCGAGATACCTGCGGTCTCAGCGGAACTCATGACACTCCTGGATCGTGCGGTACGGCGACGGGCGCGGGCACCGGGGCCAGCGCGACCGTGATGTTGTCGCTGCCGCCGCTGTTCAAGGCGAAGTCGGCCAGCGCGCGGGCGGCGGCCTGCGGTGAGGTCTCGACGGTGAATCCGGCGAGCGCGACGGCCTCGGGCAGGTAGTTCCACAGCCCGTCGCTGCACAGCAGCAGGGTGCCTGGCTCGGTGACGACCATGCGCTGCAGGCAGTTCGCCGACCACGGTGCCTCCCCGCCGTCGGCGCCGAGCCAGCGCAGCAGGGTGTGCGCGCGCGGGTCGCGCATGGCGGCCTCCTCGTCCAGGGCGCCCGCGTCGACGAGGGCCTGGGCCCACGAGTCGTCGACGCTGAGCCTGCGCGAGGCCGTCGGGTCGCCCGCGGCCAGCCAGAAGGCGCGGCTGTCACCGACATTGGCGACGGTGATCTCGGTGCCTTCGGCCGTCTGGCGCACGATCGCCGAGACGTAGGTGCACGAGGGCGCGTACTCGGGCGAGCGCGACATCCCGCGCACCGCCGCGGTGGCCGTCGCCATCGCGGCCATCGCCGCGTCCTGCGCGGTCAGCCCGTCGGCGAGGGCGGCCAGCGCCGCGTCGACGCCCGCCCTGGCCGCGGTGCCGGAGGCCGCCTGGGGATCCTGGGAGGTGGACACGCCGTCGCTGACGACGATCACGCGGGTGCCGTCGCCCTCGCGCACCGCCGCCGCGACGGCGTCCTCGTTGCGGGAGTGGCTGATGCCGCGGTCGGTGAGGACATAGACCGAGCCGAGATCGTCCTCGAACCGGTCCGGCACGGGCTTGGGGCTGCCGCACTGCGCGCAGAAGCCGCCCTCGTAGCGGCGCTCGCCGCAGGTCGAGCACTGCGGTGCCGCCGCGGGATCGTGGATCGGCAGCGCGACCTTGCGCACGCCGAGCTCACGCCCGCACCCCTCGCAGTAGCGGTGCCCGGCCCGGCCCGAGCGCCCGCAGTCGGGACACCCCGGCGCGGTCACAGAGTGGTCCTCGGGCGCACCGCGTTCGCCTGATCCACCAGCACGAAGCGGGTCCACATGTCCTCGGCTTCGCGCGCCAACGTCCGCAAGCATCGTTCCAACCCCGTCCGCACTCCCTGCTCGGTGAATTCCACATCCAACAGCTTGCCTGGCGTACCCGGGCGCTGTCCCGACCGGATCCAGCTCAGCGCCGCCTCGAGCACGTGCATGCGCACCTGGGCGGTACGCGTGCGCGAGTCCAGGGTGAGCCGTTCGACCCGCGCACCCGCCTCCCGCAGCAGCGTCTCGTCGAGGTCGGCCGGATCGCGACGCGCCAGCAGCGTTTCCACCGCCGAGACCCTGGCCTCGGTGTACATCGAGGAGGTGCGCTCCACCTGGTCGAGCACCGCGACCGCGCCGGGCCGGTCGCCTGCGGCGCGCCGCAGCCTGGCCGCGCCGAAGGCGGCCGCGAGATAGGTGTGGTCGGTGCGCCACACCAGTTCGTAGAGCGCGAGCGCGCGCCTGCGCGCGGCGTCGTCGCCCGCGCCGAGTTCCAGCGCGGCCGCCAGGGCGAGCTTGGGCACGGGCTCGCCGGGCAGTGCGTTGTACACGGCCTCGAAATCGGCGGCGGCGCTGTCGTGGTCGCCGGTGAGCAGCGCGGCCTGGGCCCGGTACCAGACCCGGCGCCAGTCGTAGGCCAGGTCCTCGGCGAGGGTGTCCAGGCGGGCCAGCGCCGCGTCGGGGGCGCCCGCTTCGAGTTCGGCGCGGACCAGCCGCAGCGGGATCTCCATCGATTCCCCCGCTCCGGTGACCACCGCGCGCAGACCGGCGGTGAGCGCCGCCTCCAGTTCGGCGGGCGTCGCCGCGTCGGTGGTGGCCAGCAGCGCGGCGCCGCTGTCGCCGGGGTCGACCAGCGGCGCGGGCAGTCCGGCGATCAGGGCGGCCGGTTCCGGGGTGGCGCTGTCGATCCCGAAGACGGCGCGGGCCGGGCCGAACGAACTCGACATGCCGGGGCGCGGCAGGCCGTCCTCGGTGGCGAGCACCTCCCGTAGCACACCGGTGAGCTGGTCGGCCATCTCCGACATCGAGCCGAACCGGGCCAGCGGGTCGGCGTCGGTGGCACGCAGCAGGAACCGGTACAGCGAATCATGCTGGGCGAGCAGGGGTTCGGCCTCGGGCGTCGGCAGCGGGCCCAGCTTGCCGTCGGCGGTCGCCAGCCGCATCATCAGCACCGCCAGGGTGCGGCCCGCGGTGTAGACCTCGGTGGCCACGGTGGGGCCGGTCTCGGCGATCTCGGGCGCCTGGTACCCCAGGGTCCCGTAGATCGGGCTGGTGCGGTCGTCCATCGCGATGACCGCGCCGAGGTCGATGAGCTCGAGCCGTTCCTCGGTCTGCATCACGTTGTCGGGTTTGAAATCGCAGTACGCCCAGCCGCGCGCGTGCAGATAGCCCAGCGCGGGCAGCATCTCCAGCACATAGGCGATGGCCTGGGCGGGCGGAAGGTAGGACTTCGTCTCGGCACGGTGCTTGCGCAGGATCTGCTTGAGCGAGGTGCCACCGACATAGGCCATCACGATGTAGCCGACCGGCTCCCCGTCGGCGTCGGCGTGCTCGGTGAAGTTGTGGATCTTGACGATGTTGGGGTGGTCGACCTCGGCGAGGAAGCGGCGCTCGGCCAGCGCCGCCGCCTGCGCGTCGCTGTCGCCGGTGTCGATGAGGCCCTTGAGCACCACCCAGCGCCGGTTGACCCGCTGATCGGTGGCCAGATAGATCCAGCCGAGGCCGCCGTGCGCCAGCGCGCCGGCCACCTCGTACTGGCCGCCGACGAGCTCGCCGGCCCGCAGGCGCGGCACGAACGAATAGCGGGTGCCGCAATGCGGGCAGAAACCCGCGGTGCGGCCGGGCACGCCGTCGTGGCTGCGTCCGACGGGCTTGTCGCACTTGCCGCAGTAGCGGTCGCCCTCGGGGACCTGTGGATCGGCGAGGACCGCGGTGGCCGGGTCGACGCGCGGCACCGGCGGCACCTCGACGAGACCGGCGCCGAGGCGCCCGCGGCCCGCCGAACGGGTCGACCCCGACCGGTGGGTGCGCACGGAGCGGCTCGAGGTGCGCCCGCTGGCACTGACGGTCGGCGCGGACGGGCTGTAGGTGGTGGTCGCGGTGGGCGCGGTGCCGCAGGTCTCGCAGTAGCCGTCGACGATCGTGCCGCCGCAGCCCGGTTCGGCGCACATCCCCGGCACCGGTGGCGGCGGCGGTGGGGCGCCGTTGCGCGGTTGCGCGGTGGTCCGCGCCGAGCGCCCGCCCGCGGGCGCGACGGTCGGCGCGGGCGGGGCCGCCACCGGCGCGGTGCCGCAGACGGCGCAGTAGCCGTCCTCGACGGCGCCGCCGCACCCCGGTTCACTACAGATCATGCTGTCCGCCCCGCTTTCTCCCCGATGATCGAACGATAGTCGGCGACCGCCCGGGTGACCGCGGCCAGATCGCATGGTGTGCGGCTGAGCAGGCCCGCGGCGATCCGGTCGGCGGCCAGGACGTCGCGGTCCTCGCTCACACCGAGGCGCGAGGCCTTGGCCCGATAGGAGGTGAGCCTGCCGCGCAGCTCGGCGCGCCGGTCGAGCAGTCCGCGCGCCAATTCCGCCCGCCGCGTGGCGGTCTCGGCCGCCGTGTCGGCGCGGGCGCGCAGCGCGAGCAGGTGTTCGACCGTGGGTCTGGTCGGTTCGGCGCCGAGGGTGTCGAGTTCGGCGCGCAGCCGCTGCGCCGGTTCGCCGCCCTCGGGCAGGACGCCCGCGAGGATCCTGGCCGCGGCGCGCGCGGCGGTGTCGTCGGCGTCGCGCTGGAGTTCGGCCACCGCGCGCAGCCTGCGGCGCAGCGCGTCGACCGCGCCGGGCAGGTCGGCCGCGATCGCGAGATGGTCGGCGTGCCGGGTGGTTTCGGTCTCGATCAGGGTCGTGACCGCGGCGAGCGCGGACTGGATCTCGCCCTCGGCGAACCCCAGCGGATCGGTGCCGGCGCGGCGCAGCAGGGTCGCCACCGGCTCGGCGGCGGCGTCGAGCGCGCCGCGGGCCTGCTCGATCCGCTGTTGCAGGGGCGCCAGCGCGCCGAGCACCTGCCGGTCCACCGCCGCGACCTCGTCGGCGAACGGCGCGACGAAGGCGAACGCGGCCCGCATCCGGTCCAGCGAGTCGGCGATGCCGACCGTCACGATGGTCTCGCCCGGCCCGGTGAGTCCGCGCTGGGACAGCGGGATCGGGATCCTGGCGATCTCGTGCGGGCGTCCGCGCAGCAGTTCGGTCAGCCGCGCACGGGCACGGTCGTCGACGCGGCCCTTGCCCCCGCGCACCGTCTCGGCCTCGGACACGATGGCGCGCACCCGGCCCAGGTCCTCCCACAGTTCCCCGAGGGCGGTCTGCACCGGCGTCCACCGACGCGCGGTCTCCCCCGTCGGCGGATACCGGCGTACCAGAGCGAGGCCCGGGTGCCGGTCCAGCTCGAGCAGGGTCGTCGTCACCGTGGCCAGTTCCGCCTTGCGGGTGGCGAGTTCGCGATCGAGCTCGGCGAGGCCGAGCATCGGCGAGGTCATCCGACGTACCGGGGCACCGGCATGACCGGCGGGCCGAGGGTCGACAGATGCTGCTCGTAGATCCGCTGCCAGGAACCGTCCGAGCGCATGCGCTCGAGCACGCCGTTGACGAACCGGACGAGATCGTCGCTGCCCTTGGGCACGCCGACCGCGTACGCGCCCGCCCCGATCTGCTCGCCGACCAGCTCGAGGTTGCGGTCCTGGGCCACCAGACCGGCCAGGATCGGTTCGTCGCCGCTGATCGCGTCGACCGTGCCCTGCTGCAGGGCGACCAGGCAATCGGTCCAGTTGGTCACCCCGAACACGGTGGGCACCGTCGGCAGCTCGAACAGCGGCGCGGCGGCCGTGGTGCCCTTCGTGACACACACGCGCTTGCCCGCCAGCCCCGCCGCGCCGGTGATCCCCGAGCCCTTCGGCACCGCGATGCGTTGCGCCGCACGGTAATAGACGCCGGAGAAGTCGACGTCGCGGCGGCGTTCGCAGGTGGCGGAGAAGGTTCGCACGATCATGTCGACCTTCTTCTCCTGCAACAGCGGGATCCGGTCGGCGGCGGAGACCGAGCGCAGTTCGATCTTGTTCGGGTCGCCGAACAGGTCGCGCGCGATCTCGCGGGCCAGGTCGATGTCGAAGCCTTCCAGCCGTCCGGTGGACGGGTTGCGGAAGCCGAACATGTAGGTGTTCTGGTCGACACCGACCCGCAGGCGGCCGTTGGCGACGATGGCCGCCATCGACGAGCCGGCGGGCATCGAGCCGGGGCGCGGCTGCGCGAGCGGCGCCAGGGTCGCCTCGGTGTCGCAGGTGCCGGTGCCCTCGGCGGCAGGCGCGGTGGTGATCGCCTCGGCGCCGGGCAGCGGCGGCGCGACCGCGGTGGCCGCGATGGTCGACGGCTCCGGCGCGTCACCACACCCGGCCACCAGGACGAGCGCCGCGGCCACGGCCACCATCAGGGGACGCCTGGTTCTCATAGGAATTCCTTGATTCGAGGCCACAGGCCGGTGACCACCGCACCGGCGGCGGCCAGCAGCAGGAGCAGGGTGCCGAAGGGGCTCAGCGTGAAGGTGTCACCCGCGGCGTCGACACCGTCGCGCAGATCGGTCCGCGCCTGGGCGAGTGCGTCGCGCAGTTCTTGGTCGAGGCGGGCGAAGCTGGTGGCCGAGCTGTCGGGGCCGGTGCCGATGGCCTGGGTGACGGCGCCGGCGTAGTCGGCCTTCTCGTAGGCGGTGCGCTGGGCGTTGTGGCCCGCGGTCCAATTCGTCAGTGCCCTGGCGGCTTCGGAGTCCGCGGCGCCCGCGGCGGCGAGGCGCTTCTCCAGGTCGCCGGTGTGGGTCTGGAACGACGCCTCGGGGGCGGTGATGTCGCCGCGGGTGATCAGGGCCAGCGTCTCGTCGGTGCGGGCCTGCTGGGCCAGGATGCGCGCGCCTGCCAGATTCTCCACGCGCGCACCGGCTCCCGTGTCCCCGGTGTCGAGCAGCTGGGCGGCGGTGAGCGTCGCCCCCGCCGACCAGACGATCGCCAGCAGCGCGGCGGCCGCGGCCAGCGCCACGCCCGCGTTGACGAGCCGGTTGGTGCGGCGCAGCAACAGCACCGAGCCGATCGCGCAGGCGAGCAGGACCAGCAGCAGGAGCACGATCGTGGTCATCGGCAGCGCGCCGATGCGGCGCTGATCCTCGCGGACGGCGGCGAAGCGGGCCTGGTTGAGCTGCTCGGCCTGGGGCAGCAGCGAGGTCTGCATCAGGTCCGAGGCCTGGCGCAGATAGGCGGAGCCGACCGGGAAGCCCTGCCGGTTGTTCGCGCGCGCGGTCTCCACCAGCCCGGTGTAGGTCGGCAGATCCGCCGCGATGCGCGCGACGATGGCCCTGGACCTGGCGTCGGTGGCGCCGGCCGTCGCCTCGGCCAGCGCGGCGGCGGCGTCGGCGAGTGCCTGCTCGTAGGTGTCACGGACCTGCGGTGATTCGATGCCGCCGGACAGGAAGGCGGTCGCCGCGCCCGCGTCGGCGGCCGAGAGCGACACGTAGAGACTCTGCGCGGCGAAGGCCAGCGGTTCGGTGCGGTCCAGGACCTGTTCCGTGCGCGTGATCTTCGCGCTCAGTTGCTGGCCCGCGGTCGATCCGGCGACCAGGCAGGCCACCGTGGTCACCACGAGAACCACGCCGATCACACCCGGTGTCGTCGCGGCGAAACGCCGCACCCACATCCCCGCGTCTCGGATGGTCGCCGGTAGGCGAGATCCCACACCGTCCTCCTTCGTCTCCCCGGGCGGTGTCTTCGATCGCGATAGTACGGGAGGCGCTGAGAATTCGCCCGGGTACCAGAAGCGCCCGCGCGCAACCGGTTCGGGCGCCGGGACCGGACGAAGGACGGGGTCCGTCACACCCACCGGTGTGACGGACCCCGTCCGTGTGCTGCGGTGCCCAGGATCAGGCGTTGGCGACCTTCTCGGCCGGCGCGACCGCGGTGCCGACCTTGCTGAAGCGCAGGATGCCGTCCTCGATCGGCGCCTTGTGCATCAGCGTGCGGTCGCGGTAGTAGTTGTTGACCAGCTTCCAGGCACCGCGCGCACCCTGACGAGGCATTTCGCCGTTGCCGCGCTGGATGTAGCCGGAGGTGAGCGCGCCACCCATCAGCGATTCCTCGGCGATGTCCTCGGGGTTGGCGTGCACCTCGAAGGTGGTGTACCCCCGGTCGCGCATGATGTTGAGGACGCGGCACAGGTAGGCGGCGGCGAGGTCGGCCTTCAACGTCCAGGAGGCGTTGGTGTAGCCGATGATCATCAGGAAGTTCGGGATGTCGGAGTACAGCACGCTCTTGTAGGCGACCGTCTCGTTCATCTTCACCGGCTCGTCGTCGATGCTCATGGTCGCCCCGCCCAGGATCTGGACGTTGAGACCGGTGGCGGTGACGATGATGTCGGCCTCGAGCTCCTGGCCCGACTCGGTGAGGATGCCCTTCTCGGTGAACTTCGCGATCCGGTCGGTGACGATGTCGGCCTTGCCGGACTTGAGCACCTTGAACAGGTCGCCGTTGGGCACCACGCACAGCCGCTGATCCCACGGGTTGTAGGACGGGGTGAAGTGGCGCAGGTCCACCTTGTTGCCCAGCTGCAGGCGCACCTGCGCCAGCATCAGCTTCTTGGCCAGCTCGGGGTTGGTGCGCGAGAGCTGGAAGCTGGCGCGCTGCAGGGCGATATTGCGGGCACGGCCGATCTTGTAGGCGATCGCGTCGGGCACGCGGGTCTTCTTGAAGCCGACCGCGACCGGGTCGTCCGAGGGCAGCGCCTGGATCCAGGTGGGCGAACGCTGCAGCATGGTGACGTGCGCGGCCTTGTCGGCCATGGACGGGATCAGCGTGATCGCGGTGGCGCCGGAGCCGATGACCACGACCTTCTTGCCCGTGTAGTCCAGGTCCTCGGGCCAGTGCTGCGGGTGCACGATCTGCCCGGTGAAATCGGCCTCGCCGGGGAACTCGGGTCGGTAGCCCTTGTCGTAGTTGTAGTAGCCCATGGCGCCGACGACGAAATTCGCGGTCCAGGTCTCGGTCTCGCCGGTGGCCTCGATCAGCGCCTCGACGGTCCACTGCGCGCGGGACCGGTCGAAGTTCAGGTGGACGACCTTGCGGCCGAAGTTGATGTGGTCGGTGACGCCGTATTCCTTGGCGGTGTCCTCGACGTACTGGCGGATGCTGGCGCCGTCGGCGAGCACCTTGGTGCCGATCCAGGGGCGGAACCCGAAGCCGAAGGTGAGCATGTCCGAGTCGGAGCGGATGCCGGGGTACTTGAACAGATCCCAGGTGCCACCGATGTTCGCCCGGCGCTCGAGGATCGCGTAGCTGCGTCCGGTCTGCTCGCGAGTCAGGTGACAGGCCGTGCCGATTCCGGACAGGCCAGCGCCGATGATCAGTACGTCGACATGCCGCGTCATTGAGGAAACTCGTTTCGTGAGGGTCGTCGCCGCCCGGGCATCGTCGCCCGAGCCTTCTCCGAGGTTACGTGTTTCGCATGGTTACGTCTAGTTTGGCGCGGCGTGCCGGAGTTGCGCGCACGGTGATCCGAATCCGTGACGGGGCCGGGCCCGCCGGTCAGCATCAGTGGCATGACCGAGCAAACACTGTCGTTCCACTGGTTCCTGCCCACCTACGGCGATTCGCGGGGGCTGGTCGCGGGCGGCCACGGCAGTTTCATGTCCGGCGATCGCCCGGCCACGCTGCGTTACCTGAACCAGCTCACCGCGGCGGCCGAGGACAACGGTTTCGAGGGTGTGCTGACCCCGACCGGCGCCTGGTGCGAGGACGCCTGGCTGACCACGGCCATGCTGGTGCAGACCAGCGAGACGCTGAAGTTCCTGGTGGCGCTGCGACCCGGCCTGACCAGCCCGACCCTGGCCGCGCAGATGGCCGCGACCTTCCAGCGCCATTCCGCGGGCCGGCTGCTGCTCAATGTCGTCACCGGTGGGGAGCCGCGCGAACAGCAGGCCTACGGCGACTTCCTCGACAAGGCCGAGCGCTACGCCAGGACGGGCGAGTTCCTGCACATCGTGCGCGAACTGTGGCGTTCCACCGAGCCGTTCAGCTTCACCGGCGAGCACCTGCGGGTGCGTGACGCGCTGCTGAGCGCCCGGCCGGACCCGATCCCGCCGGTGTTCTTCGGCGGCTCCTCCGGCCCGGCGGGCCCGGTGGCCGCGCGCTACGCCGACACCTACCTGACGTGGGGCGAGCCGCTGGACGCGGTGGCGAAGAAGCTCGACTGGATCCGCGGCCTGGCCGCGATCGAGGGCCGGACCGTGGACTTCGGCCTGCGCATCCATGTGATCAGCCGCGACACCGCCGCCGAGGCGTGGGCCGAGGCCGACCGGTTGCTGGCGGGCATCGCGCCCGGCGAGATCGCGCGGGTGCAGGCCAGCCTGGCCCAGAGCGAGTCCGAAGGCCAGCGCCGCATGGCCCGGCTGCACGAGGGCCGCACCGACGGGCTCGAGATCGCGCCCAACCTGTGGGCCGGGGTCGGCCTGGTGCGCGGCGGCGCCGGGACGGCGCTGGTGGGTTCGCACGCGGAGGTGGCCGAGCGGCTGCTCGAGTACGCCGCGCTCGGCATCGACCATTTCATCCTGTCGGGCTACCCGCACCTTGAGGAGGCATACTGGTTCGGCGAGGGCGTCCTGCCGATCCTCGAACGGCGGGGTGTGTGGCAGCATCCGTCGCGGCCCGCCGCGGCGCCGGTGGTGACCCCGTTCACCGCGGCGGCCAGCAGCTGAGACGTCAGCGCGGCGCGCCGAACCAGCGGAGCAGATGGACCCGCAGCTCCGCCTGGTCGGCGCCCACCCACGCGACGTGCCCGTCGGGTCGCAGCAGCACCGCGGGCACATCGAGGTCGACCGCGGGGTCGACGACCTGATCCACGCGATCGGCCCAGCCCGCCACCGACAGCGCGCCCGTGCGGTCGAGCAGCAGACCGCGCTTTGTGCGCATCCGCTCGTACAGGCGACCACCGAGAACCGGCCGATCGCGCAGCCGCCTGCCCAGCAGCGGGTGCCCGTCGCCGAGGTCGTAGCGGACGCCGATCGCGATGATCTTCTCGATCAGGTACCGGTTGACCTCCTCGAAAGCCATCAGCTCGGTCAGGAGTCCGCGAACGGCGCGCGGGCCCGGTTCCAGCGACACGAGTTCCATCTGCGCGCGGGTGTTGTCCAGGACCTCCGCGGCGACGGGCCTGCGTTCGGCCTCGTAGCTGTCCAGCAGCTCCGGGGGCGCCCACCCGTGCACCTCGGCGGCCAGCTTCCAGCCGAGGCCGACCGCGTCCTGGATACCCAGGTTGAGGCCCTGTCCACCCAGCGGTGGATGGATGTGGGCGGCGTCGCCCGCCAGCAGCGCCCGCCCGCTCCGATAGCGTTCGGCCAGGCGCGTGGCGTCACCGAAGCGCGAGAGCCAGCGCGGTGCGTGCACGCCGAGGTCGGTGCCCGCCGTGGCGATCAGCTGCCGTTTCACCTCGTCGAAGGTGGGGGCGGCCCGGTCCTCGGCCACCCCGTCGGCAGGCACGACGACCCGGTGCACGCCGTCGCCGATCGGCGCCACCCCGAAGCGCAGCTGGGTCTTGCGGACCTCGCTGTTGACCGCGGCGAGAGTTTCCGGCGAGGCGGTGACCCGCATCTCGCCCAGCAGCGTGTCGACGCGGCTCGGCTCCCCGGGAAAGCCGATGCCGAGCAGCTTGCGCACGGTGGAACGCCCACCGTCGCAGCCGACCAGGTAGCGCGCCCGCAGTGTGGAGCCGTCGGCCAGGCCCGCGGTCACTCCGTGCGCGTCCTGTTCGATCCCGACCAGCTCGGTGGACCGCCGGATCTCGGCGCCGAGAGCGAGGGCATGCTCGGTCAGCAGCCGTTCGGTGACGGTCTGCGGGAGGCCGAGTACGTACGGATAGGTGGTGTCGAGCCCCTCGGGCTGCCGGGCGACGATCCCCGCGAAGTACCCGCCGAGCGGGTGCGGGGTGCCCAGCGCGAGGAAGCGGTCGACGAGGCCGCGCTGGTCGAGCACCTCGAGACTGCGGGCGTGCAGACCCATGGCCCGCACGACCGGCGTCGGCGCCGGGTCCCGGTCGACGACGAGCACCCGCACTCCCCACAGCCGCAGCTCGGCGGCGAGCATCACCCCGGTCGGCCCGGCACCGGCCACCAGCACGTCGATCATCTGTTCCCCATTCATCCGCGCAGGTCAGAGCGTTAGGCAGGCGATTGTGCCCGAGCAAGGGGGTCTTGCCGCAAGAGCGGGGGTGCGCTATACATTGAGAGTGGCAAGGAGTGGTTTTCCTCCTTGCCATTGTCGTGTCCGGACCCCTTTCGGCGAGCGCGTCACGCCGCCGTCCGCACCCGAAATGGCAGTCGATGCCAGCACGCATCCCGTGCGCGTTACCGCCGATTCCGTCGTCCCGAGCGGAAGAATGCCGCGCGGACATGCCCGCACACGGGACCGACCGAAACCCCGATACCTCGGGGAACGCGTGCCGTCCTGCACGCCGTGCACCGCGCACCCCCTCTCCCCCAACCGATTTCGGCATCGAGTGCAGCCGGGGTTCCACGTGAATCAGGCCGCCGCCACCGGGGCCGATACGCTCGCGGGGTGACCATCACCGTCGGCTTCGACCTGGACATGACCCTGATCGACTCCCGGCCCGGTGTCAGCCTCGCGATCGACACCCTCGCCGGGGAATTCGATCTGCCGATCGTCGGCAGCCACTTCGCCGCGCACCTCGGCCCACCGCTGGCCACCCTGCTCGGCGACGCGGGCGCACCCGACGACCTCATCCCGCACCTGGTCACCCGCTACCGCCAGCTCTACCCCGCGGTGATCACCCGCATCCCCGCGCTGCCGGGCGCGAGCGCCGCGCTGGACGCGGTGCGCGCGGGCGGGGGCCGCGCGCTCGTGGTCACCGGCAAGTTCGAACCGCACGCGCGACTGCACGTCGACCACTTCGGCTGGCAGGTCGACCGGCTCGCGGGCGACCTCTGGTCCACCGGCAAGGCCGACGTGCTGCGCGCCGAGTCCGCGCACGTGTTCGTCGGCGACCACGCCGGGGACATGCGCGGCGCCAAGGCCGCCGACGCGTTCGCCGTCGGGGTGACCACCGGACCCTACGACGCCGACGGCCTGCGCGCCGCGGGCGCCGACGTCGTCCTCGACGACCTCGTCGAGTTCCCTTCGTGGCTGGCTGAATTCGCCCGCACCAGCGGCTGACACCCGCCGCGGCGCCGGAACCCACGCGCCCGGTCGCGCGTTGACGTGGCATGTCGACCGATCCCTACTGGAATCACAACACGCAGTACCACCCGTGGATCCTCGAACAGGTCCCCGCGCACGCCCGCACCGCACTCGACATCGGTTGCGGCGACGGCCTGCTCGCCCGCAAGCTGGCCACCCGCTGTGATGCCGTGCTCGGGGTCGACATCGACGAGAACGTCCTGGCCACCGCCCCGGCGGCGCCGAACGTGCACCTCGAGAAGGCCGACTTCCGCGACCTCGACGACACCTTCGACATGGTGACCGCGGTCGCCACGCTGCACCACGTCCCGATCCGCGACGGCATCGCCGCCCTGCGTCACCTGGTCGCCCCCGGCGGCACCCTCGCGGTGGTCGGACTGTGGAAGATGCACCCGCTCACCGACATCCACTACCTGGCTCTGCTCCCCGCGATCCGCGGCCTCGACTGGTGGCGCCGCGGCCGCCGCGGCGATCCCGGCGCCACGGTGCGCGATCCGCAGGAGACGCTGGCCGAGATCCGCGCGGTGGCCGCGGAACTGCTGCCGGGAGCGCGTATCCACCGTCGCCTGATGTGGCGGTACACCCTGGTGTGGCGCCGGCCGCGCTGACGCCACCGTTTCTCGTGCGGCTGCACCGGGTGATACAGTCCGGCCAGTTTTTGCACGGGGAGGGAATTCTCATCAGTACAACGCCGACTGTCCGGCGGCGCACCGGTTTCGGGGTGGCGTGGTGAACCGGAAGAAATGGCTCATCGCCGGGGCCGTCACCCTGGTCCTCACGCTGATCGCCGTGATCGTCGTCGTCGCGGTCACCCGCGACAAGGATCCGCGCACCTTCGTCAGCGAGAAGTACCAGCGCGCCAAGCAGCTCGACCAGGCCAACGACGGCATCGCGTTCACCGCGGCCGCCGCGCCCGCCGTCGTCGCCGCCGCCATCGCCAAGGCCACCGATCCCCGCGACAGCCGCAACACCGGCGAGAACCACTATCTGCGGTTCGACAGGGACCTGGTCGCGGTGTCCCCGCACGCAGGCGGCTCGCTCGTGCTCGTCGACAGCTGGGCCAACGGCACCCGCCGCCATCACTCGCACACCAGCGCCTACGGCTGGAACAGCGGCTCCGCGGCGGGCGACTACCGCGGCGGCGGCAGCGACTCCGGCGGTAAGTAGTTCATCGAGGCCCTTCGCCTCACACAGCACAGGAGGACACTCATGCTCGCCGACCTGGCGGCGGACGCGGGGGCCGCGCTCGCCTTTTCCGCGGTGGGAATCGTGTTGATGGCCGTCGGTTTCGGCATCGTCGACCTGCTCACGCCCGGCGACCTGCGCGCCCAGATCTGGATCGAACGCAACCGCAACGCCGCGATCCTGCTGGCGTCGAACCTGTTCGGCGTCGGTCTGATCGTGGCCACCGCCATCTGGACCGCCGACGGCAGGATCGCGCAGGCACTGCTGGCGAGCGCGGTCTACGGCGTGATCGGGTTGGCCGCGATGGCGCTGGCGTTCGTGCTGCTCGACGCGCTCACCCCCGGGGACTTCCGGGCCGTCGTCGCCGATCCGGAACCGCATCCCGCGGTGTGGGTCACGGCCTCGGCGCACGTCGCGGTGGCGCTGGTGGTGGCCGCGGGCCTGACCTGATGCCGGTGCACCGCCTGGCCAGGGTGGCGCTGCTGGCGACGGTGTTCGTCTGTGCCGCCTGCGGTCTGGTGTACGAGCTGTCGCTGGTCACCCTCGGCAGCTACCTGATCGGTGACACCGCGGCACAGGCCTCGATCACGCTGAGCGTGATGGTGTGCGCGATGGGCATCGGCGCGCTGGCCGCGAAACCGCTGCGCCGCTGGGCCGCCGCCGCGTTCGTCGCGGTCGAGCTGGCGCTGGCCGTCATCGGCGGGTTGTCGGTGGCTCTGCTCTACGCCAGCTACGCCTGGCTCAACGTCTACACCGGCACCCTCATCGTCGCCGCGGCGGTGATCGGCATGCTCGTCGGCGCCGAGATCCCGCTGCTCATGGAGCTGCTCCAGCAGATCCGCAAGCAGTCAGCCAGCGGCGCGGTCGCCGATCTGTTCGCGGCGGACTACGTCGGGGCGCTGCTCGGCGGTCTGGCCTTCCCGTTCCTGCTGCTGCCGGTGTTCGGGCAGATCCGTGGCAGTCTCGTGGTCGGCGTGGTGAACGCCGTGGCCGGATTAGCGTTGGCGTTCTTCTTCTTTCGCGCGCAGATGACGCGCGTGGCCCGCCGGGTGCTGATCGCGGCGACCGTGCTCGTCGCGGCCGGGCTCAGCGGCACCTACGTCTACGCGGACCGGTTCGAGGCCACCGCCCAGCAGGCGTTGTTCGCCCATCCGATCGTGTGGCAGACGCGCACCCCGTATCAGCAGATCGTGCTCACCGAATCGTTCTCGCCGTTCGGCACCACCGACACCAGGCTCTATCTCAACGGCGGCCTGCAGTTCTCCTCGATCGACGAGTACCGCTACCACGAGGCGCTGGTGCATCCGGTGCTGGCCGGGCCGCGCCGCTCGGTGCTGGTCCTCGGCGGCGGCGACGGGCTCGCGCTGCGCGAGATCCTGCGCTACCCCGACGTCGCCGAGGTGACCCTGGTCGAGCTCGACCCGGCCATGATCGAGCTCGCCCGCACCGACGAGCGGCTCACCGCCCTCAACCGGGGCGCCTTCGACGACCCCCGCGTCCGTGTTGTCACCGCCGACGCCTTCACCTGGTTGCGCGGCGCGCCAGGGCTTTTCGACGCGATCATCGTGGATCTGCCCGACCCGGACCAGACCTCGGTCGCCAAGCTCTACTCGCAGGAGTTCTACGCGATGACGGCCAATGTCCTCGCGCCCGGCGCCCGAATGGTGGTGCAGTCCGGGTCGCCGTTCTTCGCGCCCCGCTCGTTCTGGACGATCGAGGCGACACTGCGGGCGGCGGGACTGCGCACCACGCCGTATCACGTGGATGTGCCCAGCTTCGGCGACTGGGGCTACATCCTGGCCGCGCTCGCGCCGGAACCACCGGCCGCAGCCCTGCGCGCCCCCGGCCCGCTGCGCTCCCTCGACGACCGCACGCTGGCCGCGGCCACGGTGTTCCCGCCCGACCGCCGCGCGGTCGACCCCGAGGTCTCCACCCTCATGCGGCCGGTGATCCTGGACCTGCAACGCCAGGAGTGGCGCTAGCGTTCACACCGAACCCGCGCACAACAGATGCGTGCCGACGACCGCGAGGCCGAACACCGCGACGGCGGCGGACAGCACAGGCACCGGTTCGCGCACGAGCCGGATCGCACCCCGCCGCGTCGCGGTGACGGCCTTGCGCAGGCGTGGTTCCCGCGGTGCCCGGGGCGCGGCCCCGTCGCGCCGGCCCAGGCCACGCCGGAGGACGCCGATCAGGGCGAGGACGAGAGCGGTGATCAGCATCGTCTTCCCCGCCCGCTCACCGGGTTCCGGCCGCGGCGGGCGCCGCGGGACGGGCGCCGGGGGCGCCGACGAGGCCGAAGGCGATGAGGCTGTCGGCGGTGTCGCGGACCGTCTCCTCGATCGGGCGCATCGTCCAGCCCAGTTCCCGGCGGGCCTTGTCCGCGCTGACGCGTTCGGTGCGGCCGAGCACCGGGACGGTCAGGCGCACGCCCTTGTCGAACACCGCGACCAGCCGCACCACCCAGTTCGGCAGCACCCTGGTCGGCACACGGAAGCCGCGCGGGTTGTACTCGCGCGCCAGCAGGGCGGCGAGCTCGCCCATCCACAGCGGCTCGGCCGCGCAGAGGTACCGATTGCCCGCCGCCTCCGGCACTTCCATCGCCAGCCGGTGCGCCACGGCCAGGTCGCGCACGTCGACCGGGGTCCAGCCGGTGCGCACCGAGCCGGGGACGTCCCGGTTGAGCAGGCGGCGCACCGGTTCGTGTGAGGTGCTGGTCGTCGGCTCGAGCAGCGGGCCGAGCACCATCCCCGGGTTCACCACCGCCAGTTCGAGTTCGCTCGTCCCGCGCACCGATTCGAGGAAGTCCCAGGCGGCGCGCTCGGCGAGGGTCTTGCTCTTCTGATAGGCGGGGACCCGCTCGACCACCGACCAGTCCGCCTCGGTGCGCACCTCGTCCCGGTCGTGGCCGTAGGCCACCGCCGCGACCGAGGAGGTGAGCACGACCCGCCGGACGCCGGCCGCCGCGGCAGCGCGCAGCACGCGCAGAGTGCCCTCGACGGCGGGTTCGATCAGGGCGCGCTCGTCGTCGGGCGGGGTGGACGGGAACGGCGAGGCGACGTGCAGCACGGCGTCGCAGCCCGCCACCGCCTCGGCCCAGCCCGCGTCGTCGTCGAGGGTGGCGGCGACGAACTCCAGCTCGCCGCCGGTGCGGCGGGCGAATTCGGTCAGGTGCGCGCGCCTGGTGTGCGCGGCGAGGTCACGCACGGTGCCGCGGACGGCGTACCCGTGCTCGAGCAGGTCGGCGATGCAGTGTCCGGCCACGAAACCGGTGGCGCCGGTGACAAGTACCCGTGTGGTCATGGTGTTCACCTATCGGTGCAGCCCGCCCTATCTGAGCGGTGCTCAAATAATCTAAACACTGCATAGATTCGATGTCCAGTGCCAATTCCCGCGGCCGGGTCGCCTACGCTCACAAGGGTGAAGCGCACCAGTTACCACCACGGCGACCTGCGGGCCACCCTGATGGACGCCTGCCTGCGCCTGATCGAGACCGAGGGCCTGGCGGCGGTGAGCCTGCGCCGGGTCGCCAGGGAAGCCGGGGTCAGCAGCGGGGCGCCCTATCACCACTTCCCCGACCGGGCCGCGCTGCTCTCGGCACTCTCGGTCGACGGCTTCCAGAAGCTCGCCGCCGCGCTCACCGCGGCCAAGGCGGCCGCGACCACCCCGATGGGCGCGCTGTCCGCGCTCGGCGAGACCTACGTGCGCTTCTCCCGCGACCACCCCGCCCAGTTCCGGCTCATGTTCCGCCCCGAACTGTCCCAGTCCGAGAAGCACCCCGACGCCCACGTCGCCGGGGACGCCGCCTTCGCGGTCCTGGCGGACACCGTCGCCGAGGCCATCGCCGCCGGGGCGCTGCCCGCCGACCGGGCCGATGTCATCACCATCGCCTGGTGGGGTCTCGGGCACGGACTGGCCTCGCTCTGGCTGGACGGCAAGCTCGACGAACGCAGCGCCCAGCTCGGCACCCCCACCGCCGACCTCGTCGACACGATCATGCGGTCCTTCGCCGACCTGATCGCCCCGCGCGGCACCGACGCCTGACCCGCCGGGGGAAATCCACGCTGCCCGGCGCGGCGGCTCCCCTACAGTGGACTCGTGCAGCACCGAGCAGCAGACCCGATGTCCGCCACCGCGATCCACGATTCGGTGCTCGTCCCCCGCTACGGCGAGGCCTCGCTCGCCGATCTGCTCCCCTCGGCGCTGGCCTGCCTCGGCGTGGCAGGCGAGACCGACCGGCTGGGGCTCGCCCTCGATGTCGACCACGTGTGCGTCTTGCTCGTCGACGGGCTCGGCGCCCTGGCGCTGGCCGAGCACGCCGCGACCGCGCCGTTCCTGACCGGCCTGCCCGCCGCGACCCTCACCGCCGGCTTCCCCAGCACCACCGCCACCAGCCTCACCACCCTCGGCACCGGCCTGCCGCCGGGCGAGCACGGCATCCTCAGCTACCTGCTGCGCCTGCCAGGCCAGGACCGGCTCTTCAACACCCTGCGCTGGCGGCTGCACGGCGAGGGCCCGAAGGTCGACGCGCTCACCGCGTTCGCGCCCGAGCAGGTCCAACCGCGGCCGAGTGCCTTCGAGCGCGCCCGCGCGGCGGGGATCCCCGCCGTCCAGGTGGCGCCCGGCTATCAGAACGGCTCGGGCCTGACCAGGGCGGGCTGGCGCGGCGGCGACTTCCGGCCCACCTATTCGGTCGGCGATCTGCTCGACGGCGTGCTGCGCGCGGTCGGCTCGGCACCCAAAACCCTGGTCTACACCTATCATTCGGAGCTCGACACCACCGGGCACGCGCGCGGGCCCGCCACCAGGGCGTGGCGCTTCGAGCTCGCCCACGTCGACCGGATCGCCGCCGAGCTCGCCGCCCGGCTGCCCGCCCGCTCGGCGCTGATCGTCACCGCCGACCACGGCATGGTCGAACTCGTCGACCGCATCGACTTCGACACCCACCCCGAGCTGTCCGACGGCGTGGCCGCGCTGGGTGGCGAACCGCGCGCCCGGCACGTGTACACCCGCGACGGCGCGGCCGCCGACGTCGCCGCGACCTGGCGAGCCGTGCTCGGCGCCGACTTCCTCGTCCGCACCCGCGCCGAGGCCGTCGAGGCCGGCTGGTTCGGCCCGGTCGCCGGCGAATTCACCGCGCGCATCGGCGATCTCGTGGTCGCCGCGCTGGGCACGAGCGGCATCGTGCGGACCGCGGCCGAACCGCTGCAGACGATGATGGTCGGCCACCACGGCTCGCTCACCGCCGCCGAACAACTCGTTCCCCTGCGGATCCACCGCAGCTGAGCCGCACCACATAGGCTGGGGCCACCCGATCGCGCGCGGCGCGCTTAGCGAACCTTCCAGGAGGAACCATGCAGTCCACCACCCGAACCGGGACCCTCGCCCTCGGCGTCGCGGTGCTGGCGGTGCTGGCGAGCGGTTGCAGCGAGGTCGAGCGGGCACTCAACCAGGGCGGCGACACGACCTGCCGCGACTACGTCAACCAGGAACCCGACACCAAGCGGATCACCATCACCAAGGCGATCAAGGAACGCAGCGGCTCCGACAACGAACCGGCCGGGACCCTGGTGGATTCGATGATCGTGCAGGTCGACCTGCTGTGCGCCGGCCAGCGCAACGTCGACACCCCCATCAAGAACGCCGATATCGCCGGTCTGTTCCTGAACAAGTAACCGCGGCGGCGTCAAGCCGCCACGACAGGGCAGCCACCGGCGACCTGGTCGTCCGCCGGAAAACAGCGCACGCGTCGCTCGCCCAGCTGATAGACAGGACAGGGCAGGCGGAGAGCAGGGAGTGGACGTGGGCGCACACGAGGACCGGAGCGCCGGCTCACCCAGGCCCGACCGGCTCGCGGACTATCGCGGCGCGCTGGAGAAGCAGTGGAACCGGCTCGCCGCGCCCTCGCGCCCGATGCAGTTGCCCCGCGACACCGGGCCGGTGCGCGAAGAAGTCGCCAAGTCCTGGCAGCGCTCGCTGCACACGGTCGATCCGGGCCAGACCGTCGCGCCCGGCTTCAACGACATCAGCGACCGTTGGTCGGAGTCGCCGCTGCGCAGGCCCGTGACCGAACTCGCAGGCCAGCTGCGCGGAATCGCCGAGGACTCCGGCTATCTCGCTGTCGTCAGTGACGAATCGGGCACCATCTTGTGGACCGCGGGCGATCGCGCGCTGCGGCGTCAGGGCGAGCAGGTGAACTTCGCCCCCGGCGGGGTCTGGGACGAAAGCCACATGGGCACCAACGGATTGTCGCTGGCCCTGCATGACGACAAGGCCTGCACGGTGTTCTCCGCCGAACATCTGGTCGCGGCGCTGCACGGGTGGGTCTGCTATTCCGCGCCCATCCACGGACCCGACGGCCGCCAGGTCGGTGTGCTCGACCTGTCCTCGAGCTGGGAGCGGTCCCATCCGATGGTGATGACCTCCGTGCGCGCCCTGGTCACCGCGGTGGAGACCATGCTGCGCGCGGAGGCGCCCGCCCCCGCCCCCGGCGTGCGCCTCGAATGTCTCGGCGCCGCACGGCTTCTCCGCGACGGCCGACCGGTCCCGCTGCCGCCGCGCCAGCTCGAGATCCTGGCCCTGCTCGCGCTCGAACCCGAGGGCTACACCCCCGAACAACTGCACGCCGCGGTCTACGGCGAGCGCTCGGTCTCGCTGAACACCCTCAAAGCCGATGTCTCGCACCTGCGCCGGGCCACCCGAGGCGAGATCGCCAACCGGCGCTACATGCTCACCGGGCCGATCTCCTGCGACGCGGTCGACCTGCTCGCCGCCATCGAGGGCGGCGACCTCACCTCGGCGCTGTGGCTCTATCGCGGTCCGCTGCTGCCCGGTTCCGATCTGCCCGGCGTGGAACAGTGGCGCGCGCACCTCGATGTCGGCATCCGCAACGCCGTGCTCGGCAGCGACCGCCCCGAGCACGCCGTCGCCTTCGGCCAGCGCTGCCCCGGCGACATCGCCATCCACGAACACGCGCTGCGGCTGCTCCCCCGCGACGACGTGCGGCGCGCCGTCGTCACCGCCCGGCTCTACACCGCGCGCCAGTCCTGACCTGCGCGAACACCCGCACCTACCTCGTACCAACCTTCGGCGACCATAGTGTGTCCCACCACGCACAGGCCGCGAGGAGCGAGGCGCATGATCTACGGCAAGCCCGGATCGGACACCGGCATAGTCAGCTATGCCGCCCGATACGACAACTTCATCGGTGGCGACTGGGTCGCGCCGATCGAAGGCCGTTATTTCGACAACACCTCCCCCGTCGACGGCGAAACCTTCTGCGCGGTGGCCGGTTCCACCGCCGCCGACATCGAGCTGGCGGTGGAGGCCGCCCAGCGGGCCGCCGACAGCTGGGCCGCGACACCCGTCGCCGCGCGGGCAGGCATCCTCACCACGATCGCCGACCGGATCGAGAACAGCATCGAGCCGCTGGCCGTCGCGGAGACCTGGGACAACGGCAAGCCGGTGCGCGAGACCCTGCACGCGGACCTGCCGCTGGCGGTCGACCAGTTCCGCTGCTTCGCCGGCGTCCTGCGGGCCCAGGAGGGCGCGATCGCGCCGCTCGACCTCGACACCGTGTCGTATCACTTCCACAGCCCGCTGGGGGTGATCGGACAGCGGGCAGGCTGGGACTTCCCGATCCTGTCCGCGGCCGCGCTGCTCGCGCCCGCCCTGGCCGCGGGCAACTGCGTGGTGCTCGTCCCGGCCCAGCAGACGCCCGCCTCGCTGCTGCTGGTGGTCGAGCTGATCGCCGACCTGCTGCCGCCCGGCGTGCTCAATGTGGTGAACGGGCGCACCGCGCAGGTGCTCGCCCCGTTGACCGGGCATCCGGGACTGGCCAAGGTCGACATCCCCGACCCGGGCGGCAAGAGTCCCAACGTCTTCCTGCCCGATGTCACGGCCACCGACGACGCCTACCTCGCCAAAGCCGTCGAGGGTTTCGTCACGTTCGCCGTGAACCAGGGCGAGGTGTGCACGTGTCCGTCACGCGCGCTGATCCATTCGTCGATCTATGACGAGTTCCTCGCCCGCTGCCTCGCCCGCACCGAGGCCATCGTGTCCGGTCATCCGCTCGACACCGAGACGATGATCGGGGCGCAGGCCGGCAACGACCAGTACGAGAGGATCCTGTCCTACCTCGACATCGGCAGAGCCGAAGGCGCCCGCGTGCTCACTGGAGGGGAAGCACGTAAGGTCGACGGCCTGCCCGGTGGGTATTTCATCGAACCCACCGTATTCGAGGGCGAGAACACGATGCGGATCTTCCGCGAGGAGATCCTGGGACCCGTTGTCGCCGTCACCCGTTACGACACGATGGACGAGGCGATCCGCCTCGCCAACGACACCCGTCACGGTCTCGGTGCGGGCGTGTGGACCCGCGACATCGCCACCGCCCACCGGCTGGCCCGCGAGATCGACGCGGGCCGGATCTTCACCAACTGCTACGACCCCTACCCCGCGCGCGCCGTCAGGGAGAATCACGCCATGTTGCTCGGGCACTACCAGCGGACCAAGAAGGTACTGGTCAGCCATTCGCCGACGAACCCCGGGATGCGCTGATGCAGAACCGGATCCATCGCGTGGAGATCACCGAACGCGCGCAGACCCTGCTGCGCAGGCTGATCGAGGACAACGGCCCGGTGCTGTTCCGCCAGTCCGGCGGCAGCGGCGAGCGCGAGGTCGCGCCGGTCTGCCTGTCGGCCAAGGAGTTCCCGATCGAGAAGGCCGACGTGCTGCTCGGCAGGCTCACCTGGCACACCGAATTCTGGATCAGCCCCGCGCAGTTCGAACAGTGGAAGGACACCCATCTCACCGTCGACGCGGTGCGCGGCCAGGCCGACGAGCAGTCGCTCGAGGCGGGCCACGGCATGCGTTTCGTGCTGCGCGCGCGGCAGCTGACACCGGCGGAGAACGCGGCGCTGGCCGCGGCCCCGCCCCCACGGACCGGCGCCGACCGCACGTTGTAGCGGCGCGTGGAGACCTGACCTGGCCGGATCTTTCCCGGAGCGGCCAGGACACGGCGAGCCCCCGCCGACTGGGCCATCGCGGCTCAGCCGGCGGGGCGAGCTCGCCGCTTTTCCGTGTCCGCGCCGCCCTAGCAAATGTGTTCGGCGACAATCCAAATCGCGTCTCGCTCACCGAGACAGGCGCGACAACAGTGCAACGATTCCGTTACGTTATGGCGATGTTCTTAGCGAGACTCGGTGTTCGTACCCGGATTCTGGCGATCGCTCTCATTCCCAGCGTGACGCTGGTGGCGGTCGGTGTCGGCACGGCGGGATACCTGGTCAATGAGAGCAATACCGCCAAGGAATGGGCGTCCGCCCTCCAAGGTGCCGTGGCGCCCACCCAGGATCTCATCGAGGCCATCCAGTCCGAGCGCCACCTGACGCTGTCGCTGGTCGCCGGCGACACCACCACGCTGCCCGGTCTCGCCGCCGCTCGCGCACGCACGGACAGCGCGCTCGACGCGCTCAACGCCGTCGTGCAGAACCTGCGCGACGTCGACAGCACCGATCTCGGCGACGATCAGGCCGAGCACGAGCTGCTCCGGACCAACCTCACCGGCATGCGGGCAGGCGCCGACGCGGGCATGCTCCCCGCCGAGCAGGCGTACATGTTCTTCAACGTCGTGATCGACAGCTTCCTCGCCGGCACCAAGCTGGTGCTCACCGAGGCGCCGAACGCGATCGTGGCCGGCGGCGTCAGCGAGGGCATGAAGCTGCTCGCCGGCATCGAGGCGATGTCGCGCAGCAACGCCCTCGGCGCGGCCCTCGTCGCCGCCGACGGCGCCTTCGCGGTGCCCCTCGACGAGTACATCCGCCAGACCGGTTTCTACCGCATCGAACTCACCCAGCTCATCCCCGAACTCACCGCCGGGGAGCGGGAGGTGCTGCAGTCGCTGACCGCCTCGCCGCAGTGGCAGCAGCTCGCGGCCATGGAGAGCGCGATCATCGCCCGCTACGCCAAGCCGGCGAGCACCTCGACGAGCAGCTCCCGGCAGGCCGCGCCGGAACCACTGCCGATGACCTCCGCCGAATGGCAGAGCGCGCTGGGTGCCGTCGATCAGGCCCTGCTCGACCTCTACTCGACCCACAACCGCTACGTCCAGGGTCTGGCCGCCGATTCCTCGCGCCAGTCCGAGGGTTTCGCGTGGGCGGCGGGCGGCGGCGTGCTCGGGCTCACCGGCATCGTGCTCCTGGTCGCGGTGATCCTGGCCAACCGGATCATCCGCAGGCTGCGCAGGCTGCGTACCGAAACCCTCGCGCTCGCCGACGAACAGCTGCCGTCCACCATGCGCGCGCTGCGCGACGGTGTCGACGTGGATCCCGCCCAGATCACCCCGACGCTGGACTTCGGCCGCGACGAGATCGGTCAGGTGGCGGACGCGTTCGAGCACGCCGCCGCGGCCGCGCTGCGCGCCGCCGTCGACGAGGCCCGCACCAGGGAGGGTGTGCGCGCGGTGTTCCTCAACATCGCCCACCGCAGTCAGATCGTCGTGCACCGCCAGCTCGAGATCCTCGACGAAGCCGAACGGCGGCAAGAGGATCCGGCCCTGCTCGAGACCCTGTTCCGGCTCGATCACCTCGCCACCCGCGAGCGCCGCAACGCCGAGAACCTCATCATCCTCGGCGGCGGCCGCCCCGGACGGCAGTGGCGCAAGCCGGTCCCGGTGATGGACGTCGTGCGCAGCGCCATCGGCGAGACGCTCGACTACGCCAGGGTGCGCGTCACCAAGCTGCCCGAGGTGAGCGTCGTCGGGACCGTCGTGGCCGACCTCGTGCACCTGCTCGCCGAGCTCGTCGACAACGCCACCGCGTTCTCCCCGCCGCAGTCGCGGGTGGAGGCGGGCGGCAACGTCGTCGGCAAGGGCGTGGTCATCGAGATCACCGACCAGGGCATGGGGATGAACCCCGAGGACATGGAGCGCTTCAACGCGATGCTGGCGGATCCGCCGGACTTCGGCGTCGGCACGCTGTCCTCGGACTCGCGCCTCGGCCTGTTCGTGGTCGCCCGCCTGGCCACCACGCACGGCGTCTCGGTGCGCCTGAGCGAATCCGACTACGGCGGCGTGCGGGCCATCGTCCTGGTGCCCACCGCGCTGCTCGCCGACGGCGCCGACGACATGCCGAGCTCGCCGCCCGCGCTGTCCTCCGCGCAGCGCCGCGGCCTGCCCTCGCCCGTGGTCACCGGACCGCTGACGGCGGTCGAGCCGACCCAGGCCCCGGCCCCGGTGGCCACCCTGGTCGCCGAGCCGCCCGCGCCGGTGGTACCCGAGTTCCCCCCGGTACCCGAATTCCCCACGGCAGCGGAAGTTCCGGCCGCGCCGCAGATCCCGGCGGCGCCGCCACGCAACGAGGACCGGCCCGCCCTGCCCCGCCGCCAGCGCCAGACCAACCTGGTGCCCGAGCTCACCGAGGAGCCCGCGGCCGAGGCCGCCGCCGCCACCCCGGAGCGGCCGCGCTCGCCCGAGCAGGCCCGCGACATCATGTCGGCGATCGAGAACGGCACCCGGCAGGGTCGCAAACCACTGAGCAATTCGAATCAGGAACAGGAAGGCTGAGGTGAACTCTTCCCCAGGTGATCTCAACTGGCTGCTCGACGATCTCGTCGACCGGCTGGCCGGGGTCCGCTACGCGGTCGTGCTGTCCACCGACGGGCTGCTGCTCGGACGTTCCTCGCAGATGAAGCGTGAGGACGCCGAGCACTTCGCCGCGATGTCGTCGACCCTCTACGGGCTGGCGCGCAGCGCGGGCAGCCGCTTCGACGGCGGCGGCGTGCGACAGGCGGTGATCGAGCTCGACCGCGCGGTCCTGTTCGTCACCTCGGCGGGCGACAACGCCTGCCTGGCCCTGCAGGCGAACGAGTCGGCCAATCTCGGCATGGTCGCCTACGAAATGAATCTCACCGTGCAGCGGGTCGGCAGCTACCTGTCGACCGAACCGCGGCACGGCCTTGCGGAGCTATAGGAAGCGTCACCATGACTCGACTCGGCGATCCGTGGTTCGACGACGCGGCCGGACCCCTGGTCCGGCCGTACGCGGTGACCCGCGGCCGCACCATGGGTGCGGCGCACGACCTGGACATGCTCACGGTGGTGGTGGCCGTGCACCCCGCCCCCACCCTGCGCAGGCCCGAACCCGAGTACGCGACGATCGCACGGCTGTGCAAGCGTCCGCAGTCGGTGGCCGAGGTCTCGGCCGTGCTGAAACTTCCTCTGGCGGTGACCAAGATCCTCGTCGGTGATCTCATCGGCGAGGGCCACCTCATCTTCCGGGCTCCGGTGGCGGCCGAGGCCGGCGCGGGAGACCTCAACGTATTGCGAGCGGTTCTGGATGGCATCCGAAAACTTTGACCCCACAGCATCGGGCGGGCAGCACCTGGCCGCCTCGGTGAAGATCCTCATCGCCGGCGGCTTCGGCGTCGGCAAGACCACGATGGTCTCCTCGATCAGCGAGATCGCGCCCCTGCGCACCGAGGAGCTGATCACCGAGGTCAGCACCGGCGTCGACGATCTGTCGGGGGTGGAGCAGAAGTCGACCACCACGGTGGCGCTGGACTTCGGCCGCATCACCATCGATCGCGATCTGGTGCTCTACCTGTTCGGCACGCCGGGCCAGGACCGGTTCTGGTTCCTCTGGGACGAGCTGTGCCGCGGCGCGCTCGGCGCGATCGTGCTCGCCGACACCCGGCGGCTGAGCAATTCCTTCGCCGCCGTGGACTTCTTCGAGCGGCGCGGGCTCCCGTTCCTGATCGCGGTGAACTGCTTCGAGGGTGCCCCGCGCTACACCGTCGACGAGGTGCGCGACGCGCTCGATCTGGACCCCAACACGCCGGTGATGCTGTGCGACGCGCGTGATCGCCCGTCGGCCAAGGCGGTGCTGACCCACCTGGTCGAGTACCTGATCGAGCGCGCGACCCGGACCCCGGTGACCACCTAGGACATCGCTTACGCCGAAACGGCACCGGTGCCATCTGGAACGAGTAATAATCCGGAACGTGTCCATGCAGGGCACCTCCTGAGCCGGGTCGGGGTCACCCTTCGGCGCGGTGCGCGATCAGGTCGTCGACGACGTGATCCACCCTCGTGAAAGGAATCCCCGTGCCCGAGGAACACCCACCCATCGCGGAAGCCGAGACCGAGTCCGGCGCGAGCGGTTGTCCCGTCACCGGCAGGCGGCCGTTCGCCTCGGCCGACGCCAGGGGCAGCAACCGCGACTGGTGGCCGCATCAGCTGAATCTGACGATCCTGCAGAAGAATCCACCCGCGGGGAACCCGATGGGCCCGGACTTCGACTACGCGGCGGAGTTCGCGACGCTGGATCTCGCGGCGGTCAAGCGTGACATCGAGCAGGTCATGACGACCTCGCAGCCGTGGTGGCCCGCCGACTTCGGCCACTACGGCCCGTTCTTCATCCGGATGGCATGGCATTCGGCGGGCACCTACCGCGTCGGCGACGGCCGCGGCGGCGCCGGTTCGGGGATGCAGCGCTTCGCACCGCTGAACAGCTGGCCCGACAACGCCAGTCTGGACAAGGCGCGCCGGCTGCTGTGGCCGGTGAAGAAGAAGTACGGCCGCAAGCTCTCCTGGGCCGACCTCATCGTCTACGCGGGCAACGTCGCGCTCGAGTCGATGGGCTTTCCCACCTTCGGCTTCGGCGGCGGCCGGGTGGACGCCTGGGAACCCGAGGAGGACGTGTACTGGGGTCCCGAGCAGACCTGGCTCGGCGACGAGCGCTACTCCGGCGAACGGACCCTCGAGCGGCCGCTCGCCGCGGTCCAGATGGGTCTGATCTACGTCAATCCCGAAGGGCCCAACGGTCATCCGGATCCGGTCCTGGCCGCGATCGACATCCGCGAGACCTTCGCCCGGATGGCCATGAACGACGAGGAGACCGCGGCGCTGATCGTCGGCGGCCACACCTTCGGCAAGACCCACGGCGCCGGTCCGGCCGACCTGGTCGGCCCGGAACCCGAGGCCGCCCCGCTCGAGCGGCAGGGCCTGGGATGGCACAGCGCCCACGGCACCGGCTCCGGCCGGGACGCGATCACCAGTGGCCTGGAAGGCATCTGGAACAGCACCCCCATCACCTGGGACAACAACTTCCTCGAAACCCTCTACGGCTACGAGTGGGAACTCACGAAGAGTCCCGCGGGCGCCAACCAGTGGATCCCCAAGGACGGCGCCGGCGCGGGCACGGTGCCCGATCCGTTCGACCCCGCCGTCAAGCGCACGCCCGTCATGCTGACCACCGATCTGTCGATGCGCATGGACCCCGCCTACGAGCGCATCACCCGTCGCTGGCTCGAGCACCCCGACGAGCTCACCGACGCGTTCGCGCGGGCCTGGTACAAGCTCACCCACCGCGACATGGGCCCGGTGGCGCGCTACCTCGGTCCGCTCGTCCCGCAGGAGGAACTGCTCTGGCAGGACCCGGTCCCCGCGCACACCGGTCCGCTGGTGAGCGACACCGAGATCGCCATGCTGAAGAGCCACATCCAGGCCTCGGGGCTGAGCGTCGCGCAGCTGGTGTCCACGGCGTGGGCGGCGGCGTCCTCGTTCCGCGGCAGCGACAAGCGCGGCGGCGCCAACGGCGGCCGGATCCGGCTGCAGCCGCAGGCCGGCTGGGAGGTCAACCAGCCCGACGAACTGGCGCAGGTCGTCCACACGCTCGAGACCATCCAGGCGAGCTTCAATGCCGAAGGCGGCTCCCAGATCTCCTTCGCCGACCTCGTGGTCCTCGGCGGCGCCGTCGGCGTCGAGCAGGCGGCCCAGGCGGCGGGCCACGACGTGCGCGTGCCGTTCACGCCGGGTCGCACCGATGCCACCCAGGAGCAGACCGACGTCGAGTCGTTCGCGGCGATGGAGCCGACGGCCGACGGGTTCCGCAACTATCTCGCCAAGGATCAGCAGATCCCGGCCGAGTACCTGCTCGTCGACAGGGCGAACCTGCTCACCCTCAGCGCGCCCGAGATGACGGTGCTGGTCGGCGGGCTGCGGGTGCTCGGCGCGAACCACCAGCAGTCGCCGGTGGGTGTGTTCACCGCGACGCCGGGCGCGCTCACCAACGACTACTTCGTCAACCTGCTCGACATGGGCACCGAGTGGGCGCCCTCGGCCGCGGACGAGAACCTCTACGAGGGCCGCGATCGTGACACGGGCGCGGTGACCTGGACCGGCAGCCGCGCCGACCTCGTGTTCGGCTCGAACTCGCAGCTGCGCGCCCTGGCCGAGGCGTACGCCACCGACGACGCCGGGGAGAAGTTCGTGCACGACTTCGTCGCCGCCTGGACCAAGGTGAGCGAGCTGGATCGCTTCGATCTGGTGTGATCCCCACACGACGACACCCCGCGATCGGCGCGATCGCGGGGTGTCGTTCGTGATGGGCGGGTGAACTCAGGCTTCGCGTTCGGCGATCTCGGCCAGCCGGTCCACCGAGGCCAGCAGTTTGTCGGAAGTGGTGGCCCTGGCCCGCACCTCACGCTTCTCGTCGTGCAGCTGGGTCCAGTCGTAGGTGTGGGTCACCCGCGCCGTGCGCTCGTCGATCGGCTCGACCTCCCACCGCCACAGATGACCGGGCGGGGTCTGGCCGGGCTCGGACGGATTCCACGCGATGCGGCGGCCCTCCTCGAACTCGACGATGTGGTTGTCGCGGTCGGCGCCGTTGGTGAGGGTCGTGGTGAACACCGCGCCCACGGCGCGGACTCGCTGACCCGGCTTCGCCTGCGCCAGATTGTCGTTGCCGTCCCAGCGCGGCTGCTGGGCGGGATCGGCGATCAGCTCGAAGATCGTGGCGGCACTCGCCGCGACGTCGCGGGTGGCGTGGACGATGCGGGGCGCGTCGGAGGTTTCGGTCACGGGCCGATCGAACCAGCGGCGCGCCGCCCCGGCAAGCCTTCCGCTCGAGCGCGCGACGAACTCGTTTGACCGTGCCGTGCCCCTCGCCCTCGCGCCGCGGGAGCGGCCTTCCTCGGCATATGCGCCGAAGTAGTGAGCTCCTCTAACGTTGCGGGGTGCTTGGACATTCACATGCGACGAGTGGGGCGCTGGCCTGGGCGGGAACCGCCGCGGCGCTCCCCCTCACGGTCGCCGCGTTTCCCCTGTTCGACAGCGACACAACCCGATTCGGGATCGCCGAATTGATCATGGGGACGCTGCTCACCGCGGGCGCGGCGCTGCTGCCGGACGCGGATCATCCGAGCGGGACCATCTCGCATGTGCTCGGCCCGGTGTCACATCACCTGTGCCGGTTGATCTCCTGGGCCTCGGGCGGGCACCGCCACGGCACCCACTCGCTGCTGTTCGTGATCGTCGCGATCGCCGCCACCTGGGCGGGCGAGCACTATCTGGGCAGGCCGTTCACCCTGGCCCTCGTCTTCTTCCTGCTCGCGCTGGCGGTGCGGTCGCTGCACCTGTGCCCGCCGGGCAAGAGCCTGCGCACGTACGGGACGGTCATCGTGCTGGCCACGGCGGGCACCTTCGCGGTGGACCACTGGATCGTGGACCGGCCCGCGTGGCTGCCCATCTGCGTCGGCCTGGGCTGTCTGGCGCATCTGCTCGGCGACTGCCTCACCGACCGCGGGGTGCGGCTGCTGTGGCCGTTCCCGCTGCGCACGCGGGTGCCGTTGATCGACCGGACCGGTAACCGGGTCGAAACCTGGGTCATCTCGCCGCTTTTCGTGCTGGGCACGCTCGGCGCGCTGTGGTACGCGATCGTCCATCAACCCTGATTTCCCGACCGAGGACGGCGGGCCTCTCCCCCGCCGTCCTTCGCCTTCTTTTCCCTCGGTTTCCTGTCCAATCGCATTGATAGACAGATGCGCATATCGCCGTAATGCCATGCCGTTTGTGACGATGCCCCGTGCGCAGCGGACTTCCTCGTGAGTCGGCACCCACTCCGCGCATTTTTCAGTGCACAGTTGTACTCTCAATTCCGTGAGCGAGCAGATCCCCCAGTCCCAGGCCGAAGTACAGGCACTCACGCGGCTGGCGGGCGACGAGTTCCTCGGCGCCGTCGACGGGATCGCCGCGATCCACCGCGCCATCTCCGACCGGGTGTTCGCGGCCGTGCGCATCGGCGTAGGACCCGCCGCGGCGCCGGTGAAGGCCGTGCACGACGCCATCACCGCCGGCGTGTACGCCGCCGTCGGCGGGACCGGCTTCGTCGTGAGCGAGGTCGCGGGAGCCGTGCAACTCCCCCAGCTGCCCGCACCCTCGCGCACGGTGTGGGGCGCGGGCGCGCTGGCCGCCCTGCAGGGCCTGATCGGCGACGAACTCGAGGACGAGGCCCCGATCCTGGCCTCCCCCATGACCTTCCGCGTCGACGGCGCCCCGGTCCCGCCCGAGCAGCTGGCCGCGCACTTCGCGGTGCCGACCTCCCGGCTCGTCGTCCACGTCCACGGGCTGGTGGAGACCGAACACGCCTGGCGGCTCGGCGGCCGCCCCGCCTATGGCGAGCGCCTGGATCTCGACCTCGGCTACACCCCCCTCTTCGTCCGGTACAACACCGGGCTGCACATCTCCGAGAACGCGGCGCTGCTCAGCGCGCTGCTGGCCCGCCTGGTGGCGGCCTGGCCGCTGCCGGTCCATCAGATCTGCCTGCTCGGCCATTCGATGGGCGGGCTGGTCGCGCGCAGCGCCTGCCATCAGGCCGACGAGGCGGGCGAGGCGTGGGTGCGCGCGGTCCGCCAGGTCGTCTGCCTCGGTTCACCGCACCTGGGCGCCCCGCTGGAACAGGCCGCGCACTATGCCGCCGCCGCGTTCGACCGGCTGCCGGAGACCCGGCCGCTGGCCACCCTGCTGCGCAGGCGCAGCGCAGGCATCCGCGACCTGCGGCAGGGCTCGCTGGTCGACGACGACTGGCGCGACCTCGACGTCGACACCCTGCGCGCGCGGGCGATCCGCGAGGTGCCGCTGCTGGCCGGCACCGAGCACTATTTCGTCACCGCCACCGTCACCCGCAGCGCCCGCCACCCGCTCGGGCGGATCATCGGCGACGGCCTGGTCCTCACCGGCAGCGGGTCGGGCCGGGGGCGGACCCGGCGGATCGGGATGGGCGGCGTCGACGGCCTGCACGTCCCCGCGGCACACCATTTCAGCCTGCTCAATCACGAGGCGGTCTATCGCGCCCTGTACGGCTGGCTGACGAGCACGCCCCGCAGGGCGGTCGGGGTGGATACGCTGTCGCCATGACTCTCGACCACGGCGATCCCGGCGACGCACCCGCCATCCCGCTGCCGCTGACCCCCTTGGCCAACGAGGCGCGCCCGTCGGCGGCCGAGGAGGCCAGAACGATTGCGGCGGCGACCAATACGGGCACGCTGGCCAGCCTCACGGCCGACGGCGCGCCGTGGGCCTCGTTCATCACCTACGGCCTGCTCGACGGCGCGCCCGTGCTGAGCGTCTCGCGCCTGGCCGAGCACGGCCGCAATCTGGCCGCCGATCCGCGTGCCAGCATCGCGATCGTGACGCCCGACATACCCGCCGATCCGCTGGCGGGCACCCGGATCACGCTGGCGGGAGTGGTGGAGCAGCCGGTCGGCGCCGAGGCCGAGGCGGCGCGGGCCGCGCACCTGGCCGCGATCCCGGCCGCGAAGTACTACATCGATTACAGCGACTTCACCCTGTGGGTGCTGCGCGTCCAGCGGGTGCGGTGGGTCGGCGGCTACGGCCGGATGGACTCGGCCTCCGCCGAGCAGTACCTGGCCGCGAGCCCCGATCCGATCGTGCCGCAGGCCGCGCCCGGCATCGCGCACCTCAACGCCGATCACGCCGAGGCCCTGCTGGCCATGGCCCAGCACCTCGGCGGCTTCCCCGACGCCACCGCCGCCGCCTGCGAGCGGGCCGACCGCTACGGTCTCGAGCTCCGGGTGGAGACCCCGCGTGGGGTGGCCCGCACACGGGTCGGCTACGCGCGGCCGCTCACCGAGATCGGTGAGTTGCGCTCGGCGACGGTCGAACTGGCCCGCCGGGCGCGCGCGGCGGGCTGATCCGGCGGCGCGGCGGGCGACTCGGCGAGTGGGTCCGGCTCAGTTCCAGAGGGCGGCCACCGCGACATTGACGATCGCGAGGCCGCCCGCGGCGTCGGTCATCCAGTCGATCTGCTTGCCGCGCTTGGCGTCGGCCCTGCCCATCTCGGCCAGCGCGGTGACGGCCACCGAGATCGCGAGCTTCACCGCGAGCTTGGTCGTGTCGGGTTCCTTGTCGAGCGACTCGACGCCCGAGGCCAGGCCGGCGAGGATCACGCCGGTGATCAGCTGCGCCCGCGCGCCCCACACCATCAGCTCGGAGACGACGGGCCGGGAGGCGACGAAGCCACCGACGAGGGCGGCCATGCCGAGCAGGTGGGTGACAACCACCAGGTCGTAAACGAATTCCATGAACGCCGAGCGTAGTTCACGCGAAAACGGCCGGTGCCCGAAGACACCGGCCGATTCCCGACGAACAATTCCGTGCGATCAGACGACCGGTTCTTCGAGCAGATGCGAATCCTTGCGCACGCCGAAGGCGGTGATGATCTCCATGATCCCGATGACGATCAGCCAGATGCCCGCCACCACCACCAGGGTCGCGATGGAGCTGATCGGCCACACGATCAGGACCACGCCCGCGATCGCGCTGATGACGCCGTAGAAGATCTGCCAGCCGCGGCCGGGAACGCCGGACTCGGCGAGTGCCGCGAACAAGACGGCCACGCCGCGGAACAGCCAGCTGATGCCGATGAACAAGCCGAGCAACACGATCGAGGTGAAGTCGTCGCGGAAGCAGAACACACCGATGATCAGCGACAGCACACCGCTGATGAAGGACAGCACCCGGAAGCTGGTGCTCGGTAGATGGGTGAAGGCGGTGACCAATTGGAAAATGCCACTGACCACCATGTAGATGCCGAACAGAATGCCCGCGACCAACAGGGACGGACCGGGCCACACCAGCATGATGATGCCGAGGATCACCGCGAGGAGGCCGGTGACGAGAATCGTTTGCCAGGTTTTCTTGGCAAGAGCCGCAAATGGGCTCTCCAACACGGTATTTGTCGTCATGACGTGATGTTATGCCGATCCACTCTCGTTTTCCGTAGATTAGCTGGGGCCGATGCCGTGTCGCGACTGTCCAGGCCGCCGCGACCATGCCGTCACCGGCCCGCTCGTGACCACCGCCACGTCGTTGCCCGCGCGAACGTTTGACGCCCCGGGGTCTCGGGTAGCTCATGGAAGTGTCGGTTGTACTCGTGCTGCAAGCTCGGGGCCTCGGTGATCTGCTCGCCGCGGTCCCGGCTCTGCGTGCCCTGCGTCGGGCCGAGCCGCGCAGCAAGATCGTGCTGGCGGCGCCGCATCGATTGGAACAGATCGTCGACCTGATCTCCTCGGTCGACGAGCTGGTTCCCACCGCCGACCCGGCGGCCCTGATCTGGGACGGACCGGCGCCCGAACTGGCGGTGAACCTGCACGGCGCGGACAGCGCGAGCGCGCGAGCGCTCGCCGACACCGGCGCCGACCGGATCATCGGCCACCGCTCCCCCGCGTTGCCCAAGCTCGCCGGGCCCCGCTGGGACCCGGAGGCGCACGTCGTGGACCGGTGGTGCCAGCTGCTCGAGTCCGAAGGGATCGTGGCCGACCGCCGCAATCTCGGGCTGGTGCCGCCGGTGGCCTCGCTCAGCCGGCGCGACTGCGTGGTCGTGCACATCGGCGCGGGCGCGCCCGCGCGCCGGTGGCCGCCGGAACGCTTCGCCGCGGTGGTGCGCCACCTTCTGGTCCTCGGCCGCGACGTGGTCCTCACCGGTGACCCGTTCGAACGCGAGATCGCTATGCAGGTGGCCGCCCAGGCCGGACTGCCCGACGGCCGGGTGCTGGCTGGCAGGCAGAACCTCACCGATCTGGCCGCCACGGTCGCGGAGGCGGCGCTGGTGATCAGCGGTGACACCGGCGTGGCCCACCTGGCGACGGCCTTCGGCACCCGCACCGTCCTGCTCTTCGGGCCTACGCCGCCACGGCGCGGTGGGCCCCCGGCGCATCTACTGGGCAGGCACGCGGTGCTGTGGGCCGGACAGGTCGGCGATCCCGACGGCCGGGTGCCGGATGCAGGCCTGCTGCGGATCGGGGTTCCCGAGGTCGTGGCCGCGGTCGACGCCCAGCTGGACAAGCAGGACTGGGCCGAGTCGACCAGGTCCCGCTACCGCCGGGTGGGCTGAGCCGGATCCGCACCGGCCGCGTCGCGCAAGCGCGCGGCATGTGCGGCCAGCGCGCTGGGCCGGAACTGGTCGAGATAGTCGCGGGCATCGGCCAGGCCGCGGGGGTCGAGGGAATACAGGTGCCGGTTGCCGTCGCGGCGCATGCTCACCAGATGCGCTTCCCGCAGGACCCGCAGGTGCTGCGACGCGGCGGAGCTGGTGATCCCCGTGGCGGCGGCGAGCTCGGCCACCGCGCGCGGGCCCTGCGGCAGGGCCTCGAAGATGGCGCGCCGGGTGGGGTCGGACAGGGCCGTGATGGCACGAACTCCGTTAGTGTCCACTGAATCAGTGTCCCCGGGAAGCAGCGATTCGGCAATGATCTTGTGAGCTGGGCAGATACCCCGGTCGCTCCCGGGAATTTCCGTTTTCGTTATGCCACTGTTATAGATCAACTGGCGTTATAGCGGTCCGTGATCACAGCCACATCGTTCGGTGTCGAGGTTACGACTTCGCTACGTTCGAGACATGTTCGTGACCAACCCGTTATCTGCTCGAGTCTCCGACGCCCTCGCCGGTCGTTGGGGAGGCGTTGTCGCGGGTGCGGTGGCTCTGTCCGCACTCGTGGGTACCTCCGCCGCCACCTTCGGTGAGCCCGAGACCCCGACCTCCGACACCACGATCTCCGCGAGCTCGGCCGACGCCATCCCCACGGGTCAGTCGCCGTACAACCTCACCGCCCACACCCCGACCGAGGCGCAGGGCCCGCAGGGCACCGCGCCCACTCCCCTGGAGGAGCACCGTGAGGCCGCGGCCTTCGCGCTGCCGCCGCTGCCCGCGATCGCGCCGCCTCCGCCGCCGCCGCGCCCGCACACCGTCCGACCGGTCAACGGACGGCTGACCTCCTACTTCGGCCCGCGCTGGGGCGCCGCGCACAACGGTATCGACTTCGGTGACCCGATCGGCGCGCCGGTCTTCGCCGTCACCGACGGTACCGTGATCGAGACCGGCCCGGCCTCCGGGTTCGGCCTGTGGGTCCGCATCCAGCAGGACGACGGCACCATCGGCGTGTACGGCCATGTGAACGAGATCCTGGTCGAGACCGGTCAGCACGTCAACGCCGGTGACGTCATCGCCACCGTCGGCAACCGTGGCCAGTCGACCGGCCCGCACCTGCACTACGAGGTGCACGTGCCGGACGGCTCCCTCTACGGCGCCCCGATCGATCCGCACCCGTGGCTGGCCGCGCGCGGTATCGACGTCGGCGTTCCGCAGGACTGATCCTCACGACACCCTGATCCGCGCCGCCCGCGCGATCAGGAAATCCCGAAGCCGCGCGACCGCGAGCGTCGGCCGATGGTCTCCCGAGACCAGGCCGATCTCGCGGTCGCGTTCGCCATCGATGGGCACCACCACGAGATCGGGATGCGGCTGCTCGGCCGCGGGCAGCAACGCCACCCCGAGCCCGAGCGCGACCAGTTCGCGCAGCGTCTCGAACTCGGTGATCTCGAAGGCCACGCGGGGTGTGAAACCCGCTGCGGCGCACCAGGTGTCGAGCAGGGCGCGCAGCTGGTAGCTGGGCGGGTTCGCGATGAACGACTCCCCGGCCAGGTCGGCGAGGTCGATCCTGGCGCGCCGGGCCAGCGGGTGGGTGCGGGCCACGTGCAGGTCGATGCGCTGCCTGCCCAGCGGCACCGTCGGCAGGTCGGCCGGCGGCGGGATCATCACCGCCAGGTCCAGCGTGCCCGCCCGAACCTGGTCGGCGAGCGCTTCGCCGTGCGCCTGCACCAGGTGCAGCCGGATCCGCGGCGCCCCGGTGTGAAACTGCGCCAGCAGCGTCGGAATGCTCACCGGTCCGAGGGTGAGCGGGAAGCCGAAGCGGACCAGACCGCTGTCGGGATCGGCGTCGGCCCGCACACGGCGCACGGCGTCGTCGAGCGCGCGCACCAGTCCCCGGGTGTGCGCGTAGAGCTCGCGGCCCTGCGGTGTCAGCGTCACGCCCCGGCCGATCGGCTGGAACAGCGCGACCCCGAGCGTCTGCTCGATCGTCTTGATCCGGCGGCTCAGCGAGGACTGCGGCACGCCGAGCCGCTGCGCCGCCCGGGTGAAGTGGCCCTCCTCGGCCGCCGCGTCGAACGCGGCCAGCAGCGGAGCCAGCGCCTGCGCGCCCACGTCGCCGTTCTCATCCATTTCCGGATCATATCCTCGGCGATTCCGTATTGGACGGATCACTTCCCGTGGCCTGACGATGGCAGGACACCAGCTCACGGGAGGTTCGACGATGACCGAGACCACGCCCCTGCACCCCGCCACCGGCGAGGACGTGCTCGATGCCGTCCTGATCGGCGGCGGCGTCATGTCCGCCACGCTCGGCGCGCTGCTCAGCACCCTCGCGCCCGACTGGTCCATCGCGCTGTTCGAACGGCTCGGCGAACCGGCCGCAGAGAGCAGCCATCCATGGAACAACGCCGGCACCGGCCATTCGGGGCTGTGCGAACTCAACTACATGCCCGACCCGCGGGACGGGACGCGCGCCGCAGGCATCGCCGCGCAGTTCGAACTCTCCCGGCGCTGCTGGGCGGCGCTGGCGGCACGCGGCGCGCTGACCGACCCGGGGACCTTCGTCCGTCCCACGCCGCACGTGACCGCGGTGTTCGGCGCGCGCGACATCGCCTACCTGCGGCAGCGCTACGCCACCCTGCGCGAGCAGCCGGGCTTCGCGGCGATGGAATACACCGAGGATCGCGCGGTGATCGCGCAGTGGGCGCCGCTGCTCGTGCGTGGCCGGGCCGACGGAGAGGAGATGGCGGCGACCCGGCATCTCGCCGGAACCGACGTCGATTTCGGTGCGCTCACCCGATCGCTGCTGGCGACGATGACCGCCGCGGGCAACGCGGTCCGGCTGCATCGCGAGATCACCGGCCTCACCAGAGACAGGGACGGCCTGTGGACGGTGCGCGGCCGAGACCTCGACAGCGGTAGGCGTTTTCGGGTCCGCACCCGGTTCGTCTTCGTCGGCGCCGGCGGCTACGCGCTGCGCCTGCTGCCGCGGGCCGGACTGCCGGAGGTCCGTGGGTACGGTGTGTTCCCGCTCGGCGCCCAGTTCCTGCGGACCGACAATCCGGCCGTCGTCGCCGAGCATCACGCCAAGGTCTACAGCCAGGCCGCGCTCGGGGCGCCGCCGATGTCGGTGCCGCACCTGGACCGGCGCGAGGTCGACGGCGCCGCGTCGCTGCTGTTCGGTCCGTACGCCACCTTCAGCACCCGGCTGTTGCGTCACGGCAAGCTCACCGACCTGTTCACCACCCTGCGCCCGCACAACATCGTGCCCTTGCTGTCGGTCGCCGTGCGCAACGTCGATCTGGTGCGGTATCTGATCAACGAGCTGCTGGCGTCGCGGCGGCGCAAGTTCGCCCAGCTGCGCCGCTTCTACCCGACTGCCGACCCGGCCGACTGGGAGCTGGTGCAGGCCGGGCAGCGCGCGCAGCTGGTGAAGCCGGACGGCAGAGGCGGTGGGGTGCTCGAATTCGGGACCGAACTGGTGACCGGCGCGAACGGGACCGTGGCCGGGCTGCTCGGCGCCTCGCCGGGCGCGTCGATCGCGCCGGCGATCATGCGCGAGCTGCTCGAGCGGTGTTTTCCCGCCCGCCGACACGAGTGGGCGCCCCTGCTCGCCGAGCTGCTGCCGTCCGACGTTGACACCGGATTGACCGCTTTGTAATTTACTATTTGGTAAATTCATGCCGCCGCGCCGACACCCAGGAGTCCACGTGCTCGAACGCCTCGCCCGGTCCCTGCTGCTCAATCCCCCGGCCGTGCCCCGGACGGTGGCGCGGCTCGTACTGGGCGAGCGGCACGAGATCGCGGGCAAGACCGTGCTGCTGACCGGAGCGTCCTCCGGTGTCGGCCGGGCGGCGGCGCACGCGCTCGGCCGCGACGGCGCCCGGCTGATCCTCGTCGCCCGAACCGCCGAGCCACTGCTGCGGGTCCGCGACGCGGTACGCGCGGACGGCGGCCTGGCCGACAGCATCACCTGCGACCTCTCCGATGCCGACGACACCGACGCACTGGTCAAGAAGGTGCTCGACGAGTACGGCGCCGTCGACGTCCTGGTGAACAACGCGGGCCGATCGATCCGGCGGCAGGCGGCCGAGGCCACCGACCGCTTCCACGACTACGAGCGCACGATGGCGCTGAACTACTTCGGCGCGGCGCGGCTCACCATGGGGTTGCTGCCCGCGATGCTCGCCGCGGGCGAAGGGCACGTCGTCAACGTCGCCACCTGGGGCGTCGCGGCGGGCAGCATGCCGAAGTTCACCGCCTACCACGCGTCCAAGGCCGCGCTCGGCGCGTTCGGGCGCAGCCTCGGCGCCGAGACGCGGTCGCGGGGCGTGCACGTCACCACCCTGGGATTCCCGCTGGTGCGCACCGAGATGATCGCGCCCACCGGCGCCTACGACGACGCGGCCGCGCTCACCGCCGAGCAGGCAGCGGACTGGATCCGCACCGCCATCCGCACCAGGCCGATCGAGCTCTACCCGCGCTACACCCGGATCCTGCAGGCCGTCGCGACCGTGTCGCCGCGCGCGGTCGACGCCGTCATCTGGCGCCTGGGCATCTGAGCCGGACTCCGGTAGGGCGGCCCCTACCGGAGTAGGGGGCGCGGAACCACTCCGCGGCGGGAGGTCTTGCGGCACACCGGATTTCTACCGTCGATCCCATGGCGACGATCGACCTCTCCCGCACCCTGTCCCGCGCCCGGTTCCGCGCCGCACCGGCGCGCCACGACACCGCGACCGCACCGTGGCACGGACCGCTGCTGGTGAACTCCGCCCTGATGGGCGCGCTGGTCCTGGTGTCGACGATCGGCATGGTGGTCGACGACCGCCTGCTGCTCGGCGAATCGGTGTGGCTCAAACCGGCGAAATTCGGCCTCGCCTTCGCCCTCTACGGCCTCACGCTGGCCTGGATCCTGCGGCTGCCGCACCGGGGACGGCGCGCCACCTGGTGGCTGGGCACCGTCTTCGCGGTCACCGGGGTGCTCGATGTCGGCTTCATCGCCCTGCAGGCCGCGCGCGGGACGTTCAGCCATTTCAACACCGCGCAGGATCCGGTCAACCAGATCGGGCAGCAGGTCTTCGCCTCCGGCGTGCCCGGTCTGTTCGTGGCCAATCTCGTACTCGCGGTGATCATCTCGTGGCAGAAGCTGGCCGACCGGCCGACCACGATCGCGTTGAAGGCCGGGCTGTGGCTGGCGGTGACCGGCATGGCGCTCGGCTACCTCATGGGCTTCACCGGGCCCCAGCTGGTCCGCCAGGCCGACGGCACCGTGGTCGGCCTGATGGCAGGCCACACCGTGCACGCGGGCGGCGCGACCGGTGACGCGGCCGGCGACGGTGTCGGCGCCATGCCGATCACCCACTGGAGCACCACCGGCGGCGACCTGCGCATCCCGCATTTCGTCGGATTGCACGGCATCCAGGTCCTCCTGCTGCTCGCGGTGGGCCTGGTCGCCCTGGCACCCCGGTATCGGTGGCTGCGCACGGAAAAGGTCAGGGCTGCGCTGCTCGGTGTCGCGGTCCTCGGGTACTTCGGGCTGCTCACGCTCGTGCTGTGGCAGGCATTGCGTGGCCAGCCGCTCACCGTTCCCGACCTCGCGACGACCGGGGCCGCGGCCGCGCTCGCCGTGCTGGTGGCGGGCGGGGTGACGGTGGTGTACCTGCGTGCCCGCGAACTGGACGCGGGCCCCACCGACCCGGCCTGACCGGGTCAGCGCAAGCGTTCGGCTTCGCGCGCCAGTTGTACGAGGGTCGCGCTCAGCTTCGCCAGCTCCTCGTGCTCGGCGCCCTCGTCGACCGCGGTGGCCACGTCCTCGGCGGCGCACCGGGCGGCGAACCACCGGTCGGCCAGGTCGGCGGCTTCCTGGGCGGACAGCACCACGGCGTCCTCCGGAATCCCCGTCCCCTTGAGGCTGGTGCGGTGCTCGTAGGCTCGCTGACGGCACGATTGGCGGCAATAGCGGCGGCGGCGACCCGACTCGGAATCCACGATCTCCCGCCCGCACCACAGGCAGGACAGCAGGCGACTGCGCGACATGCTGCGAAACCCTAGCCGTCCGGCGGCCGAAACACCGGCTCAGGTCTCGCTCAGCGGGCACGGCTCACGGCCCGCTCGGCGTCTTCGGCGGTTCCACTACAATGGAACAGTTCAGACGTCCCGCGCGTTAACGGTAGGACCACGACCAGTTCGCGCGCCGAGAACCGCCACGGCCGCGGACCCGCGGCGTCAGCCGCCGAAGACAGGGAGCACACATGGCAGATCGCGTACTCCGAGGCAGTCGGCTCGGAGCGGTGAGCTACGAGACCGATCGCGACCACGACCTGGCCCCGCGCCGGATCGCCCGCTACCGCACCGACAACGGTGAGGAGTTCGACGTCCCGTTCGCCGACGACGCGGAGATCCCGCCCACCTGGCTGTGCCGCAACGGCCAGGAGGGGCAGCTCATGGAGGGCACCACGGTGGAGACCAAGAAGGTCAAGCCGCCGCGCACCCACTGGGACATGCTGCTCGAACGGCGCAGCAAGGAGGAGCTCGAGGAGCTGCTCAAGGAGCGCCTCGAACTGCTCAAGACCCGCCGCCGCGGGTAGCGGGTAACCACCCCAACGACGAAGGCCGCCACCCCGATCCGGGGCGGCGGCCTTCGTCGTTCGGAACACCTAGTGGCTGGCGACCTTTCGGTATTGCAGCAGCGCGGCGGGCATCGCGATCGCCAGGATGACGACCGAGCAGATCACCGCGTACAGGATGCAGTTGTCGGCCGCCCAGCCGGTGGCGGGGGCGAACGACGGTGGCGCGTCGTTGTCGAACAGCTTGCGCCCCGCCGCCGACACCGCGGTGATCGGATTCCATTCCGCGATGGTGCGCAGCGGGCCGGGCAGGGTCTCGGCGGAGATGAACGCCGAGGAGATGAACGACAGCGGGAACATCCAGATCAGGCCGGCGCTCTGGGCCACCTCGACCGTCGGCGAGATCAGCCCGGTCAGCGCGCCCACCCACGACATCGCGAAGGCGAACAGCAGGATGATGGCGAAGGCCAGCGCGGCGTCGGCCAGGCTGCCGTGGATGCGCCAGCCCACGATGTAGCCGCAGATCACCATCACGCCCAGGCTCAGGATGTTGACGACGAGGTCGGACAGCGTACGCCCCATCAGCACGGCCAGCCGCGACATCGGCAGCGTCCGCATCCGGTCGATGATGCCCTTCTGCAGGTCACCGGCCAGGCCGACGGTGGTGAAGGCGGCGTTGAACGCCACCGTCTGGGTGAAGATGCCCGCCAGCAGGAACTCGCGGTACTGGTCGCCGCCGAGGGACGCGCCGAAGATGTAGGCGAACAGGAACACGAACATCAGCGGCTGGATCGTGGCGGTGACCAGCAGTGTCGGCACCCGCAGGATGGTCAGCAGGTTGCGGTGCGCCACGATCGCGCTGTCACGCAGGAACCTGGCGCGTGGCCGGCTCTCTTCCGGGGCGGCGGGCCGCGGTGTACTCGCCGGGATCGGCATGTCGCGGGTGTCGGGATCTTCCGCGATGTCCGGCACCAAACTCACGAGAGAATCTCCTCTTGCACATCGTCGGTTTCGGGCTCGACGGCCGGTGCGGCCGGGGTGCCGGTGAGGGACAGGAACACGTCGTCGAGGGTGGGCCGCACGACGACGGCGTCGACGACGCACACGCCGGCGTCGTCGAGGCGGCGCAGCGCCTCGACCATGGTGCGTGAGCCGTTGCCGACCACCACCGACACTTCGTCGCTGCCCGGCTCGTGGATGGGTTCGCCGACCCCGACCTGCCCGAGCACCGTGATCGCGGCCGAGGCGTCCTGCCCGGCCGCCAGGGTGACGGTGAGCCGGTCGCCGCCGATCGAGGTCTTGAGCTCGTCGGCGGAGCCGCGCGCGATCACGGTGCCCTTGTCGATCACCGTGATCCGGTCGGCGAGCAGGTCGGCCTCCTCGAGGTACTGCGTGGTCAGCAGCACGGTGGTGCCGTCGTCGACGAGCTCACCGATCACCTGCCACATGTCCAGCCGCCCACGCGGGTCGAGCCCGGTGGTCGGCTCGTCGAGCACGACCACCGGCGGCCGCGCGACCAGCGCGCCCGCCAGGTCGAGGCGGCGCGCCATCCCGCCCGAGTAGGTCCCGGCCCTGCGGCCGGCCGCGTGGTCGAGGCCGAGCGCGGTGAGCAGCTGCTCGGCCCGCTCGACCGCCTGCTTGCGGGACATGCCGTACAGGCGCGCCACCATCCGCAGGTTCTCGTAGCCGGTCAGGTTGGCGTCGACCGCCGCGTACTGGCCGGACAGGCCGATCCTGGTCCGCGCGGTGGCCGGGTCGGCCAGCACGTCGACCCCCGCCACCCGGATCGAACCGGCGTCGGGGCGCAACAGCGTGGTGACGATCCGCACGGTCGTCGTCTTGCCCGCGCCGTTGGGCCCCAGCAGGCCGAGCACGGTGCCCGCCGGGATCTCCAGGTCGATCTCCTTCAGTACCCGCACCTTGCCGTAACTCTTGGCGAGGCCGCGTACTTCTACCGCCAAACTCACGGACGCATCTCCTTCTGGCCGCCGCCGCACACGGTGATCTCCGGGACGGCGTCGAGGTGGCGATGCAGCACGGGGCCGATCACCGCCAGCGATTCCGGCGTCGTCATCGCCGCGTGCCTGCAGGGCAGGTCGTGGTTGTGGATGTTGCCGGTGACGAACGGCTGCCACGCCTCGGCCCGGCGCGCCGGATCGGCGGCGTTGATCTCGTCCGCCGCGGCGGTGAAGAACAACAGATCACCGTCGAAGGTGCGGGGCCGGAACCGGTTCGCCATCACCGTGCCGTCGGCGTAGCCGGTGTAGAGCCGTTCGAGATTCTCGACCGAGAGCGCGGCGAACGGGCCCGGCTGTGCCCGCAGCAGATCCGCCGCTTCGTGCAGGTCGATGTCGGCGGGCACCGGTGCCCCACCGAGGACGTCGGCACCGAACTCGCCGAGGATGTCGGCGACGCTGGGCATCGAGGTGTCGAGCCAGCGGTCGCCGAGCTGGTAGCTGTCCAGCATGGCCAACAGGGCGACGTCCTCCCCCGCGTCCTGCAGTTGCACGGCCACCTCCTGCGCGATCAGGCCGCCGAGCGACCAGCCGAGCAGGTGGTAGGGACCGTGCGGCTGGATCGACTTGATGTGGGCCACATAGTGTCCGGCGGCTTCGGGGATCGAGGTGAAGCGTTCGTCACCGGAGACGTGCGGCGCCTGCAGCCCGTACACCGGGCGCTGCGGCGCCAGGTGCGCGAGCAGCCCCGCGTAGCACCAGGACAGGCCGATGGCCGGGTGCACGCAGAACAGCGGGGTGTCGTGCGGGCCGCTCGACGGGCGGATCGGCAGCACCGGACCGGTGGCCGCCGCGATCGCGGCCCCCGCGTCGGCGCCGTCGAGCCGGGCCGCGATCCCGGCCGGGGTCGCGTCGCCGAACATCAGCTGGACCGGCATGTCGTAGCCCTGCTCGCGCAGCGCCGCGACGACCTTGGTGGCCAGCAGCGAGTTGCCACCGAGTTCGAAGAACCCGTCGTCGGCGCCGACCCGTTCCACGCCGAGCACGTCGGCGAAGACCGCGCACAGCGTCGCCTCGGCCGCGGTCGCCGGCGCGCGGTACCCCTCGGTCGCGGTGAAGACCGGTTCGGGCAGCCGGGCTCGGTCGAGCTTGCCGACCGGGTTCAGCGGCACCTCGTCGAGCAGCATGACCGACTGCGGGACCATGTAGTTCGGCACGTGCGCGCCGACGTGGTCGAGCAGTTCGCGCACCGTCGGCGCGAGGCCCGCCCGCGCCTTCACGTACGAGACCAGCGCGGTCGAACCCGCCGCGGTCCTGTGCCCGATGGTGAGCGCGAACTCGACATCGGGGTGCCGACCGAAGGCGACGTCGATCTCGCCGAGTTCGATGCGGAACCCGCGCACCTTCACCTGGTGATCGGTGCGGCCGACGTATTCCACGTCCAGCGCCGACTTCGCGCCGTCGCGCCAGCGCACCAGGTCGCCCGTGCGGTACATCCGTTCGCCCGGCGCGCCATAGGGATTGGCGACGAAGCGCTGGGCGGTCAGCCCCGGCCGGTTGTGGTAGCCGCGGGCCAGCGCCGACCCGGCGAGCTGCAGTTCGCCGGTGACCCCGATCGGGGTCGGGTGCAGCCGCCGGTCGAGCACGGTGGCCGCGACGCCGCGGATGGGGCCGCCGATGGTGATCGGCCCCTGCGGGCTCATCGGCTGCGGCATCAGCGTGACGATGGTGGTCTCGGTGGGCCCGTACACGTTGTAGAAGTTGCGGCCCGGCGCCCACCGCGCCAGCAGATCCGGCGGCAGCGCCTCGCCGCCGACGAGCACATGGGCCAGCGAGTGCACCCCGGTCGGGTCGACGGTGCCCAGCGCCGCCGTGGTGACGAAGGCGTGCGTGATCCGCTCGCGGATGTAGAGCCGGCGCAGTTCCTCGCCGCCGACGATCCCGGTGGGCGCGATCACCAGCGTCGCGGCGCCGCCGAGCGCGAACAGGATGTCGAGCATGGCGCCGTCGAAACTCGGGGTGGCGAAGTGCAGGATCCGGCTGCCCGGCCGCACGTCGTACCGGTCGGCGCACTCGGCGGCGAAGTTCGAGATGCCGCCGTGGGTGACGACCACACCCTTCGGGGTGCCGGTGGAGCCGGAGGTGTAGACGATGTAGGCCGGGTTGCCCACCCGCAGCGGCCGGATCCGGTCCGCGTCGGTGATCGGCGCGTCGTCGGTGCCGAGCACGGTCGCGCGCGTCTGCGGGTCGTCCAGGACCAGCCAGCGGCAGTCGCCGGGCAGCCGGTCGCGATGCGCGAGCAGGGTGAGCCCCACCGCCGCGCCGGAGTCGGTGAGCATGTGGCTGATCCGCTGCGCCGGGTAGTTCGGGTCGACCGGCACGAACGCCGCACCGGCCTTGGCGACCGCGAGCATCGTCGCCACCGACTCGACCGACCGCGGAATGCCCAGCGCCACCAGGCTTTCCGGCCCGATCCCCTGCCCGATGAGCACCCGGGCCAGGCGGTTGGTCCAGCGATCGAGAGCGTCGTAGGTGACGACGGTGTCGCCGGAACTCAGCGCCACGCCGTCCCGTGCCCTGGCCACCGCGGCGTCGAACACCGCGGCGAAGCTCACCGGCACGTCGGCGCGGGCGCCGTGCACCGGGGCCAGCGCGGTCCACTCCACGGCGTCGAGCAGCGCGAGGTCGCCCACGGCCGTGTTCGGGTCGGCCGCCACCGCGGTGAGCAGCCGCACCAGGCGGTCGCCCAGCCTGCGCGCGGTGACCTCGTCGAACAGGTCGGCCGCGTAGTTCACCGACAGGCCGATCCCGTCGCCCACCCGCTCGGCGGTCTGGGTCTCGGTGAAGGTGAACTGCAGGTCGAACTTGGCGATGCCGGCGTCGGCGTCGACGGCCTCGATGCGCAGGCCCGGCAGTTCGAGCATCCGCACCGGGGTGTTGCGCACCGACAGCATCACCTGGAACAGCGGGTGATGCGACTGCGAGCGCGCCGGATTGAGCACCTCGACCAGCCGCTCGAAGGGCATGTCGGCATTGGCGAAGGCGTCCAGATCGCGGTCGCGGACCGAGCGCAGCAGGTCGACGAAGGCGCGCTCGTCGCGCACCTCGGTGCGCAGCACCAGGGTGTTGACGAACATGCCGATCATCGAGTCGAGCGCCGGGTGGCCGCGGCCCGCGGTGGCGGTGCCGACGGCGATGTCGTCGTCACCGGTGACCCGGTGCAGCAGCACCGCCAGCGCCGCGTGCAGCACCATGAACATGCTGACGTTGTTCGCGGTGGCGATCCCGCGCAGCGCGCGGTGGGTGGCCGCGTCGACCGCGCAGTCCACGGTGCCGCCCCGGTAGGAGGGCACCGGCGGGCGCGGCCGATCGGCCGGGACGGTGATCAGCTCGGGCAGGCCGTCCAGCACGCCGCGCCAGTGCGCGAGCTGCTTGCTGATCAGCGAGTCCGGGTCGTCCTCGGTGCCCAGGAGTTCCTGCTGCCACAGGGTGTAGTCGGTGTACTGGATCTCCGGCACCAGCTCGCCGAACTCCTCGCCCGCCCTGATCCCGCGGTAGGCGGCGGCCACCTCGGCCGCGAGCGGCTCCAGCGACCAGCCGTCCATCGCGATGTGGTGCACGACCAGCACCAGCACGTGCTCCTTGGACCCCGCGACGGCCAGCTTGGCCTGCGCGGGCACCGGCAGGCCGGTGTGGTCGACGGTGATCAGGGCGGCCCGCATCGGCACCGAGGCCGACAGGTCGAAGCCAGGGGTCACGAACCGGGTGACCGCGCCGTCCACGTCGTCCGGTGTCGCCGTCGCGTGGAACAGCGTGACCGCGCCGATCTCGGGGTCGAGCACGAGCTGTTCCGGCTCGCCCGCGCTCTCCGGGAACACGGTGCGCAGCGTCTCGTGCCGACGTTGCACCGCGTGCAAAGCGGCAATCAGCGCATCCAGGTCGATCGGCCCGTGCAGCCGCAGGACGACCGGGATGTTGTAGGCGCCCGCCGACTGGGTCTCCCCCTCGGCGCCCGCGTTGAACCGGTTGAGGAACCACAGCCTGCGCTGCGCGGCCGACAGCGGGATCCGTTCCGGACGATCGCGCCGCACCAGATCGGGGCGCCGCTCGTCACCGGACGGCCCGGCATCGATGAGCGCGGCGAGTTCCTCGACGGTCGGCGACGCGAACACGGTCCGCACCTCGAGCCGCACGGTGCTGGCCGCGGCCAGCCGGGCGACCAGCTGGGTGGCGAGCAGCGAGTTGCCGCCGATGTCGAAGAAGCTGTCGGTGGCCGAGATCTCGCCCGCCCCGACCAGGTCGGCGAAGACCTGGGCGACCAGGCGCTCGGACGCGGTCTGCGGCGCCCGGCCCGCGGTGGCGGTGAACTCGGGCTCCGGCAGCGCCGTGCGGTCGAGCTTGCCGACCGGGGTGAGCGGAACCTGGTCGATCAGGTTCAGCGAGGCGGGCACCATGTGCCCGGCCAGCCGGGCCGCGGCCCGCGCGCGCACGGCGGCCAGCTCGCTCGGGTCGGTCCCGTCGGCCAGCTGGACCCAGGCGACGATGCGGTCGTCACCGGCGATGCGGCGGACCTCGGTGTGGGCGAACCGCACCGCGGGGTGGCTGCCGAGCGCGGCGCTGATCTCACCGAGCTCGATCCGGAAGCCGCGGACCTTGACCTGATGGTCGCTGCGGCCCAGGTACTCGATCTCGCCGTCGGCGGTCCATCGCACGACGTCGCCGGTCCGGTACATCCGGCTGCCCGCGGGACCGCACGGGTCGGCGACGAAGCGACCGGCGGTGAGGCCGAACCGCTCGTGGTAGCCCTGCGCGATGCCTGCGCCACCGAGGTACAGCTCGCCCGGCACCCCGGTGACGACCGGCCGCAGCCGCTCGTCGAGCACCAGCACCCGCGCGCCGCGCACCGGGGTGCCGATGGTCACCGGCACGCCGACCCGCAGCTGCGACATCGCCGCGATGACGGTGAACTCGGTGGGGCCGTAGGCGTTGACGAACCGCCGCCCCGGCGCCCAGTTCTCCACCAGGTCCGGCGGGACCGCCTCGCCACCGGCCATGAGGCCGCGCAGATGCGGCAGCGGCCAGCGGCTCGCGTCGATGGAGGCCAGCACCGCCGGGGTGAGGAAGGTGTGGGTGATGTCCTCGCGCTCCAGCAGGGCGCCGAGCTCGTCGCCGCCGTAGACGTCGATCGGGCCGATGACCATCTCGGCGCCGGACCAGACCGCGAGCAGCAGATCGAGCACGGACACGTCGAAGCTGGGCGTGGAGAAGAAGAACGTACGGGCGAACCGGTCCAGGCCCATCCGCTCCTGCAGGTCGACCGCGAGGCTCACCAGTCCGCTGTGGGTGACCGTGACGCCCTTGGGCAGGCCGGTGGAGCCGGAGGTGTAGATCTGATAGGCCAGGTCGGCCGGGCGGATCGGGCGGATCCGTTCGGCGTCGGTGATCGGGGCGCCGTCGTAGGAGGCCAGCTCGGTGAGCAGGTCGTCGTCGTCGACGAGCAGCCACTGGGTGTCGAGCTCGCCCGCCGCCGCGCGCAGCGCCTCGGCATCGGCCCTGGTGGTCAGGACGGCGCTGGCACCGGAGTCGGTGAGCATGTGCCGCACCCGATCCGCGGGGTAGCGCGGGTCGACCGGGACGAACGCACCGCCGCTGGCCGCGACGCCGAAGATGGCGAGCGCGCAGTCGAGTCCGCGGGTCAGGCCGACGGCGACGCGGTCGCCGGTGCCGATGCCGCGGGCAATGAGCGCACGGCCGAGCTGATGCGACCGGACGCCGACCTCGGCGTAGTCCAGCTCCCCGACGGCTCCGGCGACGCTGCCGCCGGCGAACCAGCGCAGCGCGGGCCGGTGCGCGAACTTGGTGGCGGCCCGTTCGATGATGTCGGCCAGCACGACCGGCGTCACCACGGCCGGACCGAGCGCGGGGACCAGCGCGCGGTGTTCGGCGACGGTCAGCGGCTCGATCTCGCACACCAGCTGTCGCGGATCGGCGGTCACCTGGAGCAGGATCTGCTGGAACCGGGCGGCGATGGTCTCGATGGTGGCGGCGTCGAACAGTTCGGCCGCGTAGACGAAGTCGAAGCGGTACCGGTCACCGTCCGGGGAGACCCGCAGTTCGAGATCGAACTTGGCGCGGGCGATGTCGAGTTCCTCGGCGGCCAGCCGCAGCCCGGGCAGCGCCAGCTCGGGCGCGGCCTCGTCCTGCATGCTGAGCGCGACCTGGAACAGCGGGTGGCGGTTGGCCGCCCTGCTGTCGCGGCCGAGCGCGTCGACGACCCGTTCGAACGGCAGGTCGGCATTGGCGATCGCGGCGAGTTCGTCGTCGCGGTCGGCGTGCAGCAGCTCGACGAAGCTGCGGCCCGGGTCGACGTCGGAGCGCAGCACGAGCGTGTTGACGAACATGCCGACGAGGTCGTCGAGCTGGATGTCGGTGCGCCCGGCGACCGGGGTACCGAGGGGGATGTCGCGGCCACCGGTGACACTGCGCAGCAGCACCGCCAGCGCGGAGCGCACCACCATGAACAGGCTGACGCCCGTCTCGGCCGCGACCTCCCGCATGGCCTGCTGCAGCGGCGCCGAGATCTCGCACCGCACGCTGCCCGCCTCGCCCGTCGGCTCGGCCGGACGCGGCCGGTCGAACGGCAGCGGCAGCTCGTCGGGCAGCTCGGCCAGCGCCTCGCGCCAGTGCGCGAGCTGGGTGGCGGCGATGCTGTCCGGGTCGTCCTCGGCGCCGAGGACCTCGCGCTGCCAGAGGCTGAAGTCGGCGTACTGCACCGGCAGCGGCGCACGGTCCGGAGCCGACCCACCACAGCGGGCGACGTAGGACAGCGCCAGATCGCGGGTGAGCGGCCCGAGCGACCAGCCGTCGGCGGCGATGTGGTGCAGGACGACGCCGAGCAGGTGCTCACCGGGCGCGACGCGCAGCAGCTGGGCGCGCAGCGGGGTCTGCGTGGTGAGGTCGAATCCCTGGCGTGCCAGGGCCGTCAGCGCGGCGCGCGCCCGCTCGGGATCGCTGTCGATGACCTCGATCGCGGGCACGTTCCCGGGGACGGGCAGGACCACCTGCTGCGGGCCGGACAGGTCCTCCGGGAACACCGTGCGCAGCACCTCGTGCCGCTCCACCAGGTCGGCGAGGGCGGCGCGCAGGGCCGAGACGTTCAGATCTCCGCCGATTCGCAAGACGAATGCGATGTTGTAGGCGCTCGATTCGGGGGACAATCGGTTGAGGAACCACAGCCGCTGCTGCGGCAGCGACAGTGGTATGCGTCCCGGGCGTGGGGTGTGTACCGCCAGCGCCACCCGCTGCGTCCGGGGCGCTTCCGTGATCAGCTGGGCGATCCCGGCCACGGTCGGCGCCTCGAAGATCTGCCGCACCGGCAGGTCGACACTGAAGTCCGCGTGCAGCGCCGCGGCCAGCCTGGTCGCCAGCAGCGAGTTGCCGCCGATCTCGAAGAAGCTGTCCTCCGCGCCGGGAACCGGACGGCCGAGGATCTCGGTGAACACCGCGGCCACCCGCATCTCGAGGTGGGTGCGCGGCGCCCTGGTCGTGGTGGACACCGTGAATTCCGGTGCGGGCAGGGCCTTGCGGTCCAGCTTGCCCGCCGGCGTCACCGGCATCCGGTCGAGCACGGCGATCGCGGCGGGCACCATGTACCCGGGCAGCCTGCCGCGCGCGGTGTCGAGGACGGCGGCCGGTTCGACCGGCCGATCGGCGGTCACATAGGAGGCGAGTCGCTGCTGGCCCTGTTCGTCGACGTGCACGACGGTCAGCGCCGAGCGCACCCCCGGATGCTCGCGCAGCACGTGGTCGATCTCGCGCAGCTCGATCCGGAAGCCGCGGATCTTGATCTGGTCGTCGGCGCGACCGAGGAAGCGCAGCCTGCCGGTGGCGTCGGAGACCACGAGATCGCCGGTGCGGTACATCCGTTCGCCGACCCGGCCGTGCGGATTGGCGACGAAACGCTGTGCGGTCAGCGCGGACTTGCCGAGGTAGCCGCGGGCCAGACCCGGCCCGGAGACGTACAGTTCGCCCGGCGTGCCCGGCGGGGTCGGCCGGAGCCGGCCGTCGAGCACGAACAGCCGCATGCCGCGCACCGGCGCGCCCAACGGCACCGGCTCCCCCGCCACCATCGCGGCGCTGGCGGTGACCGCGACGGTCGCCTCGGAGGGGCCGTACATGTTGTGCATCCGGTATTTCGGCGCCCACGCGGCGACCAGCTCGTCCGAGCAGGCCTCGCCACCGACGATCACCGTTCCCAGTTCCGGGAACTCGCCCGCGGGCACCGTGGCCAGCGCGGCCGGGGTGATGAACGCGTGGGTGATCCGCTCCGAGCGCAGGAACGCGGCCAGTTCCGCGCCGCCGTACAGATCGGCGGGGGCGACCACGAGGGTGGCGCCCGCGGCGAAGCCGAGCAGCAGTTCCAGCACCGAGGCGTCGAAACTCGGCGAGGAGAAGTGCATGGTCCGCGCGGCGTCGGTGACCTTGAACAGCTGGGTCTGCTCGCTGGCGAGCGAGGCGATGCCCGCGTGCGTGACGACGACGGCCTTCGGCGTACCCGTGGAGCCGGAGGTGTAGATCAGGTAGGCGGGCTGGCCCGGCCGCATCGGGTGCGAGCGGTCGGTGTCGGTGACCGGGGTCGCCGAGCGGCGCGCGCAGTCGGATTCGAAATCGGCGGTGCCGAACACCAGCCATTCCGGCGCCCTGCGATGCTTGCCCGTGGTGGTGGGCAGCGCGGCGAGGTGTTCGGGCAGGGTGAGCCCGAGGATCGCGCCGGAGTCACCGATCATGTGCGCGATGCGCTCGGCCGGGTAGGCCGGGTCGACCGGCACGTAGGCAGCGCCGGACTTGGCCACCGCCCAGATGGCGACGATGGCTTCCAGGCTGCGTGGCAGCGCCACCGCGACCACCGTCTCCGGGCCGGCGCCGTGCGCGATGAGGCTGCGCGCCACCCGGTTCGAGCGTTCGTCGAGTTCGCGGTAGGTGGTGTCGAAGCCGAGGTAGCGCACCGCGACCGAGTCAGGGAGCCGCTGCGCGGTGTCCCCGAGGAGGCGGGCCAGGGTGCCCGCCGGTTCGGCGGGCGCCCCGGCGACCGGTACCAGCCGGGCGATCTCGCGGCGGTCGAGCAGGTTCAGATCACCGGTCGGCGCGGTCGGGTCGGCCACCGCGGCGGCCAGCAGCGCGGTGAACCGGCGGGCGATCGCCTCGACCGTGCCGCGATCGAAAACATCGGTGGCGAAACCGAATTCGGCGTGCAGCGGCCCGTCGTCGTGGTTGTCGCGGACCTCGAGCTGCAGGTCGAACTTGGCGACGCCCGCCTCGATCGGCACCAGTTCGGCGTCGACACCGGGCAGTTCGATCCGCAGGTCCGGGGTGCGGTCGTAGGACAGCATCACCTGGAACAGCGGGTGCCGCGCGGTGGAGCGCTCGGGGTTCACCAGGTCGACGAGCCGCTCGAACGGCACGTCGGGATTGGCGAACGCGTCGAGGTCGGTCTCGCGCACCAGGTCGAGCATCCGGTCGAAGCCCGCACCGAGGTCGACCTCGGTGCGCAGCACCAGCGTGTTGACGAACATGCCGACGAGCTCGTCCAGCGCCGGGTCGGAGCGACCGGCGATGGGCGTGCCGATGGTGACGTCGCCGCTGGCGCACAGCCGCGACAGCAACGTCGCCAGGGTGGCGTGCAGCACCATGAACATGCTGACCCCGCGGCTGGTCGCGAGCTCCCCCGCGGCCCGGCGCAGCTCGGCGTCGATGGTGAATTCGACGGTGTCGCCGCGGGTTCCGCGCTGGACCGGCCGCGGCCGGTCCAGCGGCAGGTCGAGCTGATCGGGCAGCCCGGCCAGGGTGTCGCGCCAGTGGCCGAGCTGTTTGCCCAGCGGCGCGTCGGGGTCGGTCTCCTCGCCGAGCAGCTCGCGCTGCCACAGCGCGAAGTCGGCGTACTGCACCGGCAGCGGCGTCCACGCGGGCGCGGCGCCCTCGGCCCTGGCGGCGACCGCGGTCATGAGGTCACGCGCCAGCGGCGCGACCGACCAGCCGTCGCCGCTGATGTGGTGCAGTACGACCAGCAGCAGGTGGTCCTCGGCGCCGACCCGGTACAGCGCCACCCGCAGCGGGGTCTCGGTGCGCAGGTCGAAGCCGCGACCGGTGACCTCACCGATCAGGGCGGTGAGGTCGGCGGCGGCCACGTCGATCGGCGCCAGCTCCGGCTCCACCGCGGCGGCCGGGTGGATGAGCTGATAGGCGCCGTCGGGACCCTCGGGGAAACTCGTGCGCAGGCTCTCGTGGCGGTCGAGGACGTCGCGCAGACCCGCCCGCAATGCCGCGAGATCGAGGCGTCCGGTCAGGCGCAGGGCCAGCGGCATGTTGTAGGCCGCGGCGTGTTCGGCGAAGCGGTTGAGGATCCACAGCCGCTGCTGGGCCAGCGAGAGCGGGATGCGTTCGGGCCGCACCGCGGGAACCAGCTTGGGCGTCGGCGTTTCGGACCGGTGCGTGCTGAGGTACCCGGCGAGCGCGGCGATGGTCGAGGCCTCGAACAGCTCGCGGATGGTGAGGTTCGCGTCGAGGATGGTGTTGATCCGCGCGACCGCGCGGGCGGCGACGAGCGAGTTGCCGCCGAGGTCGAAGAAGCTGTCCTCCACGCCGATCGCGGTCCCGTCCAGCGCGAGGACCTCGGTGAAGATCTCGGCGAGCGCGCATTCGAGCTCGGTCTGCGGCGCGGCGGCGCCGGTGGTGACCCGGACGCCGATCTCGGGTTCCGGGAGCGCCTTGCGGTCGACCTTGCCGTTGGCGCTCAGGGGCAGCTCGTCCAGCACGACCAGTGCCGAGGGAACCATGTAGGACGGCAGGCCGCGACGCAGCGCCGAGAGCAGCGCGGTGGGCTCGGGCGCGCGTGTTCCGGGCGCGGCGACCACGTAGGCCACCAGTTCGTCGTCGCCGGTGCGGCCGGTCCTGGCGACGCACACCGCGCGGGCGATGCCGTCCTGGGCCAGCAGCGCGGACTCGATCTCGCCGAGCTCGATGCGCAGCCCCCGGACCTTCACCTGGAAGTCGGTGCGCCCCAGGTATTCCAGGACGCCCGCGTCGAGCTGCCAGCGCGCCAGGTCACCGGTGCGGTACATCCGCTGGCCCGGGGTGAACGGGTTGGCGACGAACCGGTCGGCGGTCAGATCGGGTCGGCCCAGGTACCCGCGGGCGAGCTGCGCGCCGGCCAGGTAGAGCTCACCCACGACACCCGGCGGCACGGGCCGCAGCTGGGGGTCGAGAACGTAGGTCTGGGTGTTCCAGACCGGGGAGCCGATCGGGACCGTGGTCGCCCCCACCGGGCACGGCCAGTAGGTGACGTCGACCGCCGCCTCGGTGGGGCCGTAGAGGTTGTGCAGCTCCGGGCCGCCGTCGGGGCCGTGCAGCGCGGCGTGGAAGTCGGCGACGGTGGCGCCGGGCAGCGCCTCGCCACTGCAGAACACCCGGCGCAACCCGGCGCCGCCGGCGACCCGCGGATCGGTGACGAACAGCGACAGCATCGACGGCACGAAATGCGCGGTGGTGACGGCCTTCTCGGTGATGATCCGGGCCAGGTAGGCCGGATCGCGATGCCCGTCGGGCGCGGCGATCACCAGGCGGGCACCCACCTGCAGCGGCCAGAAGAACTCCCAGACCGACACGTCGAAGGTGGCGGGGGTCTTCTGCAGGACGGCGTCGGTCCGGTCGAGCGGGTACTCGGCCTGCATCCAGCGCAGCCGGTTGACGATCGCCGCGTGGGTGACGCCGACGCCCTTGGGCTTGCCCGTCGACCCGGAGGTGAAGATGACGTAGGCCAGCTGCTCGGGGCGCAGCGGCGCGCGCCGATCGGCGTCGGTGAGCGGGCGCGCGTCGCGGCCGCTGACGTCGAGGGTGTCGAGATCGATCCGCGCCACGCCCGCGGGCAGGCGCACCTGGTCGCGCGCGGCGGTGAGCACGCACACCGGGTGGGCCTGCGACACGACCGCCTCGATGCGGTCGGCCGGATGTTCGGGGTCCAGCGGGAGGTAGGCGGCGCCGGTGGCAAGCACCGCGTACATGCCGACGACCAACTCGACGCTGCGGTGCAGGCACAGCCCGACGGTGCTCTCCGGGCCGACGCCACGGGCGACGAGTTCGCGCGCCAGCTGGTTCACCCGGCGGTCGAGTTCGGCGTATTCCAGGACGCTGTCACCGAATTCGAGCGCGACGGCGCCGGGGCCGCGCCGCACCTGGTCGGTGAACAGCGAGACCAGGGTGCCCGCGGGCACGGGCATCTCGGTGGCGTTCCACTCCCGCAGCACGGTCGCGCGCTCGGCCTCGGTGATCGCGGCCAGCGCACGGGTGGGGGTGGTGGGATCGGCGGCCAGGAAGCGGGCGAGGAAGTCGAGGTAGCGGCCGTGGTGGGCGGCCACCTCGGCTTCGCCGTAGAGCTTGGGGTTGGCCTCGAAGTCGAGCTGGATGCGCCCGCCGTCGCCGTTGTAGATGTTGATCGAGAGGTCCTCGACGGGCCCGGTCGCGAGCACGTGCAGCTGGCCCGCGATGTCACCGAACTTCAGCTCGTCGTGGAACAGCATGATGTTGACCATCGGCCCGAAGAAGCCGCGGGCGTCGCGGGAGTAGCCGCAGTCGCGACGGATGTCGTCGGAGCGGTAGCGCTGGTGCCGCAGCGCGCCGGTGATCTGCAGTTCGGTCTGGCGGACCACATCGGCGACGGTGGTGTGCTCGTCGAAGCGCACGCGCAGCGGGACCACGTTCGAGACCACGCCCGCCGAGCGGCGCAGCGCCACGGTGGTGCGCGCCGAGACCGGCAGGCTCAGCACGACGTCCGGGTCGCCGGTGACGGTGCGCACGTAGGCGGCCAGCGCGGCGACGATGAGGGCGGAGTTGGCCGAGCCGTGCGTGGTGATCGCGTCGGTGAGCAGCGCGTCGAGGTCGGGGGCGAGCACCGCGGTGGCGCGGTGGCGGCCGGGATCGTGGGTGTCGCCGGTGGCGGTGACCGAGGACAGGGTCATCGGCTCGCCGACGCCGTCGAGCTGGGTCATCCAGTACTCGCGGTCGGCGAGGAACCGGCTGGACTCGCGGTAGCGGGACTCGTCGGCGTAGAGGTCGACGAGCGCGGCGGCCCGGGAGACCGACGGTTCGCGCTGTTCGCCGACGGCGGTGTAGATCTCGGCGGTCCGCGAGAGGGCGTTCATCGCACCGTAACCGTCGATCACGATGTGGTGACCGCGCTCGTACCAGAACCAGTCCCTGTCACCGATTCGCAACACGACGTTGACGGTGAGCGGCTCGCGCTCCATGTCGATGGGGGTGCTGGCGTGGTCGTTCATCCAGCGCAGCGCGGCCGCGCGCGGGTCGGGCTCGTCGCGCAGATCGATGCGGGCCCAGCCCGGCCGCCAGCTCAGGTCGACGCGCTGATGCGGGACGCCGTCGATCTCGAGGAGACGCACGTGTCCCACTTGCGATTCCGCGCCGTAGCGCTCGACCGCGTACAGCAGCCGTCCGACGTCGAGATCACCGTGCAGCTCGACGTAATGGGCGATGGTGAGCGGGATGTCGGGCCTGATCCGTTGCGCGTACCACAAGGCCGTCTGACCGGGCGAGAGAGCGAACGGTTGGCCCGGATCGTCGTCGGTGACGCTGGAGCTGACGCGGTCGGTGGCCAATGAACTCATCAAGCACTCCGTTCTGCCTTGTGTCGCAACTCCCCGAGCATCGCCCGGGCACACGACGGCCCAGGGCGTGGCTATCCACGCCCATTGATTCGGAGTACTGGGGCAGCCGGATGGCTACCGATGTGGATTTGTTTCGAGCACTGTGGATCAGACCCCTATGACGGCAACTTTCGGCCGCTTCCCCCGGGTTGAAACAAACCGCTTATTCAGAATTCGGCGAGCTTCGCGAAACCTGCGCCTGATTCACTCGGCGGCGCCGGAAAAACATCAGCGCCACGCCGATCGCGGTCAGGATAACGGACGCCACTTCGGGGGCCGCGCCGATCCGTGTCGCGATCGTCGTCGTGTCGCGCAATGGTAGCTGGGCGACCAGCGCGGCGGGGTCGAGTTGGCGCGTCCGCTGCGTGAGCGTGCCGTCCGCGGTGATGATTCCGCTGACCCCCGTGGTTGCCGCGACCACGAGAGCCCGGCCGTGCTCGACCGCCCTGACCCGTGACATCGCGAGTTGCTGGTAGGTCATCTCGCTCAGCCCGAAGGTCGCGTTGTTGGTCGGCACGGTGAGCAATTGGGCGCCCGAGTCCATCGATTGCCGGAAGGCCCGATCGAACGCGACCTCGTAACACGTGGCGACACCGATCGGAATTCCGGCGGCCGTTACCGAACCGTCACCATTTCCGGGGACGAAATGTCCGGCTTGATCGGCGTAGGACGAGAACAACCGAAAGAAACTCCGCATCGGCAAATACTCGCCGAAGGGCTGGATGATTTTCTTGTCGTGCCGGTCGGCCGGGCCCGCCGCGCCGTTCCACACCATCACCGAGTTCGTGGTGGTGCGGTCACCGTTCACCAGGACTGCGCCGACCAGGATCGGCGCGCCGATCCGCTCCGAGGCCTCGGTGATCTCGGCGGCGGCGTCGGCGTTGCGCAATGGATCGATGTCGGAGGAATTCTCCGGCCAGATCACCACCTCCGGCCGGACCGCGTCACCGCGGTCGACGGCGGCGGCGAGTTCCTCGGTGCGCCGGACGTGATTGTCCAGCACGGCGCGCCGCTGCGCGTTGAAGTCGAGACCGAGCCGCGGCACGCTGCCCTGGATCGCGGCGACCGTGATCGTCCGGGTGCCGTCGTCCGGGGCGGGCAGCGTCGGCCGGAGGATCACTCCGGCGAGGGGCATGATAGCCACAGTGGCGGCGGCCGTGGCAAATCCGGCCCGGGTGGCGCGGTCGCGCCTGCGGGGCGCCGGAGTCGCGGCCCAGGCGCGCACGCGCAGTGCGAGGGCGGCGAGCGCGGTGCCGGTCAGCGCCACGGCGAAGCCGACCAGTGGGGCGCCGCCGTAGGCCGCCAGCGGCAGGTACCAGCCGTCGGCCTGACCGAAAGCGATACGGCCCCAGGGGAATCCGCCGAACGGGAAGCTCGAACGCACCCACTCGGTCGCGGTCCAGGCGAGCGCGACCCAGACCGGCCAGCCGGGCAGTTCACCCAGCCGGCGCGCCAGCAGGCCCCACAGCCCGAAGTACACCGCGCAGGTGGTCGAGAGCGCCAGCCAGGGCAGCGGTCCCACGTAGATGCCGGTCCACGGCAGCAACGGCACGAAGAACGCGAGCCCGCCGAGCATGCCGTAGCCGAACCCGCCACGGAGCGGGCCCGGTCCGCGCACGGCGACCGTCAGTAGCGCGACGGCGACCGGCGCCAGGAACCACCACGGCCGGGGCGGGAAGCTCGCGAACAGCAGCAGCCCACCCACCGTGGCCGCGAGCATCCGCCACAGGATGCCGTATCCACGGCCGGCCGCCGCCGGTGACTCGTCGACCGACTCGGTGGTCGCCGAGCCGGAACCGGGCTCGGTCGCGGGATGGATCATGATGTCGGACTCCGTGTTTCGTGGACGCGCGCGGCGAAGTTCAGCGGTCGGCCGAGTAGATGGTGACGCCGTCGCGCACCGTGCGCAGGCAGGTCGGCAGCGCGGCGCCGGGGTCGAGGCGCGGCAGGCCGGGCACTCGCGAGCGCGGGTCGGTGGACCAGCACTGGACGGTGTCGGCGGCCGCGGCGACGACGAGGTCGCCCGCGTCCCAGACCGCGTAGGAGGCCGGAGCGCCGGGAACCAGGGTGCCCGCGACGCCGTCGCGCACCCCACCCGCCCGCCAGGCGCCCCGGGTGGCCGCGGCGAAGGCGGCGCGCGGGGACAACCCGTGGCCGGGGGTGCGGTGGTGCACCGCCGCCCTGACCTGTTCCCACGGATTCAGCGTGGTGACCGGCGCGTCCGAGCCGATGGCGAGGGAGACACCCGCGGCGGCCATGGCGGCGAACGGGTTCAGGGTGGCCGCCCGCTCGGCGCCGAGGCGGTTGGCGTACATGCCGTCCGCGCCGCCCCAGGCGGCGTCGAAGCCGGGCTGCACCGAGGCGATCACCCCGAGCGCGCCGAGCTGCTCGATCGCGGCGGCGTCGGTCATCTCCGCGTGCTCGACCCGGTGCCCGCGCGCGGCCACGGCGGGTCCGCCGAGTTCGGCGGCGACGGCGGCGAAACCGGCGACGACGAGGTCCATGGCGGCATCGCCGATGGCGTGGAAGCCGGCCTGGATGCCCGCCTCGGTGCAGGCGCGCAGGTGCGCGGTGATCGCGTCGCCGTCGAGGAAGTTCTTGCCACAGCCACCCGCGTCGGCGTAGGGCTCGCGCAGCAGCGCGGTGTGCGAGCCGAGGGAGCCGTCGACGAACAGGTCACCACCGAGGGCGGCGACGCCGAGTTCGTCGACCAGCGCGCGGGCCTGCTCGGCGGTGCGCACGGCCTCGCCCCAGTAGGCCCGCACCGCGACACCGTGGTCGAAGGCGAGCAGTTCCCGCAGGTCGTCGCGACCGGAGATGTCGGGCCCCGCGCATTCGTGCACGGCGACGACGCCGTGCGCGGCGGCCGCGTCGAGCGCCGCCGTGCGGGCCCGATCACGGTGCGCGGCATCGAGTTTCGCCAGGGCGACGGTGCGCACCCGGTGGTGCGCGTCGGCGCGCAGCGGTTCGCCGCGGCGGTAGCCCTCGCCGAGGTCGCCCGCCGCGTCGAGCAGGGCGGAGGAGGCCACGGCCGAGTGCGCGTCGACGCGGGCCAGGTACACCAGGCGGCCGGGTCCGGCGGCCTCGTCGAGTTCGGCGACCGTCGGCGGGCGCTGTTCGGGCCAGGCGGTGTCGTCCCAGCCCTCGCCGATGATCACACCGTCGGGATGCGCGGCGGCGTGCGCGCGCACCGCGGCGAGCAGCTCGGCCAGCGACGCGGCCCCACCGACATCGAGCCCGATGAGTTGCAGGCCCAGCGCGGTGACGTGCACGTGCGGGTCGACGAACGCGGGCGCGACGAACGCGCCGTCGAGGTCGACGATCTCGGCGTCGGGATGCATCGCCCGCCCCGGCGCCTCGGCGCCGAGCCACACCACGGTGCCGTCGGTGACCGCCATCGCGGTCGCGTCCGGGGAGCTGGAACTGTAGAAACGACCGCCGATCAGCAACTGGGTACTCACGGTGTCCCAGTCTGCCGTATCGGCCGATCGTCAGGTCGGCAGGGACAGGACGGCGCGGAGGTCGGCGTCGCGGAGCCCCGCCGGGGTGCGCCCGCCCGCTTCGACGGCGATCAGCTCGAGTCGCCACGCGGCGACCGTGAAATCCGACATGGACTGTCCGGCAGCGGCACTCGCCCTACGTACCGCGTCGGCCAGTTCCGCGCTCACCTCGATGGTGACTTGCTCGGTGGCCATCGGCACACTGTAGACCTTTCACCGCCAGGGCGCGGAATCCTGCGGCCTGCCCGGCCCGAGGGCGGGCCGCAGGCCGGTGTGACCGTCGTCGTACCACTGCCCGACGACATCGCCGTCGACCACGTCACCGTCGGCGTCGACCACGACGCCGCGGTACGGCGACGGCGCGAAGGAGGGCAGCGGTCCGAAGCGGCGGGTGCCGAGCTTCTCCAGCACCGGCCGCAGCAGCGCCCTGGTCGGCGGGAACAGCGCCAGCAGCCCGACGACACCGGTGACCAGACCGGGGACGAACAGCAGCACCGAGCCGGTGGCGACGAGCAGCCCGTCGGCGACGGCGCTCTCCGCGGTGACCTCGCCGCGCGCGGCCCGGCGGAACCGGTCGAAGACCCGCCTGCCCTGCGCGCCGAGCAACAGCAGGCCGGCACCGGAGATCGCGAGGAGCACCAGCAGCGCCCAGCCCGCGCCGATCAGCTGGGCGAGGCCGACGAACGCGGCGATCTCGACGACGAGGTAGAGCACGAACAGCAGGGCGGTCATGGCGATCCTTTCGGACGATCTACTCCACTCAACGCGCGAGCGCCCGATTTTTCTCCCGGCCGCGCTCAGCCGCCGGGGCGGACCAGGCCGGTCTCGTAGGCCAGCACCACCGCCTGCACCCGGTCACGCAGCCCGAGCTTGGTGAGCACCCGGCCGACGTGGGTCTTCACGGTCGCCTCCGACAGGAACAGCGCGGCCGCGATCTCGGCGTTGGAGCGGCCCGCCGCGATCTGTTCGAGGACCTCGCGTTCGCGCGCGGTCAGCACGTCGAGGATGCCGGGGTCGCGCAGCCCGGCCGGGTCCTCGGCGACGAGCCGGTCCAGCAGCCGCTTGGTGACCTTCGGGGAGACCACCGCGTCCCCGGCGGCGACGCTGCGGATGGCGGAGACGAGGTCCTCGGGCGGGGTGTCCTTGAGCAGGAATCCGCTGGCCCCGGCGCGCAGCGCGCCCAGGGCGTGTTCGTCCAGGTCGAAGGTGGTCATCACGAGCACGCGGACCCCGTCGCCGGCGGCGACGATCCGGCCGGTCGCGGTGACACCGTCGACGACAGGCATCCGCACGTCCATCAGGACCACGTCGGGGCGCAGCTGGGTGGCGCGCAGCACCGCCTCGTCACCGTTGCCCGCCTCGCCGACCACCTCGATGTCGGGGTGCGCGCCGAGGACCATCTTCAGACCCATCCGCATGAGTTCCTGATCGTCCACCACGAGCACGCTGATCGGCATTGCCTCACCCTAGCGGGCGGATCAGTCGGCTTCGGCGCGCAGCGGGAGGGTGGCCAGCACCCGCCAGCGGCCGTCCTCGGCCCGGCCCGCGGTGAGGGTGCCGCCGAGCACGGCCACCCGTTCGCGCATCCCGACCAGGCCCATGCCGGTGCCGGGGATGCCGGTGTCCACCACCGGCACGCCGCCGCTGTCGACGATCTCGATCCGGATGTCGTCCTCGCGCCGGTGCACCCGGACCACCGCCTTGGGGTTCGCGCCCGCGTGCCGCAGCGTGTTGGTGAGCGATTCCTGCACGATGCGGTGCACGCCGAGGCTGACCTCGGGGGTGATGTCGTCGAGTTCACCGGTCAGTTCCAGATCGACGGCCAGTCCGGCGTCGCGCATCAGCTCGGCCAGCCTGGCGATCCCGGCGCTGCCGTGCTGGGGCAGCAGTTCGGGCGCGTGCTCGGTCCGCAGCAGGGCGACCGTGCGGCGCAACTCGCGCAGCGCGTCGCGGCCGGTGCCCGAGATCGTGGCCAGTGCGCGCTCGGCGGCCTCCGGGTCCTGGCGCAGCGCGTATTTCGCGCCGTCGGCCTGCACGATGATGACGCTGACCGCGTGCGCGACCACATCGTGGAGCTCGCGGGCGATGCGGGTGCGCTCGGCGGCGACGGCCTCGTGCGCGCGGCGCTCCTTGTCGTAGTCGGCGACGGCCAGGCGGGCGGCGACCTCCGAGTCGTAGGCGTGGCGGGCGCCGTTGAACTCGGCCAGCGTCCAGCACAGCGCGTAGATCACGGCGACCAGGATCAGGTCGGCGCCCTCGGGGGTGCCGAGCAGCAGCACCGAAGTCACGATGTCGACGCCGAGGAACGCCAGGTAGATCAGTCCCTCGCGCCTGCCGACGTAGGCGACCAGGGTGTAGAGCATCACACCCAACCCGATCAGCGCCACGTGATCGGAGGTGTCCTGGCCGAGCACATAGCCGGTGATGCTGCACACCTGCGACAGCGCGAACATCACCGCCGCCACCGCGCGGGGATACACCCGGCGCAGGATCAGCGGCAGCGGCAGGATCACCGAGAAGACCAGGTAGACGGCCTTGTGCGGTTCGTCGCCCACACCGGCGGCGTCGAAGACCAGCAGGCAGGCGGCGAGAACGGAATCGGCGACGATGGGCCGTCCGCGGAGCCACAGACTGAACCGGCGCACCCGACCAGCTTGGCACGAGTGGCCCGCACCGCGGCGCCCCGACATGGGAATCGACTGGCTTTCCGGCCGCGATCTTGATTGCCTTGGTCGGTGCAGATAGGAGACTGGGCGGTCCTGTTGGTGGCCGCGGCCGCGGCCGGGTGGGTCGACGCGGTCGTCGGCGGTGGCGGGTTGATCATCCTGCCGACGCTGTTCCTGGTGGCGCCGGGCATCGCCCCGCAGACCGCGCTGGGCACCAACAAGCTGGCCGCGCTCTCCGGCACGGCGACGGCCGTGCTGACCTTCGCCCGCAAGGTGCCGATGCAGTGGAAGGTGCTGATCCCGGGCGCCGTGATCGCGGCGATCACGGCGGCGTGCGGCGCGGCGGCGGTCTCGCTGATCGATCGCGACCTGTTCATTCCGCTGGTCATGGTGGTGCTGGTCGCGGTGGCGGTGTTCGTGACGCTGCGGCCCTCGGTCGGGATGACGATGGCGACCCACCCGCCGACGCGGCGCAAGGTGATCCTGGTGGTCGCGCTCGCCGCCGGCCTGATCGGCCTCTACGACGGTCTGCTCGGCCCCGGCACCGGCACCTTCCTGATCATCACCTTCGCCACCCTGCTCGGCACCGAATTCGTCCGCGCCGCGGCGATGGCCAAGGTGATCAACTGCGGCTCGAATGTCGGGGCGCTGCTGTTCCTCGGCACCACCGGACACGTGCTGTGGGGCCTCGGCGCCGCGATGGCGGTGGCGAACGTGGCCGGCGCGCTGGTCGGTTCGCGCATGGCGCTGGCCAAGGGCGCCGGGTTCGTGCGGATCGTGCTGCTGGTCGTGGTCGTGGTGATGGTCGTGCGGCTGGGCTGGCAGCAGTTCGGTTAGTTCCGCGACTCGGCCGAGGCGGCCAGCCACGGTTGCAGGACCCGCGAGGTGGTCTCGTGGATCTTGCGGTGCAGGCGCTCGCCGTCCTCGATCCCGTGGTGGGGCTGCTGGAACAGCACCGTGAGCGCCCCCGAGACCGCGCCGACGACGGCGCCGACCAGTGCCGCGGCGCCGACCTCGTCGAGTTCGTGCGGGAACGCGGCGTGCAACTGCCTGGCGATCTCGCGCTGGGCCACCAGCTGGGCGTGCGCGGCGCGGCCGCTCACCGCGGGCACGGTCCGCGAGACCTGCGCGCGCAGCGCGGCGATGCGGCCGTTGAGGTCGTCGACGAGATGCTCGCCGGGGTTGTCACCCGCGGCGCGCAGGGCCCGCAGCAGCACCTCCACCGGACGCTCCCCCGGTCGCCGCGTGGCGATGGCGGCCACGGCCGCGCGCACCCGCTCGTCGGGCTCGGGAAAGAGCAGTTCTTCCTTGCTGGCGAAGTAGTTGAAGAAGGTGCGCGTGCCGACCTCGGCCTCGGCGGCGATCTCCGCCACCGTCGTCTCCTCATAGCCTCTGGCCTCGAACAATCCGACCGCGGCGAGCAGGATCGCACGGCGGGTTCGTTCCCTTTTTCGATCGCGGAGGGCGGATGGCGGCACGGCGGGCACCCTACGGCATCGGCGCGGCCCGCCGCGGGAGGACGGGGTCAGCGCGTCACGGTTGTGACTGCCGGAACCGGTATTTCACGCTAGCGTAGGCCGGGTGACCACCACGACTTCCAGGGAAGTGGACGACGAGTTCCGCGCGCTCGGGTTGCGCGCGCTGGCCGACGCGGCGCTGTCCGCGGCGCGGGCGGCGGGCGCCGAGCACGCCGATCTGCGCGTGCACCGCTTGCTCACCCAGTCGATCCGGCTGCGGGACGGCCGGGTGGAGGCCGTCACCGACTCGACCGAGCTCGGGCTGGCCGTGCGCGTGATCGTCGACGGCACCTGGGGTTTCGCCTCGCACGCCGCGCTCACGCCCGAGACCGCGGCCGAGGTGGCGCGGCGCGCGGTGACCGTGGCGACAGCCCTGCGCGCGCTCAACCGGGAGCGGGTGGAGCTGGCCGACGAGCCACGCTATGCCGACGTCTCCTGGGTCTCGGCCTACGATCTCGACCCGTTCGCGGTGCCGACGGCCGACAAAGTGGCGCTGCTGCAGGACTATTCGGAGCGGCTGTTCGCCGCCGACGGCGTCGACCACGTCACGGCCTCGGTGCTGCAGGTCAAGGAACAGGTCTTCTACGCCGACACCGCCGGATCGGCGATCACCCAGCAGCGGGTGCGGTTGCATCCGCAGCTCGAGGCGATCACCGTCGACTCCGCCTCGGGGGTGTTCGAGACCATGCGCACGCTGGCCGCGCCCGCGGGTCGCGGCTGGGAGTACGTGACCGGCGCCGACGGAATCTGGGACTGGGCCGACGAACTCGCGCGGATCCCCGGCTGGCTGGCCGAGAAGGTGAAGGCGCCCGGGGTCGTCGCCGGACCCACCGATCTGGTGATCGATCCGACCAATCTGTGGCTCACCATCCACGAGTCCATCGGGCACGCCACCGAGTACGACCGGGCGATCGGCTACGAATCCGCCTACGCGGGAACCTCGTTCGCGACTCCCGACCAGCTGGGCACGCTGCGCTACGGCACGCCGATCATGCACGTCACCGGGGATCGCACGCAGGTCAACGGACTGGCCACGGTCGGCTACGACGACGAGGGCGTGGCCGGGCAGCAGTGGGACCTGGTCCGTGACGGTGTGCTGGTGGGCTATCAGCTCGACCGGGTCTTCGCGCCCCGGCTCGGCCTCGACCGTTCCAACGGCTGCTCCTACGCCGATTCGCCGCATCACGTGCCGATCCAGCGGATGGCGAACGTGTCGCTGCAACCGGATCCCGAGCGGGACACGAGCACCGCCGAGCTGATCTCGCGGGTCTCCGACGGTCTCTACATCGTCGGCGACAAGTCGTGGTCGATCGACATGCAGCGCTACAACTTCCAGTTCACGGGGCAGCGGTTCTTCCGCATCCGCGACGGCGAACTGGCCGGGCAGGTGCGCGATGTCGCCTACCAGGCCACCACCACCGACTTCTGGGGGTCGATGGAGGCGGTCGGCGGGCCGAGCACGTGGCAGCTGGGCGGCGCGTTCAACTGCGGCAAGGCCCAACCCGGGCAGGTGGCGGCGGTCAGTCACGGCTGCCCGTCGGTGCTGGTGCGCGGGGTCAATGTTCTCAACACCCGGACGGAGGCCGGTCAGTGAGCGAATCGGGTGTGTTCCCCGCGGGCGCGGTGGTCGAGCGGGCGCTGGCCGCGTCCAAGGCCGACGAGGCGATCGTCATCGTCACCGACGCGCACGAGGCCTCGCTGCGCTGGGCCGGGAACTCGATGACCACCAACGGTTCCTCGGTGTCGCGGGACTGGGCGGTGATCTCGGTGTTCCGCGACGGCCCGAACGCCGCGCGGGTCGGCAGCATCAGCTCCACCAGCGTCGATCCGGACGACATCGAGGCCGTGGTCCGCGCGAGCGAGGAGGCCGCCCGCACCGCGACGCCCGCGCGCGACGCGATGCCGCTGCTCTCGCCGGCCGAGGACGATTCGGCGACCTGGGAGCACGCGCCGGGCGCCACCGAGATCGAGGTGTTCACCGGGCTGGCCCGCGACCTGTCGGCCGGTTTCGACGGCGCCGACCGGCTGTACGGCTTCGCCCACCACCAGGTGCACACGACCTGGCTGGGTACCTCGACCGGCGTCCGCCGCCGCTTCAGCCAGCCCACCGGATCGGTCGAGATCAACGGAAAGCGCGGCGCCGGAAAGGATCTCGCGAGCGCCTGGGTCGGCGTCGGTACGGCCGATTTCACCGATGTCGACACGCCGGGGCTGCTGGCCGAACTGTCGCGGCGCCTGGACTGGTCGGCCACTCGCGTCGACCTGCCCGCGGGCCGCTACGAGACGCTGCTGCCGCCCTCGGCGGTGGCCGATCTGATGATCTACCTGGCCTGGTCGATGGAGGGGCGCGGCGCGCACGAGGGCCACACGGCGTTCGCCCGCGCGGGCGGCACCCGGATCGGTGAGCGGCTCAACGACATCCCGTTGACGCTGTACTCCGATCCGTCCGCGAGCGGGCTCGAGTACCGGCCGTTCGTGGCGACGCCCTCGTCGTCGGAGTCGCTGTCGGTCTTCGACAACGGCCTGTCCGCCCAGCGGGTCGACTGGATCGGCTCCGGTGTCATCGAGTCGCTGGTGTATCCGCGCGCCACCGCGGCCGAATTCGACGCGCCCGCTACCCTGCCCGGCGAGAACCTGCTGCTCACCGGCGGCACCGACGCGTCGCTGGACGACATGATCGCCCGCACCGAGCGCGGCCTGCTGCTGACGTGCCTGTGGTACATCCGCGAGGTCGACCCGGCGACCCTGCTGCTCACCGGCCTCACCCGCGACGGGGTCTACCTCGTCGAGGACGGCCGGGTCACCGCGGCGGTCAACAACTTCCGCTTCAACGAGAGCCCGCTGGACCTGCTGCGCCGCGTCTCGGAGGCGGGCGCCACCGAGATCACGTTGCCGCGCGAGTGGAAGGACTGGTTCACCCGCACCGCCATGCCGCCGCTGCGGATCCCGGACTTCCACATGTCGTCGGTGAGCCAGGCGACCTGATCGGTCCTCGCGGACCGACCGCCGATCTCGCTGTCGGTCAACAACTCTCGAGTCCCTCGGAAAGCCCGAACCACTACCCGGCAAACAGCTACAGTGTCGTCGTCGACGGCGGACGCCGGGGTCGCGGCGAGGGGATGCAGGTTGGACACGGGGAATCACCAGGGCAACTTCGGCGAAGACTACGTCCGTGTGCTCGCCTCGGCCGCGGGATTGATGTGGGCGCAGGACAACGCCGATCTCGACGGCGTCGACTTGAGCCTGAAGATGCCCGGCAGGACACCCGTCGGCTTCTCGCCACGGATCGAAGTCCAGGTCAAGACGATCACCAAACCCTCCTTCCGCCACGGAGTCCTCAACTACGACGGTCTCGATCGCGGAAAGTACAACAAGCTGGCCGGCACCGAATTCCAAGTGCCCCGCTACCTTTTCGTCGTCCATGTGCCTGCCCGCTCCGAGGGTTACACCGACCTCAGCACGGCGGGCCTGCTGCTGCGCCACATCGGGTACTACCTGTCGCTACGCGACAACGCCCCGCTGCCGCCGGATGATCCGCGGGGCCGTATTCGTGTCAAGGTGCCGGTGAGCAATGTCCTGACGGTGGCGAGCCTGCGCGCGCTCGTCCTCGGCAGTCCCGTCCTGACCGGCGGGTGACTCGGTGGCCCTGCCCGCGCCCGACATCGCCGATGTCGTCGAGTACCTGCGCGTCCACGGCTGGACCGTCACCGGCCGGTGGCGCGCCGCCGACATCTGGAGCCGCGACGACTACGACGTGCTGGTGCCACCTTCGGACACCCTGGCCGACACCGCGATCCGGCTGCGCGAAGTGATCCGTTGCGTCGCCGAGGCCGAGGGCCTCCCGGAGCGCACCATCTGGCGTGACATCACCGAGCCCGACCTCGACATCGTCACCTACCGCCGCACCGGCGGCACCGACCCGTCCGTTCCGCTGTCCGACGGCGCGCGGGCGCTCATCGCGTTGCGGGATCTCATCACCCACAGCGCCCACGCGGAGGCGTCCGATTCCTCGCGGCGCACACCGGATTCGATGTCGACGAGCGTGCGCTGGCTGTTGCGGGAAATCCGGCTCACCGCCGGCACCGGCCCGTTCGGATTCGAGGTCGCGATGCCCGCCGATCACGAACAGTCTCTCGGTCGTCGCACCGCGGCCCGGCTGTTGCGCACCGCCGCCGCTGTCCGGTCCGCCGCGGCCCCCGGCGACGGTCTCGCCGAGACCGCTTCGCTGCGACACCACTTCGGCGAAGCGACCGTCGGCGCACTGGCGGACCTGGCGGGCGATGCCGACGGCACGGCCTTCGTCCTGGCCTTTCGCTGGTCACGCTCGGCGCCACGCCCGAACGAGTCGGTGACATTTCCCGCCGGAATCGGCTCAGCGCTCCGTGGTGAGTTCGCCACCGTCGAGCGCCCACCGATTCCAGCCGCCCCGCTCGACCCGCTGCCGTTGGTCGCCGCACCACCACGCGCCGCAGCAGGCGCCGTAGAAGGCACCGTGATCGGCTTGGCCGATGATGCGGACGGCGACCGCTGGGTGGTCCGCATCCGCGGAATCCTGCGCGTCGACGGCGTCGCGACCGGCCGCACCCGGGCGATCACCGTGCGGCTGGCCGACGCCCGGGATTACGACCTCGCCCTCGCCGCGCATCGGGGCGGACATCAAGCCCGCGCGGAGGGCGTCGTCGTCGACACCGGTCGCGCTCGCGAAATCACTGTCGCGGCACGGGGGTTCACCGTGCTCGACCCCCCACCGAACCCTCAGTGAAGGACCCCGATGACCGACCACCGATTGACCGCGACCCAGCGTTTCGTCCTGCTCGTGCTGATGGCCGAGGCCCGCGAACTCACCAACGCCGAACTCCACGCTGTCGCGGGAATCAAACTCGACGGCAAACCACGCCAGCAGCTCAACGACCTCGGTCTGGTCGACAGCACCCGCGTCGGCCGAGCCTTCGTGCACGAGTTGACCGATCGTGGTGCGGTGTGGTGCACCGAGGAACTCGCCGCTCCTCGCCCGGCACGCTCCGGTGGCGCGGGCGGCACGCTCTACGCCGTCCTCGCGGGCCTGCGGCGTCACCTCGACGAGTCCGGCAACACCCTCGCCGATGTCTTCCGCCCGAATATCACCGGTCAGGTGGAGTCCGCGTACGCCGAGCTGTCCCGCGGCAAGGGCACACCGATCCGGCTGGCGACTCTGCGCGACCGACTCGACAGCGTGCCCGCCGACGAATTCGACAGAGCGGTGGCCCTGCTCGCTCGCCGCGAGGGTGTGCACGTCCGGTCCGAAGCAGACCAGAAGACGCTCACCGCCGCGGACGCGGACGCCGCCGTCGTGCTCGCGGGCACAGCTCGGCATCTGCTCATGATCGAGGTGTCCCGGTGAACGAGGAGCACCACCACGCGTTCACGTCGATCCAGTTCAGCAGCGTTCTGAGCCCCGATCAGATCTGGGGACCGCTCCACCATCACGTGGACGGTCTACATCCTCGGGCGATCCAGGCGATCACCCGCGCGGTCGACAACGCCGTGCGACGGCCGACCGGATCACCGACCGGTCTGGTTCTCAGCGGCGAGAAGGGGGTCGGCAAAACGCATATGCTCGGCTGGCTGCGTCAGCACGTGCACGAGCGTGACGGCTGGTTCTTCATGCCGAAGCTGGTCGACGGCATGTCGTTCTGGTCGGGCGCGGTTCACGGCATCGTCACCCGGCTGCTCGGGTCCGAGAGTGGGCAGCTTCGCCCCATGTTGGGCGCGCTGGCGGACCGGGCCGGTTGCGGGCCGGAATTGCGCATGCGCCTGTGCGGCATGCTCGAGGTCAGCCGCGCCGATCTCGACACCTTCCTCGAGCGGATCGCGGCCATCGACGAACAGGTCGCGGTCGACTGCGCGGACACCTTGCGCGCGCTGGTGCTCTATCGCGGTCGCGGCCGCTCCCGGGACATCGGGCACGCGTTCCTGGTCTTGGACGAGGGCATCGATGCGGCCGAGGCCGAGGCATGGGGATTCGGATGCGTCCACCGCGATCCGCAATTGAAGTTCGGCGACATGACGCGACTGTTCGCCCTCACCGGTCCGGTGGTGCTCGCGATCGATCAGATCGACACCGTGATCGCCCAATCCGCCGACACCGACGAAGATCTGCTGGCCAACCGGCTCGCCGACGCGCTGGTCCGGATGCGCGAGGAGACGACCCGTACGCTCATCGTGGTGGCTTGCATTCCCCGCTCGTGGGAACTGCTGGCGACACGCTCGGTGAACTCGACCGCCGACCGGTTCACCGTGCTCGAACTGTCGACCGCCATGCCCGGTGCCGCGGTCGCAGCGGCGATCGTCGAGCGTCACCTCGGCGGCGTGTACGGCGAGATCGGATTCGTACCGCCATTTCCCACCTGGCCGGTGCTGCCAGGGGCGTTCGACCGACCCGAGGTCGTCGACTTCACCCCACGCCGCCTGTTGCAGCGGGTAGAAGAGCATGTGCGCCAGTGTCTCGACGCCGACACCGCGACCGAAATGGACCGGTTCGTCACAGCCCCCGCCGAGACGGTCGTGCGGTCGGCAGTTCCCACCCCGACCGAACTCGCCGTCTTCGACGAACGCTTCGCCGAGGCCAGAGCCCAGGCCGATGTCGCGGCGCCGCTGGACCCGGACCGTGAAGACGCGCTGATGTACCCCCTGCTGTACGCCGCGTTGCGCAGCTACGTGCTCGAGCAGAACGGCAGCGGCGTGACTCTGAACGTCGACACCCCGTCCGGCGTCACGTCGGCACTCCACGCGCGACTGCGCCGCACCCTCGACGAGGCCACCGAGGACGAGGAACACTGGAGCTTCCGCGCGATCGCCCATCCGCACCCCCGGGCGGTGCAGACCCGGTTGCGCTCTGCCGTGCTGGAGGCCGGAATCACCCCGGGCAGCACCCGGCGGCGTCTGGTGGTCCTGCGCAACACTCCGTTCTCCCGTGGTCCGGTGACCCTCGCCCAGCTTGCCGAGCTCGAAGCCGCGCACGGGGTGGCGTTGCCGATCTCCGAGGACGATCTGAGGACCTTCTCCGCGCTGGAATCGATGCTCACGGACGGTCAGGCGGGCTTCCTGTCCTGGCTGCAGCATCGACGGCCGGCAAGCAATTCGCCACTGCTCACCCGGGTGTTGCCGGGGCCTGACGACGGCGGCCCGACCAGCACCGTCGAGGGCCCACCGAGCGACCCGCCCCCTCATGGGCCCTCTGCAGTCGGCCCGGCGCCGGGCGATCGCGGCCGGGACGCGCCGGTGCCGGCCGATCCGGCGAACAGCGTCGAGCCGGACGAATCCGTCGATGAGGCCGAACTCCGGGACGATCAGACTCCCGCGGTGTCCCTGGGTCGAGACACGGTCAGCGGCAAGGACTTCCGGGTCCCCCTGCTGTTGTTGCGCAAGCACACAGCGGTCTTCGCCGGATCCGGTTCGGGCAAGACGGTGCTGCTGCGCCGCCTGGTCGAGGAGGCCGCCCTCCACGGCGTCTCGTCGATCCTGATCGACACCAACAACGATTTGGCCCGCCTCGGCGACGCGTGGCCGTCGCCACCGGGCACCTGGAGCGCGGGCGACCACGACCGCGCGCAGCGCTACCTGAACGAGACCGACGTGGTGATCTGGACCCCGCGTCGCGAGGCCGGGCGTCCACTCGCCCTCAACCCCCTCCCCGATTTCAGTGTGGTTCGCGCCGACCCGGATGAGTTCCGCACGTCCATCGACGCCTCGGTCGCCGGGCTCGTCCCCCGCGCCGGGCTCACGCCACGCCGGGAGGCGACCGGACGCGCGGTGCTCACCGAGGCGATGACCTATTTCGCCCATGGCGGCGGCAGTGACCTCGGCGAGTTCGTCACCCTTCTGGCGACACTGCCCGATGGGGTGAGCACCATCAGGAACGCACTGGCGCTGGCGCAGAGCATGGCCGAGGAACTCAAGGCGGCGATGATCAACGACCCCCTCTTCGGCGGGGCGGGTGAGCATCTCGATCCCAGCCTGCTGTTCACCCCGGCGAGCGGAAAACGCGCCCGCGTCTCCGTCATCAGCTGCATCGGTCTCCCTACCGACGCCCAGCGACAGACATTCGTCAACCAGCTGCAGCTGGCCCTGTTCGCCTGGATCAAACGCAATCCGGCCGGCGACCGACCGCTGGGCGGGTTGCTCGTCCTGGACGAGGCCCAGACCTTCGTCCCGTCCCGCGGCACCACCGCGTCGTCGGAGAGCACGGTGAAACTGGCCACCCAGGCCCGCAAGTACGGACTCGGCATGGTGTACGCGACTCAGGCGCCGAAGGCGTTGCACAATCTGGTCACCGGTAACGCCGCCACACAGCTGATCGGATTGCTCAACGCCTCGATCCAGATCCAGGCGGCCACGGAACTGGCCCGGGCGAAAGGCGGACGCGTAGAGGACATCTCACGTCTGCCCGCCGGGCGCTTCTACGCAGCCACCGAAGGCACCGGGTTCGGGAAGGTCCAGGTCCCGATGTGCCTGAGCCACCATCCGAACAGCGCGCTCACCGAGGACGAGGTGATCGAGCGGGCGCGTCGCTGACACGCCCGCCCGGCCCGTGGTCACCGGTCCGGCAGGGGGCTCACACCCGCTCGAGCACCGCCGAGGCGCCGATGCCACCGGCCGCGCAGATCCCCAGTAGGGCGGTGTCCTTGCCGGTGCGGGCCAGTTCGTTGGCCATGGTGGTCACCATGCGGGCGCCGGTCGCGCCGAAGGGGTGGCCCAGCGAGATCGATCCGCCGTGCACGTTGAGCTTGTCGAGGTCTACCGAGCCGACGGCCTCGTCGCGGTCGAGGCGGGTCTTGGCCCACTCCGCGCTCTCGAGCATGCGCAGGACCGACAGGGTCTGGGCGGCGAAGGCCTCGTGGATGTCGACGAGATCGATGTCGGCCAGCGACATCCCGGCCTTGTCCAGCGCGCGGGGCATCGAGATGGCGGGACCGATGAGCACCTGGTCGGCGGGGTCGACGCTGACGAAGCTCCACGAGCGGAAGGCGGCCAGCGGGGTGAACCCGAGGGCGCGCGCCTTCTCCTCGCTCATCAGCAGCACCGCGGAGGCGCCGTCGGTGAGCGGGCTGGCGTTGCCCGCGGTGACCGTGCCGCCCTTGGCGAACACCGGGTTCAGCGTGGCGAGCTTGTCGACGCTGGTGCCCGCGCGCACCAGGCCGTCGGTCTCGATCCGGGTGCCCGCGGGGGTGGTCAGCGGGACGACCTCGTCGTCGAAGCGGCCCGAGGCGATCGCGGCCGCGGCGCGGTGGTGCGAGCGGGCGGCGAACTCGTCCTGGTCGGCCCGGGAGATGCCGTTGATCCTGGCCATCTTCTCCGCCGACTCCCCCATCACCTCGCCGGTGGTGCGCTCGGAGATCTTGGGCTGGCGCGGCAGGATGTCGGTGAACGGCGCCAGCTGGCGGACCACGTCGAGGTAGTCCTTGGGCTTGGGCTTGCCCAGCGCCACCGGCGCCACGGCGTGCACGACCTTCTGCGGCAACTTGATCTCGGCATTGCTCGTGGAGTCGCTGCCACCGGCGATCATGATGTCGTATTCGCCGCGTTCGATCGCGGCGGCCGCGGAGGTGACGGCCTGCAGGCCCGACGCGCACGCCCTGGTCACGGTGTAGCCCTCGCACCCGAAATCCAGGTTCAGGTCCAGCGCCACCTCGCGCGCGATATTGGGCGCGTGACTGGGCAGGACGACCCCGCCCCAGACGATGGACTGGATCTCACCCGGCGCGATCCCGGTCCGTTCGAGCAGGCCACGCACCGCGGCGCCCGCGAGAGCGATGCTGTCGAGGCGGGTGAAATCGGTGAAGGCGCGCACGAACGGGGTACGCGCGCCCGCGACGATGACGGCGCGATTCTTGGCCATGTGAGTCCCTTCGGAGAGTCCGCTGAGCCCCACGTTATCCGATACCGTCGGTACTGGATACCGGTTCGCCGAACCCGGCGCCTCAGGCGGGAGTGATCTCGATGCCGATCGTCCCGTCCTTGCCGCGGCGCAGATTGCTGCCGAGGATCACCAGCGGGCCGGTCAGCCAGTACTTGCGGCGCAGCCAGGACCGCACCTGTTCGGTCTCCGCGCCGTCGAGGATCCGCGCGGTGCCGCCGACAACGGCACCGTGTGCCACTCCGCGCGCGTTGCACGGTTGCAGTGTCACCTCGGGATTGCGCCGGATGCGCTTGACCTTCCAGCTGTCGGTGACGGTCCAGACGAACAGTTTGTCGTCGTGCGCGACCGCCCAGACGGGGGTGCCGACGGGCGAGCCGTCCTTGCGAAAGGTGGTGAGCAGCACGTAGTTCGCGTCTTGCAGTTCGCCGAGGCGGTTCGTCATGCACGCAGCCTAGCGGGCGCGTGGGAAGTCGGCCCGGCCGCTGCTTTCCCCTTCCACGGTGTACCGGGCAGCGGGACGCCGAAATCGGTACGGGCGGATGCGCGGAATTCTTCTTAACCTCGGTGCCGTCCGACTCGTTCTCCGGAAAGGCCAGCCATGACCGATACCGCCGTACCGCTGCTGTGGGCCGGTGATCTGCCGAGCACCCTCGACTTCTATCGGGCGCTGGGCTACACCGTCGTCGACGAGCAGACCCGGCCCTATGTCTACGGCGCGATCGAGGGGTACGGGTGCGCGCTGCACTTCGCGCCCGCGCCACCGGGACTCGACCTGCCCACCGAGCACGTGGGCGCCCTGCTGCTGGTCGAGGATGTCGCCGCCCGTCACGCCGAGTTCACCGCGGCGCTGCGCGCCCACTACGGCAGGGTCCCGGCCAAGGGCTGCCCCCGGATCACCCGGTTCCGGCCGGGTCAGTCCCGGTTCTCCCTGGTCGACCCCGTCGGCAACACCCTGCTGGTGATCCAGCGCGACGAACCCGACGACGTCGAATACGGCGGCTCCCGCGAACTCGACGGCCTGGCTCGCGTCCTCGACAATGCCCGAATCCTGCGCGATTTCAAGAACGACGACCGCGCCGCCACCCGCGCGCTCGAAGCCGGTCTGCATCGCTTCGGCGCCACGGCCGCGGCGATCGATCGTGCCCGCACCTACGCCGCCCTGGCCGAACTCGCGGTGGCGACGGAGAATCCCGAGCGCCTCGCCCACTGGAAGTCCGAACTCGATTCCGTCGACCTGACCGCCGAGGAACGCACCGCCCTGTTCACCGACGCCGCCGCCTCCGACCTGCTCACCGCCTGGCTCACCGCCACCAGTCCGACGGATTGAGTGCCCCCGAGGCTGCTCTCCGCCAAGGGGTTGTATCCCGGCCACACCGGAGTGGCCGCGACAGCGGAGTTTCGGGAGCACCGTCGACCGGGGCACCGTCGCCGATCATCGCCACACGGCGAACGACCCGGAGATCAGTCATGCTGTCGACAGTCGGCCGACCGCGGTCGGCCGGATGAGTGGGGGGTTCGATGTCCTCGGCACCGGAGTGGTCGCGCCAACGCGGATTCGGGATCAGCGTCGACTGGGGCGCCGCGGGAGCCGCCGCCATCGGGCCGGCAGCCGCCGCGCTGGTGGTGATCGACGTGTTGTCGTTCACCACCTCGGTGTCGGTGGCGACCGGCGCGGGCACCCGCGTGTTCCCCTACCGCTGGCGTGATGCTTCGGCCCGGGGCGTTCGCCGATCGGCACGGGGCCGCGCTCGCGGTCGGCCGTCGCGAGGTCGAGGCCGACCAGCCCTGGTCGCTGTCCCCCGCGGCACTGCGGCGGGCGCCGTTCACCGAGCGGCTCGTGCTGCCCTCACCCAACGGTTCCACCATCGCGGCCGGCGTCACCGGGGTGCCGGTGGTCGCGGGTTGCCTGCGCAACGCGCGCACGGTCGCCGCCTGGCTCCGCGCCCAGGGCTGGGGCACGCCCGCGCTGCCGGTCGCGATCGTCGCCGCGGGCGAACACTGGCCGGGCAGCGGCGGCGTGCGTCCCGCGCTCGAGGATTGGCTCGGTGCCGGCGCGGTGGCGGCGGCCCTGCTCGACCTCGGCGCGACCGATCCCTCGCCCGAAGCACGAACGGCCGCGGCGTCGTTCACCGCCACGACCGACGTCGCCGCCACCGTCGCGGACTGCGCGTCCGGGCGCGAGCTCATCAGCGGCGGTTTCAGCGAAGACGTCACCGTGGCGATCGAACTCGACGCCGAGCCGACGGTGCCCGTCCTGCTGGACGGCGCGTTCGCCGCCCAGCCCGTCCACTGACCCGCCGACGCGGCTTGCGGTATTTAAATACCCGCCCTACGCTCGGTGCCATGGTGCGTCTCCCCCTCAGCCCGGCCCAGGTCGAAGCAGGTCGCCGCCTCGGGCGCCGCCTGCGGTCCGCGCGCGGCGACCGCGAGCTCGCCGCGGTGGCCCAGGCCGCCGGAATCTCCCCGGAGACGCTGCGCAAGATCGAATCCGGGCGCCTGCCCTCGCCCGCCTTCGGCACCGTCGTCGGGTTGGCCGAGGCGCTCGACATCCCGCTCGCCGAGCTCGCCGAGGTCTATCGCGCCGAGCGGATCGCCGAATCCGCCTGATCAGTCCCGCAGGGTCAGGATCATCGGCTCGTCGGCCGTGATCGCCACGGTGTGCTCACTGTGCGCGCAGCGGGAGCCGTCGGCGGAGCGGATGGTCCAGCCGTCGGGGTCGGTCACCACCTTGTCCGTGGTCGCCGCGAACCACGGCTCGATCGCCAGGGTGAGCCCGGGGCGCAGCCGGAAGCCGCGGCCGGCACGGCCGTGATTGGCCACGTGCGGATCCTCGTGCATGGTCCGGCCGATGCCGTGGCCGCCGAATTCGGTGTTGACCGGATAGCCGTACTCGCGGGCGACGGCGGAGATCGCGGCAGAGATGTCCCCGATGTGGTTGCCGGGCCGCGCGACCTCGATCGCGGCGGCGAGGGCCTCCTCGGTGGCCCGCACCAACCGCACATCCGCGGGATCAGGGGTGCCGACGATGGTGGTCACCGCGGAATCGGCGGCCCAGCCGTCGATCGTGACGGCCAGATCGGCGGTCAGCACGTCCCCGTCACGCAGCACGTAGTCGTGCGGCAGACCGTGCAGCACCGCGTCGTTGACCGCAAGGCACACGGTGTTGCGGAACGGTCCGCGACCGAACGAGGGCGCGTAGTCCCAGTAGCACGACACCGCGCCGCGCTCGCGAATCCGTTCCCGCACATACTCTTCGAGCTCGAGCAGGTTCACGCCGACGGCGGCGCGCGCATGCACGCCCGCCAGCACGTCGGCCACGAACCGGCCGGTCACCCGCATCCGTTCGAGCTCGGCGGGCGACTTCAACTCCACCATCACGCCTCCAGTTGGTATTTTCATACCAATCTAGCGGCGTCGGTATAAAAATACCAATCAGGTCAGCGGTTCAGATTGCCCATGTCGATCGGGATCTGCGCGCCGGTGACCTTCGCGGCGTCGTCCGAGCACAGCCAGGCCACCGTCGCGGCGATCTCCTCCGGCTCGATGATGTAGTCCGGCAGCGAGTTCATGAAGATCGGCGCCAGCGTGCTCGCGTATTCCTCAAGCAGCGGCCCGATGTCGTTGGGCTGCATACCCGAGGCGACGCCGGCCGGATGCACCGTGTTGACCCGGATGCGGTGCGCGCCCAGCTCGTTGGCCATGGTCTTGGCCAGGCCGGTGATGGCGTGCTTGGTCGCCACGTAGTGACCGGTGAACGGAATGCCCTTGAGGCCGCCCACCGAACTGGTGAACACCATCGCACCGCCCTCGCCCTGCGCGATCAGGTGCGGCACAGCGGCTTTCGCGGTGTGGAAGACACCGGTCAGGTTGACGTCGACGGTCTCCTGCCACTGCTCGGCGGTGATCTCCCACGACAGCGCGGCCGAGCAGATGCCCGCGTTCGCGACGACCACGTCGAGGCGCCCGAACTGCTCGATGCCCGCCGCCAGCGCGGCCGACAGGGCGTCGAAATCGCGCACGTCGACCTTGCTCGCCGCGATCTTCGCGCCGGTCTCCTCGACCAGCCGCACCGTCTCGGCCAGGTCGGCCTCGGTGGCGCCCGCGTAGGCGGTGCTGGCGAATTCCGCGCACGCGTCGATCGCGATGATGTTCGCGCCCTCCTGGGCGAATCGCACCGCCTCGGCACGGCCCTGGCCACGGGCCGCGCCGGTGATGAAGGCGACTTTGCCTTCGTAGCGTCGCGTCATGTCGTACTACCTCCGAACGTCGATGTGCATTATGAACACCACACCATCCCCGGCCGCTTCACGGTGCCGAATCCACGGATTCGCCCCGAGAATCTGGACGGTGGTTCAGCTCGAGGCGGGTCACTCGCGGGCGAAGCTCGCCCACGCCCGCACGACGACCTCGCCCGCGGCGTCCACGCCGCACAGGCTCACGTCGACGCGCGCTTCCCCGTCCTGCGCATAGCTCTGCGTGATGTGCCCCGAGCAGGTCATGACGTCGCCGGGCGGCAACTCACCCACCACCCGGGTGCGGAAACGCCGGATGTTCTCCGCGCCGAGCCAGTCGGTGGCATAGGTGGCCAGCAGCGCGGCCGCCTGCGGCGAGGCGGGCCCACCGACCTGAGCCGCCCCCGCCCACGACTCGGCGACGAGACCGCCGGTGCGGTCGAAGTAGCGGGTCAGCGACTCCGCCGCGCTGATCGCGGCCGGGTTCGCCGGATCGCCGCCGCCCGCGCGGACCGCGGTCAGCCGGTCGCCCGCGCGCGGCGGCGGCCCGAAGAACCGGTGATCGGTCTCGGTCCGCGCGGCGCCCGAGGCGTCGGCGGGCAGGAAGGTCGGCGGCACCACGGGCCGCTCGGCGAGCCGGTAGGCCGGATGCTCGGAGCGCGCCGACTCCGCGAACAGCCGGATGGCCTCGGTCTCCAGAACCACGGCGACGTTGTGCATCGTCACTCCTCTCAGGCGGGTGCCGTCACGGTAGGGCGCGCCCGCGCCGTGTGACCGGTTCCGCTCCCGCTCATCGGGACACCGGGCATTCGTCACGAAAACATGTCCGCTGACCGGGAACTCCGCCCGCCGACCACCCGCCGGCAGCGCGACCATCGGCGCAGCTCATCCCCACTCCGTCCGATACATGGAGGTTTCGATGCCGGAGAACACGCCGAACGGCCGATCGCTGGACGCCACCGCCGACTACCGGCAGATCGAGGCCGCCGCGGCGCCGACTCGGTTCGCGCGCGGCTGGCACTGCCTCGGCCTGCTCTCGTCGTTCCGCGACGGCAAGCCGCACGAGGTGAAGGCCTTCGGCACCACCCTGGTGGTGTTCCAGTCCGAGACCGACGGCGCGCTGCACGTGCTCGACGGCTTCTGCCGCCACATGGGCGGCAACCTCGCCCACGGCACCGTCAAGGGCGATTCGATCGCCTGCCCGTTCCACGACTGGCGCTGGGGCGGCAACGGCAAGTGCACCGCGATCCCCTATGCGCGCCGCGTGCCCCCACTGGCCAAGACCCGGTCGTGGCCGACCCTCGAGCGCAACGGCCAGCTCTACATCTGGCACGACCCGCAGGGCAGCAAGCCCACCGACGAGGTGACCATCCCCGAGATCGAGGGCTACGGCACCCCGGAGTGGACCGACTGGACCTGGAACTCGATGCTCATCGAGGGTTCACACTGCCGCGAGATCGTCGACAACGTCGTCGACATGGCGCACTTCTTCTACGTGCACTACGCCTTCCCGCGCTACTTCAAGAACGTCTTCGAGGGCCACGTCGCCACGCAGTACATGCGCTCGACCCCGCGCCACGACATCGAGGTCGGCACCAGCTACGACGACCCGAACTCCACCCTGCGTTCGGACGCCTCGTACTTCGGCCCGTCGTACATGATCGACTGGCTCTGGAGCGAGGCCAACGGCATGACGATCGAGACGGTCCTGATCAACTGCCACTACCCGGTCAGCGAGAACGCCTTCGTGCTGCAGTACGGCGCGATGGTCAAGAAGCCCGAGGGCATGTCCGACGAGGACGCCACCGCGATGGCCGCCCAGTTCGCCCAGGGCGTCGAGTACGGCTTCGAGCAGGACGTCGAGATCTGGAAGAACAAGGCGCCCATCGACAATCCGCTGCTCTCGGAGGAAGACGGCCCCGTCTACCAGCTGCGCCGCTGGTACAAGCAGTTCTACGTCGACGTCGAGGACGTCACCGAGGACATGACCAAGCGCTTCGAGTTCGAGATCGACACCGAGCGCGCGGTGACCAGCTGGGAAGCCGAGGTCGCCGACAACATCGCCCGCGGCGCCGTCATCAACACCATGTCCTGACCCCCACCAACAGAAAGCACGACCTCCGATGACCAAGGTTCTCGACAACATCGCCGCGATCGCCGATCAGCTGCGCGATCAGGCTCCCGAGGCGGAGCGGCTCGGACAGCTTCCCGACGCCACCGCGCGGCTGCTGAAGGAGGCCGGCCCGATCCGCCTGCTGCAGCCCAAGAAGTACGGCGGGTTCGAATCGCACCCGCGCGAGTTCGCCGAGACGGTGATGGCGACCGCGGCGCTGGACGGGGCCAGCGGCTGGATCACCGGCATCGTCGGCGTGCACCCGTGGCAGCTGGCCTTCGCCGATCCGAAGGTGCAGGACGAGGTGTGGTCCGACGACCACGACACCTGGATCGCCTCGCCCTACGCGCCGACCGGCATCGCCCGGCCGGTCGAGGGCGGCTACATCTTCAACGGCCGCTGGCAGTTCAGCTCCGGCACCGATCACTGCGACTGGATCTTCCTCGGCGCCATGCTCGGCGACCCCGAGGGCAAGATGGCGCTGCCGCCGACGATGCTGCACATGATCCTGCCGCGGTCGGACTACACCATCGTCGAGGACTCCTGGAATGTGGTGGGCCTCAAGGGCACCGGCTCCAAGGACATCATCGTCAAGGACGCCTTCGTGCCCGACTACCGGGTGATGAACGGCGATCACGTCATCGACGGCACCGCGCAGCGCGAGTACGGCGTCACCGAGACGCTGTTCAAGATGCCGTGGTCGACGATGTTCCCGCTGGGCATCAGCTCGGCGGTGGTCGGCATCGCCGAGGGCGCGCTGGCCGCGCACCTGGACTACCAGCGCGACCGGGTCGGCGCCCAGGGCACCGCGGTCAAGGACGACCCGTACGTGCTCTTCGCCATCGGCGAGGCGGCCGCCGATATCAACGCCGCGCGCCAGGAACTGCTCACCAATGTCGACCGCATCTTCGATCTGGTCGACGCGGGCAAGGAGATCAGCTTCGCCGAGCGGGCCGCGGTCCGGCGCACCCAGGTCCGCGCGGCCTGGCGCGCGGTCACCGCGGTCGACCAGATCTTCGCCCGCTCCGGCGGCAACGCCATGCGGATGGACAAGCCGCTGCAGCGCTTCTGGCGCGACGCGCACGTCGGTTTGGCCCACGCGATCCATGTGCCGAGCACGGTGTACCACGCCTCGGCACTCAGCTCCCTCGGCATCGAGCCCGCCGACAACCTGCGCTCGATGATCTGACCGAACACCACGAAGGACACACCGACATGACAGACATCAAGGGCCTCGGCTACGTCAAGATCCAGACGGCCGACATGGATCGCTGGCGCACCTTCGCCTTCGACGTCCTCGGCTTCGCCGAGGGCAGCGGGCCGGACGAGAACGCGCTGTACCTGCGAATGGACGAACGCGCGGCGCGGATCACGGTCGTGCCGGGCGACACCGACGCGATCGTGACGATCGGCTGGGAGGTGCGCGACCACGCGGCGCTGGTGCGGGTGCAGGAGGCCGTCACGGCGGCCGGCATCGCGGTCAAGCCGCTCTCGGTGGAAGAGGCCGACGCCCGCCGGGTCGAGGAGGTCATCACCTTCGAGGACCCGACCGGGGCGACGCTCGAGATCTTCCACGGCGCGGTCCTCGACCACAGCCCGGTGGTGACACCGTTCGGCGCGAAGTTCGTCACCGGCGCCCAGGGCCTCGGCCACGTCGTGCTGCCGACGATGGACCCCAACGGCGCGTTCGGCTTCTACACCGAGGTGCTCGGCTTCCTGCCGCGCGGCGCGTTCCGCATCCCGGCCCCGCCGGAGTTCGGGCCGATGCGGGTGCGCTTCCTCGGCGTCAACGAGCGTCATCACAGCCTGGCGCTGTGCCCCGCGCCGCACGGCGGTGCGCCGGGCCTGGTGCACATCATGGTGGAGGTCGACAGCCTCGACGCCGTCGGCCAGGCGCTGGACCGGGTGACCAAGGACGGTTTCTCCGTCTCGTCCACCCTGGGCAGGCACACCAACGACAAGATGGTCTCGTTCTACGTGCGCGCGCCCGGCGGCTGGGACATCGAGTTCGGCACCGAAGGCATGCGGGTCGACGAAACCTATTACACCGCCGAGGAAATCACCGCCGACAGCTACTGGGGCCACGACTGGTCCGGCAGCGAGCCGCTCGCGGCGATGTAACTCCGCGCACCACCGACACGGCCCCCGGCCCGAGCCTCACCGCTCGGGCCGGGGGCCGTTTTCATGATCGACATGCCCATTCATGTGACAACGACCACAACAGATGGTATGAATAGTCATATGCCTAATCGAAATATGCGAGTGGGCATCAGCACGTAGATCCGAAATGGAGATCTCATGGTCATCCAGGCCGAGGCCACAACCCCGAGCGCGATCCTGGATCGCGCGTCCCTGCTGCTCGACGCCTTCGACGGTCCGGGCCGGCTCACGCTCGCCCAGATCGTCCGGCGCACCGGCCTACCCCGGTCCTCGGCGCATCGGATGCTGGAACGGCTCGTGCAACTCCGGTGGCTACGCCGGGAAGGGCGCGACTACGAGCTGGGCATCCGCCTGATGGAGCTCGGCTCGCTCGCGGTGCACCAGGACCGGATGCATCGCGCCGCGATGCCGTTCCTGCACGAGCTGCACCGGGTCACCGGGTTTGTCGTGCACCTGGCCGTCCTCGACGGTCCGGATGTGGTGTACCTGGACAAGATCGGCGGCGACCTGTCGGTGCCGACCCGCGTGGGCGGTCGCCGTCCCGCCGCCTACACCGCGGTCGGCAAGGCGATCCTGGCCTACGCCGACGAGCGCCGGGTCGGCGAGGTCATGGGCGGGCTCACCGGCACGCGCACCCGCTATTCGCTCACCACCAGGGCCCAGCTCGACGCCGCGCTGGACAAGGTGCGCGCGCACGGTGTCGCGGTCGAGCGCGAGGAGTCGCTGCCCGGGTTCGGCTGTCTGGCCGCGCCAATCGGTGATCCCGGCGAGGCCGCGGTCGCGGCGGTGTCGGTGTGCGGGCCGGTGGATCGGATGGTGTTCGATCACCGGCTGGCGGCCGCCGTGCGCACGACCGCGCTCAACATCTGGCGCCACGTCGACGACGGCCGAGTACGCGTGCATCCCACGCTGCAGCACGCGCGCCCGCTCGGCGTCGGCCCGACCACCCGGCCGCACCCCGAGCAGCGGGTGTCGCACTCCGCGTGAGTCCGGCGTCGCCGTCGCCCGGGGCCGACGGCGGCGATCAGGACAGTGGAGTGTTGCGGCAGAAGCTGTGGCAGACCCGGTCGCGCACGATCATCTCCGGGCATTCGGGATCGAACCACCGGTCCACGAGCGCCCAGTGCACCGGATGCATCAGATAGGGCCCGTTCAGACCGTCGAGGTCGGTGAACTCCTGCTCCCAGACGTGCGTCCACGGCGACGATCCGGTCGCCCGCAGCACCGGACTCAGCTGCCAGGTGCGCAGGGTGGCGATGTGCTCGGGCATGCGCAGCAGGTCGGCTTCGAAGCGCCGCACCGTCGGGCCCGGGGTCTCCGGCGCGACGCGCAGCAGCAGGACGCGGTGCACCGTGCCGGTGGCGCCCGGCTCGGCGAGACCGCTTGTCCCGCCGAGGTATTCGGCGCCGTCGACGTGGACCACCACCGGGTCGGCGAGTGCGGCGGCGACCTGCCCGGCGGCGCGTGCCCAGTCTCCCGCCTCGTCGAACCACCAGTGCGCCAGGACATCACCGCCGTTGCGGACGCCGGGCAGCGTCGGCTCCACCAGGGTGCGCCGGGCCGCGGGCAGCAGGGCACGCAGCGAGCGGGTCCACCGCTCGGTGGTCGCCGGGTCGGTGCCGGGAGCGACATGGATCAGGCGGATCACCTCAAACATCGGCGAGCCTCTCCAGATCGGCGACCGCCGCGGCGGTCGACCTGGTGCGTTCGACCACGTATTCCGCCGCGTCGGCCCACCATCGGCGCACCGCCTGGTCCCCGCGCCCGCGCCACGTCATGGCCCACCAGCCCGCGGCGCCGTCGAGCACCCACGTGGCGGTCACGGTGTTCGACTCCCCCGTCAGCCACATCGGCGGGCTCACCACGATCCGCTCCAGCGCCATTCCCCGCTCTTCGGCTCCGGGCGCGTACTCCCGCAGATAGGCGTCGACGAAGTCCTTGCCGCGCCCGGGTTTCGTCACCACCGTATCGATCACGTAGACCTTCACGTCGTCCATCCACCGACGGTAGGCACGTCAGCGGCGGTGGCGTCGGGTCGTGTCCGCCCAGCGGGAGGTCGCGCACGGCACTAGGTCTGCACGGGGCCCTCCGTGTCGACGGGGAGCCGGTCCGCGCCCCAGCTCCGATGGACATAGCCGGTCACCCGGTCGAGTTCCGCGCGGTCGACCGCCGCGAGTTCGCCCGGTTCCAGCGGGTCGAAATGGAAGATGTAGAGCCGCGAGGCGAACTGCTCGAACGGCAGCGACGCCTCACCGAAGCGCTCGCCGTGCCCGGCCGTGCCGACGACCACACCGTCACCCCAGTCCTGCCCGCTGTCGTTGTTGGGGTTGTAGAAGTACACCCGCATCTGCTGCTGCGGGTCGAGCGCGACCCGCAGCACGGTGATCGCGTGCCACCCGACGAACCGCGCGGCGCTGTCGGTCACCGCGATGCCGGCGGGCTGCGGGTGGATCACCGGCTGATTGCCGTTGTAGTACGGGTGGTAGCTGGCGTAGAAGTGGCGCTGGAACTCCTCGAGCTCGATCAGCCTGCCGGTCGCGACGTCGACGTTGATCCGGAAGCCCCGGCCGGACCACCACCCGTGGAACTCGGGATTGATCCAGCGGTGCGGGTCACCGTCGCGGCCGAGACAGCGCCGCCCCATCTCGGCGTAGATGCGGTCCAGGTGCGGGACCACGAGCAGCGAGACCGGATCCAGATCGTGCTGCACCGCGGCCGCGAGACCGTCACCGCCCGCGCGCGAGGAGATCGGCTGTCCTTCGAAATGCATGACGATCTCGTCGTCGCGGGCCGCCCACACCACCGTCTGCAAGAGATAGTCGGGATCGTTGTAGGCCCACATCGACAGTGCCCGCGCCGACTGACAGGTGGGATTGTCGCCCTGCCCGATCCCCAGCGGCAGACCGAGCACCGACAGCACGCCCGACACCAGCCACGCCCTGGCGTCCGGCGCCGGGCCGAACACCTCGGTCAACCGCTGCCGCGAATGCTCGGAGAGCCGCAGCGCCAGCTGCCGCCACAGTGCCGGGGCCACCGGCGGCTGCGACAGGATCTGGCGTTCGAGCAGCAGCGCGAGTCCGTAGACGCACTGGGCGGTTTCGACGTGCACGGCCTGCTCGATCAGCGCGCGCACCAGTTCGTGGTAGCACAGCAGACTGTCGCGACCGGTGCTGGACAGCCCCATCGCCTCGCCGAGCAGGTACTCGCCCTTGCCCACCAGGAATCGCAGCAGCACAGCGTGATACGGCGAGACCAGCCCGGTGTCGTGCATCGATCGGGCGAAGCCGGTCGCCTCGTACTGCAACGCGCTGTCGTCCATCGTCTCCAGGCGCGCGCGGTAGACCTCGACGCCGGGATCTTCCCGGCATCCCTCGGTGGTGCCGTAGAGGCTGCTGATCAGCCGGTCGGCCCCGAGCCCACTCGCCCCCAGGTCCACGTCGGGGTTGGCGCGCGCGACCGCGATCTGGGTGATCATCCGCTTGACCGAGTCGACCTGGATGGGCCGCTGACGCAGGATCCGCCAGATCTCGTCGACCAGGTTCTCGAGCACCTTCTCGTAGCCGATCTCGGCGACGAGGAAGACCAGCAGTTCGCGCGATACCTGCGCCATCCGGCCCTGTCGCTCGCGCTCGGCTTCGGTCGGCGGGACGAACAGCAGCGAGAGATTGACCGCGAGCACCTGGGACAGGTGGTCGGCGGCCTGTTCGGCCGAGATCGCCGGGTGCCGGTAGTCGCCCTTGGCGACGGCGAGCAGGCGCAGATCGCTCACCGCCTCCACCACGACGGTGTCGGCATTGGCGCTGCGCAGCGAACCGGTGCTCAGCGCCGGGATGAGGAACTGGGGCTGAGCCCAATCCGTGCCGAGGTAGAGGCCCGCGGCCTCCAGCTGTTCGGCACGGGCGCGCAGCGCCGCGCACCCGCCGGGCAGCAGCAGGACCCGGCGCAGCGCGTCCAGCACCCGGGGCAATCTGACCTGCTTGCCGAGATCACCGGCCGCCGAGAGGGATTGCGTGGCCTGATCCAACGTGGTGAGGCGTTTTTCGAGCGTCGTCTCGCTGCCGCTCTGTGGACTCATCGCCGAGCCTTCCCTGTGCACCGCCGCTGCCGCGACCGATCAGATGTAGAAGTCGAGTTCTTCTTGCCGCTTGAGCAGGTCCCGCAACGTGTACGGGTCATCACCGAAGAAATAGAGCAGACCCCAGTGATTGCCGAACGCCGTGCGCTTGGTGACCTTCTCGGCCAGCGGCGCGGTCAGTTCGTGCGACTCGAAGTAGTCGTGGTCCTCGGTCTCCGGCGGCACCGACAACCGGCTGACCACGCGCCGCCGCGGATAGACGCCGAAACACCCCGCGTGCCCGGTCGCGTCGACCACTTCCTTCGGGAAGAACGCCGCGATCTCCTCCTCGGTCGTCTTCGGGTCGAACGCCAGCACCAGCGCGTGATAGGCATTGAAACCGTAGGTCCGCTCCAGCAGCTCGAAGACCTTGAAACCCGGCGGACGATAGGCCACCTCGCCGAAATACATCTCGCCGTCGCTGGTCACGAAGTACTCGGGGTGCAGGAAACCGAAGTCGATGTCGAAGGTCTTGATCAGCTTCTCGACCTGCCGGGTGATCTCGGGCCGGTACTTCTCCAGTTCCGGCGTCGCGGGGACGAACACCGAGTATCCGAGCGTCACGTATTCCGAGATGTTCAGGAAGCAGATGCGGCCGTTGTGCACCCAGGCCTCCACCGCGAACTCCCAGCCGTCCAGGTGCGACTCCATCAGCATGGGGAACTCGTCGTCGGGGATCGTGTCGACCTCGTCCGGGGTCCGGATGATCCGGTGGCCGAGGCAGCCCGCCTTGTCGAACGCCTTGAGGTGAATGGGATCGTTGGGGTCGCCGTCGAGCTTCAGCAGGGTTTGATTCACCCGTTTGAGAAAGCGGATCACGTCGTCGCGTTCGTGCGCCTCCTCGAAGATGCCGACGCGGATGCCGCCGAGTTGTGCCCGTCGCTTCATCAGCGATTTGTCGCGCAGGAGCATGGATTGACCGAGCAGGCGCGGATTGTCGAGCAGCACGGAATTGATCGCGCCCGCCCATTCCACGGTCTCCTCGAAGATCGGGATGGCGACGTCGACGCCTTCGTCACGCAGGGTCTCCGCGATCTCCATCGAGCGATCGTTGAGCCGCTCGAAATCCCAGGGGATGTAAGGGATGTCGTGTTCTCGGCAATATGGCTCCGCCCACTCGGGGGCGACGACGAGATAGCGTCGATCGAAGCGATCGACGGCTTCGACGGCGTTGAGACTCCACCCCAGCAGGGCGACATAGCCTTTGTTCAGGTCTCGGGTTTTCGATTCATCAGTGGAAATCGGCACCGCATTTCCCTTCTCGACCGGCGGCACCGGACGCCGGGATCCGGCCGGATCGCTGCGATGCCGCCATCACCGAGAAGTACCCGCCACGGCGACCGGCACGCATGACAGTGCTGTGACCACCCCGGTGCGCACTGCCGGGCCCGGTGTTTCCGCCCAGTGGGAGAACGCGGTCCGGGTGGAGACGGCGGGACCTACGGTGGCCGGACGACGTGCCGCGAGCGCCGATTCCGTCGCCGATTGCCAGGAGGACCAGTGACTGTGCGCGAATTCCCGACCAGTGGGCCCGGTGCGGTCCCCGATCCGGAAGTGGCGGCCATGCTCGCCACGCTCGACGCGGGGTTCCCCGACGTGACGACGATGACGGCGGCCGAGGTGCGGGCCGCGATCCTGGGCCGCAGGGCGCCGCTGCGGCGGATTCCCGACATGCGCCTGGCGCGCGACCTGACGATCGACGGACCCGGCGGCGACCTGCCGCTGCGGGTGTACCGGCCGCACGGCCAGGAGACCGCGCTGCCGGTGATCGTGTTCGCGCACGGCGGCGGCTTCGTGTTCTGCGATCTGGACAGCCACGACGAGTTCTGCCGGTCGATGGCGGCGGGCGTCGGGGCGGTGGTCGTGTCGGTGGATTACCGTCTCGCGCCGGAACATCCGGCTCCGGCCGCGCACGACGACGTGCTCGCCGCGCTGCGCTGGACCGCCGAGCACGCGGGCGAGTACGGCGGGGATCCGACGCGGATCGCGCTGGCCGGCGACAGCGCGGGCGGCAATCTCGCCGCGACGGTCGCGATCGCGGTGCGCGACGGCGGCGGCCCGCCGATCGCGGCCCAGATCCTGATCTACCCGGTGATCGACGACGACTTCGACACCGAGTCCTACCGGCGCTTCGGCACCGGCCACTACAACACGACCAGCGCCATGCGCTGGTACTGGCAGAACTACGCGCCCGACGGCACCGACGACGTCCGCCTGGTCCCGACCCGCGCCGCCACCCTGGCCGATCTGCCGCCCGCGGTGGTGATCACGGCCGAACTGGATCCCCCGTGCTCAGCGGGCGACGCCTACGCGCAGCGACTGGCCGGCGACGGTGTCCCGGTCCGGCACCGCCGCTACAACGGCCTCTTCCACGGCTTCCTCACCATCCCGTCGCTGACCGCCACCACCACCGCCCGCACCCAGATCTGGGCGATGATCCGCGACGTCCTCGCCTAGGACGCCCCGCGCCGGCCCGGCACGATCATGGGTGAGCCGGTGATCGGGTCGTCGATGACGACGCAGTCGAGGTCGAAGACCTCGCGCACGAGGTCGGGGGTGACCAGGTCGCGGGGGCTGCCCCGGCCGATGATGCGGCCGTCGCGCATGGCGACGAGGTCGGTGGCGTAGCGGCAGGCCAGGTTCAGGTCGTGCAGGACGGCGACGACTGTCCGGCCGTGCTCGCGGTACAGCCGTTCGCACAGGTCGAGAACGTCGATCTGGTGGCTGATGTCGAGGTAGGTGGTCGGCTCGTCGAGCAGCACGATGGCGGTCGCCTGGGCCAGCACCATGGCGATCCAGACGCGTTGGCGCTGACCGCCGGACAGCTCGTCGACCCGGCGGTGCCGCAGGTCGGTCGTGCCGGTCGCGGCCAGCGCCTCCTCGACCGCGGCGGCGTCCTCGTCGGACCACTGGCGCAGCAGCCCCTGGTGCGGGTAGCGGCCGCGGGCGACCAGGTCGCCGACGACGATCCCGTCCGGCGCGCCCGGTGTCTGCGGCAGCAGGCTGAGCCTGCGCGCGGTCTCCTTGGTCGAGTAGCGGTGGATGTCCTTGCCGTCCAGGATCACCGAGCCCGCGCCCGGGCGCAGGATCCGCCCGAGGGCCGCGAGCAGGGTCGACTTCCCACACGCGTTGGGTCCGATGATGACGGTGAAGCGGCCGTCGGGCACGGCGATGTCCACCTCGTGCAGCACCGTCCGCTCGCCGTAGGCGACCCGCACCGACGCGCCGCGCAGCCGGGCCTCGCCCTGCTCGTCGCCGGTGGATTCGACCGTCCCGGTGGATGTTTCAGACACGATGGCGCAGACCCTCTCGTACCAGCAGCCAGATGAGGAAAACCCCGCCGATGCTCACCGTGATCACGCCGACGGGCACCGGGGCGGGAAAGGCGTGTTCGGCCACCAGATCACTGACCCCGAGCAGCAGCGCGCCGACACACGCGGCGGCGAAGATCGCGGCGCCGGAGGTGCGGGTGAGCCCACGCGCGAGATGCGGTGCGGCCAGGGCGATGAACGCGATCGGCCCGGCCGCGGCCACCGACAGGCCGACGAGCACGGTCGCGCCGGCCATCAGTCCCATCCGCGCGCGGCCGCTGCGCACGCCCAGTGTGGTGGCGACGGTGTCGCCGAGGTCGAGGGCGTGGAACGCCCGGTTGAGCACGACGAGCACCGGGGTCACCAGCGCGAGACCGATGCCGATGATCAGCACCTGCCCCCACCCCCGGCCGCTGAGCGAGCCGATCAGCCAGGCGTTGGCCACTGCGGCCGAGGGCAGGTACGCCTGACTGAGCAGGTAGTACGTCGCCGAGGTCGACAGCGCGCCGAGCGCGATGCCGACCAGCACCAGCCGGGTGCCGCGCAATCCGCCGAGCACCGTGAGCACGGCGATGACCGCCAGCGTGATCAGCGCGCCGAGCGCGGCCCCGAGCGCGCCCATGCCGAGTGTGCCGCCGAAGGTGATCAGCACCAGGACCGCGCCCACCGCCGAACCGTCGGTGAAGCCGATGATGTCGGGACTGGCCAGCGGATTGCGGTACAGCCGTTGGAAGATCGCGCCCGCGGCGGCGAGCCCACCGCCGACGCCGACCGCGACGAGCGCGCGCGGCAGCCGCCGGTCGACGACGAAGAACTGGTCGAGCCTGCGCCGCGGCTGCCCGGTGAGCACGTCCCACAGCGCGCCGGGCCCGATCGTGTACTCGCCCACCATGAGCGAGACCGCGACCAGTGCCAGGACCGCGAGCACCAGCCCGGCGGTGACCAGGCTCGCGCGCCGGTCGAACCGCACGGTGCCGCGCCCGAGGCGCAGCACCAGATCGGTCGGGGTGATCCCGGTGGCGGTGATCCGGCGCGATCCGGGCCCGGACAGTTCGGTGACCGTCACGATTCGGCCCCCATCCGCGGACTGAAGACGATGAGCGCGATGAGCGCTGGACTGCCGAGGAACGCCGTCATCACCCCGACCGGCACGGGTTCGCCCCCGGCGATGATGCGGCCGAGCACGTCGGCGGCCAGCAGCAGCACGGGGGCGAGCAGCATCGAGACCGGCACGAGCAGGCGGTGATCGGCGCCGACGAGGTAGCGCGCGATGTGGTAGACCAGCAGCCCGACGAAGGCGATCGGCCCGGCCAGCGCGGTGGCGGCCCCGCACAGCACGGTGACCACGACGAAGCCGAGAAAACGCACCCGCCCCAGGTTCACCCCGAGCGCCGCGGCGGTCCGGTCCCCGAGGCTCAGCGCGTTGAGCGCCCGGCACAGCAGCAACGCCAGCAGCGCGGCGCCGAGCACGTACGGCAGCAGCGGCACGATGTCGGCGAGATCGCGCGCGGCCAGCGAACCGATCCGCCAGAAGCGGAAGGAGTCGAGGACGTCCTCGTCCATGAACACCAGCAGCTGCGTCACCCCCGACAGCACCGCCGCCAGTGCCACCCCCGACAGCGCCAGCCGCAACGGGGACGCCGTCGCCTGCCCGATCATCGACAGCAGATACACGACGATCGCCGCGGCACCCGCTCCGGCGAAGGCGAACCAGGTGTACCCGGTGACGCCGAGACCGCCGGTGATGCTGAGCCCCACCACCACACCGAGCGCCGCGCCCGCGTTCACGCCGAGCAGGCCGGGGTCGGCGATCGGGTTGCGGGTGAGCGCGCCGATCACCACGCCTGCCGCCCCGAGCGCGACCCCGCAGACCAGGCCGACGACCGTGCGGCTCAACCGCCAGTCCCCGATGATCACCCGCACGCTGCCGTCACCCTGCCCGAACAGCCCGGCGACCACCTCGCCCATAGGGATGGATTTCGCGCCGATCGCCAGACTGGCCACGCAGACGCCGAACAGGAGCACGGCCGAGATCAGCAGCACGACACCGCCGCGCGCGAGCGGGGTGGCGCCGGGGCGGGCCGTCACGGCGGAAGGACTCGAACGCACCGGCGGGACTGTACCCGCCGCCGAGAAGCGAGGGCAACCTTGGTTAGGTTAGGCTAATGTCAGCGGGGTGGAGATCAAGAAGAGAAGAAGCCGGCGGCTGCTGACCGCCCTCGGCGCGCTGGTCGCGGCGACGAGCCTGGTGCTGACCGGTTGCGGTTCGGCCGATTCCGAGGTCGCCGACGGTCAGGTCGTCACCCACGCGATGGGCGAGACGAAGGTTCCGGCAAACCCGCAGCGCATCGTGGTCCTGGACTCACCGCACCTCGACGCGCTCGTCGCGCTCGGCATCACGCCCGCCGCGGTGACCGAACGCGCGATGGGCTACGGCGCGCCGAAGTACCTGGCCGACAAGCTGTCCGGGGTGCCGACGGTGGGCACCATCCAGGATCCCGACGTGGACGCCATCGCCAACCTGGCCCCCGATCTGATCATCGGCACCAAGGTGCGCCACGAGCCGCTCTACACCCAGCTCAGCGGCATCGCGCCGACGGTCTTTTCGGAGAACTCCGGCACCAACTGGCACGAGCAGGCGAACCTGACCGCCGCCGCGGTCGGCCGATCCGCCGAGATGACCGAGCTGCTCACCCAGCTCGACACCCGCGCGAAGGCGGTCGGCCTGCGGATCGGCGCGGCGGACAAGTCGGTGTCGATGGTGCGGTTCACCGAGGACCGGTTCCGCCTGTACGGCCCGGAGACGTTCTCCGGTTCGCTGCTGGCCCAGGTCGGTTTCCGGCATCCGGCGCGGGAGTGGAACAAGTACTCCATGGCCGAACTCGATCCCGAGCAGTACGAGCAGATCAACGGTGACGTGGTCTTCCACGCCGACTACACCGGCTCCTCGACCGGGACCACCAAGGCCAGGGTGACCGCGCTGTGGGGCGCGCTGCCCGCGGTGGCCGGTGGCCGCGCCTACGAGGTCGCCGACGACACGTGGATGCTCGGCATCGGCGTGCTCGGCGCGAACAAGATCATCGACGACATCGAGCGCCTCACCGCGCGGTGAGCCGGTGGGGGCACCACCGTGCCCCCACCCGCTCAGTCGCCGTTCGGGTGCCCGCCCTCTTCGTTGACGCGCTGCTCGATCTCGCGCCACCGGCCCGGGGTGGGATGCGGGTATTCGGCGCGGTCGTCGTGCTCGGCCCCGGCCAGCACGGTCGCGGCGGCGTCGATCTCGTCGATCAGCTGCTCGGCGAGGTCGCGTTCGGTCTCGTAGTGGCGCTGGGCCCACTGCAGCACGATCTGCGAGTACGCCCAGCCCGGTTCGGATTTGGCGGCCTCGGCGTCGACCGCGGCGTGCTTCTGCAACCGGTCGACGTCGCTGATGTGGTCACGCAGGATCTGCTTGAGCCGATCGGGCGAGCCGAGGTGGCCGAACATGACCCGCAGCAGCACATGGTGTTTGAGCACCGACGGGTCGACGGGCGCGTTGTTCCACCAGGTGGTGACGGCGCCGCGCCCGGCGTCGGTGATCTGGTAGAGCCGCCTGCCGCGGGTCGCGTTGTCGCGATCCAGCCGCGAGGTGGCGAACCCGTGCTGTTCGAGCTTCTTCAGCTCGGCGTAGATCTGGCTGTAGGACGGCGTCCAGTAGATGTAGCGCAGACTCCAGTCGGCCCACTTCTTCAGGTCGTAGCCGGAGACCTCTTCCTCATAGGAGAGCATGGCGAGGACCGCCCAGCTGGTCGGCGGCAGATTGGGCACGCCGGAGTCGGGGTCGGGAGTCGCCATCGGTGCATGGTAGCAAGCCTGGGCACTGGTCCAGTCCACGCGGCAACCGCTGACCGGGAGGACGTCTTGAGCCCGGCGCCGGGCACCACCGATGGTGAGAAGCATCGAATTCCGTCCGGGAGGATCCCCCATGAATGCAGACCACGTCGTCGTCGACGCGGACATCCCCGCCCCCGCCGAGCTGCGCAGAGTGCTCGGGCATTTCGCGACCGGTGTCGCGGTGATCACCGCCCACGACGGGACGGGGCCGCTGGGTTTCGCCTGCCAGTCGGTGGTGTCGGTCTCGCTGGATCCGCCGCTGCTGTCGTTCTGCCCGGCCAAGACCTCCACCAGCTGGCCGCGCCTGCGCGAGGTGGGCACGCTGTGTGTCAACGTGCTGGCCGAGGACCAGGGCGCGCTGTGCCGTCAGTTCGCGGTGAGCGGCGCGGACAAGTTCGCCGGGATCGACTGGGAGCGGGCCGGTAACGGCGCGCCGGCGCTGGCGGGCGCGCTGGCCAGGATCGAGGTGAGCGTCGAGCTCGAGCACGACGCGGGCGACCACACCGTGGTTCTGGCCCGGATCAGCGCCCTGCGCGCCGTCGAGGGCGCGCGGCCGCTGCTGTTCTATCGCGGCGGCTTCGGCGGCTTCGCGGCCTGACGACACGACGACGGGGTGGTCCGGCTCGGACCACCCCGTCGTCGTTCGCTGTCACGGCTCGAGCACGTCGAAGCCCTTGTACCCGGCCGCGGCGACCTCGGCGATGATCTGCCCGTAGACCCCGAACCCGCCGACGAACGGCATGAACACCCGCGGCCTGCCCTCGATGTTGGCACCCAGGTACCACGAATTCGCCTGTGTCATCAGGGTTCCCGCCGCCCGGTCGGCGCATTCACGCACCCAGTCGGCCACCGCGTCGGGCCGCGCCTCCAGCGCCACCGCTCCCCTGCCGTCGAGGAACTCGATGGCCTCGGCCACCCAGTCGACGTGCAGCTCCGAGTGCAGCACCATGTTCGCCAGCACCGACGGGCTGCCCGGACCGGTGAGATTGAACAGGTTGGGGAAACCGGTCACCCCCAGTCCGAGATAGGTCTTCGGCCCCTCGCGCCACGCCTCGTTGAGGGTCTGGCCACCGCGCCCGACGATGTTCATCTTCGACACCGAGCCGGTCATGGCGTCGAAACCGGTGGCGAGCACCAGTGTGTCGATCGGGTGATGGGTGTCGGTGGTGTGCACACCGTCGGCGTCGATGCGGCTGATGGGGGTCGCGCGCAGGTCGACGAGCGCCACGTTGTCCCGGTTGTAGGTCTGGTAGTAGTTCGTGTCCGTGCAGATCCGCTTGGTGCCGATGGGGTGGTCGCGCGGGATCAGCAGATCGGCGACGCGCGGGTCGGCGATGACCGCGCGCACCTTCTCCTCCCAGAACTCCCTGGCGGTGTCGTTGGCGGCGAGATCGGTGAGCTGGTCGGGGAAGGTCTTGCTGAACAGCACACCGCCCAGCGCCCAGCGCTTCTCGTAGGCGGCGCGACGCTCCCGCTCGTCGACCGCCAGCGCCGATTCCGGATGCGCCTGATGCGGAGAACCGCCGCCGCTGAGCATCGACAGCCGCCTGCGCTCGGGGTAGCCGGCCTTCTGCGCCTGCCGCTCCTGCTCGGTCAGCGGCGTGTTGCCCGCGGGCACACTGTAATTGGCGGTCCGCTGGAACACGGTGAGCCGCTCGGCCTGCTCGGCCAGGCACGGGATGGTCTGGATGCCCGAGGAGCCGGTGCCGATCACGCCGACCCGCTGACCGGTCAGGTCGACGCCCTCGTGCGGCCAGTGCGAGGTGTGCAGGATCTGGCCCGCGAAGGTGTCCAGGCCCGCGATGTCGGGGGTGTTCGCGTTCGACAGCGGACCGGTCGCCAGCACCACGAAGCGCGCGGAGACCGCGCGGCCGGTGTCGGTGCCGACCCGCCAGCGCAGGGTCGTCTCGTCGAGCACGACATCAGTGACCCTGGTCTCGAATTCGATGTCGCGGCGCAGGTCGTAGCGGTCGGCGACGTGTTCGAGGTAGGCCAGGATCTCGGGTTGGGTGGCGTACTTCTCGCTCCAGTCCCACTCCTGCTGCAGCGCGTCGTCGAAGGAGTAGGAGTAGTCGACGCTCTCGACATCGCAGCGCGCGCCCGGGTAGCGGTTCCAGTACCAGACGCCGCCAACGCCTGCGCCTGCCTCGAACACCCGCACCGTGAGCCCGCTGCGGCGGAAGCGGTGCAGGGCATACAGTCCGGCGATGCCCGCGCCGACGACGACCACGTCGACGTCGGCCGGATCGTTCGCTGGTGCCGATGGGGTCTCGGGGTTCACAGTGTCTGCCTTTCGCTGGAGACCGGTTTCTCTGCGGGCGACGCTAAAGACGCGCGGCCCCGCGGCGCAGGACCCCTTCCCGCTGACCGGCACATTCGCCGTCTCGATGTCCTCCCGGTGATCGGGATGATCCACATCACGTCGGCCCGGTCCGGCCCTACCGTCGTCGGCGATGTGCGGTGGCACCAGGAGGAGACAGTGGTGATCTGGAACGACGAAGTGGATGTGCTGGTCGCGGGCTCGGGCGGCGGCCTGGCCGGGGCCTATACGGCCGCGCGCGAGGGACTCAGCGTGGCGGTGGTCGAGGCGACCGACAAGTTCGGCGGCACGACGGCGTATTCGGGCGGCGGCGGGGTGTGGTTCCCGTGCAACCCCGTGCTGGAACGGGCGGGCACCGACGACACGCTCGAGGACGCGCTCACCTACTACCGGGCCGTCGTGGGCGACCGCACGCCGGAGGACCTGCAGCGGACCTACGTGACGCGCGGCCGCGACCTCATCGAATACCTCGAAGCCGACGATCATTTCGCGTTCGAGATGCTGCCGTGGCCGGACTACTTCGGCAAGGCGCCCAAGGCCAGGCTCGACGGGCAGCGCCACATCATGCCGACCCCGCTGCCCGCCGCCGAGCTGGGCCCACTGCGCGACTCGCTGCGCGGCCCGCTCGACACCGATCGGCTCGGCGCGCCCCTGCCCGAGCTGCTCATCGGCGGCCAGGCGCTGATCGGGCGGATGCTGCGCGCGCTGTCGAGCTACCCGCACGTCCAGCTGCACCTGAACTCGCCGCTGGTGGAACTGGTGGTCGAGGACGGCGCGGTGACCGGCGCGATCGTCGAACGCGACGGGGCCAGGGTCGCGATCCGCGCCCGCCGCGGCGTGGTGCTGGCCGCCGGCGGCTTCGAGCAGAACGACGAGCTGCGCACGCACTACGGTGTGCCCGGCGAGGCCAGGGACACCATGGGGCCCTGGGGAAATCAGGGACTCGCGCATCAGGCGGGCATCGCGGCGGGCGCCGACACCGATCTGATGGATCAGGCGTGGTGGTCGCCGGGCCTGACCCACCCGGACGGACGCTCGGCGTTCGCGCTGTGGTTCACCGGCGGCATCTTCGTCGATCAGGAGGGCAACCGGTTCGTCAACGAGTCGGCGCCCTACGACCGGCTCGGCCGCGACATCATCCGGCAGATGGACGAGCGCGGGCTGAGCCTGCCGTTCTGGATGATCTACGACGACAAGGAGGGTGAGGTGCCACCCATCAAGGCCACCAACGTCTCCATGGTCGAGACCGAGAAGTACGTCGCGGCGGGCCTGTGGCACACCGCCGACACCCTCGCTGAACTGGCCGCGAAGATCGGCGTGCCCGCGGCGGCGCTCGAGGCCACCGTGGCGCGGTTCAACGCGATGGTGCCCACCGGCGTCGACCCCGATTTCGGGCGCGGTGACGAGGCCTACGATCGTGCCTTCTCCGCCGGCGAGCCGCCGCTGGTGGCGATCGACAAGGGCCCCTACCACGCGGCCGCGTTCGGGATCTCCGATCTGGGCACCAAGGGCGGCCTGCGCACCGACACCGCGGCCAGGGTCCTCGGCCGGGACGGCGAGCCGATCCCCGGCCTGTACGCGGCGGGCAACACCATGGCCGCGGTGAGCGGCACCGTCTACCCCGGCGGCGGCAATCCGATCGGCGCGTCCATGCTGTTCAGCCACCTCGCCGTGCGCCACATCCTGGAGGGATGACCCCTCCCGCTGGCCGGGAGGCAGCACCCGGCCGGGCCACCCACTGTGGCACGGTTCACAGACCAACCTTTCGACATCTCAGGAGCAACACGATGGCTTCAGCCGACGACATTCGCGCGACGGTCCGGAAATACGTGGAGGCCGTCGGCAGCGGCACGGCCGCCGATATCGTCGCCCTCTACCGCGAGGACGCGACGGTGGAGGACCCGGTCGGCAGCGAGCCGCATGTCGGCGTCGCGGCGATCCGGAAGTTCTACGAGGCCATCGAGCCGATGAAGCGCTCGACCGAGCTGTTCAGCCTGCGGGTCGCCGGCGACAGCGCGGCGTTCAGCTTCCGCGTGGTCACCGAGTTCGGTGACCAGACCTTCACCCTGGACCCGATCGACGTCATGACCTTCGACGAGGACGCCCGCATCACCAGCATGCGCGCGTTCTGGTCGCAGGACGACATGGTCATCGGCTGAGCGAGGCGAGAATGACTGCTACCGAACACCATTGGGATCATGAAGTCGGTTTCCTCGTCGTCGGCTCCGGCGCCGGCGGGTTGACCGGCGCGCTCGCCGCCGCCGACCGCGGCCTGGACACCCTCGTCATCGAGAAGGCCTCGGTGTTCGGCGGCAGCACCGCCCTCTCCGGCGGCGGGATCTGGGTGCCGAACAATCCGACGCTGCTGCGCGAGGGACTCGGCGACTCCCGCGCCGACGTGCGCGCCTACCTCGACGCCGTCGTCGGTGACCGGGTCCCCTCGGCCAACCTCGACGCGTTCATCGACGCGGGACCACGCATGCTCCAGTTCCTCGAGACCAGCCCGCACCTTCGATTCCAGTGGTGCACCGGCTATTCCGACTACCACCCCGAGGCGCCGGGCGGGCGACCGGCGGGCCGCTCCATCGAGCCGCTGCCGGTGAATCTCAAGGAACTGGGCCCCGACGAGCACCTGCTGCGGCCCGCCGCGCTGGCGACCCCGCCAGGACTGTTCATCACGTCCAAGGACTTCGTGCAGCTCAACATGGTGACCCGCACCTGGAAGGCGCGCTGGACGGCGCTGCTGACCGGCCTGCGCGCCGTCAAGGCGATCCTGCTGCGCAGGCACATGGACACCCTCGGCCGGGCCCTGATCGCCCGGCTGCGGCTGGCCCTGCGCGATGCCGGGGTGCCGCTGTGGCTCGACACGCCGCTGCGTTCGCTCATCACCGACGAGTCCGGCGCGGTGGTCGGTGTCCTCGCCGAGCGCGAGGGCCGTGAGTTCCGGATCAGGGCGCGTCACGGCGTGCTGCTGGCCACCGGCGGCTTCGAGTACAACCAGGCCATGCGCAAGCAGTACCTGCCCGAGGGCGGGCGGGACAATTTCAGCGCCGCCTCGGCCGACAACACCGGTGACGGCATCATCGCGGGCGAGAAGGTCGGCGCCGCGGTCGATCTCATGGACGACGCCTGGTGGATGCCGTCGTTCCAGCGGCCCGAGGGGATCAACCAGGTGCTCGTCTCGGAGCGCTCGATCCCCCGGTCGATCATCGTCGACAGCACGGGCAAGCGCTTCACCAACGAGGCCTCGCCGTACGTGACGTTCGTGCACGCCCAGTTGGCGGGCAGCCACGATCCGGCCTGGCTGGTGTTCGACGCGAAGGCCAAGAGCCGCTACCCCATCGGCGGCATCGTGCCGGGCCAGAAGTTCCCCGACACCTGGCTCAGCAGCGGGCTGGTGCAGGTCTCCGACACCGTCGAGGGTCTGGCCGCGGCGATCGGCGTGGCGCCGGAGTCGTTGCGCGACACCGTCGCCCGTTTCAACGGCTTCGCCCGCGACGGGCATGACGCCGACTTCGGCCGCGGCGTCAGCGCCTACGACAACTACTACGGTGACCCGACGCTGGCGACGCCCGCGCTCGACGAGATCGACAAGGGACCGTACTACGCGCTGCGGGTGCGCATCGGCGACCTCGGCACCAAGGGCGGCCTGGTCTACAACGCCGACGCCCAGGTCCTGCGCGCCGACGGCTCGGTGATCCCCGGTCTCTACGCCGCGGGCAACACCTCGGCCGCGGTGATGGGCAACGACTACGCGGGCGCCGGCGCGACCATCGGCCCCGCGATGGTCTTCGGCTACCTCGGCGCCCGGCACGCCGCGGGCGAGCAGTGAGGTGCGCCATGCAACCCGTCCAGTGCGCGACCTGCGGTAACAAGGTCCTCGCCGAGAAGTTCAGCCCCAGCCACACCAGCGTCCAGTGGCTCGACGACGCCGAGTCGGCGTGCCCGGAGTTCGCGCGCCGCGCGGCACTTGGCGAGCCGAGCAGCTGGATCCCCACCTGTTCGGCCCTGCGCGATTCCATCGAGGACGCCGTGCGCGCGGGCACCTTGGCCACCGATCAGCTGCGGCACGAGCCGGTCCCCGGACAGCTCGGCTGACTCACCCTCAGGAGAAATTCCATGAACCGACTCGACAACCACCGCACCCTGGTGACCGGCGCCGCCTCCGGCATCGGCCAGGCCACCGCGCTGCGACTGCTCGACGAGGGCGCCCGCGTGGTCGCCGCCGACGTCTCGTCCGACGGCCTCGCCGCCACCCAGGCCCAGGCCGCCGAGCGCGGCACCGCCGACCGCCTCACCACCCTGATCCTCGACATCGGCGACGAGCAGTCGGTCGTCGCGGGCGTGCGCTCGGCCGTCGACACCCTCGGCGGCCTGGACTCGCTGGTGAACGCGGCGGGCATCCTGCGTGCCGCGCACACCGACCAGACCTCGCTCGACCTGTGGAACACCATCATCCGGGTGAACCTCACCGGCACCTTCCTCGTGGTCCGCGAGGCGCTGCCGTCGTTGCTGGCCAACCCGAGCGCGACCATCGTGAACTTCAGTTCCACCTCGGCGGCGTTCGCGCACCCGTACATGGCGGCCTACGCGGCGAGCAAGGGCGGCATCCAGTCCTTCACCCACGCCATCGCCCTCGAGTACGGCGGCAAGGGCCTGCGCGCCGTGTGCGTGGCGCCGGGCAGCATCAAGTCCGGCATCACCGACGCCACCGGCGGCTACGTGCCCGCCGATGCCGACTGGGCGCTGTTCTCGAAGCTCTCGCCGGTGCTGCCGACCGAGCGGGAGTCCGGCGGCGCCGGCATGGGCGATCCGACCGCGGTCGCCGGCGTCATCGCCATGCTCGTCTCCGCGGACGGCGCGTTCATCACCGGCACCGAGATCCGCATCGACGGAGGCACCCACGCATGAGCGAGCTGAGCTACGAGGCCACCCTGCGCGAGATCCGCACCGACGCCGGTGTGCTGCGCTATCACGAGGCAGGCGAGGGTCCCCCGCTCCTGCTGCTGCACGGCTCGGGGCCCGGCGTCACCGGGTGGCGCAACTTCCGCGGCAATCTGGCGAGCTTCGCCGAGCGATTCCGGTGCCTGGTGCTGGAATTCCCCGGTTTCGGGGTGAGCGATGATTTCGGCGGCCATCCGATGGTCACCGCGCTCGACGCGGTCACCCGGTTCGTCGACGCGCTCGGCCTGGACCGGGTCGACATCATCGGCAATTCGATGGGCGGCGGTGTCGCGCTGAACTACGCGATCGCGCATCCGGAGCGGGTGGGCAAGCTGGTCACCATCGGCGGAATCGGGCGCAACCTGTTCAGCCCCGGCCCCGGTGAGGGCATCAAGCTGCTGCAGGAGTTCACCGAGGAGCCCACCCGCGAGCGGCTGATCCAGTGGCTGCACTCGATGGTCTTCGACCCGGCGATGGTCACCGAGGAGCTGATCGAGGAGCGCTGGACCCAGGCCACCGACCCGGCGACCCTCGACAGCGCCCGCCGCATGTACAGCAAGGCCGCCTTCGCGATGATGGTCAAGGCCATGGAGGCCTCCGACGCCCCGCCGCCGTGGGCGATGCTGCACAGGGTGCAGGCACCGACGCTGATCACCTGGGGCCGCGACGACCGGGTGAGCCCGCTCGACATGGCGCTGATCCCGATGCGCACGATTCCGCGCGCCGAACTGCACGTGTTCCCGAACTGCGGGCACTGGGCGATGATCGAACGCAAGGACGAATTCGAGTCGGCGGTGCTGGCGTTCCTGACGCGGAAGGATCTCGACTCGGCGAGCTGAGGAAGGACGACACACTCCCTTCCCTTTCCAACATATAGCGCACAGGGGGCCTTGCCGCAAGGCCCCCTTCGTGCCGCATAATCGTCCGCCGAAGCCATGAGCTGCGGAAACGGGTGTGATCGTCGCGCTCCGCCGGGATGGACGAACCGGGAAAGTGAGGGCATGTGTCAACTCAGGGATATCAGGACGAACTACGGTCCGAGCAGCGGTACGTGGCCGGCCTCTACGCGCGGCTCGACGCCGAGCGCGCGCGGGTACGCGGTCGCTACGACGCGGCCCTACGCGGCAAGGGCGTGTCGGCGATGGAACGGGACTTCGAGGTCCGCGCGCTGGCGAAGGAGGCCAAGCGGCTGGACGTGGCCGACAACGGACTGTGTTTCGGCCGGCTCGACGCGCTGTCGGGGGAAACCAGCTACATCGGCCGCATCGGCCTGTTCGACGTGGCCGACGAGTTCGAGCCGCTGCTGCTCGACTGGCGCGCGCCCGCCGCGCGCCCGTTCTACGTGGCGACCGGCGCCTCGCCGGAGGGCATGCGCGGGCGCCGCCAGTTCCACACGCGCGGGCGGCAGGTGACCGGCTTCACCGACGAGGCGCTCGGCAGGCCCGACGGCGCGGCGCAGGGCGACGCGGCGCTGTTCGCCGCGGTGAACGCGCCCCGCGGCGCGGGGATGCGCGACATCGTCGCGACCATCCAGGCCGAACAGGACGAGATCATCCGCCTCGATCACCCCGGTGTGCTGGTGATCGAGGGCGGCCCGGGGACCGGCAAGACCGTGGTCGCCCTGCACCGGGTGGCCTATCTCCTCTACACCCAGCGGGCGCGGATGGAACGCCAGGGCGTCCTCGTCGTCGGACCGAATCCGGCCTTCCTCCAACACATCTCGCACGTGCTGCCGTCCCTGGGCGAGACCAATGTGGTGTTCACGACCGCGGGTGAGCTGCTGCCCGGGCTGCGCGTCACCGCCGAGGACACCCCGGCGGCCGCCCGCCACAAGGGCTCGCTGCGCATCCTCGACGTGCTCGCGGCCTCGGTCGCCGATCGGCAACGGCTGCCGGTGGATCCGGTGCCGATCGAGCTCGCCGATGTCACCGTGCGGATCGACGCCGAGACGGCCCAGTGGGCGACCGAGGAAGCGCGGGCCGCGGGCAAACCGCACAACGAGGCCCGCGCGGTGTTCCGCGAGATCATCACCTACGTGCTCACCGAGCGCGCCATCGGCCGCATCGGCAAGGGCTGGCTCACCAGGGACGACCGCGAGGCGTGGGAACAATTGCGCGAGGACCTGGTCGCCGAGCTCGCCGACAACAGCGCCTTCACCGCGGCACTGGACGACCTCTGGCCGATCCTGACACCGGAAACGCTGCTGGCGCAGTTGTATTCGTCGCGGGAGCGGCTGCGCGCCGCCGGCGCCGACGAGTCGCTGTACCGCGCCGACGGCGCGGCGTGGACGGTGTCGGACGTTCCCCTGCTCGACGAACTCGTCGATCTGCTCGGCCCGCACGAGCCGGTCGACGACACCGCCGAGCGCGAGCGCAGAGCCGAGGCCGCCTACGCCGCCCGGGTGCTCGAGGACACCATGGTCGGCCGCGCGGACCACATGGACGACGAGGACCACCTCTTCGCCCAGGACATGCTCTTCGGCGAAGACCTGGCCGAACGCTTCCTCGAGCGCGACACCAGGGAACTCGCCGAGCGCGCCGCGGCGGACCGGGAGTGGACCTACCGCCACGTGGTGGTCGATGAGGCGCAGGAGCTCTCGGAGATGGACTGGCGGGTGCTGATGCGCCGGTGCCCCGGCAAGTCGTTCACGGTGGTGGGCGATCTGGCGCAGCGCCGCTCCCCCGCGGGCGCGACCTCGTGGGCGGCGGTGATGGACCGGTATGTGCCGGGCCGCTGGGCCTACCGCGTGCTGACGGTGAACTACCGCACGCCCGCCGAGATCATGGCCGTCGCCGCCGGGGTGCTCGCCGAATTCGCACCGGATGTCCGCCCGCCGGAGTCGGTCCGCGCGTGCGGCGTCGAGCCATGGGCACGCCGGGTCGGCAACGACGGATTCGCCGAAGCGATCGAGGAATTCGTACGGAGTGAGGCCGACCGCCCCGGCACCAGCGTCGTGATCGGACCGCAGGGGATGCCGGGAACGGTGCCGGTGTCGGACACCAAGGGGCTCGAATACGACGCGGTCCTCGTCGTCGAGCCGGACCGGATCCTCGCCGACGGCCCGCGCGGCGCGGCGGAACTCTACGTCGCCCTCACCCGCGCCACCCAGCGCCTGGGTGTCGTGCATCACGAGCCGCTGCCGCCCGCCCTGGCTGGTCTCATCGCGCCCCTCACGACCCGGTGACCCCGGCGCGCGGCGTCCTAGCAGGTGTACTCGACCTGGCGGTGGTCCTCGGTGGGTCCCTCGCCGGTGTTCGCGTCGTCGGGTGGCACGGTGGCGGGCTCTTCGACGGAGTAGGTGTCGGTGGCGGGCCGGCAGTCCTGCGCGAGGGCGGGCGGGGCGCCGAGGGCGCTGCAGCCCAATGCGACAGCGACCGCGCCGAGTGCGGCGCCGATGCGCCGATGAGCGGTGTTGCGGGTGATCATCGTGCTCCGTTCCGCCCTGTGGGCTTCTCGTACGAACGACACTCCCGAAGCGAACCGGGCCGGTGCTTCCACCTCCCCCGACCCCGGTCCAGCGTGGACCGGGGTCGGGGGCGCGGCGGCGTGACGCGCTAGCGCTGGGTCGAGCCCGCGTCGATGGGGAGGGTGACCGCGGTGACGTAGCGGCCCTCGTCGGAGCCGAGGAACAGGGTGGCGTTGGCGATGTCGACCGGTTCCACCCACGGAATCGGCAGCATGTTCATCGTCACGGCCGCCTCGGCGAATTCCTCGCGGGTGGGGTTCTCCCGGTCGGGCCGGAACACCTTGCGCACCATGTCGTTCTGGATCATCGGGGTGTCCACGTTGGTGGGGTGCACCGAGTTCACGCGGACATGGTGCGGCGCGAGTTCCTTGGCGAGCGAGCGCATCAGCCCGACCACGCCGTGCTTGGCGGCGGTGTAGTGGGCGACGCCGACCAGCCCGCGCAGTCCCGCGATGGAGCTGGTGAGGATCATCGCGCCGCCGCCGCGGCTGATCAGGTGCGGGGCCGCGGCCTTGCAGGTCTGCCACACCCCGGTGAGATTGACGTCGATCATCGTCTGCCACTGCTGTTCGGTCAGTTCCAGCGCGGGACCGCTGGAGCTGATTCCCGCTGTCGCGCAGACGATGTCGAGCCCACCGAGCTCGGCGACCCCGGCGTCGACAGCCGCGCGCAGGGCCGCGCCGTCCCGGACGTCGACGACGGCGGGCACGATCCGCCTGCCGGTGGCCGCGACCGCGCGCACGGTCTCGTCGAGATCCTCGGGGGTCGCGCCGGGCGAGACCACGGTCTCGACGGGCCCGCACACGTCGACGGCGATGATGTCGGCGCCCTCTTCGGCCAGGCGGATCGCCTGCGCGCGGCCGATGCCGCGGGCCGCGCCGGTGACCAGCGCGATCTTGTTCGATACCCGTCCCATGTCACACCTTCTGAGTAAGTCCGGCATCGACGACGACCTGGGTTCCCGTCACGTAACGGGATTCGTCGGATGCGAGGAAGAGCACGGCGTTGCTCACGTCGATCGGGTCCACCCACGGCACCGGCAGCACCGTGCGCGCCGCCAGCACCTCGGCCGCGTCCTGCTGGGTCGGGTTCGGCAGGTCGGGGCGGAGCTTGGCGTAGACGGCGTCGTTGAGGATCATCGGTGTCGCCACCGAGCCCGGGTGCACCGTGTTCACCCGGATGCCGCGCGGTCCCAGCTCGTTGGTCAGGGTTTTGGCCAGGCCGACCACGGCGTGCTTGCTCGTGGCGTAGTGCGCCGAGTTCGCCGCGCCGATGATGCCGTTGATGGAGCTGACGATCACCACCGAGCCGCCGTCGGACAGGGCGGGCACCCCGGCGCGCACGGTGTGCCACACGCCGGTGAGATTGATGTCGATCGTGAGCTGCCAGTCCTGGTCGGGCATCTCCCAGGACAGGGCGTGGTCGCGATAGACGCCCGCGTTGGCCACGATGACGTCGAGGCGGCCGAGCGCGGCGACGCCGTCGGCGACGGCGACGTCCAGCGCGGCCTGGTCACGCACATCGGCCGTCGCGGTCACGCACTGCCTGCCCAGTGCCTCGACCTCGGCGGCCGTTTCCGCCAGGCCCGCGGCGGCGGCCTCGATGTCGACGGCGATGATGTCGGCGCCTTCCTCGGCCAGCCGGCGGCAGTGGGCGCGGCCCATGCCCCCGGCCGCGCCGGTCACCAGGGCGACTGTGTTCTGCATGCGGTTCATCGGGCGCCCCCGGAGGTTCGAGTGTCCACGGCGCCGACGCTAGGGCCGGCGCCGGTGCCCTCCGCCCCGTCTTCCCGGTCAGCGGGCAGTCCGTGACCGTCTCCCGTCCACCGGGATCGGCATCGCCACCACCGCCGCCACCCTGCGACGGTGGGCCGAACACCGGTTCAGTGACGGAGGAGGACACCAGTGACGAGTGCGACTGCCGAGGTCTCGCGGAGCTCGCGGGTGGTGACGCTGCGCGTGGCGGAGGTGATCGAGGAGACCGCGGACGCCCGTTCGCTGGTCTTCGACGTTCCCGCCGACGCCGCCGACCGTTTCGCCTACCGGCCCGGCCAGTTCCTCACGCTGCGTATCCCGAGTGACCGGCCCGCCCCGGTGGCCCGGTGCTATTCGCTGGCCAGTTCCCCGCTGACGGGTGAGCCACCGCGGGTGACGATCAAGCGCACCGCCGACGGCTACGGCTCGAACTGGTTGTGCGACAACATCTCCGCCGGGGACACCATCGACGTCCTGCCCCCGCTGGGCACCTTCACCCCGGCCTCGCTCGACACCGATCTGCTGCTGTGGGCGGGCGGCAGCGGCATCACCCCGGTCATGTCGATCCTGCGCTCGGCCCTGGCAGGAGGGACCGGCCGGGTGGTGCTGTTCTACGCCAATCGGGGCGCGGAGTCGGTGATCTTCGCCGACGCGCTGCGCGAACTGGCGGAGCGGTACCCGGAGCGGCTGCAGGTGACGCACTGGCTCGAGTCCCTGCAGGGCCTGCCCTCGGCGGCGCGGCTGGCCGCGTTCGCCGCGCCGTACGGCTCGTTCGAGTCGTTCGTCTGCGGTCCGGCCCCGTTCATGGCCGCGGTGACCGAGGCCCTGGCCGGGGCCGGCTGGCCGCGCGAGCGCGTCACCACCGAGGTGTTCGTGTCGCTGACCGGTGACCCGTTCGCCGAGCCCGAGCCGCTCGACCCCGCCGACTCCGCTGACGCGGCCGAGGTGGAGGTGGAGCTCGACGGCGAGGTGCACGCCCTGCGCTGGCCGCGCTCGCGCACCCTGGTCGACGTGATGCTCTCCGACGGCCTGGACGTGCCGTATTCGTGCCGCGAGGGCGAGTGCGGGTCGTGCGCGTGCACCGTGGTCGACGGCGAGGTCACCATGGACAGCACCGGGGTCCTCGACCAGGACGACATCGACGCCGGATACACCCTCGCCTGCCAGGCCCGCCCGCGCACCGACAGCGTCCGCATCCGCTTCTGACCCGGAAGGTGTGCTGTGGCAACCGATACCGTGCGCGCCGAGGTCGGCTTCGGCTCCGAACGCGGACCCGTGCTCGCCTCGCTCATGCTCGCCACCGCCCTGGTCGCCCTCGATTCGACGATCCTGGCGACGGCGGTGCTGTCGATCACCGACAGCCTCGGCGATTTCGCGCTGTTCCCGTGGCTGTTCACGATCTATCTGCTCGGGCAGGCCGTGACGGTGCCGATCTACGGCGCGCTGGCCGACACGTTCGGCCGCAAGCCGGTGATGCTGTTCGGTGTCGTGGTGTTCGCGCTCGGTTCGCTGCTGTGCGGGCTGGCCACCAGCATGGTGGCGTTGATCGCGTTCCGCGCGATCCAGGGCATCGGGGCGGGCGCCATCCAGCCGACCACCATGGTCATCGCGGGTGATCTCTACACGCTGTCCGAACGGGCCACGGTGCAGGGCTATCTGGCTGGGGTGTGGGCGGTCGCCTCGGTGACCGGACCGCTGCTCGGTGGTGTCTTCGCCGACTATCTGGGCTGGCGGTGGATATTCCTGGTGAACCTGCCGGTCGCGGCCCTGGCCGGGTGGATGCTGATCCGCCACTTCCACGAATCGGTCCCGCGGCGGCGCCATCGCGTCGACTACGCGGGTGCGGTGTTGCTGACGCTCGGCGCGGGGGCGCTGGTGCTCGGGCTGCTGGAGGGCGGTCGGGCGTGGGCGTGGGGTTCGCCGACCGGACTGGGCGTGTTCGTTTGCGCCGCCGTGTCGCTCGCGCTCTTCGTGGCGGTCGAGGCGCGGGCGGCGCGGCCGATCCTGCCGTTGTGGTTGTTCACCCGCCGGGTGGTGATCGCCGGCAGTGTGGCCTCGATGCTCGGCGGCGCGCTGCTGTTCGGGTTCACAACGTACGTGCCGATGTTCAATCAGGGTGTGCTCGGGACCAGCGCGCTGGTGGCGGGCATCGTCACCGGCGCGCTCACCCTCGGCTGGCCGCTGAGTGCCGCGCAGGCGGGAAAGGTGTACCTGCGCTTCGGGTTCCGCACCTGCGCCGTGCTCGGCAGCGGCGTCGCGGCGCTCGGCACGGCGACGACCCTGCTGCTGGACGAGGGTTCGCCGCTGTGGCAGGTCGGGGCCTCGTGTTTCGTGGTCGGCGCCGGCATGGGCTTGGTGGCCACGCCGACGTTGATCGCGGCGCAGACGAGCGCGGCGTGGACCGAACGCGGCGTCGTCACCTCGGCCAACATGTTCGCGCGGTCGCTGGGCAGCGCTGTGGGCCTGGCGGTGTTCGGTGCGCTCGTCAACGCCCGCCTCGACGGCGCCGGGGCGCCGTCACCGGAGAATCTGTCCGCCGCTGTGCATCTCGTGTTCGTGAGTATCGCGGCGGTGACCGTCGTGCTGGTCGTGGTGTGCGCCACGATTCCCGGCCGGTCCCGATTTCCGGTCCATCCAGCGGGAGACCCCGACCTGTCCACCCCTCTCGACAGCGAGCATGGGATGAGCACATCAGAGGAGAAGAGGAAATCAGGATGCTGACAGCCAGTGTGCGCGCCGAGGTCGCCGCCGATTTGGCGCGGGCGGAGCGGGATCGGGTGGCGGTGTCCCCGCTCGTCGACCGGTATCCGGGGATCGATGTGGTCGACGCGTATGAGATCCAGCTGCTCAATATCCGGGACCGGATCCACAACGGTGCGAAGGTGGTCGGGCACAAGGTGGGTCTGTCGTCGAAGGCGATGCAGCAGATGATGGGCGTGGACGAACCCGACTACGGTCACCTGCTCGCCGAGAT